>JBDIAW010000095.1:0-2520 GCA_039812585.1 Actinomycetota bacterium | reverse complement strand
ATACTGGCCAATCCGCTGACCACAGAGACGACGGCACCGGCGTACATCAGTTTGACCGCTGTGGCGATGCTGCTGGGTTGAGCAGGTTGAGCCGAGGCGGGCTGGGAAGGTTGCTCAAAGGGTGCTGACATGTATTCCTCCAACGTTGCTCAGAGATGATCCACCGATCGTACGACCGGATAGTATCCATGCTGGCACGAATCGGTTTGAGATTTCTCACCGATGAGCTTCTCTCGTCTCAGCTCGTGAATCGATACCGGCCTGAGCAGGGGATTTACCGGTGAACAACATGGTCGACAACCTGGTGGTCATGACACTGGACAACGATCATGACTGTTGGGGTTATGCCAGTGATGACCTCAGACTCAACCTCTCGTACTTGCACCACCTGGCTGCGCTGCCTGGGAGACTTCCCAGCCTTGGCGCACCGCTTGGATGACGAGCAACGCCTGGGCGTCTGGGCCCAACGCCATCCTCATTTGGAGCAGATCGGCAGCATTCAACAGCTGTTGTCCTGGCGCGATCAGCAGGACCCCGCTACCTGCAATGCGGCATTGGCGGCGCTGGTGTGGTGGGCCAGTACCGAGGGTGGCAACGATGAGCAAGCTGTCTTGGTGGTGCTGCATCTACTGGCTCCTGGAGTGAGCAAGCTCACCCACCTCCTGCGCTCCCTATGCGGTCCTGACACTGAAGCACTGGTGATCGGCGAACTCACCGCTCAGATCCTTGCTTTTCCCTGGCAACGCCGAACCCATGCCGTGGCTGCCAACTTGTTGCTGGATACCCGTGCTGGGTTGTTGCGGGAGTGGCTGCCTTCGCGCAGAGCCGGGCAGCCTCGTCTGCGTGAGGTTCCCTGTGACCCCAACGGGAGGTTGCTGGCTCAAGCTCGGCAGCAAGAATGTGGCAAGGAAGAGCCCACCCTGACCCAGATGATCCATTGGGCCCGTCGCTGCGGCCTTATTGATGGTGAGGAGGCCAAGGTGCTCGTAGCCCTGGCTGATCAGCCCCGGTCGACCAGCCCTGTGCTCAGCCGTGCTCAGCGCGCTGAGCAACGCCCGGAGTTGCGTGTGGCAGCGGTCAACGGGGTGAGTGTGCGCACCATCGAGCGGCGAAAGGCCAGGGCGTTGTCTGCTTTACGCAACAGCCGGTCCCACTTCCTAGCCCAAGCTGCTTAATGAGAGAGGAGAATCCTGCAGGAGAAAAATCGGCAGGCAGGGAGGTGGCTTATTCTGCTGCTCGGACGGGAAGTACCAGAGGGAGGTGATGCGATGAGTGACGACGTGGTGCCTGAGACGGGTGTGATCGTGACCATTCGTGAAGGCAACCTCACTTATGTAGGCAAGATTGAATCTGTCAGCCCGACCGTGATGTGGGTGACACTGCATGAGGAGAGCAAGGCTTATCCGCCACCAACCGCAGGGGCCGAGCTCATGGTGTGGTGGCGGGTAGGCCGGGGTAACGGCTGCTTGCCGGTGGCCTTCGCGGGTGCGTTTCCTCGGGGCGAGTTGGTGCTCTGGCGCCTGAGCCCTTTAGGTAAAGCAGAAGTAGTGCAGCGGCGGCGCTTCGTGAGGGTTGCGCACCGCACTCCAGTAGCCGCCATCTTTTTCGGCGGCCCTAAATCGGGCAGTAAGTGCAAAGGAAAGATGATTGACATTGGGGAGGGGGGCATTCGATGCTCGTTTCCCAAGGGAGACATGCAGCACGGTGACGTGATGGAGTTGGAGTTTCTGTTGCGTGAAGAAGTGTGGATTAACGGTCGGGTGTTGCGAACTGTGGAGGGTCGCGACGGTCAGGAGGAAGTGGTCATCACCTTCGATGAGGTGACCACGCAGATGGCCGACCAGGTACGCAAGTTCGTCTTTGCCAAAGAACGCGAACGTCGTCGTCGGGAAAACCTTCCCGACGACGACGTTCTGTTCGTGGAGTGAGCTGTGCCTAGCTGTTAACGGAGGAGGAGGGGTCGACGGTACTGGCCTGCCCCGCACCGGGCCCACCTGGGCCGACGCCTTCTCGGCCGCCACGGCCACCCCAGCCGCCATGGCCTGCCTGCGGGCCAGCCCCGTCACCACGAGTGGGGCGGCCCCGTTCGACCATACCGGCAATGCGTGTGGCCAGGTTGGCGCTGATCTGATCAGCTTGCGCCTGGGTCAGATCACCCTCGGTGACTTCCTGCGCCAGGTGTTTCTTGGCGGCCTCAACCAGGGCGTTGACCAGGGTGTCTTTGTTGACACCCTTCTGCTGAGCCAGGGTAGCCAACGTGGTGCCCTTGTCCAGCTCGGTGCGCAGTTGATCCTCGGTCAGCCCCAGGGTTTGGGCTGCCACAGAGAGGTCCTGGCCCAGGCGCAGCCCAAACCCTTCACCTCGCATACCCATAGCGCCGGGCCCCATCCCGCCATGGCGGCCCATGCCCTCGCCTCTGCCCCGGGGTAGGTCGTTGGCCAGCGTGGAGGCCACCTTGTCGGCCTGCTCTTGGGTGATGGTCCCGTTGCTGACCAGGCCTTTGAGGGCACCGGCGATGCG
>JBDIAW010000094.1:0-2553 GCA_039812585.1 Actinomycetota bacterium | reverse complement strand
CCAGGGCGCCGGCGTGCGCGTGGTGTTGCGCGAGGGCGCTCAAGCGGAGCAGCTCCAGGCCCTGTCCGATCAGGCGCAGGTGCGGCTGGCACAGGTGCCTGCGCGCTTCGAAGACGCCTTCATCGATTTGCTCGGCGGCGGCCCCGGCGGCACTTCAGCGCTGGCCGAGCGTCTGCCGCCGGTCAAGCTGGATTCCGACATTGCCGTGTCCTGCCGCAACCTCACCAAGCGTTTCGGCGAATTCACCGCCACCGACAATGTCAGCTTTGAGGTGCACAAGGGTGAAATCTTCGGCCTGCTCGGCCCCAATGGCGCTGGCAAATCCACCACCTTCAAAATGCTGTGCGGCCTGTTGAAACCAACTGCTGGCGAAGCGCATGTGGTGGGCCACGATCTGCGCCGTGCCACCGGCGCAGCCAAGAGCCGGCTGGGCTACATGGCGCAGAAGTTCTCGCTCTACGGCCTGCTGTCGGTGCAGCAGAACCTGGAATTTTCGGCCGGCGTCTACGGGCTGGAAGGCAACACCCGGCGCGAACGCATCGCCGAGATGATCGAAACCTTCGATCTGGGCGACTGGCTGTCCGCCACGCCCGATTCCCTGCCGCTGGGGCACAAGCAGCGCCTGGCATTGGCCTGCTCGCTCATGCACAGACCTCCGGTGTTATTTCTGGATGAACCCACTTCAGGGGTAGACCCCATCACCCGGCGCGAATTCTGGACCCACATCAACGGTCTGGCCCGCAAGGGCGTGACTATCATGGTCACCACCCACTTCATGGACGAGGCCGAATACTGCGACCGCGTGGCCATGCTCTCGCGTGCGCAACTGATCGCGCTGGATACGCCCGACGCGCTCAAACGTTCGGCGGTCAGCCCCGAACGACCCGACCCGACGATGGAGGACGCCTTCATTCACCTGGTGGAGTCGGCGGACCGCGAGCTGGAGGCCGCCACATGAACGGCACCACAAAGCACAAGGACGGGAATGGACCACAGCAGACCGACCTGCGCCATTTTGATCTGCGGCGCTTGATCGCCCTGGTCACCAAGGAAAGCTACCAGGCGCTGCGCGACCCCTCGACGCTGCTGATCGCGTTCGTGCTGCCGGTGGTGTTGTTGCTGTTGTTCGCCTATGCGGTGTCGCTGGATGCGAAGGATGTCCGCGTCGGCGTGGTGCTGGAGTCGCCCGGCGCTGCAGCGCAGGAGCTTGCGGCGGCCTTTGCCGGCACAAAGTTCCTGGATGCCCACTTCGCCCATGACCGGCGCGAAGTGGCCGACCAGCTGGTCTCAGGCGACCTGCGCGGCTACGTGGTGATCCCGCAGGATTTCGAGCAGCGGCTGGCCCAGCGTGGCAGCGAGCCGCTGGTGCAGATCGTCACCGACGGCTCCTACCCCAATACCGCCAACTACGTCGAGAACTACGCCCGCGGCGTGGTCCAGTCCTGGCGTGCCGGACTGGACGTCGGAGCACCAGCGCAGGCCGTCATGCTGGAACCGCGCTACTGGTTCAACCCCGAGCTGGAAAGCCGCCGCGCACTGATTCCCGGTGCCATCGCCATCGTCATGACCATCATCGGCACCATGCTGACTGCACTGGTGGTGGCGCGTGAATGGGAGCGCGGCACCATGGAGGCGGTGCTGTCCACGCCGGCCTCGGTGGCCGAAATCCTGATCGGCAAGCTGCTGCCGTACTTCGTGCTCGGCATGCTGTCCACGCTGGGTGCGGCGGCGCTGGCGGTGTTCGTGTTCGGGGTCCCGATGCGGGGCTCGCTGGCGGCGCTGCTGCTGCTGTCGGCGGTGTTCATGGTGCCGGCGCTGGGTCAGGGTCTGCTGATTTCCTCATTGGCACGCAACCAGTTCCTGGCAGCGCAGATCGCGCTGTTCACGGGTTTTCTGCCGGCTTTCATGCTGTCGGGCTTTCTATATGAGATCGACGCGATGCCCGCGCCGATCCGGGCCATCACCCGGCTGGTTCCGGCGCGTTACTTCGTCGATTCGCTGAAGACGGTGTTCCTGGCCGGCGACATCTGGGCCGTGTTCCTGCCCAACCTGGCGGCCATGGCGGCGATCGGGGTGCTGTTCTTCGTGATCGCCAAGCGCGCCACGCGCAAGAACCTGGAGTGACGCGATGTTGACTTCCGCATTCTCGTTCACCCGCCTGCGCGCCCAGTTCATCAAGGAAGTGCTCAGCGTCCTGCGCGACCCGCGCAGCCGCATGGTGGTGTTCGTGCCGCCGATCCTGCAGTTGCTGGTGTTCGCCTTTGCCGCGACGCTGGAAGTGCGCAACGTCGATATCGCCGTCTACGACCAGGATACGGGGCGCTGGTCGCACGAGCTGGTACAGCGCCTGGACAGCGCCCGCTTCATCACCCACATCCGGCATGTCGACAGCCAGCAGCAACTGCACGAGCTGATCGACCGTGGCGAGGTGATCGCCGCGCTCGCCATCCCGGTGGATTTCTCGCGCTCCATCGCTGCCGGCGAAAGTGGCCGCGCGCAGGTACTGGTCGATGGCCGGCGCAGCAACTCCGGGCAGATCACCGTGGCCTATCT
>JBDIAW010000093.1:0-2661 GCA_039812585.1 Actinomycetota bacterium | reverse complement strand
CTCGGCCTGGATGCAAACATACCGAACCGCGAGAGCACTAATATTCTTCATACAGACTTTTGCATAACCCTCACTCTAACTCTTGGCAAATACGATACAAACCTGTGGGCATTTGAAGGGGGTGCTGGTGGTGATTACACGCAAATTCCGTGGAATGCATCCCAAATGCGTTACTGGAAAATTTCAAGTTACGGGCAGTTAATCCGATGGATGTATTCAAGCGACAGAAAAAATTGGACAGTAGCAAAAGAAAAAGTTACAACCCTCAATTTAACCTCCGTGTATACGGCCTTACAAGCTAATGCGTCCTCTAGCTCACCAATTAACGCACGCTTTAACAATTTCCGCTCTTACCCCAACCTCGGGGTGCGCCTTTATGGCGATCCCTCCGGGGACCTGGCCTCCTACCTCAACCTCACCATCGAACGCGGCACCGGGGCTGCCGGCGGCGCTGGGCACTCCTGCACCGGCTTCACCCCCACCGCCACCGTCTACACCGGCACCCTGGCCGGGCTACCCACCACCTACACCACCGGCCTCGACGAATGGCACCCCTCCAACTCCCCAGAAACCGTCAGCTACCGCATCAGCACCGCCACCAACAACGACCAAACCCAAAAAGGCAAAACCGCCCAATCCACCTTCACCTGGCAAGCCCAAGCCGGAGCCTAGATCACACTCCATAACACTCACCGGAAGGTTCGCCGTCAGGCAAGCGGATAGCGTGAGGGCCTGGAACATAATTCAGCGAGATATCGGTGTACTGCGCCCAACGCCGATACATTGGGATGGGAAGCCCGTTCCAGTCACCGGAATACACCCCGGTACGCAGCTCAACGCCATCCCAATTGTCTTTTTGCAACACAGGTTTGGCGACGTCCATTTTCTTCACACCGTTCATCCACACTCTGACCCAGCCATCGGTGCCGGTGGACAGCTTGATGTCGAAAGCAAATGTCACTACTTGGCCATCACGGTAGGGGGCTAACCGAACCTCCCAATTGTTCTGGCGATCAATCACACCAGCCGCATATTTCCACCAGCCACTTTCTACGACCAGCTCACCTTCGGGGTTCAACCACAACGGCTTGTCAGGCGTGCCCAGGGGACCATGCATTTGGCTGATTAACGACCAGTTCGAATTAGAGTCGCTGGTGCTTTCTACCGCCTTGCCCAAATGCGGGGTAATGGTGGACCGGAAGAAAATACGGTCCCCCGCACGCAGGGATAAAGGGCTGGAGCTGCCAGCAGGACGCCAAAACGCCTCCGAACGCGACACCTGCGCAGCAGGGGCCGACTTCGGTTCAATCGCGGAGATCAACGTGCCCTGGCTCCACGAGGGCTTGATTCCATCGCCTTGCACCGCACACTGCTCGAACACTGGCTGGCGACCTGCGGCGAAACCTGCGGGCAAGGTCGAGGAGCCCGGGTTGGAACCAGTTGGGGTAGTGCTCGCAGGAGTCGAACTAGGCCGGGGAGTTGTCGACGAGGTGGAGGGGGCGCGACTCGAGGTGGTAACTGCGGGGGCCGTGAAGGAGGGCGAGCTGGACAGCTGAGTGGGTAGCTCCACGGCAGTGCTGATCGGTGCAGGGGTGCCGGTAACCGCTACCTGTTGAGGCGAACTATCACCTCCGGTGAGGGAATAGACCACTGCACCAACCACTCCCAACACCAACACAGCTGCGACGATCAACCCACGCCGACGAGGCGCCCGAGGGGTCGGTTGCTGCCACTGTGGCGGGTAGGCCATGGCTCACTCCTTGAAGGTGGGACCACCATGTTTACCAGCACAGGAGGCAGAGCTAACCCAGGCAACCCTCAAAGGAGAGCGCGATCATGCTGATGGTAGCCGCGGATATGAGGTTAAGGCCGATCGCAGTGATGCCGACGTATCTTCCTAGATCTTTACCTCATCTCAGGAGCACGTAGATGCGCCACCCACAAGGCCGCCGCCGCAGGCTCACCGGTGCACTACGACTGGCTACGACCGGCTTGGGCGGGTTCATGATGATTGGGATGGTGTGTCTAGCCTGCACCATCTGGTTGGCTACCTCAGGGGCGAGCTTCACCTCACTGACGACCAATGGAGCCAACACCTACCAATCCGGCAGCCTCACCCTCAGCGACGACGACAGCGGCAGCGTGATGTTCTCCACCCTCACCAGCCCAGCCGATGGCTACCTCACCGCCGGGCAAACACTGACTCCCCGCTGTATCAACGTCACCTATACCGGCACAGGGACCAAACCAGGCTACGACGAGCCATTTAACGATCCCAGTGTGTTAAATAGCGCTCAATGGTGGACCCCTGACCTGGCCAACACGACGGTTCATGACGGAATAGTTGACATGATTCCCTCAACTGCCTCGGGGCAAGGCAACGTCGTCCAAAGTAACGGTGATAAAGATATGCGTAACTCTCAAGTCCAAGTAGAAATTGTGCAAACAGTAGGCGGGGGGGCGAACACGGTATTATATGCAGCAGCCGCCCAGGCGCAGATCTATATTGTACAAAACTCTTCATTGATTGTCTTTGCAGACATGACCTCAACATGGGATTCAGTACAGATTCCCTGGGATTCAGGGCTCATCCGGTTTGAGGGTGTAGTCGGGGTCTGAATCCGCCGGCTTCCAGGAGTGATCGGGCGATGTAGTTGGTGA
>JBDIAW010000092.1:0-2862 GCA_039812585.1 Actinomycetota bacterium | reverse complement strand
GGGAAGGTCTGTGAAGAATTGAGCGAACAGAATGCTTTTATGAGCCTTGCTCTTGATGTATTGGACGGGTTACAAAGTTGTCCGCATCACGTAGTGCTATTTGGTGGTACTGCCATCGCCTTTACTGAGTTGCGAGGACTCACCGTACGTGACAACGGCGTTACAAAACTGGCGCGTCCTATTTCAGATATCGATCTATTGGTTAGTCCGAGAAAAGATACGAATAACTGGCTAGAAACAGATTTCCTCAATCAGTTACGAAAAAAACATCCGGATGCTAGATGGGTTCTGCCTCCCTCACGTGCTAAAGACATAGGCCATGCAATTCTTGCAACAAAAAATACAGCGGTGGAACTCCAAGTCCTTACGTTAAAAGATAATTGGAATGCATATCCTACGATTGAAAGAGCATTGGTAGTAGCTGATGCAGATCATCCGCCAATCTCCATGTTTGTTCCCAAGCCGGAAAGTTTAGCGGCCCTCAAAATTGTTGCATTGATCATGCGAAACGAACCCAAAGATTTCTTCGACCTCAGCGGTCTTGTTGAAAGAGGGGCGCTTACGAGAGAAACGGTCGATATTATTAAGCAAGCAGTAGGTTTCGTACCTGAAATTTCATTTCTGGAACGACGGCTACCTGCCCATTGGGGTGAAGTGTTGGAAAAGCAAGGCGTCGTTAGAGAAACAGTTCGGGAGGCGTGGAGCTACGTTTCGGAGGCCTGGAGGCAGGCCACAGCGAGCAATCATGACGTGCAACCTAAGTCGTTGACGTTGGTTGTAGATAGTAGCACGGCACTTTCTCTGCATCCACGACACCGTAAGTCATTTGCTGTGAAATCCAGGATAGGGAGCAGCGCTATTTTATAGTGGCACGAAAATTCGATACTTCCTCTATTCGATGGAGTCTACTAGGCTCATGATCTATATTTAGGACTACTGAGACTTCATTGATGCGCCCATGCTGGCTCATTAATTAGGGGCGGCAAAAATACTTTTGGCATTCATATGAACAAGCACGCCTTTCATGGTGGAAACAAACAGGCTTTACCTTAACCCATTGTGGAGCCGTAGCTGCCCCCAATCTTGATCTGTACAATGCCAAGCACCCTGGGTGTAGTTCGGGTGAACAATCGTCTACATAGACGTTTCATCTGATCAGGCAAATTTATTAGCCACCCCAAGGGTGTGTGACGTTTTTAGAGGGACCAGAGTAAGGCTCGTGACACTCATGATCCCGCTACCTCCTATTACCAAGCTGCCGGATGAAATTTTTGTGTGAATTAAAAACAAACTGTCCACGACAACAATAAACTCCTGCTAGTGTGTTATCTGGCTGTGTTCAAACGCTCCAGAGTGGTTGTTACTTTGAGTAGCCGTTTCTCAAGGATATGACTTTACTGATTACTTAGTGGTTTCAAGAAAGGAAGCTCCATGACCTCTTCCCTAGGTTCGGGCGACATGAGGGTTCTTCAAGTGCCTCGTTCTGATGACGGTGTTTCTTCTTATATTTTAGCCAGAAGTGATACACCTAGACCCGGCTCGGATCCTTGGCCGAAGTTTGACGTGCGTATTGTCGATGGTGCGGCGGGCAAGGATGTCAGTGGTAACCCATTGGGCGGTATTCGATACACGGGAACTCCGCCTATTATCCAGCCGCCTTATGGAGGAGTTGAGGGATCTAAAAAATCTCCCTTCACACGGGTTTTTCCGGGCAGTAGTGAACCAATCGAAATTATTTCTCCCGAAGGCGAGAAACTAGATATTTATTGTGATATGACAGTAGGGCGGCTAGTAAGCGATACTTACGCCAGCTCTCTCGATTGTGAACTCGTTTATGCAGAACAAAATTTCCACGACCGTGAGATTGATAAAATAACCTTAGTATTCAACGGCGGTGTTGGACAACTATCTGTTGAAGCATGGCTACTGAAACAAACGGTGTTCGAAGGGCAAACGTTTGTCGACCGTGACCGTGTTAGGCCCTTATACGTACTCGATATCTCGGGCACGCTTGGTGGGGGTAATATAGATTTAAGTTATGGATCCCGCGTTGAAGTGATGCTTTCAAAAGCACGATGGGATCCACAGGATGACCCTGAACGATATAGCGATGATGAACTTAAGGACCCAGATTTTACTCCCTGTAATTTAACCATAAGCATGCCCCAAGACAGTTATTTAAAATTTGCAGGTGAGGGTCAAGTTTTAATAACTCCAGATGATAATGATTTTTGGATACGTTGTACAGGAGACGTTAAGCTTGCTCACGGATTCGGATCACGGTATCCGACACAATCTTACAATATGGCCCAGGATGATCGGGGCTGTCCACTACCTATATCATGGAAAAGTCTTTGTCAAGATTCGCCCCTGGAACAGTCGGTTAGCCCGAGAAAAGTTGGGCAAACCTCTCACACCCAAGCGGTTGCCAAAGCGGTTGATGGGTCCCTTCCTCCCGCTGGCCGTGGAGGCCCTGGTGGAACAGGATCTGACCGCAACCCCTGCAGGTAGCCCCAGCACTACCCCCGGCTGGGGTTTGATCCGCTGCCCGTGGCATTCTCGTGGTGCTGACTGTTCGTGGTGGCCTCGAGGGGGTGCAACTGTGGGGGAGTCGTTGTTCAACGGGCCCAGACCTAGCCCTGTCCGGGTGGCGGCCACTGTGGCCGCCCGCAGAGAGAAGGCGGCTAAGCCCGAACCTGCGCCGGAGCCGGTGGCAGACCAGCATGGGCAGTTCACGCCGGAGTTGGTGGACCAGTTCCATGCAGCCCGGGAGGTCGTCACCGCTCAGATCCAGGCGTTGCTGATCAAAGCCCAGAGCGTCAGCGAGGACGACGAAGAGAAGTACCGCGAGTTGCACGAGGA
>JBDIAW010000091.1:0-3002 GCA_039812585.1 Actinomycetota bacterium | reverse complement strand
CGGACATCGGGCCACACCGCGGCTGTGGCCCGGAACCTCGCCGCGCAGGGTTGCATCGTCCTCGGCAAGACGCATCTGGTCCAGTTCGCCATCGGCGGCTGGGGTACCAACTCGGACATGGGAAACCCCTGGAATCCCTGGGACCTCGACGTCGCCTTGACGCCGGGAGGATCGAGCAGCGGCTCGGCGGTGGCAGTCGCCGGCGGGCTCGTTCCCTGGGCAGTCGGGACGGACACCGGCGGATCTGTCCGCATTCCGGCGGCCTGGTGCGGGATCACGGGCCTGAAGGTGAGCGAAGGGCTCATCGACAAGACCGGCGTCGTGGCTCTCAGCGAGACCCTGGACACGGTCGGGCCGATGGCGAAGGACGCCGTGGATGCCGGGCTCCTCTACCGTGCAATGGCGGGCCTCCCGATCGACGGCGAAGTTCTGCAACCGGCAAAGGAACCCCGGATTTCCGGGGTCCGCCTTGCCTGCATAGCGGATGCCGAGAGGACCTATGTAGATCCCGAGATTGCGGCGGCCTACGACGCCAGCCTGGAACTGTTGGTCTCGTTCGGGGCGGAGGTCGCGACGTTGGAACTGCCCTGGCGGCTCGCGGACCTCGCGCAGGTCAGCGGTACGATCATGTGCCGAGAAGCCTATGCGCAATTCGGGCGTCTGGTCGACAACGAGGACCTCCCTCTCGATCCCTATTCGCGGGCCTTCGTTCTAAGGGGGCGGCAGATAGACCAAAGCAGCTATGAAGCGGCCCTGGTCCGACGCAGAGAACTTCAGGCGGGCTTCCGTGCCGCTCTTTCCGGCTTCGACGCGTTTCTGACGCCGACCACCCAGACCGGGCCGGTTCCGCTGGAATCGCTCGACCAGAAGCAGACGCCGTCGCATTTCACCCGCTTCGCGAACATCCTCGATCTTTGCGCCATTGCGCTTCCCAACGGGTCGACGGCAAAGGGCCTGCCGACATCGTTGCAGATCGCGTCCCTTCCCGGACGGGAAGAAACTGTCCTGAGGATCGCACGCGCCTATCAGGCGGAAACCGCGTGGCATCACCGCCGACCGCAGGGGTTGGATTAACCGGCTCCCCGATGATCGCGTTCGATCTTCATGCTGATGTTCGAGGCAGCGCTGACCGAGCCATGCGCAGTACGGTACGTCTTGTTGATCTCTTTCAGTTCGACGACGGTGTCCATAAATCCCTTCCGCTCTCGTGCGTATGATCTTCGATCCTCGTCCCGCAACCAAGGCACGGCGTCCAACACGCTTTGCGCGTAGGGGTGCTTGGGCGTGAGCGGGAGCCCGGCGAAACAGCAAAGCCCGCAATCGCCGGCGCGGTGATCGGCCTGGAGAACATCAACCAGCCCCAAATCACATGACGGGAGGTCAGTCAGATCAGGCTTCCGACGCGCGTCGCGGTGTTTCTGCGAAGGCCATGCCGGTGGAGACCGTATCCGCCAATCGTGGAAAACAGGATGACCAGGCCGCGACGGCGACGAAGTGGGGCGATGCTCGGCAGGATTCCCCCAACCAAAGCGCCAGCGCCGCGAACAGGACGGCCAAGACGCTTCAAAGCAAAGTTCTTGACACAGTGCCCATGTCTTAATAAGTTCGCTCGTAGAACGAACTTATTGGGTGCCAATTGACCGAAACCTCGCGTATCTCCCGACAGTTCTCGCAGCGCTCTGTCATAGAAGCGATCGTTCAGGGCGGGCCCATCTCGCGCGCCTCGATCGCCAAGCAGACCGGGCTTTCCAAGCAGACCGTTTCCGAAATCATGAGCGGACTTGAGCAGGAGGGCTGGGTGCAGGAGACCGGCCGCACCGCCGGACATGTTGGCCGCAGCGCTGTCACCTATGAACTCGTCGTCGACGCCGCCTACATCATGGCCATTGATCTCGGCGGCACGAAAGTACGCGTGGGGCTGACAGATTTGTCCGGTCAGGTGATGGCGGAAGATATGGCGCCGACCGAGCCCAACGGGGGCCAGGCGCTGGTCGATCAGATCGTGGAACTTGGGCTTCAGGCAGCCGCGCGCAAGCGCATTCCGCGCGGGAAGATTCGCTTGGCCGTGATCGGAGTGCCGGGCGCACCAGACAACCGCACCGGCCGTGTGATGATGGCGCCCAACATCGTGGGCTTCGATGCCATGGACGTCGGTTCGGCGTTCAAGGCCGGCTTCGGCTGCGACGTCGTGCTGGAGAACGACGTCAATCTTGCTGTCCTCGGTGAAAACTGGCTGGGCCAGGGGCAAAATATCGACAACCTCGCCTATGTCGCGCTTGGCACCGGTATCGGGTGCGGGCTGGTGGTCGGTGGCAATCTGGTGCGTGGCGCGCGCCATGCCGCGGGTGAAATGGGCTATCTGCCGATCGGCGCCGATCCGTTCTCGCCGGAAGCCAGACGCACCGGCGCATTTGAAAGCGCGGCCGCGACCCATGGGATGATCGAGCGCTATCGCAAGGCAACGGGGCAAAAGGTTGGAGTGCCGGTGATTTTCGAGCGGGCCGCGACCGGCGACGCGGCTGCGGTCGCCGTCATCGACGACACCGCCAAATTCGTTGCTTGCGGCATCGCTGCGATTGCCGCCATCGCCGACCCGCAGAAGGTGATTCTTGGCGGATCGATCGGCTTGAGGTCGGAAATTCTCTCACGGGTGCGGGCGATCATGCCGCAATGCTTCCCCTACCCGGTCGAGGTCGAGGCCAGCGGCCTGGGCGCGCGCGCTGCCCTCGTCGGGGCCACCGCAGTCGGGCTCTCGGAGTTGCACAACACATTGTTCGGCGTCGATGCGCCGAGCGGGCGCATTTCGCTGCCGCCGGCCGACAATGACGCGCGCCGGGAGGCTGCGGTATGAACAGCAATGATCTAACCGCTCGGCTCACCTCGGCATTGGACGCCGACAAGGCGTTGCAGCTGTTCCGGGGCGCGGTCGGCTGCGAGAGCATCACCGGAAACGAGGCCAATGTCGTTGCCTATCTCGAAGAGAAGATGCGCGGGCTTGGCTT
>JBDIAW010000090.1:0-3061 GCA_039812585.1 Actinomycetota bacterium | reverse complement strand
CCTTTTATTTTGTCCCTTGGTTCTGTCGTTCGCTCCTTAAAATCTGTGCGGGTTGTACACTGACCATACTGATTGGGGTAAACCCAACAGTTGTGTCACTAGCCGCCATTTCGCTGAGTTTTACTTAATATTCATTGGGTTATGAATCTATAGTTTGTCGAAAATTTCCTACAATGGAAATTGTGCAGTCATATCCCAGTTCTCTTAACTGGACTGTCCCGTTTCAGTAGACCACATCAGTGGTTCGTGAGATCGCAAAATCCAGTGATAACACCTATGGCATCCGCCGGATAAAGTAGGCGGAGTTACCCAGTCAAAAAACCTTGACCACGTCATAACAGAGAATGCTCATAATCGAGTGTCAAGGTTTCCATTTTCGATACCTCACTGCGGTGCTTATTGTGCTCTAATAGGGATTTCTTTTAGCGCAGAGTGATGCTGGCCTTGCTGTTACCAAAGGAATTGTTGTAATGAGCAGGCAGTTTCATTCTAGAGGATCGAGGAGGGACTTCCGTGATTGAGCAACCCATGCTGATTGGCGGGCAGAGTGCACAAGCTAGTAACGGTGCCACATTTGAACGCAGAAATCCGCTGGATGGCAGCGTGGCTACACGCGCACCAGCGGCCACCGCTGATGATGCCGTACGGGCCGTTGAGGCGGCCCAGGCCGCTTTCCCCGCATGGGCCGCCTTGGGCCCTACGCAACGGCGTCAGATGCTGATGAAGGCCTCCCAAGCCCTGGCCGCCAAGGCTGATGCCTTTGCTGCTGCGATGGCGACAGAAACAGGAGCTTCCGACGTCTGGGCCAGCTTCAACGTCGACCTATCAGCTAATATGCTGCTGGAGGCGGCTTCGCTGACCACGCAGATCAACGGTGAATTGATCCCTTCGGACATACCGGGCAATGTGGCGATGGCCGTGCGACAGCCTGCTGGAGTGGTGCTGGGCATCGCGCCGTGGAACGCCCCCATCATTCTAGCCACGCGGGCCATTGCCACGCCGCTGGCGTGTGGCAATACTGTGGTACTCAAGAGTTCGGAACTATGTCCTGCCACGCACGGCTTGATCATCGAAGCACTGCAAGAAGGTGGCTTACCCCTGGGCGTGGTGAACTTTGTCACCAATGCGCCGGAGGATGCTGGTATTGTGGTGGAGGCTATGGTGGCGCATCCGGCCGTCCGCCGTGTGAACTTTACTGGTTCAACTCGCGTAGGTCGTATTATCGGCCAGACCTGTGCAAAACACCTTAAACCCGCGATTCTAGAGCTGGGCGGCAAAGCACCTTTCCTGGTGCTGGACGATGCGGACATCGATGCAGCAGTGGCTGGCTGCACCTTTGGCGCGTTTTCCAACTCAGGACAGATCTGCATGTCTACCGAGCGCATTATTGTTGATGAAGCCGTCGCTGAGGAGTTCTTGACCAAGCTGGTGGCACGCGCTAGCACGCTACCGCTGGGCGACCCGCGCCAAGGACCGGTGGTGCTAGGATCTGTAGTGGATATGACCACCGTACACCGAGTTAATGAACTCATCGACGATGCCGTGACTAAGGGCGCAAAGATTCTGTGCGGCGGCAAAGCCAGTGACACCCTGATGCCCGCCACCTTGCTGGATTGCGTGACACCCGAGATGCGCATTTTTCGCGAGGAGACTTTCGCCCCTGTCAAGGCTATCGTACGCGTGCGTGGTGAAGAGCAAGCCATTGCCATGGCCAACGACAATGAGTTTGGCCTGGCATCAGCCATCTATACCAGAGATGCTGCACGCGGCTGGCGCATGGCGGCACGCATCGAGGCAGGTATTTGCCATATCAACGGCCCCACCGTTCACGACGAGGCACAGATGCCTTTCGGCGGCATGAAGAACTCGGGCTATGGCCACTTTGGCGGCCAGGCCGGTATCGATGCTTTTACCGATAGGCGCTGGATCACTGTACAGACGCAGCTGCGTGAGTATCCTTTCTGATATTTAAGGAGCAAGTAAGTCCCACCAAAACAAAAATTTAAGGAGCAAGTAAGTCCCACCAAAACAAAAAAGAGGAAATTGCACAAGCAAAAATCTACCCAGGATATAAATATTGAGCGTGCTATCACAAGTGGAAGGGCAGTTTAAAACGGATGTAGATATAATAAAATTGTATTTTGAAGCCTACACGGAAGAAGATCTGGGAGATGACAGTCTCATTCGTGCTGCATTGGGTGATATTGCCTGCATCTGCGGAATGACCTGGCTCACTCACTTATGAAACTGGCCTGGTACGCCGATTTGCGTGTCATTCAACGCCTGTGCATGGTCAGGATCAGATTCAGGAAAATAACAAGCGTTATTGATTCGGCTCGCAATCCGTTCCAGGTAATTCAATCCTGACAGCAAGGGTAGCAAAGGCACTGGACATAAAAAGGCTATAACAGTTACAGCTTTTTTTATGTATTGCTAACCGTATTTAACAAAATACCAGCTTAGCGTACGATTTTTTCCGTTTTCTGGGACGACCCCAGTTACATCGTTCTGCAAGATTCAGTTCCGAACCTAATATTACGTTTGAGCGTACATCGCTCTCTTTCTTACGCAACGGAAGATATCTTGGTTTAATTGTGCCATCAGCGTTAATTCCAGAGGCTCGAAACATAGTCATCAACCCAAATCATCCAATGATGAAAGAAGTTACGATTGAGATTACCCGTGATTTTACATTCGATTCCAGGCTTCGTCCTTGACTGCTTTTTTATTCTAAGAAAGCTAAAATTCTCCTTGGTTAAAAGATGCAAGGTTTTTCGCGCGAACTGAGAAAATATCAACCGTTGTTGCCCCTCAGTTTAAGTTCTGATTTTTTCAATAACCTCATTTGCTGACTATTTCAGATCGCCTCTTCCAGATAAATCACCACATACTCCCTGTTATCAGTGACCTGCTTTTCATAGTCATTTACCTTGAAGGCGGATCCTTCTGGGAAGGTGTATTCAATTTTATTGACTTCATTAGATAAAGACGTGATATAGGCGCACTGGGTCCAAACATCACTGCCAGGTAAGGGCTTGATCCTGACGATAATGCCGTTAGA
>JBDIAW010000089.1:0-3299 GCA_039812585.1 Actinomycetota bacterium | reverse complement strand
CAATGAGCCGTGAGAAACCATTGCCCTCCCTGTCGGCCTATTGATCCGACTCAGCCAGCTAACACCCAGCAGGTAACCACGACAGACGTGAAAAGGGTATGGGGCACACCGCCCCCAACTCTCTGGAGCCGACCTACGGCTAGCATGGATCCCCATGAGCGTCAAGAGTCTGGTTTCCTCGAAATCTTCCCTCACGGTGGTGGCCGGCGGTTTGGTGTTGACCGGGCTGGGTGTGTGGGGCCTGGTGCATGGCTGGTTCACCAAAGAGGGTGCAGGCGTGCACCTATTGATCAACCAACCGTTGTTGCTGCTGTTCGTCCTGCTTGCAGTGGGCACGATCGTTGGGATGATTCGCTTTTTTAGCGTGTCGATCGGGGCCGCAGCGGTGCTGTTCACGGCGATCGCTTTTTCCGCCTACAACGCGAACATGGCCGTGCCTAAAGTGGTGGGAGACCTGGGATTGGCGCTGTTCGCCTACTGCATCGGAGTCACCGCAGGGGCGTCGTTTTTCGCCAGCCTGCGCAAAGGGATTCGCCCGGTCATTGCTGTGGCTGTGACCTTGGTGGGTTGCGCGGGGATTGCTCTGGGCCTGGGCAAGCTGCTCGATCTGAGCCAAGGCACTATTGCGGGAGTTTTTGCCGGAGCGGTGACCAACACTCCGGCCATGGGTGCGGCAGCGACCAAACTTGGGGCCGAGCACGGGGCAGAGGTCACGACGGGTTACGCCGTGACCTACCTTGGCGGCGTGGTGATCATGCTGCTGACCGCGATCATGGCGCTGCGCTCGAGCCGTCAAGCCGATGCAGGTGAGACAGAGAAGCTCACCAACATGACCATCCGGGTCACCAACGAAAACCTTCCCCCCCTCTGCGAACTGGAGCACACCGCCCACGGCCGAGTGTTATTCTCCCGCATCAAACATGATGGGGTCGTGGGGATGGCCCAGCGCGAGATGGTGCCCCAGCCACACGATCGGGTGTTGGCCATCGGCAAACCCTCCGCACTTCGTGCCGCCGCCCAGGCGATGGGCCGCGAGTCGACCCTGCCGTTGCACCTGGAACGTACTGCGGTGGACTACCGCAGGATCATGCTCAGCCGCCCGCAGCACTTCGGGCGCATGGTGTGGGAGTTGGACCTGGGGGAGAAGTTCGGCGCCACCGCCACCCGGGTGCGCCGCGCCGACCAAGACATGCTGGCCGAGGAGGACCTGGTGCTGCAGCCCGGCGACCGCATCCGAGTGGCTGCTCCACGGGAGAAGATGGGCGAGGTCGCCAAGTACCTGGGCGATAGCGAGCATGGTGCCTCCGATATCAACCCCCTAGGGTTTGCTACTGGCCTGGCCGTGGGGCTGCTGCTGGGAGCGTGGAAGATCCCCCTGCCGGTGGGCGAACCGTTCGAATTGGGGATGGCTGCCGGCCCCCTGTTAGTCGGGCTGGTTCTTGGTCGGGTGGGTCGCACCGGCCGGGTGGTGTGGGCCCTGCCGCACCAATCCTCTCAGACCATCAGCCACCTGGGGATGTTGCTGTTCCTGGCCTACGCGGGAGGTCGCGCTGGAGCTGGGTTCTTGCCCGCGCTACGTGACCAGGGGCCCAAACTGCTGCTCGTGGGAGCAGTAGTGACCGCTTTCGAGGCGCTAGTCCTGATGGGCGTGGCCCGGTGGCTGGACAACAAGTCCGTCCCCCGTCTGGCTGGGCCGCGTTTGGCGGGCATGTTGGCGGGATCTCAAACCCAGCCCGCCATTCTTGCCTATGCCAACGATCGCACCAGTCATGATCAACGCGTAGCTTTGGGTTACGCCCTGGTGTATCCGATAGCGATGGTGACCAAGATCCTATTGGCTCAATTTTTGGCCGGGTAGCGGATCGAGCACATGGGGTAACCCGACTGGGCAGGCTGCGCCGGCAACCAGGCGCCGGTGCCCCACTGGGTTGCACCGGTCGTGCAACAAAACCGTTGAGTTCTGCTTATTGCGGCTCTCTATCGGGCAAGCTGGGTAGAGGCGCGCTTGCCTGCCGGGTGACGTGCTCTGTGCAACGGCCCCTCCTACCTAGGATGCCGTTGTTTTGTTGTGATCACAACTGCACGTGGAGGCCAACTCCTGTAACGCCAAACCGCCCACCTACAGCCCAAGGGGAGTGCATGTTTCCGCCGGTGACCTACCTGACTGACTGTGCCGATGCTAACGATCAAGTGCGTCTGGCCACACGCCTGGGAGCCCTGTTTGGCTCTACACCTGTGCTAGTCCCTTTGCCGGTGAAGTTCCCCGTCGAGGCGGGCAACCCTCAGCTGAGGGCAGGTTTTGCGCTGTTAGACGTACTACGGGCCACCGAAATGCTCGGTGAGAAGGGGTTCCCGACGCTCACTTTGGTCAACTTTGCTCCTCGCGATGGCCAGTGGGCTAATGGAGCTCCGTTCTGCTACTTCCGCTATGGCCATCATTTGGTGTGCTCCACCTACAGCCCCGACACGCTGAGCCTGGTGCGTCAACACCTAGGTGTTGAGGAAGTTTGGGTGACCGATGTGCGCACGGTGGTGCAGCATGCCGCCGACCACTGGGCTGACTTCACCCCCGAGCAGGTGGATGCCATTGCCACCACCCAGTTCCGCAGCTTGTGGTATCTACCCCTGCTGGCCAAGTGGCTGGTTGAGGGTCGCGATGTCCCTGCAGAGCGCGTGGAGATCCCCACAGACGGTCTGGAGGAGGCCCGGGTAGCGGTGGTGGACAGCTTCGGTAACTGCAAGCTCACCTGTCAGGCATCTAGCATCGATCACACGCCGGGTCGTCGCGTGCACATCAGCGTTCATCACCACGGAGCCCACCTCGGCTCGTATGAAGTGACCTGTTACCGCAAGCTCTCCGATGTGCCCCAGGGTGAATCTGCCCTGATCACTGGCAGCTCCGGGGTGGACTTTGTGGAGTTGGTGGTCGCCTACGGTTCTGCCGCGCAGCGTTTCGGTCTCACCGAGGGTATGCAGGTGCAGGTCGACCAGCAGAGCGGCGCTTTGAGCGCTGAGCAGGCCGACCACACCGTTGTCAGCCTCGACGCGCACCGGTCCATGCCCGTCGTTACTGGGCACGCTCAAGCCGTGGTCTAGCGGGGGAGCTACCCTTCCTTCAGACTCAGGTCGGTGGTGAGGGTGCGCCACGTGTGTTCGGAGAACTCTCCACGGGGGGCGAAGTAGGCCACTGCGGCCACATACTTGCCCATACAGCGCGCTGCGATGCGGATCTCCACTTCAGCCTCGTCTTGAGTCTGTAGGTAGTTGCGCACCGCAAACACCACCGTAGAGCGGGTACC
>JBDIAW010000088.1:0-3383 GCA_039812585.1 Actinomycetota bacterium | reverse complement strand
CCCTTGAGAACATACCCTCAAGCCTTCAAAACAGTAAGAGCTCTATACTTCTACGAAAAGAGTTTAGAATAACCCTCCGAGATTCGCCGAGCCATAGCCACAGGTTTGGATGGGTTTATCTGGGAATACAACGAGATGACCCCCGATGAGCGATTTCACCAACTGCCGCAAATGTTGGCGGCGGTCAAAGCGGTCGATCCGG
Organism: Actinomycetota bacterium; assembly: GCA_039812585.1. Taxonomy (GTDB): domain Bacteria; phylum Actinomycetota; class Actinomycetes; order JBDIAW01; family JBDIAW01; genus JBDIAW01. The sequence continues at coordinate 3,181 of JBDIAW010000088.1, read as the reverse complement.
GGTTTCGTATTATGATCAGCCCTGATTTTGACACTGCGGCAGGGGCTTCACCGCAAAGTGTAGTTGATGCGGTGATGAAGGTGAAAGATGATCGCAGTGTGTATCGCCTGGCCGATGGGCGCATGGTGTTGGCCCCGTTTTACCCCGAACGACAGCCGCTGTCATTCTGGACCTCATTACATGATCAACTGGAGGCTAAAGGGGTGAAAACCGCGCTGGTGCCCATTTTTCTGTCCTCCACCTCAGAAGTGAAACGGCAGTGGAGTGCGGCGGTGGCGGGCTTCTCCTCATGGGGCAGCCGGTGGGCTAGCGCCACCAAAGATTACGCCCAAGAAAGCCACGACTCCCACCAATGGGGTAAATTATGGATGTCGCCAGTGGCTTTTGAAGATGTGCGCCCCCATGAGGGTTATTTTTGGGAGCCATCAAACAGTGCTGAATTACGGGGTTCGTTTCAGCAGGCTATTACGGGTAACTCGGATTGGATGTCATTGACAACTTGGAATGATTACACCGAATCGTGGATGTCTCCTTCGGCGCAGCGTGGCTATGCCGTGGTTGACGTATCGGCATATTACCTCCAGTGGTTCAAAACCGGGCAAGCCCCGAGGGTGGTCCGCGACACGTTATTTTATTTCCACCGCTCCCAACGCACCGATGCTCCATATGACACCAGCAAACAAAGCGCTGGGCCAATGAAGATTCGCATGGGCGACCCAGCCAGCAACACCGTGGAGTTGTTGGCATTCCTCACCGAACCTGGGCAGCTGAGCATCACGCAGGGCGGCCAGATCAAGTCGATGGACGCCCCGGCGGGGGTGACCTCGTTCACGGCAGAGCTGGTGGCCGGTACCACGCCGAAGTTTGCGCTGTCCCGCAACGGAAAACAGGTGCAGCAGATGACTAGTGCCTTTCCCATTGCGACACAGGTGAAGTTGCAGAACTTCATGAACCACGCCGGCTCCAGCCGCGCCTGTCCGCGTCTCTAGCTGCACCACAGCTTCGCCCCGTGGCTTAACTTGGTGCGTGGGGTGGAAAGCTTCTGCTACTCCAACCCCATCTGGGTACCTAGTGATGTTTTTCATTGCCCAAGCGGAGATTGCGGCTCGCCGATCTGCTGGCCTGCCAACAGCCGCTGCACGTTCCATCCCAAGCGGTCTACCATGCCCGGCGAGATACCTGTAGGGGCAGCAATTCGTGTCAAAGCCTCGGCTAGGCCAGTCAGGGTGTGGGCGATCAAGTTGGAGGCTCGACTGTCAGAAAGGACCCTCCAGGACTGCGCCTCTGCCAACAGGTTGTCAACACAAAACTGGCGGTGATTGAAGATGCCATCGATTGCTAACGCCAAATCCCACTTGATCAAACCTGACTGGAACAAGTTGGGTACGGCGTCATAGAGAGGGGCCACGTGTGTTCCGTCATTATTGTGCAGGACCGCGACGTTTTTAGCATGAGCATCATTGTTTCCGATGGCAATGTGAAAAGTGAGATGCTGCAACCATTTTTCCACCGCTTGAGCACGACCCGGTAAAGACCCGAGGACCCCGGCTATGCGTCGTGCGGTAGCTCGCTTGGGGTCATCAGGCCAGTCGGGTTCTTGGAACTTCACCTCAGAGTGATGCCAATCCAAGTTCATCGCCTGTGCGAGGTCCTCTTGGTGGACAGGATTCACCTGTCCCTGCAGGAAGGTGCGGTCGAAACGTTCGATGGCTAGATAGCTTACGTGGTTGGCGGTGAGAATTTGGCTGTCATAACTGGACAGGTCCAAGTGGCGACTGAGGAGATGGGTGTAATGCTCATCGATGATCCGTGTAGGCCGGGCAGGAACCTGAGGTTTGAGAATGTGGGTCGAATGCGCTCGTCCGTGAGGGTAAACCCACTGGCCCTCCAAGCGAGCAACCAACACTTTTGGCTGGTAGCCAGGAAGCGTGGAGCGGCTATCCGTTGGTAAACCTTGATCGCTGTCAGTGACAGCTTGCTGGAGCCGGTTCGCTAGTTGGTGCTCGCTGAGTGGCTCATAGGTTGGTTGGTACTGGGGGAGTTCGTCAGGTTCGCGCAGCGTGACTGCCCCAGCGATCGAGCCGCCAAACTCCCGCAGTAACGCAAAAAGATTGTCGGGGTCGATGCGGCGTTTAGCCGCCATGACCTGCCGATGGTTACCCTCCGGTACATAGCCGCCTAAAAAGTTGGATACCGCTTCGATCGGGGGTTGACGGCCTGGCAGGGTGGCGAATGACTCACTGAGCACAACGTTCTCTCGGTAGCCAGGCGCGACAGTCAAGCAGACACGGGTGGGATCGCCTTTGACCGGGGTGACCACGCCTACGTACTGATCGTGGAGGTAGAGGTCAAGACTGGGCATGATCATCCTGGTAGGTCAGACTCATGACGATTCCGAGTTCATGCATGATCTTTAAGAGGCGGTTGATGTAGAGGCTGCCGTGGCCGGATTCCAGATCGATGATGTAATCACGGGAGATGACCAACCGCTGTCCCAGCTCAGCTTGGCTCAGGCCGCAGTTTTCCCGCGCTGCCTTGAGCACGGCGGCAATGTCGCAGACTTTGCGGACGCGGTGTTCAGGCATCAACTCTCCAGCATGGGTATAGAAGCTTGTGGGGTTTCTCCCACAGGGTAGCAGAGTGGGATTATTCCCACGATCTGCCCCGAGAGGTGATCCCATGCGGGGGTGAGAACTCCGTTGTCATCTTTGGTGCAGCTCCGTGCACGGCTTAACTTGGTGCTTGGGGTGGTCGATTCCTTGGTGTTGGGTTGGTGTTGAGCCTCGGGGGTGGTGATGATGCGGCGTGGCCGGGGTAGGGGTGTGGGTTGTTTGGCCCGGCGAGTGGTCACGTTGGTAGTGGCCAGTGGGGTGGCGGCGGGGACGATGTTGTATTTGGCTACCTCGGGTGCGGGGTTGTCTGCGTTGACTTCGAATGGGACTAATACGGTGCAGTCGGGCACGGTCAGTGTGACTGATGATGATGCCGCAACGGTGATGTTCGATACGTTTGGCACCCGCAATGATGGGTATCTCACCGCAGGGCAAACACTGACCTCCAGGTGTATCGCAGTGAATTATGCGGGAAGTTTAGGCAGTCAATCGTTGAGGGTTATGCAAAAGTCTGTATGAAGAATATTAGTGCTCTCGCGGTTCGGTATGTTTGCATCCAGGCCGAGAGT
>JBDIAW010000087.1:0-3409 GCA_039812585.1 Actinomycetota bacterium | reverse complement strand
TGCCCGCAATACCTGGTGCTGGACGACTCGGCGTACGGCACCCCGAACGGCGACGACCTCGCCGCCCGCCCGTTCATGATGAGCCCGCCGCTGCGCCCCGCTGGCACGTCCGAGGGCCTGTGGAATGCGTTGGCGGACGGGCGGATCCAGTTCGTCGGGACGGACCACTGCAGCTTCCTGCTGCACGGCCAGAAGGACAAGGCGGCGAGCTTCCCCGAGGTGCCGAACGGGTCCCCCGGGATCGAGCTGCGCATGCTGCTGCTCTACTCCCACGGCGTCGCCGCCGGCCGGCTCACCCCCGAGCGGTACGTCGCCGTCACCTCCACGAACGCCGCCAAGTACTTCGGGCTCTACCCCCGCAAGGGCACCATCGCCGTCGGCAGCGACGCCGACATCACGGTGATCGACCCGGCCGCACGCGGCGAGATCCGCCACGCCGACCTGCACGACGCCACCGACCACACGCCGTACGAGGGGATCGCCGTGCGCGGCCGGATCCGCGAGGTCTTCCTCCGCGGCGTGCCGGTGGTGCGCGACGGCCAGCTCGCCGCCGACCTGCCCCCAGGTCAGTACCTGCGGCGCGACCGCCCGGACGGCAGCATCCGCTGACGCGCCGCGCCACCGGCCACCCGGCCACCCCCGAGGCCACGGCCTCACCGACCATCCCGACCGACCACCCCCCGACGTACCAGCCCCCACCCCGCGCCGCACGCGCAGATCTGGAGGAGACGAGATGCAGCTGAAAGTGAACGGCCAGGAGCACGAGGTCGACGGCGACCGGATGCTGATCCACGCCCTGCGCGAGAAGATCGGCGCCCTGTCGGTGAAGCAGGGCTGCGACGACAGCACCTGCGGGACCTGCATGGTCATCGCGAACGGCAAGCTCATCAAGGCCTGCAACCGGCCCGCCAAGCAGTTCGAGGGCCAGGAGATCATCACCACCGAGGGCCTGACCGAGCGGGAGAAGGACGTCTACGTCCACACCTACGGCGAGACCGGCGCGGTGCAGTGCGGCTTCTGCACCCCCGGCATGGTGATGGCCTCCAAGGTCCTGCTGGACAAGAACCCCGACCCGAGCCTCGATGAGGTGAAGAAGGCGATCCGCACGGACATCTGCCGGTGCACCGGCTACCGGCAGATCTTCGACGCCATCCTCATGGCGGGGGAGATGTTCCGCAGCGACGCCGCCGTCCAGACCTCCAACGAGCGGCAGCGCCTGTCCGACCGCGCGCACCGCCCCGACGTCGCGGACAAGGTGCTGGGCACCGGCAAGTTCGCGGACGACGTGCGGCTGCCCGGGATGGTCTTCGCCAAGGCGTTGCGCTCGCCCAGCCCGCGTGGCCTGTTCAGGTCCATCGACGTCGCCGCGGCCAAGGCCCACCCCAACTGCCTCGCGGTGCTGCTCGCGCAGGACGTGCCGGAGAACAAGATCGGGCACATCAGCAACGACTGGGATGTGCTCATCCCCGTGGGCACCGAGACCCGCTACACCGGCGACGCGCTCGCCCTGGTGGCCTCGGACGACGAGGACAAGCTCGACGAGATCCTCGCCCTCCTGAGCATCGACTACGAGGAGCTGCCCCCGGTCACCTCCCCGCAGGAGGCGCTGCGCCCGGACGCCCCGCTCGTCCACGCCAACGGCAACGTCCTCGACATCGAGCACGTCAAGCGCGGCAACGTCGACAAGGCGCTGCGCGAGTCGGCCCACGTCGTGGCGCACAAGTTCGCCACGCCCTGGCAGGAGCACGCGTTCATGGAGCCGGAGTGCGCCGTGGCGGCCCCCGACGGCGACGGCGGCGTGCGGCTGTGGACCAGCTCGCAGTCGGTGTACGACGAGCAGCACGAGGTCAGCCGGATGCTGCAGCTCCCGGTGGAGAAGGTGCGCAGCCAGGCGACGTACGTCGGCGGCGGCTTCGGCGGCAAGGAGGACATGAGCGTCCAGCACCACGCCGCGCTGATGGCCTGGCACCTGGGCAAGCCGGTGAAGGTCAAGTTCACCCGCACCGAGTCGCTGAACTACCACGTCAAGCGGCACCCCATGCACATGGAGTTCACGGTCGGCTGCGACGCCAAGGGCAAGCTGACGGCCTGCAAGGTCGTCATCCTGTCCGACACCGGCGCCTACGCCAGCCTCGGCGGCCCCGTGCTGCAGCGCGCCTGCACCCACGCCGGCGGCCCCTACGCCATCGAGAACTTCGAGGTCCTCGGTATGGCGATGTACACCAACAACGTCCCCTCGGGCGCGTTCCGCGGGTTCGGTGTGGTGCAGAGCCAGTTCGGGATGGAGACCTGCGTCAGCGAGCTCGCCGAGAAGGTCGGCCTCGACCCGTGGGAGATGCGCTACCTGAACGTCGTACGCCCCGGCGACAGCCTGCCGAACGGCCAGATCGCGGACGAGTCGACGGGCATCGCCGAGGTGCTCGAGGAGCTCAAGGGCGACTTCTACGCCAACCCGGACGCCGGCCTGGCCATCGCCCACAAGAACACCGGCGTGGGCATGGGCCTGAAGGACACGGGGCGGTGCATCCTCTCCGTCGAGGACGGGAAGGTGCACATCCGCACCTCCGCGTCCTGCATGGGCCAGGGCGTCGGCCAGGTGTGCGTGCACGTCCTGTCCGAGACCGTGGACCTGCGCCCGGACCAGATCGTCTTCGAGCTGCCGGACACCTCGCGGACGCCGGACTCCGGCACCTCGACCGGCTCGCGGCAGACCCTGTTCACCGGCGAGGCGACCCGGTTGGCCGCCGTACAACTGCGCGACGCCTTCCTCGCGGTCGACGGTGACCTCGGCAAGCTCGAGGGTCAGGAGTGGTTCGGCGAGTTCTCGCCCGAGACCGACGTCGTGGACACGCCGAAGGAGCACCCGTACAGCCACGTGGCCTACGGCTACGGCGCCCAGATGATCACGCTGAACGAGAAGGGTGAGATCGACAAGGTCCTCGCCGTCTACGACGTGGGCACCGTCATGAACGAGCAGTCCGCGGTCGGCCAGATCGAGGGCGGCGTGATGATGGGCATCGGCTACGGCCTCACCGAGGAGTTCGTGGTCGAGGGCGGCGTGCCGCAGACCCGCTACGGCAAGCTCGGCCTGATGCGCGCCGACAAGATGCCCGAGGTCGAGGTGCGCTTCGTGCAGGGCCCGGGCGTCCTGCCCTATGCCTACGGCGCCAAGGGCATGGGCGAGATCTGCCTCATCCCGACGGCCCCGGCCGCTGCGTGGGCCTACTACAAGCGGGACGGCAAGCGGCGTTACAGCCTGCCGCTGCGCGGCACCGCGTACAAGAAGGAGGAGCCGAACACCTTCGGCGGCCCGCAGCCGACGTACGGCGCGCCGGCGTACGCCTCGCCCGGTCAGCCCACCGAGGCGGCCTCCAAGCACTGAGTGCTAGCACGAGCAAGCGGTACGCCG
>JBDIAW010000086.1:0-3423 GCA_039812585.1 Actinomycetota bacterium | reverse complement strand
GCTCATTTTCTGGATCGTGGCCGCGCTGGTCCTGGTCGCGCTCGGATTTCCCTACGTCATGCCATTTTTCTATTAATCACAGGAGTTCATCATGAAAAAACTGTTTGCCGCCCTCGCCCTCGCTGCCGTTGTTGCCCCCGTGTGGGCCGCCACCCAGACCGTCACGCTGTCCGTACCGGGCATGACCTGCTCCACCTGCCCGATCACCGTCAAGAAGGCGATTTCCAAGGTCGAAGGCGTCAGCAAAATTGACGTGACCTTCGAGACACGCGAAGCGGTTGTCACGTTCGATGATGCCAAGACCAGCGTGCAGAAGCTGACCAAGGCAACCGGAGACGCGGGCTATCCGTCCAGCGTCAAGCAGTGAGCCACTGAACCCGAACCTGGGGCGATCATGGGACTGATTACACGCATTGCCGACAAGGCTGGCGCGCTTGGCAGCGTTGTTTCCGCGATGGGATGCGCTGCCTGTTTCCCGGCTATCGCCAGCCTGGGCGCGGCCATCGGCCTTGGCTTTCTACAGGAATACGAAGGGTTGTTTATCTCCAAGCTGCTGCCGCTGTTCGCAGTCGTGGCTTTGCTGGCGAATGCACTGGGCTGGCTGAGTCATCGGCAATGGTACCGCAGCCTGCTCGGGATGGTCGGCCCAGCCATCGTGCTGGCGGCCATGCTCTTGTTTTTTGGCAATTGGTGGACGGCGAACCTCCTCTATGTCGGTCTGGCCTTGATGATCGGGGTGTCGATCTGGGATCTGCTCTCACCGGCCAACCGCCGCTGCGAACTACCACCCAAACACGGCTAACTGCATTGGCAGTTGCCGAAACGAAAAGGAACGATGCAATGTATTTGAATATCACCGGAATGACCTGCGACTCGTGCGCGACACATGTCAAGGACGCCCTGGAGAAAGTGCCGGGCGTGCTGTCGGCGCTCGTGTCCTACCCGAAAGGCTCCGCGCAACTCGCCACCGATCCCGGCACCTCGCCAGAGGCGCTGACCGCCGCTGTGGCCGGCCTCGGCTACAAGGCCACACCCGCCGATGCCCCATCCACTTCAGCGCGGGGCAGACTGCTTGGCAAGGCGCTGGGATGGCTGGGCGGTGGCGACAAGGCTGGTGGTGATGGGGACGGACTGCACGTCGCCGTTATTGGCAGCGGCGGAGCCGCGATGGCGGCGGCGCTGAAGGCCGTCGAGCAAGGTGCGAACGTCACGCTGATCGAGCGCGGCACCATCGGCGGTACTTGCGTCAATGTCGGCTGCGTGCCGTCCAAGATCATGATCCGCGCTGCCCATATCGCCCATTTGCGCCGTGAAAGCCCATTCGACAGTGGCATCGCGGCGACTGTGCCTGCGATTGATCGCAGCAAACTACTGGCCCAGCAGCAGGCGCGCGTCGATGAGCTGCGCCACGCCAAGTACGAAGGCATCCTGGACAGCAACCCGGCCATCACCGTGCTGCATGGTGAAGCGCGTTTCAAGGACGACCAGAGCCTTGCCGTCCGTTTAAACGATGGCGGCGAGCGTGTGGTGGCGTTCGACCGCTGCCTGGTCGCCACGGGTGCCAGCCCGGCCGTGCCGCCGATTCCGGGCCTGAAAGAGTCACCCTACTGGACTTCCACCGAGGCCCTGGTCAGCGACACCATTCCCGAGCGCCTGGCCGTGATCGGCTCGTCTGTGGTGGCGCTGGAACTGGCGCAAGCCTTTGCCCGGCTGGGCAGCAAAGTGACGATCCTGGCACGCAGCACGCTGTTCTTCCGCGAAGACCCGGCCATCGGCGAGGCCGTTACAGCCGCGTTCCGTGCCGAAGGGATCAAGGTATTGGAACACACGCAAGCCAGCCAGGTCGCGCATGTGGACGGCGAATTCGTGCTGACCACCGGGTACGGTGAAATACGCGCCGACCAGCTGCTGGTCGCCACTGGCAGGGCACCGAACACGCGCAGCCTGGCATTGGAAGCGGCGGGAGTCGCTGCCAATGCGCAGGGGGCCATCGTCATCGACAAGGGCATGCGCACCAGTACGCCACACATTTATGCGGCTGGCGACTGCACCGACCAGCCTCAGTTCGTCTATGTGGCGGCAGCGGCCGGCACCCGTGCTGCGATCAACATGACTGGCGGCGATGCGGCCCTGGACCTGACCGCAATGCCGGCCGTGGTGTTCACCGACCCGCAGGTCGCCACCGTGGGCTACAGCGAGGCGGAAGCACATCACGACGGGATCGAGACCGACAGTCGCACCTTGACCTTGGACAACGTGCCGCGTGCGCTTGCCAACTTCGACACACGCGGCTTCATCAAGCTGGTCATCGAGGAAGGTAGCGGACGGCTCATCGGCGTGCAAGCGGTGGCCCCGGAAGCGGGTGAACTGATCCAGACGGCGGTGCTCGCCATTCGCAACCGTATGACCGTGCAGGAACTGGCCGACCAATTGTTCCCCTACCTGACCATGGTCGAAGGGCTGAAGCTCGCGGCGCAGACCTTCAGCAAGGACGTGAAGCAGCTTTCGTGCTGCGCCGGATGAGGAAAAGGAGGTGTTCAATGAGCGCCTACACAGTGTCCCGGCTGGCCCTTGATGCCGGGGTGAGCGTGCATATCGTGCGCGACTACCTGCTGCGCGGATTGCTACGGCCGGTCGCGTGCACCACGGGCGGCTACGGCTTGTTCGATGACACCGCGTTGCAACGGCTGCGCTTTGTACGGGCTGCCTTCGAAGCGGGTATCGGCCTGGACGCACTGGCGCGGCTGTGCCGGGCGCTGGATGCTGCGGACGGTGACGGTGCGTCTGCGCAGCTTGCCGTGTTGCGGCAACTCGTCGAGCGTCGGCGCGAGGCCCTGGCCAGCCTCGAAATGCAACTGGCCGCCATGCCAACCGAACCGGCACAGCACGCGGAGAGTCTGCCATGAACAGCCCAGAGCACTTGCCGTCTGAGACGCACAAACCGATCACCGGCTACTTGTGGGGCGCGCTGGCCGTGCTCACCTGTCCCTGCCATTTGCCGATTCTCGCCATTGTGCTAGCCGGCACGACGGCCGGCGCGTTCATCGGGGAGCACTGGGGTATTGCAGCCCTCACGCTGACCGGCTTGTTTGTCCTGTCTGTGACGCGGCTGCTGCGGGCCTTCAAGGGAAGATCATGACCGCTTCCCAGCCAGCCGAGAGTGGGCAGCTTTGAGCTTCGCTACCAATCTGGAGGAGTACCACCATGAACGCAAACGCCCCGAACACTGCCAGTTGCACCACCTGCTGCGTATGCTGCAAAGAAATTCCGCTCGATGCCGCCTTCACCCCGGAAGGCGCGGAATACGTCGAACATTTCTGCGGGCTGGATTGCTATGAACGCTTCCAGGCACGCGCCAAGGCCGCGACAGAATCTGACATTGCGCCTGTCCCTGGCGGTTCGCAGCCGTCAGATTGAGGCATA
>JBDIAW010000085.1:0-3426 GCA_039812585.1 Actinomycetota bacterium | reverse complement strand
ATGGGGGCGGGTTAGCCCCGGGCACCACAGCGCGAAGCGTCAAGCTGCGCAACATGACCCGGGTGAACCTCGCCACGGGCGAGCCGGACCCTGTGTGGCGCCCCACATTTAATGCCGGAGTGGTGGACGTGGATGTCAGCGCTCGCGGCGACCGCGTCTACATCGCTGGGTTCTTCAAACCCGATGCCACTACTTCCAGCTACACCCAGGCCAGCGGTATGGCAGTGGTGTCCACCAGCGGTACTGGGGCCTTGGTACCAGGGTGGAAGCAATACCAACCCTCCACACCCAACAAGCAATACCAACAGACAGTGGTGGAGGTTGGCGATACCTACTGGCAGGGCGGTTCGGAGCACGTGTGGCAGCAATACAACCGTGACACGTTCGATCTGCTCAAGGCCAACATCACCCAGGTGGGCGGGGACTTTCAGGAGTCGGTGGTCATCAACGGCGTGGTGTATGCAGCGTGCCATTGCGCTGACACCAACTTTAGCGACGCCACTATCTGGAACGGCAGCATGCCAGTCCCCTCCTACTCGCGCCCTGACCCCATCGCATGGATCGGCGCTTGGGATGCGACCACCGGAGAGTATCTGCCAGAGTTCGCCATTAGTGGCCTGCGGATGCGCGAAGGTGATGGGCCCTGGGCACTCACCTCCGATGAGCAGGGGTGCCTATGGTTCGGTGGAGATGTACGCCAAGGCTCCTGGTCGGCAGCGACGGGAGGCTACCAATGGCTGGGAGGCTTCGGGCGGGTATGCCCACGCGACACCACTGCCCCGGACACACCGGGCGGTTTGAGCGCCACCCGGACCTCCACAGGGGTCAACCTGTCCTGGGGGGCCTCAGCCGATCACTCCAGTGCCGTGCAGTATGAGCTGCTTCGCAATGACCGTGTGATCCTGGTGACTTCCTCCACCCGTTACACCGACGTTGGAGCTCCTGACGGGGCGACCTACTGGGTGCGCGCGGTGGACGCAGCCGGCAACCGCTCTGCCACCACCGTCGGGGTCGCAGCGTAGCCGGCGCGGCCCCCACAGTGTTTGGCGCGCCGGCAAGACAGAGCCGCTTTCAAGCAGATGATCGCTGTGTCGCGGTCGATAAATGGGGGGTTGTTCTGCGGTTATGTACAGCCCCAGCATGAGGCCAGCGAGGCGGCTGACAGATCTGCGGCATCCATCTCGATCCTAAGGCGGGGAAGCCTGAACGAGCAGGGTGACCTTGATGGTGGCCTCGTCGGCGCCGGGTCATTTCCCCGTTGCTAGCGGGACGCAATTCACCATTCCACAGTTGATCCGAGAAATCTCTGAGGTAGCTCGCAAATGCTGTCACGTCGCTCATCGCCACGCTGCCCTTGAGCATCAAGGCGCTCACAGTGAGGTGGTCCAGGGCGTCGCGTAACATCATCCGCTGCATATCGGAACTGGCGTGCTGATACTCAGAACTGAAAAGTAATGACGGGTGAACATTTCGTGCGACGGAGTAGAAACTGCCCGGAAGTAGCTGAACCGAATGTCCGCCAAAATCGTGGAGACCATTTTGATCACAGATGTCTTTGATTCCTAGATCCGAAACATCGTCGCCCCCACCAATCACCTTGATGACGGGTATACAAGTACTGCTTTCATAGTGTTGGGCTGCCAGGGCTGCCAGGAACTCATGGGTAACGGTATTCTTGTTGGCTTCATCCAGAGGCATTCCATGCAGCTCTACCGAGTCATGATTCCATTTCGCATAGAGTTTATTTTTGGTACGTCGAACAAACTCATCGGAATCAATCACTTGCCTCACGATGCGAAGATCCGCTCCCCCACGTGCCAAATGAATAAATATCATCCCGTCACCGTCAAGGTAATAGAGAGCGGGAGGATTTGTCTCTTGCCAGCGATGAGAGTCTTGCGACCATTCGATTGAGCCGGAAAAGTTTTGTTTTCTAGCAAGAACGCCATAAATATCTTCAAAAATCGGAAAGCCTGCGTGGGCATTATAATTCGCTTCATCAAGGCGGGGGTGCCTGAAGTCAATACCCACTCGATCCTCCCCACCCAAACGAAATACTCCAAATTTTCCTTGTCCTCCAGCCACAGATATAGGATGATCCGCTAACCCTGAGTGCACCAACAATCCTAAGGTATAGTCGCGCGGCCTTCCAGAATTTAACAGGACATAAACGCGGGAATGTGACGACAATGCTGACAATGCTCGAATGGCGGCTAGATGCAAGAGCGACTGTTTAGTATCACCCGAGGGGTCAGAGATTGTTTTATCAATATCAAGAACGATAACGACATAATCAGCTCGCACTGCATCGACCAACAGGCGTTCGAAAGACGTATCCCGCCTGCCTTGCGCCTTTTTCTCCAGACCCCGAACCACCGCCCGTCGTTGACGCAAAATAGTTTCAATATCAGCACTCTTAATTGACTCCCACACACTATGGTTAAGAACCATGCGTTATCACTCTTTCCTTCGTCGTGTCGCCTCATCGATGGGCGGCCTCGTTTCACCTGTGCAGCAACAAGTTAGCTGGTAATCCACATGAATTGAGAAGGTTCTGCGCTGCCGATTTGAACAATTTCACCACTGGGGGTTTTTGAATGAGGAAGAGGTCGGCGTCGTTGCCGGGGTCAACCCGGTGATCAACTCCTCGCACCAGTGCAATAACGCAATGTCACGTAAGGGTTGATGAGTGGAGGGCTCACGGGGAAGGGGGACCAAAACCTGCCGGAGCGCCTGCTTGTACACCGCTCGGGGATGAAGGCGCCGCAGGCGCACCTGCAACGAGTCGGGCAGCACCAAGCCGGTCAGACGCACCTGAGGGCCGGCCAGAGCCACCTCCGACAGACCCACACTGCGGGCCTGGAGACGGAAACGGGCCACTGCCAGCAGGTTCTCCACCGGGGAGGGTACTGGACCGTAGCGGTCGAGCAACTCCTCACGCACTGCTGCCAATGCGTCGGTGGACTCGGCAGAGGCGATGGTGCGGTAGGCCTCCAGGCGTAACCGCTCCCCCGGCACATAGTCGTGGGGCAAGTGGGCGTTGAGGGGCAACTCCACCGTCAAGTCTGCAGCGGGAGCAGCAATCGGCTCGCCATCGACCGCACGTTTGAAGTCGGTGACCGCCTCTCCGACCAGGCGCATGTAAAGGTCAAAGCCCACATCGGCGATGTGACCGGACTGCTCACCACCCAGCAAGTTACCGGCGCCGCGGATCTCCAGATCCTTCATCGCTACAGCCATACCTGCGCCCAGATCGGTGTTCTGGGCAATCGTGGTCAACCGATCGTAGGCGGTCTGCGACATGGGCCGATCAGGTGCGTAGGTGAAGTAGGCGTAGGCGCGTTCACGACCTCGCCCCACCCGACCTCGCAACTGGTGCAACTGGGAAAGACCGTAGCGGTCGGCCTGCTCCACGATGAGGGTGTT
>JBDIAW010000084.1:0-3591 GCA_039812585.1 Actinomycetota bacterium | reverse complement strand
GCTGGGAATTAGATCATTCTCCACCCGCGTAGACTTCGCGTGGTGGTAGAAACCTAGTGCTGCCAAGGCCTATACCCCCAACTCGCGGCTAGAAAATGGTGAGTTGCTCGGGGGTTTCAGGGTCTGGTAGGGCTTTGGCGTGGGAAAATCGTTCGGCTATCGCCCACTGATGGTCGGTGATGTGCAAAATACGCACAACTCCCCCGGCAGGGAGATTGCCCTTGATGGTCATCACCGCTAAGCGGTTGCCGCCTGCTCTAGGCGCGTAACGGGCATATACGCTCAATTGGACTTGGCAAAAACCCATATCGAGGAGCATATTGCGAAACTGTGTTGCTTCTCGGCGTTGTTCAATCGTTTTCACTGGTAGGTCGAACAGAACTAGACACCACAATGCTTCCCCCGAATCCCACTTCATCCGCCCTGCCTGCTTGAGCAGCACTATCTGGCGGCCCTCGCCAGATAGGTACGTTGAGCCGTTCACTCTTCCCTTCGGCGTAGTTACCCAGTTGTTGAGCAAGATCGGTCATTGCGGCAGGGATTCTGTACCCGTTATCGGTAAATGGTTGATTTGCGGCGGCCGCCAGCTGCCTACGCACCTCGCGTTGAGCAATATCGGGGGATTCTTTAAAACTGGCGACCACCAAATCAACGGCTGGGCGGAATGGTTCCATCAGATCGTCGACGAGGTTGTTTGGATTACCTCGACCGTGGTGAAATAAACCCAGTGTTGGCGATAAACCCGCTTGCATCGTCGCACGAATGCAATACCCACGTAGCACAGTGTAGCCGTAGTCAAGGCAAGCATTGTGGCCCTGAGTTTTAGCCCCGGCTAGTCGGCGAAATGTGGGATCACCGAACAGCAGAGGCCAATACGCTCTGGCCGCTTGGGCCTCCACATTGTCAGGGTCCCCGGAGCGAACTTTCTTAGCATATCCATAAATCGCCCCGTAGCCTCGACGCCCTAACGTTTCTAGTGTGGCTGCCTGTCCGCTGATTTTGGCTCGAATTAGTCGCGCCCAAGCGTTTTTCCGTCGCGGGACCGACAGCTCTGCTTGAGCTTTGTGACGCGCCCCCACTCGACCGTGCTGGTTCTGCGGATAACAGCAGCCAACTGGCACACCTTTCCAGTCGCACACCAGCACGACCACATCGGCATCCAGTAGGCGATACAGGACCGCAGGGGCGATACTGACGGTGTGGCCAAGGAGAACCACGGCGATATCAGCAACGGGTAGCTGGGTTACCTCTCCAGTATCGGCGCAGAATTCGATCCTGCCCCTTGAGGAATGTAGAGTCCCATCAGCAAGGGTGAAGTCGAGAACCCGCCACTGGTTCATTCAGACACGGTCCAACACACAGGTAAGTGGGCCTTGGATGTTAATCGCGGGCGACCCAACGTATCACGCCGGATGATCATGGGGTGGAAATCTGAGAACACGACGTTCACCGACGCTCGCCACCCCTGACCGTTGAGGATAGTGTCACAGGCCGAGTTCGCGGCCTCGCTGGGTAAGCCCTCACCAGCGAGCATGACAGGACGTAAGCGTAGTTTGGCGTCGCCGGGGAAACCATCCACTCTCCACAAGGTGGTGTGCGGGAATGTCGTCAGAAACTTGCCGATTAACCCATCGTCAGCATCTAGGTGACGTAACCGTAACTGATCGCCAACGACAAGCCATCCCAAATATTCCGCTGACCCCTCATTCAACGCTTTTCGTAGTTTCTGGGTGCACGCGCGTCTACTAATAGTCTGGGGGGGAATAGCAACCTCGAAAACGTCCTGATGGGTGTGTTTCAGTAAGTCGATGCAATATACCCGCATCATGAAGAAGGAAGGTTTCCCTTTTTTGTCACGTACCCGGTATATACGGGCATGGTGGATTGTATCGCCAATATCTGCGTAGCCTCCGCGTAGGGCGATAGCGGCGGCCGAGGTAGGGAAGAAATTCACTGTCTCATCGGGGCCGAACCGGGTGCCGTTGACAGTGATAGTGCGCGCAGGATTTGCTGGTAAGCCAGTATCGGGTGAATAATCGGGGTGCCGGGTGAGTGCGCACCACAATGCCGGGGTGCTGGCGCGGTCAATAAGTTGCGGGGAAAGTTGCGCCCCGACAGCGATACGATCTGCCGATGTGAATTTGCTGGCCATCGCATCGTGAGCCTGCCCATCGCCTACCCGCAGTCGTAGATTAGTCATAACAGGTATATGATCCTGAATCAGCGCCTCAGCTAACAGTTGCCCTAAAGTTTGCATGTTTTCTTTCCACCGGTGATACAACGTTTGGTGAGCGAAATCCGAGCCGGTGTAGTCTTTCCAAGTTGTTCCACCAGAGCTCATTTGTTCTTGGTCTTTTAACTGGAGACGTTCAGCTAAGGTTGTGCTTACGGCTTGGCTCATCAGCGCCATCACAGCTGCGTCTATCGCGTGGTGGCGGCGATCCAACCTGGACTTCCTATAGGGCCTTCTCTGGCTCTTCCCCGGTTCACTTATAGTGAGCTGGTATGACAAATACTTATCGCTTAAGCTCTTATCTAGGCCAGCTGCTTTGCGGGCTTCCGCAGTGATCTGACCTCGGTAAACGTGCACTGGAATAGTATTTTCGAAATGATGCAGAATTCTGGTGCGCAGTTCAATAGCCATCCATGCCACCGATTCCATGCTGCGTCCATCAAATTCCGGGTCTTCCGTAGTTCTTTTCAACCGTGAAATAACGTCACGTTGAAAAGTGTGGAATTCTTTCTTAGAGAAAGGTGTGTCTTGAAGGAAGTGTTTCACTCGCTCGCAGGACTTTTCCACGCTCACCTCTGGATGAGAGTATCTCTGTGCCCACACGGAGAACACTTGGTTGCTTTTAGCTTGGTTACATGGTTTACACGCCGCCGCTAAATTTTCTCGCCGATTATTGCTCCCAATTCCTTTCCTGGGAACAATGTGATCCATTTCACAAGTGGTGTAAGTGATGGAGATCCCACAATACAAACACTGGCCGTTTTGACGTGTGACTGCTCGATAGCGATTGATGTCATGGTGGCTAACGCGCCGGGCAGCTTCGTCTTCTTGAAGCATTTTGCGGATTTCGGTTTCCAGGATCCTATTTGCGTCAGCGCGAGCATTGTTTTCCCGATCGATTTTGCGGGCAACATTTTCGCTGGTGAAACCACTGCGCACATGCTCAATAGTGATCGATTGAGGACGGCCCCATTCTCGTTCAACTGCTTGCAACCAGCGCGCGAGAGCTTTAGTCACTCGATCCACCGCCGGATTACCCACCGGTTGGCCAATCGGATCAGCTGGTGGTGTCCAATCATCGGGAACACCGAAACACCGTTTACGGGCTTGAAAGAGGTCCACACCTTCCTTCTCCATGCAAGTGGTGAGACGTTGCAAACTCTGCCTGCTGTACGCAGCGCGCCCAGCGGGCAGGTTCAGGCCCATCAGCTTGGAAAGCTCCACTTCTGATAATGAAGCGAGCAGTTCAGCGACCATTGCCCGCGCCGCAGTATCAGGTGCAGGAATTTGACCGGTGAGCAGCACCTCCACCAGTTCCTCCTGAGCATCATGATCAACGGCATCCCACCACTGCACTA
>JBDIAW010000083.1:0-3592 GCA_039812585.1 Actinomycetota bacterium | reverse complement strand
GTTACGGCACTGCTTACTATTATCCATCCTGGTAATACGCTTCCAGCTTCTTATGAGATGACTGGGATCAATTTGTCCGGTAATCGTCACTTCGACGGAAAGCCCTGCAGCCTCATCCGAGGTATTCCCGGGAAGCACATTCACGCGAAGCGTGGCGCCAGTAACATTATGGGACGACGTATCGTCATTCAGGACAGAGTGCGTTCCGGCAGATCTGGATCTCAATCCAACAAGTTCGACCAGATCATTCGATGCATACCGCCAGTCGGGTTCCACCCGGCCTGAGTAAAATGTAATGTGAGGATAGAGACAGGCAAATGCACTATGGCTGAGACCAAGCATTGCCTGCAAATCAGTGTAGGTTGCAGGGCGAAGGGTGCCTGTCGAACGTGCTGACAGGAAATCAGGCTCACGTGAGTTCCGGGGGATGGCAAGCCACGCCAACAGTCGACTCAGTATCCGTGAATCAGATGTCATGGCATCTATGAGTCCTGTCGCCTGCTGAACTGAAACACTGAACATTTGCTCGCTGATCTGTACATTTCGAGTAACAATACCGTCACCTATCCAGATACTTCTGTTCCCTTTGACCAGGACATCATAGATAACCATTTCCACGGCCGATTCATGTGCAAGATCGGCTCTAAGCCGTCGCTCCGAGATCGTAAGCTCCTCGGCTGAATAAAAAACAGCCATCATCGAACCCACAATGAGGGTGGCTGCTGCGAGGAGCAGCCACAGCGTATGCAGGAGGACAAAGCCCCTACTGTGCACGTGATGGGGCAGGAAGACGAGCACGCTCGGCCAGACGGGAAGCCGCCTCGAGGCCATCAACTAACGCGTCGGCAACCGATTGTGTCTCCATCTGGTTACGCATTACATGAGGAACAAGCAGGACGACCAGCTCAGTACGGCGGATATCAGAAGTATTGCTCTTGAACAGATTGCCGATGACCGGCACATCCTTGATCAAAGGTACACCACTGTTGCCGGCGCTGCCATTTTCCCGGATCAGCCCGCCAAGTGCGACTGTGAAGCCATCCCGGGTTGCAATGACACTATGAATTTTCCGTCGCTGGATGGTTGGCGAATCAATACCGGATGAAGTGGTTTGTGCAACTTCGCTTACTTCCTGGGTGACATCGAGAATCACATTCCCGTTATCATTGACACGCGGTATCACCTCCAGGATGACGCCTGTATCACGCATTTGAATCGTATTGATGACCGGCGCTCCACTTACTACTGTTCCTTGAGATGTCTGAGTTACGATAGGAACCTGGTCGCCTACCTGCAGGCTTGCCTTCTGGTTGTTCAATACGGAAATCTTGGGTGCGGATAAAATTTTTACTTCTGTTTTGGATTGAAGGGCATTCAAGACAATGCGAGCATTTGCCTTGCCCGCATAAATATAGGAGAAGCCAGGGAACTGTGATGCCACTGAGCCGACATCGGTTGCACTCAGTGTAACGGTGTTTTCACCCGAATCGAAGAACCACTGAACACCATAGCGCAGGTTGTTGTTCAGAGTCACCTCGGCCAGAAATGCCTCGATCATGACCTGGCGCGGCAGCACATCGATCTGCTTGAGCGCCTCCTGAATGACACGGAACTCATCCTCAGTGCCGTAGAACATCAATGAATTGTTCTCTTCGATTGCAACAAGTCGACCGACATTCGTTTGAGAACCGGATATAGACGGTTCAGCTGAGAGAGAGGTGGCTGCTGCGGGCATCTGTGGTGTCGACATTGGCGTCGATGTCGGTGATACCGTTGTACCCGAAGCCGTTGTTGCCTGCATCTCGCCGGTCAGCACCTGTCGAAGGGGCGCCACCAGATCCTTGGCATTTCCGTTCTGCACGTTATAGACAAAAATGCGTTGTGCACCTAACTTCGAAACATCGAGGCGCTCGATCCATTCACGCAGTAATTCGAGATCAGATTTATTCTGAGCCACACCGAGTACGGCTTGCATTCGCTCAAGGGGTACGAGATGGATACGGGTGGTAAAAAGATCGATCTCGCCCTGGAAAATCTCTCTGAGTTCCGTAACGATGGCTTCCGGCCTGCTCTGAGAAAGCTTGTAGAGCGCAAAAGTCATTCCATTGAGCCAATCCACATCGAAATTTTCGATGGTATGGAGAATAGCGCCGCGATCCTGACTGCTGCCCGCAACGACCAGATGCCCATGACGTGTATCAGCCTGCAGAACTATTCCCTTCGGGACGAATGAGTCAAGAATCGCCTGCATGTCATTTGCATTGATATACCGGAGCGGAATGATTTCCACAGCATAGCCGGGAGTGGGAGGCATTGCAGAGGCAAAGCGCTGAGCGGGTCTGACTCTTTGAGGTGCTTCACTCCATGGCAACACGCTGATGGTTTGCTCATCTTTCAGTATTACCGCTGAAACCGTACCCAACGCCGCTTCCAGGGCAGAAAGTAGAGAAGCTTTCGATACCGGGCGACTTGTCCGCAACGTAATGCGGCCCTGTACTGCAGGTGAGACAACATAGTCAAGTTTGAGCATTTCCCCGAGCACCACATCGATTACACCGCGGATATCGGCTTCGTTGAAGTTGAGTTCGAAACGCTCGCCAGTGTCTGCAAAGGCAAACTTTCCAACCTTGGAAGATGAAGGTCCTCTCCAACCGGCTTCGAAATACTCCGTTGAGATGCCGGTGGGATGCTCCGGAGTAGTAGAGGTTGATGACGCAGCATTGCTCGGTTGCACCGGTACCGCCGGCATGATTTTCCATGTCGAAATAGGAGCCGGTTCAGGTGGTCGTGTCGTAGAACACGCATTTAGCCCTGCCAGCATGGCAGTTCCGATAAAGAATGTCTGGAATCGATTCATGGGTTGAAATTTTGGGAAGGTGGGACAGACGGCCTTAATCGGAGCTCGATATCAGAAGATGGATGGACTCCATCATTGATATCCGAGCGGCTTCGCAAATGAATGGCATCGGATGTAACTGAAACCACCATCCATGTCTCGAATGTATCCCCTTGCGCGACGAGCTTTCTGGAAGTGGCAGTCTCATCTTCAAGCAGGGCAAATCGTTTGTGCCCTTCCTCTTCGACGATACCCACCAGACGCGGGGGGGCAGTATCCAGAGGCACCGTGGATTCGGGAGAAGATATTACCGTACGGGTGCGTGAAGAAGAAAATAATAATGTCTGTTCCAGCGCATTCGGTAATGTCTCCATTGGAATACTCAGGGGGGTGGTCTCAGACGGTACGTTCCGGCTTTTTGTTGATAAATCATCCGGATGATCCAACACTATCCAGTGGATGAGTACAAACGCCGAGATCACACAGGTATTGAGGACAAGCAGAATGGTTGTCTGTCTATTGAACATTGGCTTTGCCATGGTGAAGTTGTCAGTATTCTGCAGCAAAAGCCCAAATTCGGAGTTCTACGGAAAGGGGGGGTGAAGTACCGTCGGACGCCGCAGCAGTGGCCAGAACAACGGCACGATCGATGATCAGGAGTGGCCGGTGGCGTTCGAGTGATTTCAACAGATGTACTAACTTTTCCTCGGGCGCGTTTATGCGTACGTCCAGCGCGAAGCGGGTCAGATTCCCATC
>JBDIAW010000082.1:0-4083 GCA_039812585.1 Actinomycetota bacterium | reverse complement strand
TCACCAACTACATCGCCCGATCACTCCTGGAAGCCGGCGGATTCAGACCCCGACTACACCCTCAAACCGGATGAGCCTGTTATCTACACCGAACATCCTCACTACGGGGCGCGGAGTATGCGACGTGAACTTCGCCAGTACCACGGCCTGTATGTAAGTCGTTGCCTGGCAAGGGATCTGATGCGGCAGCTTGGTGTGGAGGCTATCTACCCCAAACCACGAACCTCACTGTCTGACATTCAACACAAAAAATATCCATACTTGTTGAAAGGAGTGAAAGCGGAGTATCCCAACCACGTGTGGGGTAGTGACATCACCTACATACGGACCGAACATGGTTATGTTTACCTGGTTGCATTCCTGGACTGGTATTCTCGCTATGTGGTGGCGTGGCAGTTACCCGACACACGTTAGAAACAGATTTCTGCGTGGAAGCTTTGCAGCTAGCGTTGACCATTGATCAACCACTGATCTCGAATACTGATCAAGGAAGCCAATTCACTGATCAACGGTTCACTGGTGTTCTGGCAGATTCAGGCATTCGTATCAGCATGGACGGGAAAGGCCGCTACCTGGATAATATTTTAACTGAACGGTTATGGAGAACCGTGAAATACGAGGAGGTGTACCCCAAAGGATATGGTGACCTGCGAGAAGGGCTAGAAGAGTACTTTCACTTCTACAACACCCACCGGGGGCACTCAGCCCTCGGTGGTGCACCCCCGCAGACGTGTACTACGGGTAACTACCCAATCAAGTGATCGCACCCACGGCGGACCTTAAACCAGCATGATCACTGTCAAAAAACCTAGCCACTTCACTTGTCGAGGAGCGCGGGCGGGAACCTAAACGGTTAACCACCCCTTCTCCACCAGCGTGTCCCAAGCATGCCGAATATGATCGGCGGTAAAAATACGTTCTTTTCGTTTGGTCCACGCGTGAATGGTGGAGATTGCGTCCTCGACCGAGGGGGTGCCTGCTACGCCATGGCGACCGGCCCAGTGTGTACTGGCCAACAATTCCATGCCGTAAGCGTCTTCATACCCTTCCGCTAATTGCAACACCCGCCTGACCGCCGAACGCACCTCACGGTGAGAGTGGAGAAATACCCTTGCTTCTTCGGATGCATCGGTGAGCAAGCGTAAAGGTTCGGCCTGATTAACTCGAGTAGAGCCATCTCCAAACCCCTGAAGGTAATGACCCTCCAGGGAAATAAACAGATGACGTAACTGATCGCTATAGGGCCCATAAAACCCCTTGCAGAAACGCAGGTTCAGAGGAACTCCTGCCTCTTGGGAAAAGTACATCAACTTCTGGGCTTCCATCACAGAAGGCTCCAGTACGCAGGCTTTGGCATAGTCGGCCATCAGGCTCACCAGGAGTGCGCGACTCAGGGTTAACCGAGGCCGTGTACGTCGTTCGATCATCTGGCCAGCCAGGGGGGCACCTTCGGGGGGATACACCACCACCAAGGCATCCACTTGGGCAAGGTGCGCGTGAATCAGCGGCTCAACCTGCTGCCAGGAAAGCCCCCCCAAACCACAACCCAGGGGCGGAACGGCAATGGACCGAATGCCCTGCTCCTGAATCACGCGGACTAGATCATTTAGACCTTTTTCGATATATTCCAGACGCGACGGCTGACGCCAATGTTGTTTGGTGGGAAAGTTGATAATAAAACGTGGTGGAGCAAGGGTATTGCACCACACATGCATGCGGCCAATCTCCACTTCTCCCCGCGCTACCGCCTGGGAGTAATCCCGAAACATTTCAGGAAATGCTCGCTTGAATTGCAGGGCGATTCCCTTTCCCATCGCCCCCACAGTATTAACTGTGTTGACCAGAGCCTCCACCTCGGCCTCCAAGAGGTTGCCGCGAGCCTGTTCGATCATCAGCGTCTTCATCCTCCTAGAAGTACCAGCCGGGTCTGACAAGAACCGTTATGTCTTGATCATGGCTGTTCAGAACCTCGTGCACCTCTTCGGCCACCTTAGGGTCGCGACAGGCGATCCACAAGATCGACCTCCACTGCACGTGTCGGAAACTCAAACATTCCGCTTGGCGGCGTTGCACTCGATCAGGATCTGATTCCGTATTGGCCCACTGAATTTCACTCATCAGCGGCCAGTCAATGAGATGCTGCAATTGATCGAAACTGGTGAAAAACGTTGCGATATTCGCTGCTGCCTTGCGGTCAGTGAAAACCAGTTGATGACCGTCGCGCTGAAGCTGCTCAACCACCGTCACCAGGTAAACCAACCGCTCACATCCTCCGTGGTAGGAGTCAACACCGTGGCGATGCAACCGGTACATCATGGGGCTGCGAGGTGCGAAGTAGAACGGAACGTAATCCGCCAAAACCCCGTGGGGCTCCACCGGAACCTGCTTGTTCTGCCGTCGTTGTTTGATTTCCGGGTCGCCTATTTCAATAGCCAGCAGATTCTCTTCATGGGCTAAGCGATCGCATCGTACCCCACGCTGCACCATGCTAGCCAGGTGCTCCACTCTGGTGAAATGGTAAAGATGAGGCGACTTGGGCATGGCAGGGCTTGCTCAGTGGGCGAAGTGGCGAGTGCCGGTGAGATAGAGGGTGGCCCCGGCGGCCTGAGCGGCGGCGATGACCTCCTCGTCACGAAGCGACCCCCCCGGCTGGACCACAGCGCGCACCCCTGCCTCCAACAGCACTTGCAGGCCATCGGGGAAGGGGAAGAAACCGTCGCTGGCCGCGACACTGCCCGCTGCGCGCTGCCCAGCGCGCGAGACCGCCAGACGCGCGGAATCCACGCGGTTGACCTGGCCCATCCCCACCCCCACGGTAGCGCCCGCGTGGGCCAGGACGATGGCGTTGGACTTCACCGCACGGCTGGCGCGCCAGGCGAACTCCAGGTCGGCCAGGGTGGCGGAGTCGGCGGGCTGCCCGCACGCCAACGTCCAGGAGCCCGCCGGATCTCCAGGAGCATCCAGCTGGTCGAGTTGCTGCACCAGCAAGCCGCCGGAGATCGGGCGAAGCTCCCACCCAGACCCACCCACGCCATCGCGTACAGAGGCGTCCACCAGCAACAAGCGCAGGTTCTTCTTCGCTGTGAGGATCTGCAGCGCCTCAGGCTCGAAGCCGGGGGCGACCACCACCTCGGTGAAGATGGGGGCGACCTGGCTGGCCATCGCGGCGGTTACCGGGCGGTTGGCGGCGATCACTCCCCCGAAGGCCGACAGCGAGTCGCAGGCATGCGCGGCGGCGTGGGCGGCCTCTACCGTGTCAGCCACCGCAATCCCGCACGGGTTGTTGTGCTTGATGATCGCCACACAGGGTTGGGTGAAGTCATAAGCCGCACGCAGGGCGGCGTCGGCATCGACAAAGTTGTTGTAGGACATGGCTTTTCCATGCAGCAGTTGAGCCCCAGCGATGCCTACCTCACCGGAGTTGGCCACATACAGCGCGGCGGCCTGGTGGGGGTTCTCCCCGTAGCGCAGGCGCTCGCGCAGTGTCCAGGTGGCTCCCACCCAGGCGGGCAGTTGGTCGCTGGCGTCGGTGCCAGACACCTGTGCGGCCATCCACGTGGCCACCGCCGTGTCGTAACTGGCTGTGTGCGCGAACGCTTTGGCTGCCAACTGCTGGCGTTGCGCCTGGGTGAACCCACTGCCAGAGGCGGCGGCTTGGGCCAGCAGGGCATAGTCGGCGGAGTCGGTGATCACGGCGATACTGCGGTGGTTTTTGGCCGCCGCACGGATCATCGCTGGCCCGCCGATGTCGATGTTTTCCACGCAGGTCGGCGCGTCCGCCCCCGACGCTACGGTCGCAGCGAAGGGATAGAGGTTAACCACCAACGCGTCGAAGGCTTCAATGCCCTGTTGCTGCAAGGCTCGGGCGTGCTCGGGGTTGGTCATATCGGCCAGCAGCCCCGCGTGCACCCGAGGGTGCAGGGTCTTGACGCGACCCTCCAGCATCTCCGGGAAGCCGGTGAGTTGGCTCACCTCCACCACCTCCAGCCCCGCTTGGCGCAGCGCAGTCGCGGTTCCTCCCGTAGAGACCACCTCCACCCCCGCAGCGGCCAGCGCGTGCCCCAACTCCAGCAGGCCCGTTTT
>JBDIAW010000081.1:0-4156 GCA_039812585.1 Actinomycetota bacterium | reverse complement strand
TGGCTTGCCGACCGCACCGTCATGACGCCGACCCTGACTCGTCTGGTCATGGCCGCCCGGGCCCCGTACCGGCGCCTGTCCCACCACCTCGACAACCATCTTGGAGGGCGTATGCCGATCAATCTCACCCTCGTCCCGCAGGTCATCCCCCACGCCCAGTACCTCGAGCACCTTGACGGCGCCTCCACCTCCAGCGAGGACGCTGTCCGGCTGTTCGCGTCCCTGTCGCTGGCCCGGCTGCACCCAGACGTGAAGACCTGGGCCGCAGCCGCCGAAGCCCTCGACATGCCCGGTCCGATAGGAGTGCGCTGCGCCCGCGCCTGCTCGGCCACCATGCTCGTCGGCGCGGAGGAGTGGAAGAGCCGGATCTGGCGGGCCGGTGAAGTGACCGAACGCCGCGACTACCGGACCACCGAAGCCAAGATCCACCACCGACTTGGCATGACCCGCTGGTTCAACGAATGGGCCCGTCGCAACCGCCCGGGCGCCCGCTACGGCGACCACGACCTCGCCCTCACTTGGCAGTGGGTCCACGTCGCCCACGCCCACCTCGACCTCTCGCCCGCGTGGAGAGGGAAGCCGCCAGCCGCCAAGGGACGCGCCCGCTACCGGCAGTTCGCTGACTCCCTCGACGACCGCCAGCAGCTCGAACTCGCCCTCGCCCTCCACAAGCGCGCGTGACCCCTCGTGTACACCGGTGAGTGCGGTCGGCTCATGCCGGGCATGCCCTGGCTGGCGCTGCAGGCGCCTCGGGTCCCCGCCGGACCGCTAGAGAACAATTGGAGCCAGCGCTCGGGCTCCAGCTCCGGTCGACCGTCCTTGGTCAACTAGCCCCGGCCGCACACGGGAGCCTCACGACACCACGTGCGATGGGAGGACGACCAGCCTCTGGACCAGTAAGGTGAACTGACATGACGGCGTCCCCGGAGTCACCGGAGCTGCAGACGGCGAAGCCGAACGGGCTTCAGGCCGCCGAGGCCGATTACCTGTCGCGTCTCGCGGTTGAGTTACGCCGGGCGCTTGACTACCACCATGCTGGCACACTCACCGAACTCCTTCGCGCCGGTAGGGGCGCCACACCAGACGTCATCGTCGACCTTCTCCGCGGCTCCGGCAGCTATGACACGCTTCCGACTGCGGTGCTCCAGCCCGACCAAGAGGCTGAGAAACCTGAACTCCACCCCTTGCTCTTTGAGTGGTACTTTAACGATTTCACGGCTCGCTTCATCGCTGAAGTTGCACTTGGGGCAGGCCGCGATATCCTGTGCCTCGGAACGCCCAGCGTCGCGGCCCAATTGAGCCGAGCGTCTGTTCGGCCCGACGTGACACTTGTCGACGCAGATGAGTCCGTGAACGTTCGTTTTCCTAGCTTGGCTACAGCGCGGGTCCATGTGGGAGAACTTGGAACCTTCCCGACTTCGAAGTCGTACAACGTTGTGATCGCGGACCCCCCGTGGTACTTCTCCGACACAATGCGATGGCTAGCCATCGCAAGCAATGCGGTGCGGGAAGGGGGGACAATACTGATCCCACTCTTCCCAGAGCTGACCCGTCCATCCGCTGAAACCGAACGCAATGCGATCCTGGATGCTGCGGGGCGGCTTGGAACAGTTGAACTATGGACCAGCGACGTCATCTATCGGACGCCTGGCTTCGAGCGTCACGCGCTCACAGCGTTGGGGATAGGAAAAACGGGCGACTGGCGATCTGGTGACCTCATGGTTGTGCGCCGCGTCACGGGCACGGCCGATTGGAAGCTGGACGGCAGAATCCACAGGGGCTTGGAGGGTTGGCGCCGATTCAGCATCGGGGAACAGGTACTAATGCTGAGGGACTTCGAGACAACTTCGCAGACTCCCGCGACGTTCCTACCTATCGCTGGTTGCCCCCGAAATGTCCTTACTTCCGTGTCTGAGCGAGATCCTAGACGGAGCCTTGTCGGCCTCTGGACATCGAGGAACCGTGTGGCGGCCGTGGGGAACGTTCGGCAGGCGGCGCGACTCTTGGACTTCGCGGTTGGCAACTCCAATGAAGTTCCGCGCGGCGCGGGCTCCGCCTGGACCTTCCTGCAAAGTCTCCTACTAGCACGATAGGAATTGTGTTGCCTCAAGGTAGACTAGAGACGGCGGTCTTTCGCTTTTCCAATCAAGATGGTCAAGTCATCGACCTTCACCAGGACGTTCTCAATCATTCAGATAATGGATATGTCTGGTGGGGTTGGTGGAAGAAGAGCCATGAGCCCAGGAGAGACGACGCTCTGAGGGAGTTGCAATCCCTTACCAAGGGAGGTGAATCGCTAAGGATCGGGCTGCTGAACAGAAAGGATGAGCAGTTCTATTCCGCTGTCATTGATGAAGTTCGCTTCGAGATCGACGGAGCTCGCAGCATTGCGCCAGACCAAATGTGTCCCGAATTCTACCGACATCGTGATCCCGGGTGTCCCGCTTGGTTGCGCGTGCGTCGGTTCGAGCGTATAAGCCAGAAGGATTATGGAGCGCAATTCGGGCCCGAGCCTGTCGGCGATCCAACTCTTTACGAAATTCGTCGGCTAAATGGCAAGCGTCTCGTCATTCCAGAGCCCTCTTGGGACATGGTTGCGGCTGAGGCCCCGGGGGACTCCATCCTGCACCTTTCAGATATCCACTTTGGGAGTTCGCACGGCTACCAGCAGAGGATGGGCCGGACCGGTGACTCGGTGAGCACCACAACCATGGCAGCCAGAGTGTTGGATGCCGTGCGCGCATCTCAACGGGAGGTCGGGGTGGTTGTCGTCAGTGGCGACCTCGTGTCGAAGGCGAACACTGACGACTTCTCGTTGGTCGAAGACTTCTTGGATGAAATTCTTGAGGACCTTCGTCTTCAAAAGCGTCATCTAGTCATAGTTCCTGGAAATCACGACTTCAAGACCCTCGAGGCCATGGACGTGGCCCCCACCATGGACTACGCACATGAACGCAAGTACAGGGACTTCCTGACCAGCTATTTCGGCTGGAAAGGCACGGAGCTAGAGCGACTGTTCCACTTTAGGATGAGCAATGGTCAGCATGCAGTATTCGGTGGATTAAACAGCGCGCGGCTGCGAGGCAGGGAAAGCAAGGAGTATGGCTACGTTGGACGCCACAGATATGCCGACATGTTCGACTTTATGCAACGGTCGCTTGACAGGCAGCAAGTTTCCGCGCGACTTTTCGCTGTCTTGCACCATCATTTGGTGCCAGTCCAGGAGATGGAAGTTCCCCGCCCAGGAGTCCCAATAAGTATAACGGTTGATGCTGCGGAGCTCTTCGGCGAACTGCAGATGCGAGCCTTTGATGTCGTTCTCCACGGCCACCAGCATCGTCCGTTCTACTTCCGCGGACATAAGTCGCTTTTCAGTTCACCAACTAAGATGGTTGCTCCGACAAGACAACTCACGGTTATCGGTAACGGCACGTCGGGCGCGGGCGGAGAAGCGCTCGTGCCGGACTTCCCATTTAACAGCATTGGCATATATAGCCTGGATGAGATGGCCCTTCGAGCGGCGACTTACTATTACAACGCGGCGGTGGCCCCTCAACCGCTTGGGATGTGGGAGGTTCCGTGGGAGACGACTCCTTGAACACCGATCGGGCGACCGTGAGGGAACTTCAGGAACTAGTTGCTAAATTCAACGTAGACCGGGGGTGGGAGGACAAGCACTCTGTGCGCTCTTTGAGTGAGGCGCTTGTCATCGAGTGCGCCGAATTGCTCGAACTCTCACTCTGGGACGCTGTAGCAACTGAGAGGCTGCACGAGCTCCGGAGCGAGATCGCCGACATAGGCATCTACCTGTTGTCGCTTGCGAACCACCTTGACCTTGATCTAGCGGACGTGATTGTCCAAAAGGCTGCCTCGAACCAAGAAAGGTTTCCTAGCTCGGAGGGCCCGGCATCGCCTTTTAAGCAGAGCTGACTGAATGCCTGATGGTTCCGGTTTGGCACCAAATCGGGTTGCCGCCGCGTCCATGCGGCGGGCTACTGGAATTTGCGCGGTGTCGCCGCGCGAACCGAGTCGTGCAAAGTAGCCCGCACCGGATCTTGCACTCTTCGGCGCATCTCGACAAACGCGCAGCGTTGCCCTGCTCCGGGTGACCAAACGTGACGTTATGTCTGCTTCGCTCGCCGCCGAGGCAGCTGAC
>JBDIAW010000080.1:0-4491 GCA_039812585.1 Actinomycetota bacterium | reverse complement strand
TAGGGGTCGTCTCAGAAAACGGAAAAAATCGTACGCTAAGCGTGCGTTGAGGCTGGCACCCAACGGTACAGCGTCGGAATCGACACGCCGAGGTTCTTGGCCACGTCCTTGGGCGGCACACCGCTGGCCAGCAGCTTCTTGGCCGACTCGATCTTGCTATCGGTCATCTTGGGCTTGCGCCCGCCCTTGCGACCGAGCTGCTTGGCGATTTCCAGTCCGGCGCGGGTGCGCTCGACAGTCAGCTCGCGCTCCATTTCGGCAAGGCTGGCCATGACATGGAAGAAGAAACGCCCGGACGGCGTGCCGGTGTCGATGGAGTCGGTGAGGCTCCTGAACTGGACACCTTGCTTGTGCAACACGCCAACCAGATCAACCAGTTGCTTGACCGACCGGCCCAGCCGGTCGAGCTTCCAGACAACCAGGGTATCGCCCTCGCGCAGCATTTCGAGTGTCTTGGCCAAGCCTGGCCGATCTGCCCGCGTGCCACTTACCTTGTCCTCGAATACCTTCTTGCATCCGGCCTTGGTTAAGGCGTCACATTGCAAATCAAGGTTTTGATCCTGCGTCGAGACACGCGCGTAGCCAATCAGCATGGGGCAGTCAACTCGACTTGCGCGGCATCTTCTTGGGCATAGGAAGCTCTGCTGCCGTAACCGCTATTAGACGAGACAGCCACTCGCGGTCATCCCACTTTTCTCCGGAAATGAAAAAGCACGGCTTGGCACCAGCATAGGGCGGTTTCAGCGGGAGCGCCCCTGCAAGCCCCCCACCAGCAACAGTCGTTTTGACAAACAACTCATCGTCGCAGACGAGTGCAACCATCTTCCCTTCAAGGAAGAGGCCGTACTCCCCAAACATCTTTTTTGCAGTGACGGTACCCGCGCCGCCCAACTGCTCGACGATGAAATCAATTGTGGTTTGCTGTGTGGCCATTTCAGCGCGGCTCACGTCGAGATGGGTGAGCAAAGCTCCACGAGTGTGCCATCTGGACAGCGGACGTACGACACCGTCTGCCCCCAGGGCTTGAGCAATGGCTCTTTGATTGAACGGGCACCGGCGCTTACGGCTTTGGCGTGGGCAGCAGCCACCGATTCGGTAACCAGTGCAATCTCCATGCCCAACGGTTTGTCCGAAGCATCGGCAGCCACGTAGCCTGTGGGTAAGTTGCTAGACCCAAGTTCGTGGGTCGCAAATGCAAGTGTCGTTTGGCCAGTCTCAAGTTCGCCGTACCCTGACTCGTGGATAAACCGAGTCTTCAGCCCAAACGCTTTTTCAAAGAATGCCAAGGAGGCCGCCACATCAGTGACGTAGACGATCGTGTAGCCAAATTTCATGCCCATTCCTTTATTGAAACTCATTGAAATGGTAAGGGATCGAGAATAGTATTTCAAGAACTATTTTCGAGAATTGCAACGCCTTGATTCTGCGTGTCATGCCGGTTGCCTTGGCGGGCTTGTCACAAACGAACGTTTTTGAGAAGAAGGAAATCGCATGCCCCGCCGCTCGACCCTCTCCGCCGCAGAGCGCGACAGCCTCTTGGCGTTACCCGATACCCAAGACGAACTCATCCGGCACTACACGTTCAGCGAACCCGACCTGTCACTGATCCGACAGCGGCGCGGTGACGCCAACCGCCTGGGCGTCGCTGTGCAGTTGTGCTTACTGCGCTTCCCGGGTCAGGGCTTGCTGTCCGACGCTACGGTGCCGATGCCCCTGCTGCAATGGATCGGACGGCAACTGCGGCTCGACCCGGCCTGTTGGCCACAGTATGCCGAGCGGGAGGAAACCAGACGCGAACACCTGCTTGAGCTGCGCACGTATCTGGGCATGGAACCGTTCGGCCTGGCGCACTATCGGCAAGCTGTTCATGCCACGACCGAGCTGGCCTTGCAGACCGACAAGGGCATCGTGCTGGCCAGCAGCGTCCTCGACTCGCTTCGCCACCGGCACATCATCTTGCCGACGCTGGATGTTGTCGAGCGCGTCTGCGCCGAGGCGATCACCCGCGCCAACCGGCGCATCTACGATGCCCTTGCCGAACCTCTGTCGGACACGCATCGCCGTGGCCTTGATGACCTGCTCAAGCGCCGCGACAACGGTAAAACAACCTGGCTGGCCTGGCTGCGCCAGTCGCCAGTCAAGCCGAACTCGCGGCACATGCTCGAACACATAGAACGCCTCAAGTCGTGGCAGGCGCTCGACCTGCCTTCTGGCATCGAGCGCCTGGTTCACCAGAACCGCTTGCTCAAGATCGCCCGCGAGGGTGGCCAGATGACGCCCGCCGACCTGGCCAAGTTCGAGCCGCAGCGCCGTTATGCGACCCTGGTGGCGCTCGCCATCGAGGGCATGGCCACCGTTACCGACGAAATCATCGACCTGCACGACCGCATCCTGGGCAAGCTGTTCAACGCCGCCAAGAACAAGCATCAGCAGCAGTTCCAGGCGTCCGGCAAGGCGATCAACGCCAAGGTGCGGCTTTTCGGGCGCATCGGCCAGGCGCTGATCGAGGCCAAGCAATCGGGCCACGATCCGTTCGCTGCCATCGAGGCCGTCATGTCCTGGGATGCCTTCGCCGAAAGCGTCACCGAGGCGCAGAAACTTGCGCAGCCCGAGGACTTCGATTTCCTGCACCGCATCGGCGAGAGCTACGCTACCCTGCGCCGCTACGCGCCGGAATTTCTCGCTGTGCTCAAGCTGCGAGCCGCGCCCGCTGCCAAGGATGTGCTCGACGCCATCGAGGTGCTGCGCGGCATGAACAGCGACAACGCCCGCAAGGTGCCCGCCGATGCGCCGACCGACTTCATCAAGCCGCGCTGGCAGAAGCTGGTGATGACCGACACCGGCATCGACCGGCGCTATTACGAGCTGTGCGCACTGTCGGAAATGAAGAACGCACTGCGCTCTGGCGACATCTGGGTGCAAGGCTCCCGCCAGTTCAAGGATTTTGAGGACTACCTGGTGCCGCCCGCGAAATTCGCCAGCCTCAAGCTGGCCAGCGAATTGCCGCTGGCCGTGGCCACCGACTGCGACCAGTACCTGCATGAGCGACTGACGCTGCTGGAAACGCAGCTCGCCACCGTCAACCGCATGGCGACGGCCAACGAGCTGCCAGACGCCATTATCACGGAGTCGGGCCTGAAGATCACGCCGCTCGATGCGGCGGTACCCGACTCCGCGCAGGCCCTGATCGACCAGACCGCGATGATCCTGCCGCACGTCAAGATCACCGAACTGCTGCTGGAGGTGGACGAGTGGACGGGCTTCACCCGGCACTTCGCGCACCTGAAATCGGGCGACCAGGCCAAGGACAAGAACCTGCTGCTGACCACGATCCTCGCCGACGCGATCAACCTGGGCCTGACCAAGATGGCGGAGTCCTGCCCCGGCACGACCTACGCCAAGCTGGCATGGCTGCAAGCCTGGCACATCCGTGATGAAACCTATGGGGCGGCGCTGGCCGATCTGGTCAACGCGCAGTTCCGCCACCCATTCGCCGAGCATTGGGGCGACGGCACCACATCGTCGTCGGATGGCCAGAACTTCCGCACCGGGAGCAAGGCCGAGAGCACCGGCCACATCAACCCGAAATACGGTAGCAGCCCAGGCCGGACGTTCTACACCCACATCTCAGACCAGTACGCGCCGTTCCACACCAAGGTCGTGAACGTCGGGGTGCGCGACTCGACCTACGTGCTCGACGGCCTGCTGTACCACGAATCCGACTTGCGCATCGAGGAGCACTACACCGACACGGCGGGCTTCACCGATCACGTCTTCGCCCTGATGCACCTCCTGGGCTTCCGCTTCGCGCCGCGCATCCGCGACCTGGGCGACACCAAGCTCTACATCCCGCAGGGCGATGCCACGTATGACGCACTCAAGCCGATGATTGGCGGCACGCTCAACATCAAGCACGTCCGCGCCCATTGGGATGAAATTCTGCGGCTGGCCACCTCGATCAAGCAGGGCACGGTGACGGCATCCCTGATGCTCAGGAAACTCAGCAGCTACCCGCGTCAGAACGGCCTGGCCGTCGCCCTGCGCGAGCTGGGCCGCATCGAACGAACACTGTTCATCCTGGATTGGCTGCAAAGCGTTGAGCTGCGCCGCCGCGTGCATGCTGGACTGAACAAGGGCGAAGCCCGCAACGCCCTGGCCCGCGCCGTGTTCTTCAACCGACTGGGCGAAATCCGCGACCGCAGTTTCGAGCAGCAGCGCTACCGGGCCAGTGGCCTCAACCTGGTGACGGCGGCCATCGTGTTGTGGAACACGGTCTACCTGGAACGGGCCGCGAACGCCTTGCGTGGTCACGGCCAGGCCGTCGATGAGGGCCTGTTGCAGTACCTGTCGCCGCTCGGCTGGGAGCACATCAACTTGACCGGCGATTACCTCTGGCGTAACAGCGCCAAGATCGGCGCGGGCAAGTTCAGGCCGCTACGTCCGCTCTCAGGGTCTTAGCGTACGATTTTTTCCGTTTTCTGAGACGACCCC
>JBDIAW010000079.1:0-4734 GCA_039812585.1 Actinomycetota bacterium | reverse complement strand
GCTAGAGAGCATTTCCGCGCTGAAACGCTGGCCGTGCGCAGTCTGTACAAGGAACAGAAACAGGCCGCGCAGAAGTTCACCGGCTTCATGCGTCAAGGCGCAATGGCCGAGGCCCGCGCAGCCCGTGTTATCGCGCTGGAAGAAATTGCCCTGCAGCGCCAAACCGTATACAGCACCCTAAAAACACCAGGGCGCAATGCCGAATACCGCACGTTCCTGCACAAACTGGCCGAGCATGGCGACCTGGCCGCGCTGGGGGAACTGCGAAAAATGCAGCAGGGCCAGCCCGAGACAGGCGGGCCGGACTTTGTTCAAGGCCAGGGCGAAGACAAGCCCGTTTTCGCCCTGCCCAATTATCGCGTAGATATTGGCGGGAACGTCATCTATCAAGACCAGGGCAAGACCATCATCAAAGACGCCAGGCGCGGGGTTGAAGTGCTTAACCCCGAGCAGCGTACCTATGATCTTGCCCTAAAAGTTGCTGTGAGCCGATACGGCAAATCTCTGACATTGAACGGGGATGCCGCATTCAAGCAGCAAATGATCGAGGCAGCACGGCGCAGCGGCCTGGATTTCGAAATCAAAGATGCGAGTAAACCGCTTGCGGCCCCTATTCGCGTCAACGCGCCAATTCGTAGACGTTAAAAGGAAACACGATATGTATACAATTGCTCAGATCGAACAAGCCAACGCAGCGATACACAACCAAGGTGGCGACACGCCCCAGGCACTGGAGCGTATGAAAGCTATCAGTAATATTTATCTGAACGCGCTGGCCGCTGGAGTGGCCAGGGTCGAACAGGAAAGCCTTACCGAGCAAGAAATTGAAATGATCAATCTTTTTCTGAAGTAATACTTTAAAGAAAAAGCCCTGCAATAACGCAGGGTTTTTTTCAACTGGAGATGTTCACCGAGCGAACATCGTACAGCGCACTTAACGCTTCAACCATGGATATTCTTCTTGCTTGGGTGGATGCGTTTGTTCCCATCGCGCTTGTTCCGCCACAAAGTCTTTATTAGGCACCCACCTGCCGTTCTGTTCCATCGTCCCTACGTACTTGGCAGAAACGTCTACGTCCGTGTAATTATTGCTCCAATACGCCGCACAGTGATTGGGGAGGGAGTTCTTAATTCCGTAATACGTTTCGGTGTTACAAGAACTGCTCATAAAGCTATTATCCCAACCCTTGCATACCTTGCGTTTAAGTTGTACCCGTTGGGTGCGATTCAAATAATCGGCATCGCAACGGCCCGCGCCATTTACAATATCCTCAACAAGCTGTGGCATGTTTGCAGATACATCCTTCGCGGTAGGACACATATTTAGAAACGAACGCCGTGCTTTGACTGTATTGCTCCATTTCAAGCGCGTAATATTGAAATACCGACTCAGCGCAGCGCTGCACTCATCGAGGCGCTGTGACGAGGACAAGCACAGGATCGCTTCACATGCCAAGCGCGTATCACCAGTAAAAAATTGTTCAACTGATTCTACTGTTGAGGCACCCGAAGTTGAAGCAGTTAGCATTCCAACGCCGATTATTTTTATAACGAATTTCTTCATAAATCACTCCTAAAATAACGCTGCCGAAGCAGTACAAATACTGTTACTTAACCTAAACAACATAAGTTTACTAAAAATTGAATTATAAGTGTACTTTTTTATTGACCTTTGGGAAGCGTTTCGGATAAAATTAGACCTACAGGTAGCGTTTAAAAAGGAAAACACGGATGAAAACAATTGCAGTAGC
Source organism: Actinomycetota bacterium (assembly GCA_039812585.1). Taxonomy (GTDB): domain Bacteria; phylum Actinomycetota; class Actinomycetes; order JBDIAW01; family JBDIAW01; genus JBDIAW01. The sequence goes on along the minus strand of JBDIAW010000079.1, from coordinate 2,983 downwards.
AACCCAAAAAGGCGGACAGGGCAAGACAACCATAGCATTACACTTGGCATTTGCCGCCGAAGAAACGGGCTTAAAAGTGCTATATGTCGATATGGACGAACAGGGTAATGGTAGTCTAGTTCTGGCAGGAGATAGCAAGATAGCCCACGAGTCCGGCTATTCTGCTTTGACGGTCAGCACATTATTTGATCCAGCCACCGGGCGGCGCGTCAAACCCCTGATTACCGAAAAAAACATCGACCTCATAGCGCCCGATAGTCTTTTACCCCAATACATACAAGGCACATTCGAGCTTGGCAGTCCCGCGCTGGCTGCACCCCGCACTGTATTGGCAAAATTCGCGGACGATTACGACTTGTGCATAATAGACGCACCGCCCGCCAGGGGCCAGGTGCTGGCCGCGCTTCTGGCTGCATCGGATGCAGTTATATCCCCTATGAGCATTGATCTTTTTTCTATTGATGGTGTTGCTAATTTGCTAGAAACGATCACTAAAATACGCGACGCCGAGAATCCAGCCCTCATACAACTTGGCATCGTGCCTAACCAAGTGAACACCCGCAGCAAGTACGAAATGAATACACTGGAAGATTTACGCAGCGCCTATGGAGCGCTTATCACGCCCTATGCCTTTAGCTTGCGGTATGCCGTCAAGGCTGCGATTTCTGCCAGAAAACCCGTATGGCGGGCTGTCAGCGGTTCCAGCCATCGCAAAGCTGCACAGGAATGGAAAGATAATTGCCTAACTGTGCTTGAACAATTGAATGTATTGGAGAGCCAACAATGACCAGCGATAAACAACCCAAGCCCCAAGGATTATCGGAGATTCCGCTGGAGGCAATACAGGCCATGAGCTACAAACCAGATCCCCAAACCATCGTACAACAGCAGGCGCTGGCACGCCTAATCGAAGCAGCCAAAGGCGATACAGGACAGAGCCGCTGCATTGCGGAATTCTTGCTGGCATGGTGGAATGCCGATATCTATGGAGGTTTCGACCTCACAAAACTATGGGCTGTGGACTTACCTCTATGCCGCGACATGCAAACTGTCTTTAGCCTGATTGCAGAACAACACCATTACCCTGATCATTTCGAGCTGACCGACGATTTTAAAGAAATTATCAGACAGTGGCGACTCGAGAACCTTGACTGAAAACCATACGTATAAAGGATCAACATGAGCAATCCTATCGTTAAAGCTGCCGCTGGCAAGTTTGGAAAAGGCATTCAGTCGCTGGCTGTTGAACAGTCAGTGGCCAAGACTCCTGAAATCCCATTAGACCTCATCATTATCAAAAAACAGGTGCGCGATGAATTTGAAGATGAGGAAAATCCGCTTTCTGAAATGGCCGATGACATGAAAGAACTTGGTATTTTGCAATCCATACTGGTACGGCCAGTTCAAGGCGGCAAATACGAACTTATCGCTGGGGAGCGCCGTATTCGCGCCGCGAAGATAGCGGGGCTAAAAACCATTCCGGCCTTGGTTAGGACTTTAACCGATGAACAGGTCGAACGTGCCCAGTTCATTGAAAACATCAAACGCAAGAATTTAACTCTTAATGAGCAAGCTAAGCGTATCCAACGTGACCTGGACGCTTGCGGCGGTGATGTTGAGGCCGTATTGAAAAAATACGGCAAGCCCAAAAGTGGTCGCGTATGGATTTACAAAATGCGGGGGCTTCTGAACCTGTCCGAACAGGCGCAACGCCTCATTTCGGAGAACATCACCGCCGATATGGAAGTGATTAACGATGTACGTCAGATTGAGAAAGTAAACCCAGCCAAGGCAAAGGAAACGGTCGATGCGCTGAAAGCGGCCAGTACCGCTAAAAAACCCTCCGGCTCAGTGGACACTAAAGGGGGCAACAATACCGCTGCAAAACCTGTTAAAACCGGCAGCATGCGCGAAATTTCGCGCAATGCTAAGGCTGAAATAGCGACGACCAAACGCCAAGCTTCCAAAAAAGATGACGAACATGTCAAAGAAAATCTAGCCACGCCGCGCGACCGTGACGCAGAGGCACCCGGCCAGGCTTTTACCATTTCCCCAGACACATGGGCCGTTCGGCTCGATAATGAGGCAAGGGACGATGTTTTACAGGTTGACGAGGAAGAAGGCCGCGCCGCACTTGAAGAAATGCTACGCAGGTTTTTCGACAAAGGCGCGAACACCGTAGAATGGGTTGCTGCGGTTTCTGAAGGGATTCGGCAAAGAGATTATGACGACTCTTCCATAGGTAGGCTAAAATTAGCCGCCTTTTCAGCAGGCTTCGCCAAGTCAGGGGATTTCAACTTAGATGTGTTGATAGACAAAGCGAAGAATCTTTAAACACCCGAATGCATGACCTTAAAAAAACGTTTTTATTATTCCAAAAACCGGATGCAAGCGCCCGACTTTGAGCGGGCGCTTGCGTTTACACGTACACGCGAGAACACCCAGGCAATTGCCAGAGATTATCTGGTGGCACGTTATTCCCTTAACGCGATAACCGCCACATTCGACACCACGAAACAAAATGTATTTAGAGCTGTTGCTAAACTAATCGAAGATGCGCAAATGGCCCAAGAAACCATCGTTAAAATCAGGCGCGTATTCAATAGGCTGAACGTTCCCAAGAAGCAATACAATACAGCGCGTGAGTTTTTTTTTACGTCAAAAAGTCTGGATCAAATTGCTCAACAAACAAATTCAACGGTTGATGATGTTTTAAAGATCGCACGATGCACGATCAAACAGTACCAGCTATATGCGAACAAAGACGCCATTAAAGAGCGGGAGATCGAATTCGATAAGATTCTTCGGTATGGCAGAGCAGGAGGAAAATCCATCCAGATCTGCTACGATCATTTTGTGATTGAAGATACTTTGACAACGATTGCGAAAAAGCATCAGGTCACCAAACAAAATGTGTACAACATCATCAAACGTTTTGAAGAAGCTCAGGCTCGCTATGAAGCTGAAAGTCCACTCAAAAACA
>JBDIAW010000078.1:0-4915 GCA_039812585.1 Actinomycetota bacterium | reverse complement strand
GTGGGTCGCCACCTGGCCGCTGCGGGGCTACTCATTGAGGAGGAGCCCGAGTTGGCCTACGAGCACGCGGCCTTCGCCCACCGCCTCGTGCCGCGTTTGTCCGTGGTGCGTGAGGCCGTAGCCATTGCTAGCTATCGCACTGGGCGTTACCAGGAGGCCCTGTCCCACTTTCGCACTGTGCATCGTCTGACCGGCAGCGCGCAATACCTGCCGGTGCTGGCCGACCTTGAACGTGCCTTGGGTCGCCCGGCCAAGGCGTTGGAGTTGGCCGGTAGTTCTGAAGCTGACCGGCTGGATGAGATGGGGCAGATCGAGATGCGCATCGTGGCTGCTGGGGCGCGCCACGACCTGGGGCAGGTGGAGGCGGCGGTGCTGACGTTGCAGATCCCCGCGCTGCATCAGGAGGACTACAGCCTGCAGGATCCAGACCTGCCCCTCAAACGGGGGGAGCAACCCAAGCTGCATGCCACCACGATCGCGCGTTTGCGCTACGCCTACGCTGACGCTCTGCTGGCCGCCGGCAAACCTGAGCAGGCCTTGGCCTGGTTCCTGCGCGCCGAACAGGCCGATATCAATCAGGACACTGACGCGGCGGAGATGGTCGATCAGCTGGCCAGCCAAGGGGTTGTGGAGCCAGAGTGATTACCCTCCCATGAGAGACTGGGCTTCCCACGCCCAGTCGTGAAGGAGGGTTGCCGCCATGACTGATCAACCTTCACCTGCGCAGCCCGACCCCAATGGCCCCGAAGGAGACGTGGCTGACTGGTTTCGCCGCGGCCAAGCTCTCATGCAGGCAGGAAGTTATGCAGCGGCAGCGCAGGTGCTCTCCCACGCCCATGAGCAGGAGCCTGATCAGGCCAGTATTACCGAGGCGCTAGCTCGAGCCTTGTTCAACATCCGCCATTTCGATCAGGCTGCGGAGCTGTTTGAGCAGTTGGCCCTGCGCCATCCTGATAACGACTACGCCCACTTTGGCTGGGGGATTTGCTTGTCCCGCCTAGGGCGCTTCAGCGAGGCAGTGCAGCATTTGGAGATGGCCTGTGCCCTCAATCCTTCCCGTACCGAGTACCAGGCCGAGCTGACCCACGCCCGGGCCACGGTGCGGGCCAGGCAGCAGGCGGCAGCGGGTGGTTCAGCGGGGTCGACGCAGTGAGTGAAAACTTCGACCGACCGTTGATGGCCCGCTATCGCGTGGCGTTGCTGGACCTGGATGGCGTGGTGTATGTGGGTGATCAAGCCATTGCCCAGGCGCCTGCGGCGGTGGCCGCTGCGCGTGAGGCGGGGGTGCGGGTGGGTTTCATCACCAATAACGCCTCCCGTAGCGCTCAGGAGGTGGCGCAGCTGCTGAGCCGCCGAGGAGTTCCCGCCCTCGAGCAGGAGGTGGTGACCTCCGCGCAGGCCGCCGCTCAGGTGCTGGCTGGGATGCTCCCGCCGGGAGCTGCCGTGCTGGTCCTGGGCACGGATGCCTTGGCCGCCTCGGTGCGTCAGGCCGGCCTGACGCCGGTGCGCCGTGCGCAGGAGCATCCCCGGGCGGTGGTGCAGGGGTTCAGCCCGACCATGGATTGGCCACAACTGACTCAGGCGGCGTTGGCCATCGCGTCGGGGGTCCCGTGGGTGCTGACCAATGCAGACCTGACCATTCCGGTACCAGAGGGTTTGGCGCCGGGCAACGGCTCCTTCGCCGCCCTGTTGCGTGCGGCTACGGGAGCCCAGCCGCACGCTGTCACTGGCAAACCTCAACCTGAGCACATGTCCCTTGCTCTGCAACGGTTTTCTTGCGCTGATTCTGTCGATAGCGTGCTGATGGTGGGTGATCGTCTGGATACCGACATGGCTGCAGCTGCCGCCGTGGGGGTGGATAGCCTCGCGGTCCTGACAGGGGTGTGCACCCCTGCCGAGTTGGTTAGCGCGACTGGTCCACAGCGTCCTACCTACATTGCCCAATCGGTGCAGGGCCTCACCCAGCCGTTGCCCCCAGTGGCCTCCCTCTATCCTGCACGGCCTGGCCAGCCCGTGCAGGTGTCCGGGTGCAGCGCACACGTGGTCGATGCCCGCTTGCATCTGTCGGGCCACGGGCCGCGTATCGCTGCCCTCACTGCTGCCTGCGCCGCCGCCTGGTCTGCCACCGACGCAGGGGAGGTTGTGGAGGACCTCACGGCGCTGCAAACGTGGGCAGACGTTGCCTAAACCGTCGGTTTTCGCCGCCCGAGGCCGTGTTGGGTTGACGTTTGTGCGGTTTTAGCGCGCGAATGCGTCGCTAAAACCGCACAAACGTCAACCCAACAACGGGCGGGTCCACCACATCGAGTGGGACGGTGATCAAAGGTAGCGTCGGCGAAAGCCGGCGATGACTGGGGGTTTGCCACTACTGTGGGCAGTCGGATCCCCCCTCCCTAGAAAGGACCACCCTCGTGGGCATTCTCGACGGCAAACGTCTGTTGATCACCGGTATCACCTTGGAGTCCTCCATTGCCTTTCACGTCGCGAAGGTGGCTCAGCAGGAGGGGGCGCAGCTGGTGCTTTCCTCCTTCGGGCGCACCCGCAAGCTGACGGAGAAAATGGCTTCCCGGCTACCCCAGCCTGCTCCGGTCATCGAGCTGGATGTGGCCAGCGATGAGGACCTGGCTGCCCTGCCGCAACGGGTGCGCGAGGCTGGCCTCGACGGGTTGGAGGGCCTTCTGCATGCCATCGCCTTTGCTCCCAGCCAAGCTCTGGGTGGCAACTTCCTCACGGCGCAATGGGAGCATGCGGCCACCGCGCTGCACGTATCGGCGTACTCCTTGAAAAGCCTGACGATGGCCGCCTTACCATTGCTGCCTGAGTATGGGGGCTCGGTGGTGGGTCTGGACTTCGACGCCACTGTGGCGTGGCCGGCCTACGACTGGATGGGGGTGGCCAAGGCTGCCCTGGAGTCCACCAGCCGTTATCTGGCGAGGGATTTGGGCCATCGGGGGCTGCGGGTCAATCTGGTAGCTGCAGGGCCGCTGGCCACCCCAGCGGGCAAGTCGATCCCCGGGTTTGAGCCGGTGGCCGATATGTGGGGGCAGCGGGCTCCCCTGGGCTGGGATTTGCACGACCCAACAGCCACGGCCAAGGCCTGTGTGGCGCTGTTGAGCGACTTTTTCCCTGCCACCACAGGGGAGATCATCCATGTTGATGGCGGCTTACATGCCGTGGTCGGCTGACCAGGGTGTTCCCCGATTTCTCCGCTCGAGCCCAACGGTGGTGGCGACGGGCCCAGACCGTGCGTCATGATGGGCAGGCACAGAGAACCACCTCACCCATATCAGCAGGGGGTTTCGCCATGCTCGATCCGCACGAGCTGTACCACCTGACCCCTGCGGCTCAACCGCGCAGCCGTGGGTGGGGGCAGCCGGTGATGCTGTGCCTGTTGGAGGGTTTCCTCGATGCCGGCTCGGTGGGTCAGATCGCTACCACGCACCTGTTGGAGGAGTTGGAACACGAGGTGGTGGCCCAGTTTGATGTGGACCAACTGCACGACTACCGATCCCGTCGACCGGTGATGTTGTTTGAGGACAACAAGTGGGCCACCTACTCCGACCCGGCGTTACGGGTGCATCGCCTGCATGACGAGCAAGGCACCTCGTTTCTGCTCCTGGAGGGCCCTGAGCCTGACATTCAGTGGGAGCGGTTTGTGGCGGCAGCCATCAGCGTGGTGCAGCAGTTGAACGCACGCCTGGTGGTGGGCCTAACGGGTATACCGGTGGGGGTACCCCACACGCGCCCGCCGGCGTTGACCCTGCACCAAACTCGTCCTGATCTGGTCACTGGATACGCCCCGTGGGTGCAGTCGATCCAGGTTCCGGGCAGCGCAGCTAATTTGTTGGAGTTCCGCCTGGGCCAACACGGCCACGATGCGCTGGGCTTTGCCGTGCACGTGCCGCATTACCTGACCGGCAGCGACTATCCCTTGGCCGCCGAGGTGGGCCTGGAGGCGGTGTCTCGTGCGACTGGCCTGGCCCTGCCCACCGCCAGCTTGCGGGAGGCTGCCCAGGCGGTTCGTACCGCTATCGACGAACAGGTGACAGGCTCGGCGGAGGTGGCTGCTGTGGTCGCGGAGTTGGAGCAGCAGTACGACCAGGCAACCGCATCGCGGGCAGAGAACCTGCCCAACCCGGAGATCGTTCCCTCCGCCGACGAGTTAGGGGCGCAGTTCGAGCGCTTCCTGGCCGAGCACGACAAACGCAACCCTGGTCGTGGCCTGGGTGGCTAGCAGCGCTGTTGGTGCCAGCGTGATGGTGTTGTGGCAGTAGAGCTAGCTGCTCGTGGGTGGTAGGGAGCAGTTCAGGCTCCAGATTGGGCCTGCCAGGTGAAGGTGGCGTCGGCGGTTTTCCCGGCCATGGCTGGCACGTTGGCGGTGCTGACGCTGAAGCGGTAGCTGGCGGTTTCGGGTGAGGCGGCGGGAGCCCAGTTGTCAATTCCGGCTGCATAGGTGGTGGGGAAGGCGTCCAGGGTCCCGGTGTAAATGGTGCTGGTCGGGGTGAAGCCGGTGCAGGAGTGCCCAGCGCCAGCGGTAGCGCCGGTGCCGCGTTCGACCGTGAGGTTGAGATAGGCAGCCAACGCGCCCGTGGGGTTGGCGTAGAGCCTGATCCCGGTGATAGGAGAGTAACGCAGGTTATCGAATTGGCTCGTTAAGGGGGCGGTGAGGGGTTGGCCGCTGCCGTCAGGGACTGAGCCGATGCCGTAGCTCGTGGGGCCGAAGTCAGCAGGGACAATCTTTTCTCGCCCCGTTATCCATATTCGTGAGTCTGAAGAATATTGCCATTGCACGAGGTGGCCGATGATTCGGATTCTCCAAAACCGCATCGCCACTGAATCCGGCTCTTCCGGTTTGAGGGTGTAGCTCTGCGCGCGTCGCTGGCGGGGTGAGGGTCAAGGTCTTCGCAGGATGGAG
>JBDIAW010000077.1:0-4980 GCA_039812585.1 Actinomycetota bacterium | reverse complement strand
GAGGGCTATGGACTTGGCTTTTCCGTCACCACCATTGGCAAGCGAAGAATTGTTGGCCACGGAGGTGGCTACCCAGGGCATATAACGAGTACTATGTTCGACCCGACGGCCAAAATAGCAGCGGTCGCTTTGGTTAATTCACTAGGCTCCCCTGCAGAAGAAATGACGACTTCGGCTTTCAAACTCCTGAATATGGCTGAAAAAGACAACACCACAGACTCGCCTCCAGGTATGGACCTGGGTCGTTATTGTGGGCGCTATGCGAATATCTGGGGAGTTGTGGATATTGCTCAGTTCGGAAATCAGCTCTATCTTTTATGGCCCGATCAACCCAACCCCTCGCATAATGCCGCCAAGCTGGAAATACACGAAGGGCAACTTCGCCTTCCATTGGTTAATGGATATTCCTCTGGTGGAGAGTTCCTCCATTTCGACTTCGAAGGGGAAAAGCCAAGATCCGTCCGTGCTGAAAGTGGCATGACCTGGCTTCGGGAAGATCACTACATTGCAGCCGTCGCTCGCACCGCCCACATCACACTGGGCTGGAACAACATCGCCTGATCCCCGAGGTCGTGCCCTCAGAGACCTGTGAAGTGAGCGAGACGGGCAGACGGTTGCCGAGTCGACAGGTCCCCCATGGCCGCTGGGCTTGGAGGAGGGCAGCGACCCCCTACCCGTAAGCCTCAGTCTTCCAGCAGGGCGCGGGGAATGGGGCCGAAGCGGTCAGGCAGAATAATGATCGACTTCATGGGGGCTGCCCACACCACGGAGGTGCCCGCACCGGGAACGCTGCGCACATGGAAGGTGCCCCCCTGGCGCACTGCACGCAAGCGCAGGTTGTCCAGGCCGCTGCGGCGGGTGGTGTCGGGGTTCATCCCTTGGCCGTTGTCGGAGATCACCACCCGGATCTCCTCAGCCGTGAGGGTCACCTTGACAGTGGTGGAGGTGGCGCGGGCGTGGCGGGCCACATTGGACAACGCCTCACCGATAACAGCCAACACATCGTTGGCGACTACCTCGTTGAGGTGATGCTCCAAATCCCCGCGCAGCATCACCTTGGGGGTGTAGGACATGGACCGGGCCGCCTTGGAGATCGTGGCCCGGATGCGAGTGGCCAAGCCATCAGGCGAGGGCCCGTTTTTCAGGGAGAAAATGGTGGCCCGGATGTCGGTGATGGCTGCATCGAGGTCGCGCTCCACACCCTCTAAACGCTGCATCGGGCCGCCCTCGGGGACGTGGCGGCGCAACGCCTGCAGCGACAAACCCGCCGCGAAAATGCGCTGGATGGCAAAGTCGTGCAGGTCCAGGGCAATGCGCTCCCGGTCCTCGTAGACGGCCAGGCGCTGCTGTACCTCGCGGTGCTCAGCCCGCTCCCAGGCAATGGCGACCACGTTGGCCAGGGCGGTCATCGCCGCCACCTCGTGCCGGCCGAAGCGGTGGCGGCGATGGTCATGCAGCGAGATCAACCCCAACGGTTTGGTGGAGCTCCACACGGGCACCGACACGCCGCTGACCACTCCCCGGGCCAGCAGCGCCCGTGGAGGGGCCACCCGGGCGTCGTGACGCAAATCGGAGGAGACGAACGGCTGCTTGGAGTCCAGCACGTAGCGCACGTAGGACTTCTTCTTGTCCAGCGCCACCACCGTACCCGCGGGCATCGGCTGCGGGCCGTACTCGGCGGCAATGCGGATCTGCCCATCGGCCAGCACCCTGATTGCTGTCCCGTAGTCGCACCCCACCACCTCAATGGCGACCTGCAAGGCCTCCACCAGTAACGCGTCAGGCTCCTCCACCCCCAGGGCGCGGGTGCCCAACTGGGCCACCGCCTCGGCGATGATCGTGCGGCGGTTGAGGAACTGGCGTGTCCAGCGCACCAGCGACACCACCGCCCCCACGGTGATCACTAGCAGCAGCCATTGGCCCACCGCCGTGGTGGCATCTGCCGGGTCCTGCACACGAAGCACAGTGACCAGAGTGAGCACCCCAGCCAGCAGCACCACATAGCCAGCCTGCAGCAAAGCCCGCCCTCGGGGCAGGATGGCCACCGCGAAAGGGACCACCCACAGCGAAGCCAACGTCAAGACCTCCCGTTGCAGCGGGAAAGCCAGCGCCCCAATTTGGATCACCGTGGTGGTGCATCCCAGCAGCACATCTAGCGACCAAAACGGTAAACGGTCCAGCCGCATGGAGACCACCGTCAGGCCGAACATAAACACCGAGACCGCCAGCAGCACGATCCAACCAGTCCAGCGGGAGTTGGTATCCAGCAGCAGCAGCATGAGCAGGGCAGCCAGCAGCCACAAGGCGCCAATGAAGCGGCCAGCCCACAGACGACGACGTAGATCGTCCACAGCTGCCCCAAAGGAGGCGCTCACCGGGGGGCGGACGCTACCGGACAGCGACTCCACCTCCCCTCGGTCGAGGTCGCCGGTCGCTCGCTCCCGCGTCATCACGCAGCCCCGCTGTGCGCTCGCTGCGCCACGACCTGACGAGCCACCTCGCCCACCGTCCGTGCAAACAGCGGTCGCTCCACAGTTTTAATGCGCTCATGCAGGCTCGCCTCGTCATCGCCTGGCAACACGGGAACTGCCTGCTGGGCAATGATGGGCCCGGTGTCCACGCCGGCGTCGATGTAGAGCACAGTGACTCCGCTGAGCTTGACTCCGTAGGCCAATGCATCACGCACCGCATGAGCCCCAGGGAAAGCCGGCAGCAGGGCTGGGTGGGTGTTCACCATGCGACCGGCAAACGTGGAGATGAACGTAGCGCCCAGCACCTTCATGAACCCCGCACAGACCACCAGATCAGGCTGGTAGCTGGCCACCTGGGAGGTCAGGTGGCGCTCCCAAGCCTCCCGGTCGGGGTAGTCAGCCACTCGCGCAACAAAGGTGGGCACCCCTGCATCGGCTGCCCGCTGCTGCCCGCGCGTGCCAGAGCGATCCGCGCCTACAGCGACAACTTGGCAGCCGTAGCTGCGGTCGTTGGCGCACGCATCAAGGATGGCCTGCAGGTTGGATCCGTCCCCGGAGACCAACACCACCAGGCGGGCGGGCTGATGGGCGCTGCCGCTCATGTCATCACCGTGACATCCACGTCGGCCAGCTCGAGGGCCAGGTCGAGCTCCTCCTCAGGCAGGGCGAGGCTTTGTTGGTCGGGATGCTGCCCGTGCACTCCAGCCACCACCAAAGCCTCCCCGGTGTGCTTGTGGTCGAGCAGAGTCTTGGTCACCGGGGTCAGGTGTGGCAGCGGGATCGGGTAGTGCCCGTCGAAGCAGGCCCGGCACAGGTTGTCGGCAGGCTGAGCGCTGGCGGCCACCATATCCTCCACCTCCACGTAGGCCAGGGAGTCGGCAGCGATGGCCTGCCGCAGTTGCTCCACGTTGAGCTCAGCGGCAATCAGTTCACTGCGGGTAGCGAAATCCACCCCGTAGTAGCACGGCCAGCGCACCGGAGCACTGGCAATGCGCACGTGCACCTCACGCGCGCCCGCCTCGCGCAGCATCGCCACCAGCGCCCGCTGGGTGTTGCCGCGCACGATGGAGTCGTCCACCACCACTACGCGCTGCCCAGCGACCACCTCACGCAGCGGGTTGAGTTTCAGGTGGATGCCCCGGCGGCGATGCATCTGGGTAGGTTGGATAAAAGTCCTTCCCACGTAAGCATTTTTCACCAACCCCATGCTGTAGGTAATGCCGCTTTCCTGCGCGTAGCCAATCGCAGCGGGGGTGCCCGACTCCGGCACCGGGATCACCACATCGGCCTCGACCGGGGCTTGGCGAGCCAGCAGGCGACCAATCTGCACCCGCGTGGAGTACACGGTGCGCCCCGCAATCTGCGTGTCAGGCCGAGCCAGATACACGTACTCAAACAGGCACCCCTTCGGGTCGGCGGCGGCGAAGCGGATGCTGCGCACCCCCGGCAACTCCCCCGCGGCCAGTTGCTGCTCGGTCAGCCAGTCGGTGGGCGCCGCGTCGATGACCAACAACTCCCCCGGCGCCACTTCGCGCACGAATCGCGCCCCCACAATGTCCAGCGCGGCGCTCTCGCTGGCCACCACCCACCCGCGCTGTAGCTGCCCCAACACCAGGGGGCGCACTCCCTGCGGGTCGCGGGCAGCGTAGAGGCGGTGCTCGTCGAGGAAGGTGAGGCTAAACGCTCCCCGAAGCGTCGGCAGTACCTCCACGGCTGCCTGCTCCCAGGTCGGCTGGTTGCTGGCGGCCAGCAGCGCGGTGATCAGGCCGGTGTCGTTGGTAGCCAGCGGCAGATCCGCGTCGTAGGAGGTCGGACCCGCCACCCCCGCCCGCTGCGCGGCCTGTGCCAACTCGGCGGTGTTGACCAGGTTGCCGTTGTGGGCCATCGCCACACTGCCCCGGCCCGTGGCGCGGATCGTGGGCTGGGCGTTCTCCCACGCGTTGGACCCGGACGTGGAGTAGCGGGTGTGCCCGATGGCCACATGCCCATGCAGCACCGCCAGATGCGACTCGGCAAACACATTGGCCACCAAGCCAATGTCCTTATACACCAACACCCGTTGGCCATCGGCGGTAGCTATACCCGCTGCCTCCTGCCCCCGATGCTGCAACGCGTAGAGGCCAAAGTAGGTCAGCTGCGCCACTTCCTCACCGGGGGCGAACACCCCGAACACCCCGCACTCCTCGCGGGGGGAGTCGGGCTGGTGGCGATCAGTCACAAGTCCCGAGTCTAAACCGAAAGCCTCGCCTGGGAACAGCCTTTGCCTGGCTTGGCTTGGTGGTTACTGCGCTGCGGGGGTCGAAGTCTGCAGGGCGACCTGCTGGCTGCGTTGGAATTGTTCGGCCCGGCGCTGCTCGGCGGCGTCGAGCACCTCCCGCACCTGGGCAGACCCCACCGCCAGCCCTCCGCGTTGTTTGGACAGCTGGGCAATCTCCTCGTGCAACTCGCGGTACTTCTCTTCGTCGTCCTCGCTGACGCTCTGGGCTTTGATCAGCAACGCCTGGATCTG
>JBDIAW010000076.1:0-5211 GCA_039812585.1 Actinomycetota bacterium | reverse complement strand
CAGCAGCACCGCTTGGCCCAGGCGTGGCTGCTGGCTAGCCGTCTGCGCGACGCGATCACGCTGCTGACCGGCCGCAGCAGCGACGTGCTGCCCACCGAACCCACCCAGCTATCCACCCTGGCTCGCCTGCTGGGCTACCCCCCCGCCAGCGGCGCCCGCCTAGTGGAGGACTACCGCCGCACGACCCGCCAAGCCCACGCAGTGGTCGAAAAGCTGTTCTGGGAGTGAACGACCCCAGGGTGCTCCCTGTGGACAACTGGCTGGCCTGGGAGCGCGACCACCTGCAGGGTTGAGGCCCCGAAGGCGGGTCACCCGCTCGGTCGGTGGGTGAAACCGAAAGGGGGTGCCATCCCGTGTAGAAAGCATGGTCAACTTCTGTAGGGGCCGGGTTGCCCCACCACCTGTTATTGGTCGCCGTTTCTTCAGCCATCGTGGCGGTGAACAATGGCGAGCCTAGCCAGGGTGGCCCCCAGGGACACTGCCAGCGGGCAGGATAGGCCCATGGCTAGCCAGCGTGACCAGGAGTTCGTGGTTTTTGCCGCAAGCCGGATCACCATGCTGCGGCGTACCGCCTACCTGCTGTGCGGGGACACCTACCTGGCCGACGATCTGGCTCAGACCGCGCTGACCAAGGTGTACGTGCGCTGGCCGAAGTTGGTGCGTCGAGACGGCCTGGACGCCTACGCTCGGCAGGTTTTGGTCCATGCCTTCTACGACCTCAAACGCCACGCCAGCAGTCGGGAGATCCTGGCCGACGACCCGCACCTGCACGGTGCAAGCCCCCAACAGGCCACGACCAGTGACCGGCCGGAGGATCGACTGCTGCTGATGCAGGGGTTGGCCACGTTGCCCCCCGATCAGCGGGCTGTGCTGGTGCTGCGGTTCTGGAACGACCTGGATGTTCACAGCGTGGCCAGTGCCTTGAAAATCCCCACCGGCACGGTGAAAACTCGCACAGCCCGTGGGCTGAAAGCCTTGCGACACTACCTAGAAAGCCAAGCTCTGCCCCCGGACAGCCCCCTGCTCAGCAGCCTGACCGCCGACCACGATGAGAGGGAGAACTGATGAACGCCAACCACTTGCACCAAACAATGAGCATGGCCAGCCGGCGAGTCGGTGGGGATGCCACCGATGACGCCTTGGTGGCTGCAGCGCTCCACCAGGGGCAACGGCACGTGCGCCGCCGCCGTGTGGTTGCAGCCGCCTCTGGGGCCCTGGCTGGTGCCCTGCTGCTGGTGGCCGGTGTCAGTCTGCTCCCGATGTTGGGTCGTGGGGGGGCTGGCAGCTCCACGGTGGTGGCCTCGCAGCCCAGCGGAGCAGGTCAGGCGGTGTTCACGACACCGGGTGCAACCTCCTTACCTGTTCCTCAACTGATCACACCGACGACGCAATTACCCAGCTCACTGAACTCCTATGGAGCCACCTGCCTGGATGATTACGACCAACCCAACGAGTATGACCGGGCCATTGGCCGGTTCATGATCCGTAGAGTGATCAACATTAAAGGGCAGTCGATGACGTGTAACGAGGCGGTGGCGCTGGATCGCTCCCAAAACTGGGTGGTGGGGCCTACGACTCGCACTGTCAACGGTTTCATCTGCACGGTGGATCGGGCCTTGGATGGCGATGAGGTGGAGTGTCGACGAGGCTCAGGCTCCACGGCACAAAGCTATTCGGGGCGCAACGATGAGTCCGGATCGCGGTTTTGGCAAACCTGTCAGCCAGCGGCGGGGGTGGACGCCAGTTTCAAGTACAGCCTGTTCGGTCGTTCCGAGGCGGCTGCAGGCTGTCAGCAGGCCATGGAGGTGATGGGTCAGTACCAGAGTGCCATTCGCGATCATGCTGCCACAGTGAAACTGCCGGCGGGTTGGCTGTGTCAGGGGGCCACCGCAGAACCCCTCTCCTCGCGTACTACCTGGCTGACCTGCACCTACTTCGACGCGGACACCTCCCGGGATGCGCAGGTGCGCGCCGGGTCGCGCAGCTTGGCCTCTGAGACACCGGGGTGGTAGTTAACAGCGGTAAAAACTTGATGAGTAGAGCTTAACCTCAGGTCTTACCGCTGTTAGTGGGCAAATATGCCTCGCGCGCAGACGTTGACTCCGGTGGAGGTCACCCGTGCCCTCCACCGGATGGGGGAGTACTTGATCACGTGGCCCAAGCTGCAACGGCTGACCCGGGCGCAAGTGGCCGACCGGGCCGGGGTCAGCGTGGGGACAGTGGCACAACTGGAGCACGGCAAGGGCGGCACCCTGGAGAACACCCTGCGCGTGGCCCGGGCGTTGGGGATGCTCGAACCTCTGGCCGCTGCGCTGGATCCCTTCACCACCGACGTGGGGCGGCTGCGCGCCGAGCAGCGACTACCTCAACGGGTCCGCCGCCCACGCAGCCCGGGGCCAACGGCATTCACCCACTCCCGCCTGGCCGCCGCGCAAGAGGTGGTCGCTGGCTGAAGGCGCTTAACCCCTCGCCGCTGCGTTGAGCCTGGCAGGATGGGTGGGGTGAATGCGACCACTGAACAGACAATCCCCAGCCCCACCCTCTCCGCAGATCTACGGTGGAGGGGGTTGATCACCCAAAGCACTGATCGGGAGGCGTTGGATGCCGCCCTCGACGGCGCTGCCACTGCAGCACCACTGACCTACTACGTGGGGTTCGACCCGACTGCCGCCAGCCTGCACGTGGGGCACCTGGTGCAGGTGTTGACGCTGCGCCGACTGCAACTGGCAGGGCATCACCCGTTGGCGTTGGTTGGCGGAGCAACCGGGCTGATCGGCGACCCCCGCATGTCCGGGGAGCGGGTGCTGCTGGAGGCAGAGCTGGCCCACGGGTGGGCGGAGCAGATCCGCGCCCAAATCTCCCCTTTCTTGGCCTTTGATGGTCCTCACCCGGCGCGTATGGTCAACAACCTGGACTGGACTCAACCCCTGGGCAGCATTGAGTTTCTGCGCGACGTGGGTAAACATTTCAGCCTCAACCGGATGCTGGACAAAGAGAGTGTCAAAGCACGTCTAGCCGGGCCGGGAATCAGTTTCACCGAGTTCAGCTATCAAGTGCTGCAGGCCTTTGATTACCTACACCTGAACCGAACCTACGGGTGCACCCTGCAGTTTGGCGGTAACGATCAGTGGGGAAACATCACGGCGGGGGGGGAGTTGATCCGCCGTAGCGCCGGTGCCACAGTGCATGCCTTCACGACCCCCCTGGTCACTAAGGCTGATGGGACGAAGTTCGGCAAGTCCGAGGGTGGGGCGGTGTGGCTGGACGCCAGCCTGACCAGCCCTTATGCGTTCTACCAGTTCTGGCTGGGAGCCGACGACCGCGACATCAACGGCTACCTGCGCCTGTTCAGCTTCGCCCCCGCCGAGCAGATTTTGGCCTGGGAGCAGGACACCCGTGAACGCCCCGCAGCACGGCAGGCTCAACGGGCCCTGGCGGCTGAGCTGACCACTCTGGTGCATGGCCAAGCTGAGTGCGATGCGGTCATTGCCGCCAGCTTGGCCTTGTTTGGCGGGGGGGAGCTTGCTGCCCTGCCCGAATCCACCCTGGCTGCCGCCGTGGCGGAGCTGCCTAGCGTGGATGCGGGGCCCTTGCAGGCTGGCGACATCGTCACGCTCCTGGTCGGCACCGGGTTGTGCTCCTCTCGGGGCGAGGCTCGGCGCACTCTGGCCGAGGGTGGGGTGTACCTGAACAACACCCGCATCACCGACGAGGAGTTCACCCCCGACTCCTCCCATTGGCTGCAAGGGCGTTACTTGGTACTGCGCCGAGGTAAACGCACCCTGGCCGCCGTCCGCCGGGGGTAGTGGGGGTCGTGGTGGGGGGTGTTTAAGAGGGCCTGGCGGCCCCTTAAACACCCCCCACCACGACCCCCACCGGGCAAGCAGGCTCAGCCGTTGAGGCTGCGCAAGGCTTGAGCGATGTGGGCTAGCGTCCTGGAGGGGCGCATCACGTCCTGCCAGGTGATGCGCAGTAACCGACAACCCGCCAACTGGAGATCGTTTTGGCGGTGGCGGTCTTTGAAAACGGCCTCCACCGTGTCGTGATAACGCTGACCGTCACACTCCACGATCAGGGTGCCAAGCGGACGCACCCATGCCATGTCGGCGTGCCATGAGAAGCCGGCCGTGCCGGGGATCTCCAATTGCAGAGCATCAGGGCTCAGGCCCGCCTGGTCACACAACAGGCGCAGCCGGGTCTCCAACACTGACTGTGCTCCCGGTCGGGCGGCTGCCACTGCCCGCCGAATGCGCAACCGGCTGCGCGCAGGCGCAGTCCGGGCGCACCCGACCACATCGGCCAATTCTTGAGAGGTGATCACTCCTGTGTGCAGGGCAGCATCCAGCAGACACACTGCGTGCGTATGATCCAACTCCGGGATGAGGTCACGCAGCGTGCGCACCGGGGTGGTTACTGGGAACCCGTTCACCGTAGTGATTTCATGAGGCTGCAAGGCCCGCCAGTGCAAGTGCACCGGTTCAACCCCAGGCAGGCGCGGAGGTTGATGCGCTTTCGACGGGCCCGCAGGATGGATGAGGTGGATGCCGCAGTGATGGGTAGTGGGCAGGGCGTCGGCCAAGCCGGTGTGCAGCAGCCGCACAGCGCTGGACAGACCAACAACCGGTGACGCAGGGTAGGCGGAAAGTGCCCCGCGCAGGAGGGTGGGCAGGGGTAAGGGGATTTCTGGTGTTCTCCACAGCGTGTAGTGGTTGGGTGCGATCCGCAGCCAGATGCCGTGTCGCACGAGCCTGCCAATCCGCCGGGAGTCGACTCCTACAGATTCGGCGTCATTTGAGGTGAACACCTCCCCGGGCGTGGAAAAGCACGCCGGGAGGGTGTCCAGGCTTTTGAGCAGACGTGCCTGCTGGCTACGGGTTCGAGGGGCGGAGGTGGTAGTCATGCCCTGCAGTGTGGTCATGTCAGGGAGATCCATCCGATGGTTATCCACAGGCTGGAGGGTGGGGGTCGTGTTGGGGGGTGTTTAAGAGGGCCTGGCGGCCCCTTAAACACCCCCCAACACGACCCCCACAAGGCCGATCATCCTCACGTAGAGTGTTTGGACGTGGAGTCATCGAAAAAGCCTCGGAAGTCAACAGGTTCCTCGTCCTGGTCGAGCCGGGGGCAGGGTAAGCCTCGCGGGGAGAGACAGGGCCAGGAAGGTGGTACCTCCCCTGTGCGGGGGAAGCGTCCGTTTGAGGGGGATTCTGCTGG
>JBDIAW010000075.1:0-6113 GCA_039812585.1 Actinomycetota bacterium | reverse complement strand
GCCGTACTCGGTACTTGGAAGACCCTTTGCCCTGTGGCTGTGTTGTGACCTAAAGAGCGAAAAGTGCCATTGACATTACTTCAACAAATTACCAATAGTAACTTTGTGAATCCCGGTTCAGTCTCCTGAGATGGGGCCAGGGTCTATTCACGGCGACGGTGGCCAGTGAGGCGACGCAGCACATCGATGCCGCCGCTGCCGATGCTTGCCTCCAGGCCGTCGCGGGCGCTCAGCGCCGCCAACAAGGTGCGTTGCGACATAGTGGTGCGGTGGAGGGTGGGACGTGCGGCGAGTGCGACGATCTGCTGCGCGGCTTGGGTTGATCCGGTAGGAGAGGGCAGCTCGAGGCAGTGCTGGTGCAACTGCTCCCGGCACTGGGCATCGGTCAAGCTGGCGATGGCCTCCCGAATGGCTTCAGGGTTGTCGGGTTGGGCGTGGAGGGCGTATCCCTGCTGCCCAAGCCAGCTGGCGCGGGCGTGCTGGTCATCGGTGCGGGTTTCGGTACGGGGGATGAGCACCGTGGGCACAGCTGCGGCCAGCAGCTCATGCACAGCGTTGTAGCCAGCGGCAGCCACGGCGGCGTCGAAGGCCGCCAGGTAGCGGACCAGGGGGAAAACTCCCCGCAGCACTACCACATGCTCGGGCAAGGTGGTGCCTCCGATTGGGCCCTGGGTGAGAGCGACTTGCCACCCAGCGGCCACGAACTGCTCCACTGCGGCGGCGATCCCCTCAGCTGCTGCGAAGGGCAGGGTGACCAGGGCGGTGGGACGTTGCGGGTCCAGACCCAAGGCGTTGGCGGCGTGCTGCCGTGGCAGCTGGTCGACCATGCTGGCCAGGCTGATCGGAGCAACGCGGGTGGCCGCTGCGCTGGCAGTCGCTCCTCGATCGGCGGGGGCTGCGAAGTCCCCCGGCTCGAGCACGGCGTCGAAGAAAGGCACAGCGCGTAAAGCCCAGGTGCGCAGACCTGGTTGCCACATCCCTCTGCGGCACCAGCAGAACTTCACCTGCGGCAGGGCCCGACGCGCACGCAGCAGTCCGGGATAGGGCACCACTCCGTCGAAGACCACCACCTGGGCTCCGGTTTGCTCCACGATCTGTTGCAGGTTGCGCTGGTAGTAGTGCTGCCACTGCGGGCGAGGAATCCAGCCGGTGGAGTAACTGCGGCAATACTGCCCGCGCAAGGCCTGACCGTGCTGGTCGGTCAGGCTCAACGCCAGCGGCAACGCGGTGGACAGGGAAAACAACAGCGGGTCATGCCCTTTTTCTCGTAGGGCTAGCGCGATGGCGCTTTGGCGGGCTAAGTGCCCCATGCCTGAGCCGTTGGTGGTGGCCAAAATGACCGGCGTACTCCCCATGTCTCCACCGTAGCCAGCGCGGCGAGACAAGTGTCGGTTGGCCTGGCTAGTGTGCTGGCAGGAGGTGGCCGATGGTAGCCAGAGTGCAAGTGATGCTACGACGATTGCTCAGAGCGCGGGGGCAGGTGTGGGGCTTGCTGCGGGCACGCGCGGTCAGTGTGCAGGTAGTGGCGTGGGATCGGGCGATGGTGCGTCGGGGAGCGTTGGGCTCGGCGCGCAGCCTGTCGTTGACCGAGGGTGGGAATGGGAGCAAGGGATGGCCTCCAGAGATGGTAGCGCGGCGGTTGCAGCTGGTCGCCCCGGATGTGGCCAGCCTGACTCGACTGCTGCAGGAGTTCTCCCACCGTGCCCAGCAGGGACAACTGCGCGGCCAGGTGTTAGCGGTGCAGGTGCAGGTGGCGCAGATGCCTGCTCATCTGCGAGCAGGCCTCCTCGGGGGGCTCACCCAAGCCGGCACTCGGCACGTGCAGTGGTGGGTGCGCCGGGATGGTCGCTGCCAAGTTCAGGTGCGTTGGGCTGGCTGGCAGCCGGTGGCGCTGGCACTGGCTGTTGTCGATCAGGCGGTGGTTCGGCAGTGGCGTAACCCGCAGGTATGGACTGCTCATGCGGCAGGAGTCAGTGATGAGCCGCCACCGGCTGCTGTGCAGGAGCCCCAGCACAGCACTGTGGTGACTACGGTGGCCTATCCCTGCGGTCGGGTGTTGGCTGGAGCTCCGGCGCGCTACCTTTTGCGCTGCGGACCGCAGGGGCACCTCGACCTCGTGGCAGCGCAGTCGGGCATGGACTCCCCGCCGGTGCTGCGGTTTCACCCCAGCCGCGCCCCCGAGGCGGTCATCGCTGCAGCGGCTCGAGCCGGGGGAGGCAGCCTGGCCGGTGGGCCCAACGCCTGGAAGCCCTACAGCGTGGTGCAGGACCAGACGCAAGCGCAAGCCAGCGATGCTGAGCAGTTCTGCGCCGCCGTGCAAGCCGCACTGCAAGCCTGTGGAGCGGTGATCACCGACGAGGACCCGGGGGAGTTAGATGAGCTGGGGTGCCTGCAGTGGGCGGGGCGCAGTGTGGCCTCCAGCCGCGAGGCGCTCATTGCTGCGGATCGGCATCTACGCACGCCAGAATTGATGCCTGCAGTGACCGTGGTGATCGCTAGCAAGCGCCCCGATGATCTGGATCGGGTGCTACTGGAAATGGCCGCTCAGACCTACCCACAGTTTGAGGTGCTGGTGGGGGCCCACGGGTGGCAACCCGACGATGCTCAGCGCCAGCGCTGGCAAGGGCTCCTCCCGGGGCGACTGCGCCTGCAGCATCTAGCCAATGAGGTTCCCTTCGGCCACGTGTTGGGGCAGCTGTCCCGTCGTGCGGATACCGAGCTGATCACCAAAGTTGACGATGACGACCGTTACGGCCGCCACCACCTCATCGATTTGGTGGCGGCGTTGCGTTGTAGCGGGGCTGACCTGGTGTCCAAGTCCTCCCGCTTCACCTATTTAGCCGGGGCAGATCTCACCCTTGACCGGCAACCGCTGGTCAGCGAGCGCTGGCAATCCACCCCTGCGGGGGGAACGTTGATGCTGCCCCGTAGCACCTTGGTGGCGGTCGGAGGATGGGGTCGAGGGGTCCGTCATGTGGACACCGACCTGGTGCAACGCCTAGACGCAGCCGGGGGCAGCCGTTACCGCTGCGCTGGGTTTGGGTATGTCTACGTGCGGCGTGATGATTCGGGGGCCGCCACCGGCAGCGCCCACACGTGGCAGGCAGACCTGCGGCAACTGAAAGCCCAAGCCAATCGTCAGTATGCCGGTCTTCCGCAGGTCATTCTTCAGTCCTAAAACGTCTTTTTCTCTCCCTCCCGCTGCGTAGGGGATCAGACACTCTCTGTAAGCTACGCCTCAATGAGCAGCGCTGATGACTGGCACCGATCGGGGGAAAACACAGTGACCAGCACCACCCTGGGAGTGCCTCAACCCCGACTCGAAGTCAACCCTGCACAACCTCACGTGCCAGTTGGTGACACAGCTGCGGCAAGGCCCATCCTGACTCCCGTGAGCGAGCAGAAGTTTCGCCCTGATATTGAGGGTTTACGGGCGCTGGCCGTGTTGGCTGTCGTGCTTTATCACGCCGGGGTCAGCCGCTTGCCCGGCGGTTTTGCTGGCGTCGACGTGTTCTTCGTCATCTCCGGTTTTCTCATCACCAGTCAACTGCTGGGAGAGATCCGCGCAACGGGCACGGTAAAACTGCGCAACTTTTGGGCCCGTCGCGCCCGCCGCCTGCTGCCGGCGGTAGCTACCGTGCTGGCCGCGACCAGTGTGGCCGTCATTGTGCTGTGGCCAGCGCTTCGCCGGGCCACTGCCCTGATCGACATTGCGGTGGCAGCGGTTTATGGAGCCAACTGGCGCTTCATCGCCACCAACGTGGAGTACGCAGCCACCTCCGGGAGAAGCCCCGTGCTGCACCTGTGGTCGCTGGGGGTGGAGGAGCAGTTCTACCTGGTATGGCCGTTGCTGGTGTTGGGCTGCATCGGGGTGGCCCGCTGGCTCAATCGTCGCGGATGGACCTTGACCCGTATCTTGGCCGTCAGCCTGGGGCTGGGATGGATCGCCTCCTTCGCCTACTGCCTGGTGATGGTGACTAAAGAGCCGATGTTCGCCTACTTCAGCCTGCCCACTCGGGCCTGGCAACTGGCCACCGGAGCGTTGCTGGCGGTGGCAGCCACCCGGGTGGGGCGTCTGCAGCGGCCGGCCAAGCTGGTGCTGGGTTGGGCAGGGTTGATCGGGATTGTGGTGGCGGTGCTCACGCTCACCGAGGGGCAGGACAGTGCCTATCCCTCTGTTGCCGCTCTGCTGCCCACCCTGGCCGCAGCTGCGGTCATCGCCTCCGGCATCGGTTGGCTCACCCCCCGAGGGCCGGTGATGGTGTTGCGTGTCGAAGCCTTGCAGGTGATCGGTCGTCTGTCGTATGGCTGGTATCTGTGGCATTGGCCGGTCGTGGTGATGGCCCCTGCCGCTTTAGAGCGCAAGGTCAGCGTGCTGGAGAATCTGGCCCTGAGCCTGGCAGCTTTGGGTGTGGCCTGGGTCTCCTATCACCTCATAGAGAACCCGATCCGTCACTCCCGAAAGCTGGCAGTGCGCCCCCGGGTCAGCTTGGCTTTGGGGGCAGCTTTCACCCTGATCCCGGCGCTGTTGGCTTACGGGCTGATCAGCAAGGCGGCCCCGGGGGCGGTCACCCACACCGTGCGTGAGGCCTCTCAGCGCGGTGCTGTGCCGTTGGGCAGCTCTGCGGGAGTGTCTGGTTTTGCTCCCTCACCGCAAGCCTCCACCACCACCAGCACGGCACGGGAGCAACGCCTGAGCTTGACCCCACTGCAGGCCACCAACGATCGGGGGCTGATCACCGATCGCTGCCAGGTGGGTCGCACTGCGGTGGCTCCGGCGGCAGGCTGTGCGCGTGGAGCCAAGGGCTCGGCGGATCGGATGGTGCTGCTGGGAGATTCCCACGCCTCCCAGTGGTATGCAGCGCTGCATCCGGTGGCGGTGCAGCAGGGTGTGGAGTTGACCGCGTGGACCAAGAGTTGGTGCCAGCTCACCGACGTGCCGTTGGTGCTCAACGGTAAGCCCTACACGGCCTGCCAGCAGTGGCGTGAGGAGGTGCTGCGGCGGCTGCGCGCCAATCCTCCGCGCACCATTGTGGTCAGCGGGTTGAACGTGTTGGCCCACCCGGGGCAGATCCCCAATCTCCAAGTGGCCGATCCCACCACTGGGCAGGTGTTGCGCGGTCAGCAAGCTCGGCAGGCGTGGATCGCGGGCTACCAGCGAATGCTGGGGCAGCTGCGTGCCCTCACCCCACGGGTGGTGGTCATCGCTGACACTCCGACGATGACCCACATGGCTCCTCAATGTCTGGCTGCAACAGGCTCGGTGGCTCAATGCTCCACCCCCCGCGCCCAGGCGCTATCGACCGGTGAGGACGCTCAGTTGGCTAGGGCAGCCGGGGTGAGTGTGTGGGACTTCACTGATGACATCTGCGGTCCTCAGGTGTGTAGTGCTGTCAACGGGGAGCACATTGCCTGGTTTGATCTGCAGCATCTCACCGCCTCGTTTGTGGCGACGTTAGCCCCACGGGTAGGGGAGCTTTATCGCAACCTGCCGCGATGATCGGGGTTTTATGATCAGGTCATGGTGCGGCCATCGCGTGATCAGGCTCCGGTTGGGTTTGACCTCCAGCTGGCACGGGAGCAGGTGAGAGCAGCCGATCCTGACCTCCTCGCCCACTGCGACACCGAGCAGTTAGTCAACCTGGGTTTAGAGATGATCGCCGAAATTACCCACCGGTTTGGAACTCCCCATCACCCCCGCTGGGCGTGCGGAAGCTACGAAACGATGGTGGTGATGACCTACCACAACGGAGGCGATGACGGGCACACCAGTGTGGGAGATCAGGGGTGTGGAGTACCTGCCAATGTGTTGCGCTTAGCAGCTGCTGTGAACCAAGCTGCTGCAACACCGATGATCAGCCCCCGGGTGCGGGCGGCGGCCTTCGCTGCTGCCTGCGCTCATGACCTCTACCAACTCTGCGGGCGCATGCTGATGCCAGAGGGGCAGGGTGCTAACCGTGGAGATGAGCGTCTGTCCGCGCGGGAGGCTGCACGCCGCTTGCGCCGCCGGGGGCTCGCGCAGGACTTAGTCGCGCTGGTGCAGGCAGCAGTGCTGGCTACGGCCTATCACCCGGTCACGCACAGCCAAAACCTGGACTACACCTCGTGGGCTG
>JBDIAW010000074.1:0-6235 GCA_039812585.1 Actinomycetota bacterium | reverse complement strand
TCCGTTGTTCTGGTCACCGACTGGTCACGGTTGGGAGTGACGGGCCTCGCATGAAGGAATGCTTGTACGTGCTGGTACGCTTCAGTTGTGTAGGAGGTGAGTGGTGCGTGTCACTTGTATGTTGAATACGTCTATCAATGGGTTGATAGCCCGGCTCGATGGTCAAGAAGATTTTCTCTGCCATGATAATTGGCTGGATTTTCTATCAGCCGCTAAAGACGCAAATAACTTTGTCATTGGACGTAATACCTTCGATGTGGTGGCTCGCCTGTATGAAGGTTTCGGTTTTGATGACGTCCAGGCTGCTCACAAGGTTATCGTTACTCGCAATGCTGATTGGTGTGCTCCCGAGGGATATATTGTGGTTAATTCCCCACAGGCGGCTATCGATTATCTGCGTGGGAAACACATGGAACAGTTGCTCTTAGTTGGTGGTGCTGGTCTTAATACATCTTTCGCTCAGGCGGGTCTCATCGACGAGTTGGTAATTACTCTTGAGCCGGTGGTTCTCGGGAATGGTATTAACTTATTTGCTCCGAGAAACTTTGATCTGCCTTTGAGGCATATCAAGACCGAGGTGGTGAGCAATGGGCGCACTCGTCTTGCCTACGCCGTAAAACCAGCTGAATCGAAAATTTCTTGATCGCAGGTTTTGATTCATTGCTCATCAAGAGCGGGGCGCCTTTTGCGGGTTGAGGCTGCTTGTAGGTCGTGATCGATGTGGGAGTAGGCGTTAAGTGGTGACGTTGGCGTGGCCGAGGCGTTCTTGCAAGATGGGTGGGTGAACGTCGGCATGAGCGCGAGGATTGCTTGGTCGTGGAGCCAGAGACCTTGCGAGTCCGCTGGTTTTAACGGCTTTCTCAAAGGAGTAGCTGAGTCGTTCGGGGTGTAGCGGTTGTCTGCCAGACTCGAAGATCACCAGGTCGTTGTCGTGGTGACCGGTACCGACCCAAAAGTGTCAGGCGAGCTTGACGTACCGTCATGCCGTGTTGGTTGCTGCTTGCTGCCTCCGGCCGAACCAGGAGGGCCGCAGGGTGAGGGCGCACAGCAGGCTGTTGCTGATCAGGATCCAGACGGGAAAGCCGATGGCCAGCAGGCTCCACTGGTCGGCGGCTAACAGAGTGAGCACGGCACACACCCATGCCAGCATGAAAGCTGGCGGGTGCTCGGTCTGAGGGTGGCTGTAGGCCTTGCGGAAGGTGGGAGTACCGGCAAAGATGTCGGCAATCAGAGCCAGGCTGAACGCCCACAGCCCATCACGGGTCATCAGCCACAGCACCAGACCCACCAGGGAGATGGCCCCACAGATCAGGTCGAAGGGGCGCAGCCGCCACACCGAGCGAGGGTTGAAAAACGAGGCGGCGAACACCACCAGCGGCACCACGGCTCCCACGAGGGTGAACAGCGATTCATGCCCCACCCCCTGCCCGCGCTGCGCCAGGTACATCACCAAGGGGGAGAACCCCCACAGAAACCACGTCACCCGGTTGGGTTGGGTACGTCCACGCAGAGTGGACATGAGGTAACTCAGCCCCGAGATGATAGTGAGAGCAACCACGAGGTACATCGTCTGGGCGGGCAGCATGAGATCACTGTAGTGAGCCCTCACCCTCCTGGGCCAAACGTCGCTGCACGCGGGCCAACTCCACCTGAGCCCGAGCAGAGTACGTGTGGCGCACCTGTTCCTGGGCGCGGGTCAGGGTGAGTTGGGCCTGCTCTCGCTCCCCGGCAGCCAAAGCCGCACCAGACAGGCGAATCAGCAGCATGGTGAGGTCGCGATCGGGTTGGCCCCAGTGGTCGGCGGCATCCTGCAAGAGGCGCAGGGCGTGGGAGGTCTTGCGCAGCGCCAGCCAACTGGTGCCCACCTCGGAGGCAATGTAGGCGGGGGTGCAGTAGGAGAAGTGGCCGGGGATGCAGTACTGCGCCAACTCTGCAGCCGTGGGAGCATCCCCGGGCGCTGCGTCGCTGATGGTCTCCCACGCCTGCGACAACGAGGAGATCGCCTGCTGCCCCTGCCCGGCCTTGGCGTAGGCGATGCCCGCCTGACGCAGGGCCACCGCGCGCATCCGCATCGACAGGGGCAGCTGGTAACGCAGGGCTTGCTGGGCCATCTCCACCGCCGTGCCCGCCTGCCCCGCATCGGAGGCGATGCTGCTTTTGCGGGTCAGGACGTAGGCGATCTGGTAGGGGTTGTCCATCTCCTGGGCGTAGCTCAACGCCCGCCCGGCCCAGTGCTGAGCCTGGGTGTAACGGCGGGAGTCTTGCAACAGCCAGGCGTAGAACTCTGCAGACATGGAGGCCAGGCGCAGCAACTCGGCCCGCTGGGGGCCCCGGGCGTACGCCAGCAACGACTCCACGGTTTGGGCCTGGGAAGCGGCCAGGGCTAACACTGGGCCTGAGCCCCACCGCAGATCGGCCTGGATGTGACTGTCCAAGTTGTCGCGGAAGAACGCCACCAACTCGGGGGTGATGCGTTCCGGCTGGGCTTGCCAGGCGGTCAACGCGCCCGGCCCAGGCTCGGTTTCGGGCATCCAGCCCAACTCCTCGTCGGTGCAGCCCAACGCCTGCCGCAGATATCCCCGGTAGGTGCAGTCAGGCTGCACGTGGTCGTTTTCCCAGCGTGAGACCATAATCCGCAGGCTGGTCTGCCCGGGCAGCTGTGCCCCTTGCTGCGCGGCGGATTGCCTCAGGGCGGCGATCAGGCGCGCCTGGGTCCAGCCGCGCTGGGTGCGTACCTGGCGAAGTTGACTGCCCACCGCGCCCCCTTGCCTGCCAACTGATCTCAACCTCCCATAGTGGCCCATTTCCGGCGGGTTGGCTACTCGGCAAGGGACCCGGTTACGGCCCGGGGGGCGCAGTGTTACGCGCTGGTACCTAGCGCCGGAGGGTCCGATAGGCGTGTGGCAGTCGTGCTGGCTAAGAGGCAGGTGCGATGAGCTCCTTGACTTATCGCAGGTGGCGCCTTCGGGGTGGCGACCTTCTCCGCACTGGACGGCGTCGGCCCCCATCCATCCTCAATCAGACCCACCTACCCCTAAGCGGGCGTGGCTCTACTTTCATGAGTACCCCCCCGGGTGGGCGAGCGAGGGTCGCCGGGGTGGGGGCTGCACGGGCCTCGCGGGCCCGCTTGTGCTGGTGAGATGATGGGGAAACCGTACTTGGCCTGGTAAATCTTGACTGTGACTCGGTCCGGGCGGTAAGGCACCCTGTTGGATCTGGAGATCTTCCAGCGTTTTGATGACATTCTCAAGTAATAATGAAAACCTACCGCAGAGATATTTTAAATCATTAGACTGTTTATTGAACTCAAGAATGCTTTTTTTCGCGTTAGTGGTTGAATCTGCTGTTTGTTGAGAAGTTCGGTCGATATAGTTGTAATGCTGAGCGGTTTTTTGGTAAATGATAATTTGTTGGTGGATTGCGACTAATAACCGTTCGGTGCTATCGATCGCTTCATAGACTTTTTCTGGTGATTGAGAAACAAGCAAAGGTTCGCTCATTGCACAGTGTGCTTCCTGAAGCTTTGTTTGTACTAACGTAAGCTGACGGATGTAGTCTTGAATTTGCTGATGCACGTCGGGAGTTGAAGAACTCTTCTCAATGCCCCGGGTAAGAAATAATCTCAAGGAGTTCGTTTTTTTCCAGGTCACTGGAGGGGTTTGCTCAATGTGCTCGAGGATGCGAAGACTATCCCTTAAAGTTTTTAAGGGAACGGTCGCCTGTATTCTAAAATCTTCGGTTTTTGTGATCATGTGTACTCCATTCATAAGGAGTGGGCGTCGGCTGCAGGAAGATTAACGCCTGGGACAAAACCCAAAAAGTGCTCAACGAGAAGGTGTCATTTCGAGGAAAAAACTTGTTTAAGCCTATCATGCGAGGAAGGTGCTCGATTAAAAACAGTAATTCTTTCTAGCCTCAACCACTACATCAACGGTGATGTAGTGACGCTCTACCGTTGAGTGTTCACCCCTTGAAGTTTCTCAGGTAGGAGCAGAAGGTGGAGGCAAGTTCATTGCCTCCATGACCATGGCCTCAGGGCTGCACTTCTGGTGCCCTGCTCCCCCGGGGTTGATGGAGAAGCTGGCGGGCTCTCGTGTTACCTGCTGCTACCTAGCGCCAGAGGGGTTCCCTGGGGTTTGATCGGAGCAAGGCCGAGGCAGGGGAGGTCCGATGAACGCTCGGGAGAACCCGGTGGTGACACTGTGGTCGTGGTTGATGGGCGATCGAGGGAGCCGCACTGGCCGCCACGTCCGCCCCACTCCTGCCGACATTGTGGCACCGCAGGCCCGCACCGCGCAGACGCCGGTGTGCACCCCGGAGCATCCTTCCCCATTGTGTTGCGGAGGTCGTCAAGCGTCGGAGCATCACCTCCCCGGTTCCCTAGCCTTCACCGCAAGCCGCCCCGGCTAGATACTTCGCCGTTCAGGCTTGGGGTCCGTTTGGGGTCGTGTGGAGGGGTGTTTAAGGGGCCTACCGGCCTCCTTAAACACCCCTCCACACGACCCCAAACCCACAGGAGGTGGCGCGCTGGGCCTCCTATCCACGCCGCCAGGGGGCCCAGGGGTGGTGGGGGTCAGGGCAGTAGCCGGCAGCCTAGGCCCAGCCAGTTCTGTGCTAGGCCACGTCAAGCAACTGCTCGGCGCTTGCGCGGGGACTCGGCACCGTGGCGGCGCCGCTTTCGCCTAAAGGGGGGGCCTCCAACAAGGCCCAGCGCACGGGAGGTTGCGTGACCGCTTGGAGTTCCTCGCGGGTCACACCGGGGGCCAATTCGCGCACCGCCAGGCCAGCGGGAGTCACGTCGATGACCGCAAGGTCGGTGAAGATGCGATCGACCACTCCACGACCCGTATAGGGCAGGGTGCACTCGTTGAGGATCTTCAGCTCGCCGCTTTTGGTGGTGTGCTTCATCATGAGAAACACTTGGCCCACCCCACTGACCAAGTCCATCGCCCCGCCCATACCCTTGACCATCTTGCCCGGGATCATCCAGTTGGACAGGTCACCCGTGGCTGAAACCTGCATGGCCCCCAGCACAGCCACATCCACATGCCCCCCGCGGATCGCTCCAAACAGGGTGGCTGAGTCGGTCATCGCCCCGCCGGGGACCTGAGTGATCGACTCCTTGCTGGCATTGATCAGGTCGGGGTTCTCCTCGCCCTCAAACGGGTAAGGACCCACCCCAAGGACTCCATTTTCGCTCATCAGGGTGAGGTTGACCCCCTCGGGGATCGCGTTGGGGATCAAGGTGGGCAGCCCAATCCCCAGGTTGACGTAATCACCGTCGCGTAACTCCTGTGCCACCCGGGCGGCCAGCTGCTCCATTGTCCATGCCATGACAGTGCTCCTTGTTCTGGAGTGTGGGTTAGTGATCCGCCGCCACAGCGGCTAGGACACGGGGACGGGTGCGCAGCTTCTCGATCCGCTTTTGGTGCACCTGCTCGGGGGTCAACGGCACCACGTGCTGCACGAAGATGCCCGGCAGGTGGATCTGGTCGGAGGGGATCTCGCCCACCTCCACCAGTTGCTCCACCTCGGCGATGGTGACCTCTCCGGCCATCGCGCAGAGAGGGTTGAAGTTGCGAGTGGAGCTGGCGAACACCAAGTTGCCGTTACGATCACCCACCGTGGCGCGCACCAGGGCGAAGTCGGTGGTGATGGCAGGCTCCAACAGGTAGGTGCGGCCGTGGAATTGCCGGGTCTCTTTAGGAGGTGAGGCTTTGGCGATGTTGCCATCGCTGTGGTAGCGCATCGGCATGCCTCCCAGCTCGACCAGGGTCCCCGCGCCGGTCGGAGTGTAGAAGGCCGGGATACCGACCCCTCCGGCGCGCAACCGCTCGGCCAGGGTCCCTTGAGGCACCAGCTCGACCTCCAGCTCCCCGTTGAGGTATTGCCGCTCGAACTCCTTGTTTTCCCCCACGTAGCTGGCGGTGACTCGGCAGATTTGGTGGTCAGCCATCAGCAGCCCCAAGCCCCAATCCTCCACTCCGCAGGTGTTGGAGACCACGTGCAAGTTGCGGGTACCGCGAGCCCGAATCGCCTCAATGAGGGCGCTGGGTATGCCGCACAAGCCGAATCCGCCTACCGCAAGGCTGGCCCCGTCGGGGATCTGGGTGATCACACTGGCAGCATCTGGGGCAACTTTGGTCACGACCGACTCCTGGGCAGTGGTGGGCTGATGCAGGGGGTATCGGCCACCCGGGTGAGGATCTGGAGGCTGCGCGCTAGGGCTACCTTG
>JBDIAW010000073.1:0-6284 GCA_039812585.1 Actinomycetota bacterium | reverse complement strand
CAAGTCATCGGCATCGTTTTCGCTAAATCCAAAACCGATCCCGAAACTGCCTACGCGCTACCTATTACGGAGATCCTTCCCCTGGCCACTCACGGCACCACCGCCACAGCACCGGTAGACACCCAAGGCTGCGCAGGATAGGGCGAAACCATGCAAGGCCGGCCTTGATGGCCTAGGATGGTAGCAAAACCGAGCAGATAGGGCGAAGGGGTCATCATGGGTTTCCGTGGACCGTTTAGGAGAAAAAAACAGGCCAATCAAGGAAGGCCACCAGTAGATCATCCAGATGTAGTTGAGCCCTCTGCAGTTTTTGACGCAGGCGAAGGCCCACGTGCGGAACCCAATCCTAAGTCCGGGCAGCCTAAGTTTCGCCATCGCCATCCTAGGCTATTCTGGCCTCTTGTGATTGGTGCCGCCATTTTAGTTGGTCCAGCTGCGTGCAGAGCGTTGTGGCATGTGGGTGATCCGGTCACTTATGGTGGAACTCCTGCAAATCCAAATCAAGTGCTGCCGAATGGACAGAGCCCCTCACCCGAAAAAGAAGATGCTCTCAACGAATTAAAAGCGATAGCTAAGATAAGTTGCACGGGGGCTAATACGGTAGAAGCTTTTAGCGGCATAAATTCTAAAAGAACAACTAACCCACTGCTGATGGATGCTTTAAAAGAGGACAAAACAAGTTACAGTAATTATAAGTCTATGAACACAACGGCTTTAGATGCAATCAGCGCAATCCAAGGTGAAAATTATTCTCAACCGGACTGCCAACTAGGTGTTGGCGCACCCGACATCATTGATAAATACGGTCAATTCGTTAGTAACCAATTGCCTGAAATCAAATCCTCGTCGCAGAAAATTTCTGACATATTAAAAGCCCATCCTGAACTGATCCGATCGGGACAAAAAGATAAAATCACAGGGCAAATAGAAAGTCTTCCATCTCAGGCGAGCGCAGTAAAAGCACGGGTAGATAAACTTTATAATCTTCGTGCTCGGTAACTCTCGTCTGCTTTAAATGCGATGTAGCGTTAAAAATTCAAGATGAACCACCCATACTATCTAGAGTAGTTAGCCTGCATCCAGGCTTCCCTGAATACCTCAGGGTTCAAACCGTACACGTGTGCCCATAGAGGAGGGTCACTCGGATAGTAAGTACCGTTTTCCACCCGCGAGACAGATGATAGTGCGTGCCCTGTAGCCTGGGCTACAGTCCGTAAGGTTAGACCCGCTCTCTCTCGGTATTCCGCTAAGGTAGGCGCTGGGGAAAGCGGTGCCAGGTGGGTGGTAGCTACCCCTAAGACCTCAGCAAGCTTCAGTAGCGCGGAGGGCCCTGGTTGGGCCGTTCCCGCCTCGTATCGTCCGACCACTGAAGGGGTAGCTCCAATACTGCGTGCAAGTGCGCTTAGGCTCAAACCGTTCCTTAATCTAGCTGCCCTTAGGCTATCTGGGCGAAAACGACGCACACCTCTTCGACCCATACCCTCTCCTCTCACGCATGTGGAACAAAATGCTAGTAGGGACTGCTGAGGTGTCCTATGATTATGACAAGAATAGTGCGACCGCTCAGTTGATTTCTCCCTATAGAAGAGGTGATGACCGGTGCGAGTTCCGCACATTCCCAACGAGATTATTCCTCCCGGTGCAGCTCCACTTGGCCAGAACCCCGCCGGGGGCCGCCTTGCTTTTGTTATTTCTGCGCATGGTGGTGCGGGAACGACGACAGTTTGTCGATGGTTAGGGAGCAATTTTGTGCAAGATTGGGGCATGGCCGTCCCTCCCAGCATTGGAGATAACGCAGTGGTCGTTACCTGCATGGCGACTCCCCACGGAGCAGCGCGGGGCTCGGAATTAGTACGTTACCTTCGCTCCAATACTGATTGTAATCGGGTGTTACTCATTGCAACAGCCGATGGTCGTGGACCTGAACCCGTGGCGGCAAAAGCCAGGATCCGAACCCTTTCTGCCTACATCGACGGTGTGGTTCGGCTACCGTATATACAGCGGTGGCGTTACATGGATGATCCCTTGAGCCAACCGGCACCTCATGATTACTTCATTCAATTAAATAAAGTACGAGATTTTTTAGCAGATTCTTGTGTGTACGTTAACTACTAAAAAAAGAAATGGGGAAGGCGATGAGTATCTTGCTGGCAGTAGGAGATCGAGTCCAACAGTTTGCCTACTATGCTGCCGCGCAAAAGGATGTTTTCCTGGCAATAAATGACCCTAAGGCTGAGGCACCTAAAGAAGTGACTGACCAAGTTATGAAACTATTGGGTTGGTTGAAATGGGGTGCAATAGCCGCAGGCCTAGCCGGCCTATTTATTTGCGCCATCATGATGATGTTAGGCCGTAGAGGTAAATCCCAAACAGCTGTAGAAGGAGCAGTGGGTATTCCTTGGGTGCTTGCAGGGCTTCTTCTCCTAGCAGTTGGTTATATGATTGTAAATGAAGTTGTATGATTTTGTTATGTACAATTTGAGGTATTTACCTCATTTCAACTTATAGTTCAAATGAGGTACTTAGCTGATTTTTTCGACGAAGGGTTAACCTAAATTTACAATTAAATGGAGATTAGTAAGTGCTTTTTATCAAAGGGGTAAACGTGACTTCATACTATGAAATTATCGAAAAGTCACGGAAAAGAAAGCGTAAAGCTGCTATTATCGCTTTAATTTTGCTAGCAAGTTTGGTCTCAGGTTTTTTTCTAATACTTATTAATAATTCAAAAAACAGTCAAGAAAAAACCAATGCCAACAGGCAAATTAAAGATATTAATGTACCAAATACAGGCAGCGGAAGTCCCAGAACAATGCTTGCCGGATTTTACGAGCTGCCTTCGCCTGGGGGACCGCTACCTGCAAATGAAACAGCAGGGCCCCTCAGGGTGGGAGGCGAATCTAACCCCGTGGTCTCTGGCTTTGCTCACAGCGAGCTAGGTGCTTCACTTGCAGGTCTGCATTTATTGGAAAGAGTAAGACCCTATGTTGGACCATCTGTTTTTGTACCCACAATACAAACGCAAATGATCGGCAAAGGCAATGATGTACAAATGTACCTTGAAGAAACTAAAGAAATTTATTCTAAAACTTATAATAATGTTCCTAATCAACCTTTAGCGGTATCAAGAACCGCAGAATATGTAGGTTATCGAGTGGTGGCATACTCAGATCTTTATGCAGTAGTTCAATACCTCCTAGAATTCCCAGCTCCTCAAACACAAGCAGAAAGTAATACTTCTACGGCAGCAAAATTTTATGGGCAGGAGATTGCTGTACTATGGAAAGACTCTGACTGGTTGTTGATGGCTCAGACTGGCGGTAAGCTAGCGCCCATAATGACAGATGTAGACCCAAACGCATTTATCCGCTTCAAATAAAGACAAGCAGGGGTTGGTAAATATGAATATGATAAATAAAAGTAAGTTTTACAAACTATTGGGACCCATTTTCCTGCTTTTAATCACTTTATTGGTTGCACTCAACGTGTCCAAGGCCGATTTTTCTGGCGCCTACCAAAAAACTGAGACTTTAAATATAGATCAAACCGCATTGCTTTCGAAAGATTTTTTGCTTATAAGCTACAAATATTCTGGTTTTATTCTTGAGCCTAGTGGTAATGAAACCAGCCCATCCCCTTCCGCAGCGTCAAAATATCCACCTGATTTAATACCAAAAATAGATGCACTCGATAATGCATGCGAAAAAAGTCTTGGAATAGATGAAGATGGTAGTTGGAAAAAAAGTTGTGATCTGCTTAAAGCAGAATTAGAGAGTCTAGTTCCTGCGTCCATTATTGAGTCAATTAGAGCCAAAAGAAAAGAGTCAGAGACTTTATGCAAATACGCAAGTTCACCCGATGCTACCCAAAATGATATTGATAAATGTAACACCGCTAAGCAAGAGCTAAGGGAACTCGCTCCATCTGCAGAAGATCCTACCCCTCCGCCTCCCAATATGTCTAACGAGGAGAAAGAGAAAAGGATCAAAGCAGCTGTAGAAGCATGCAGAGGAGCTCGTGGCACCGTAGTGACGGCCGATGACATTGATAAATGTGATCGGCTAAAGAATGCGTCTGGAGACGCATCGAAGGTAGAGGAAACAATCACTAAAGAAGACGCGTCACAGTTAAGTCAAATACAGGACGCTGTATCCTTTGCCCTAGATCCAATTCGGGGAACGACTAAGTTTTTCTCAACTTCCACCGGGGACGCTTTGCGCCAATTCCAATTGGAATGGATAGCAAAAGAAAGTTTAGCGCGAAGCAGTGGATCACAAGACGTTTCAAAAAAGGTACGCGGGCTGACGATGCCTCTTGCTGCCTTCATCCTCTTAGCTTCCATCTTCTGGCAAGCTATAGTAATCATGATAACTAGAAGGTCTCAACCCTTAGTCGATGTAGTTAGGGGCCTTTTCACTTTTCTTTTTTGGTCGGGTATTGCTATTGTCGGTTCACAATCTGCGCTAGCAATTAGTGACTCCTTTGCACTTTGGATTTTTAATAGCGTTTCAGGAAAAGAATCAATTTTTAATGATATGGCAGATTTAATGCAAGGAAAAAAAAATGTTGTAGGTTTTGTGGTAGATTCTTTGGCAACACTAATTATTTCTCCCTTTTTATGTATAGCTGTCTGGATTATAAAATTTAGCTTTCTTTTTAGAGATTTAAGCATGATAATACTTTCTGGTATTTTAAGTCTAGCTGCTGCAGGTTCATTAACTAATTCTACAAGGGAGTGGTTATTTAAAATACTGAGTTGGATGCTTTCACTCGTTGCCTATAAACCTGCTGTTGCTTTAGTTTACGCCACGGCGACACTCTTAGCAAAACAGGGTACACAAAGTGGAGCAAGTATTGAGCAATTTATGCTGGGTGCCTTAGCAATATTTCTTTCCATTTTCGCTTTGCCAGTTCTGACTAGATTCTTTACTTGGGGTACGGGACAGGCTACTGGTGCTGGTGCGGCCCCAGCTTTACAAACTTTCAGCACGCAATATGCCCAATATGGTTATGGTAAACGTAACTAGTAATTTATGAGTATATGTGTTTTTTGGTTAAGTTTGGTTGAGTAGAAAAAGAAGTCGTAGATCGCGGCAAATAGGAGTACATATGGCAATAGAGCGCAATATGGACGACGCGCGTGATATTGGTCCGCGCATGTATAGCGGCTGGCGACGTGGTCGAAGCATTGGCCTTTTCGGACTAGGGCCTTTGGCTACAGTATTAGTGGTAATTTCAGGTCTAATTCCACTAATTATTTTTAATTTTTCTCCCATGTTGGCACTATTTATTGCTGTGCCCTGCTTGCTATTTGCAGGATTTTTGCTGGGACGAATAGATGGGGTACCTCTAGGTAATTTACTTGCGCAACGCATTCAATGGTGGTGGGGCTCACTTCATGGCTACAACTCCTACCGCTCCGGCGTAATAATTGATCACCCCCGGGCTTGGCAATTGCCAGGAGTCTTAGCTTCCTCCGCTTTATTATCAGTGGAAGATATCGCCGGGGGAGATTTTGGCCTTATCTGGGATCAGCGTTCAGGGTTGATGACAGCCACTCTAAAATGTAGTGCTTCCTCAACGGGCTTAGCTGATCCCCGGGAGTCTGAAATGTGGATCAACAATTGGCATGAGTGGTTGGCAAGTTTAGGATATCTACCCATTATCTCTCACGTAACAGTCACAGTGGATACCGCTCCGGAATCGGGAACCACTCTCGCTGATAATGTCTATAGTCGGCTCGACCCCAATGCGCCTGAAGATGCACGTGTCTTGATGCAAGAGCTTGTATGGCGTTCCCCCGCTGCTGCTGCAGACGTTGATACGAGAGTCAGCATTACTTTCAACCCAGCCAAAGGTGACGCTAGCTTACGTAGCATAGAAGACCAGACGGCTGAAGTGAGCAGAGTGTTACATGGACTCGAAACTGCATTAAGCAGGTGTGGAGTCGGAGTTGAAGGAAGGGCTAAAGATTATGAACTAGCCGGAATTATACGTATGGCCTTTGATCCCAAAGCACGGGGAGAGATATCACGTGTTCTGGATGGGGAAATTAATCTGGTTGGTAACTTACTTGAGTGGGGTTCGTCAGGTCCTGTCGCCGCTGAGGAATCATGGGATCATTACCAGCATGACTCGGGACTGTCGGTTTCCTGGGTATGGCATGAAGCGCCTAGGCAAGCCGTACCTAGCGACGTACTCACCCGCATTTTGGCCCCCGGGAATTATCCGAAGCGCGTTACTCTTCTATTCAGACCATTGCCTGCAGGTTCAGCGGCTCAAAT
>JBDIAW010000072.1:0-6344 GCA_039812585.1 Actinomycetota bacterium | reverse complement strand
GTGTCGCTGGCATACCCACAGCAGCGGTGTGCATGGGCCCCACCCCGACCCGCAGATCCACCTGCTCATCAGCGGCGGTCTGCCAAGGTGCCGATGTCTCCACGTCCGCGCCCCTACCTCTAGAACTGTACTAGAAAAGCGATCGAAAGATAAACTATGCTATAACAGAGTTGGTGTCAAATACTTGAGAGAGGCGGGCAAGATGAGAGTCTGGATCAGCCTGCGTAAACGCCTGACTCTTGGAGCCCTTCACATGACCACGCCTAGAGCCTCGTACGTCGAACAGTTGGAGCGATCCTTCGCGGCGAAATTGGAGAAATCCATAGCCATAGCCGAAACGGCGCGAGGGAACAAAATCACCAACAAGGGGTTGACAGAGGACCTCGCAGAACTAGGCATTGGTGTGGCCGAATCCCATCTTTCGCACTTGCGTCGCACTGCCAAAGCCCGGCCTAGCGCCTGGCTGGTGGCGGGTTTGGCCGTTGTACTTGATGTTCCAGTGACTTATTTTGTGCCGGAAGATCCGATAACGCAAGAACCGGAGACGATCGCAGCGCTTAAGGCGCTTGGTGAGCCGGGACACCGATTGATACAACAAGTTGTAGGACTGTCAGCGGGCAGTGTTGAGATGGTCCTCACACTCATGGCCTACCTACGTGAGCAAGAACATCTGCCGCCAGCCAGGGGAAGCAGATGAAAGCAGTCCTCACTCTTGCCCTTGCCCCGGTGGTGCTGCTAGTCGCCATCGCCACGCTGTTCAGTGATCCCGATCCCAGTAACGCCGCAGTGTGCGTGACTGGGGAGGTCCACCTCTCCACGACGCAACGCCACCACGCCTCGGAAATCATCGCCGTGGGGCAGGAAATGAAGGTCCCCGACCAAGGCATCGTGATCGCTCTAGCTACCGCTCTAGCCGAATCTGACCTGCACAATCTGGCCAACGACGGCACCGGAGACCTCAACAAAGCCCAGGTCGCCGCCCACATCGAACGCTCCCTGGACTTCCCCCACGACGGGGTAGGCCACGACCACGGCTCAGTCGGCACCTTTCAACAACAAGTCACCATGTGGGGCAGCATCGAAGAGTTGATGAATCCACGCCACTCCGCGAAGCTGTTCTATGAAACGCTATTAGCCTTGCCCGATTGGCAGCAGAAACCTTTAGGGCCGGTTGCCCAGCAGGTGCAACTCAGCGCGATCGCCGACGGCTCCCAATACGCAGCCGAGGAGGGTGTGGCCAGGCGTCTTCTCGGAGGGCCGGGCGAGTGCAGACAACAGGCTATAGGTACCCCCACCATCGACCGAATGATCAACGCCTTACGTAAACAAGGCAACGTCAATGACTCCGTTAAAGCCACCTTGGCCGCCTACGCCGCAGTCGGTATCTCCCTTCCTGACAGTATCGCTGAGCAGTTGCAATGGCTAAAAGCAGGCAACGGGCATCCAGTCCAGCCCGGGCTGGAGCAAAAAGGCGACCTGCTGATCAAGGGCGAC
The DNA here is from genome assembly GCA_039812585.1 of Actinomycetota bacterium. Taxonomy (GTDB): domain Bacteria; phylum Actinomycetota; class Actinomycetes; order JBDIAW01; family JBDIAW01; genus JBDIAW01. The sequence goes on along the minus strand of JBDIAW010000072.1, from coordinate 4,850 downwards.
CAGGAAGGCCTGGTGATCTCCCCCGGCAAAGCACTGCTCATGCAGGGCAAAACCATGATAGAAACCAGTTTCGACCCTGCTGCGGCGAGCATCTGGAGGGTGTGGGACCCAACAGTCGGCGCTGGAGCAAATTTGATCGGCTGGCGTGTCCCCCTCCCCAAGGGTTCCTACACCATCAGCTCTCCCTTCGGCCAGCGGGAAAACCCCACTGGCAAAGGCATCACCAATCACCGTGGCATCGACTTGGCGGCGCCCCTGGGCACGCCGATTAGCGCTGTGCAGGCCGGAACCATCACCTACAGCGGTCCGGCCCATGGCTACGGCTGGCTGATTGAAATCGACCACGGTAAAGGCATCAAAACCCTCTACGGCCACATGGAAATGCCAAGCGTGCTGGTCAATAAAGGACAGTGGGTGCATCCTGGTAAAGCCATCGCCAGTGTCGGAGACGGGGGCAACTCAACCGGCCCTCACCTGCACCTCCAAATCATGCAAAACGGCCAAGCAGTAGACCCCCAAGCCTTCTTCAGCCGTCGCGGCCGGCCTCTTTAGACCAGGAGCAACCACATGCACACCAAAACCCTCACTGGGGTCGCCATTCTCCTCCTCGCAGGATGCGCCAGTCACACCACGCAGCCAGGCACCACCTCGCTTCCCGCCGATCCGCCAGCAGCCACCTCATCCCTCATGACCGGCAGCGGCCTACCCACCACCAGTCAAGACGCCCGCTCCGCAGCCGTCGCCTTCACCAACGCCTTCCTCGACGTGAAAGGCAAAACCCCAGCAGCATGGCGGCAAGGCCTAACCTCCTACGTCACCCCCGACCTGGCAGAGGCATTGAAGACCGTCAGTCTCAGTCGGGTCAGCTCCGGCAGTATCACCGACATCACCCTCTACGCCGACGGTGAAGCCAACAACATGTACGAGCTCGGCACCACCAGTATGGGCACTCTACGAGTCACCGTCGAAGTAGACCCGCGCACCGGAAAATGGCTCGTCACCACCTACCAACTCATGAAATCCGCAATGATGCCCTCCCCTTGAGGGGAGGGAGACCTGCCAGGCCATCCGCACGCCGCCGGCGATCACGGAGCCGCAATGATGCCTTCCCCTTGCGGGGAGGGAGACCGCTGGCTCGAAAAAAGGCCCTTAAGCTGCGGTTTTGCCGAGGGTTGCGAGCGCCACCCCCAGCGGGCGGTTGATCATCACTGTGGAGTTGTCAAAGAACGCCGGTAATGCTTGAGAGCACAGCATCGAGCGCTGCCCGGCGGGAAGGATCAGCTAACCAGAAGGGTCTGACAATTTCTGCTGGGGTGGGGCCGCGAACCAGCTATGACTGGGTTTGCCAGGCGGCCAGCAGGTCCTGCGCAGTGAAGGCGAGGTCGGCTCCTTCGGGGCTAGCCCCGTTGGGGCTGATGGCGGCATAGCGGGCGGTAGCGCTGCGGGGGACCTGCTGCCCAGCCAGGCGCAGGTGGTGCATGTCGGTGGAGGTGACCCCGCCCTGGGGCCGCCACTTGATCGAGCCGATCAGGACGCTGGCCTGACGCGACTGGGCCACCACATCGACCTCGACGCGGTTGTCGCGGGTCCACCAAGGGTGCACCTCCTCCACGCCGACTAGCCGGGGATCGTGGATAGCCAGGCGGGTCAACGCCTCGCGCACCACAGGCTCGATGCTCATCCCCCGCCAACTGGGCCAGTCCCGCTCGAACGCGGCAACCGCCAGATCGGCGCGTCCCCGCGCGATACGTTCCACGTTGCGCTCCACGTAACGAAACCAGAACCGCAGGTAGGGATCAGTAATGCGGTAGCGCCGCTGTTTCGAGTTCTCCGGCGCCCAGGCGGGTAGTTCCCGCTGCACCAAGCCCTTCACTTGGGTCAGGGTGTGCAGCGAGCGGCTGATAGCGGTCTCGGTGCGTTGCCGCTGCTGCGGGTCGGCGATGGCACCCAACACGTCATTGAACCCGGGGTTGGCCACCTCGCTGGCTCCGATTGCCGAGAGCACCTGGTAGGCGGCCTGGGGTTGGGCGAACTCGGCGTCCAAACTCAACCGGGCAGTGGCCACCAGGGGGCTGTAGAGGTCGCCCAAGCAACGACGGACATAGTCAGAGGCGCTGAACTGGTAGCGAGCCAGGTCGGCGACCAACCGGGGATAGCCGCCCGTGACCAGATAGGCGTCGAACACCTCCAGCGGTGATCTGTCAGGCAAGGCCGCGGCCAACTCAGCCGGGTTTAGGGCAGGAACCACTAGAGGCGACACCCGCCCAAACAGGGGATGCCCGTAGCTGGCCAACCGATCCATCATGGCCACATCGGAACCGACCAGAATCAGCAGCACCGGCAGTTTCTCCAACACCCGGTCCCACTGCGCCTGTAATTCTCCCTCCAGGCTGACCTCAGCGGCGGCCAGCCACGGGAACTCGTCGAGAACGGCCACCACCGGGCCCCGAACGGCAGCCAACGCCAACCGAGCAAGCCACTCCTGCCAGGTGGTGGCCGGAGTCTGGGTCAACAGGGCCGCGTCTGGCAACGGGTGAGTGGACTCGGTGATCGCCATTGTCGCGTCCCGTAACTGTTTGCCCACCCCCGCCTGGTACACCCCAGTCACAAACACGTAGGGCTGCTGGGCAGACTGGACGAAACGCTCCACAACGGTGGATTTGCCTACCTGGCGGCGTCCCCGAACCGCCACCATGCGCCCCCTACCCGTGGAGCGCACCACCTCCAGATGCTCCCGCAAAGCCCGAAGCACCTGCACACGACCAAAAAACTCAGGCTGCTGTGTAACAAACATAGTGTGTATCATACATCAGACGTATGTTACATCCACAACAGGCTAGGTCTCCGGCCGGGGAATTAGATCATTCTCCACCCGCGTAGACTTCTCACGGGGTGGCGCTGCACTTGCGTGAAGCTGGGAATTAGATCATTCTCCACCCGCGTAGACTTCGACCCTATCCCGGTACTGGTCTCGAAGCGCTGGGAATTAGATCATTCTCCACCCGCGTAGACTTCACTGACTTCCTCGCGATGCTCAACTTCCGCTGGGAATTAGATCATTCTCCACCCGCGTAGACTTCATCAGTGAACAGCACAAACAGCTTTACAGCTGGGAATTAGATCATTCTCCACCCGCGTAGACTTCTTGACTCCACCCGAAGCGGCACCAACTATGCTGGGAATTAGATCATTCTCCACCCGCGTAGACTTCCTCTGACGGGCGCTCCAGCACAGCTTGGAGCTGGGAATTAGATCATTCTCCACCCGCGTAGACTTCGCGGCGCATGAGGCAGCGGTGCAGGCTGAGCTGGGAATTAGATCATTCTCCACCCGCGTAGACTTCAGGCGGCGGGCCGTGTGTCCGCCGCCAGGCTGGGAATTAGATCATTCTCCACCCGCGTAGACTTCTCGAGTCGCGCACGTCGATCACCTGGTCGGCTGGGAATTAGATCATTCTCCACCCGCGTAGACTTCCTAACCCAACCCTAAGGGTGAAGCCGGTGCTGGGAATTAGATCATTCTCCACCCGCGTAGACTTCCACCCCCATCACCCACGCCATGCGTGCATGCTGGGAATTAGATCATTCTCCACCCGCGTAGACTTCGTGGATGGTCGACGCGGCGTGTCGCAGCGGCTGGGAATTAGATCATTCTCCACCCGCGTAGACTTCGCACTAGAGCGTTCGGAGTCCCCAGGCGAGCTGGGAATTAGATCATTCTCCACCCGCGTAGACTTCACGCCAGTGGACCAGATCCCCATCACGGGCTGGGAATTAGATCATTCTCCACCCGCGTAGACTTCGGGAGGTCCACCTCTCCACGACGCAACGCGCTGGGAATTAGATCATTCTCCACCCGCGTAGACTTCACCAATCCGCGCTAATCATCGAAGCGCAGCTGGGAATTAGATCATTCTCCACCCGCGTAGACTTCTCTGCTACGTAATTAATGATACTAGACAGCTGGGAATTAGATCATTCTCCACCCGCGTAGACTTCCTTAAGGCGGGCAGTCGAGCGGTTGCACAGCTGGGAATTAGATCATTCTCCACCCGCGTAGACTTCACCTCACGACCCTCTCAGACCTCACCCTGCTGGGAATTAGATCATTCTCCACCCGCGTAGACTTCCGAACGCCGCAGACAACCCCGACGCAGTGCTGGGAATTAGATCATTCTCCACCCGCGTAGACTTCGTGCGGGGCTGCACGTGCAAAGGCCAACGCTGGGAATTAGATCATTCTCCACCCGCGTAGACTTCGGATGAGCATGCTGAAGAGATATGAGCTGCTGGGAATTAGATCATTCTCCACCCGCGTAGACTTCTCGCCCCCACGCTGGTTGGTGGCTCAAAGCTGGGAATTAGATCATTCTCCACCCGCGTAGACTTCTCCACAGTCACCGATGCCGCGATCAGCCGCTGGGAATTAGATCATTCTCCACCCGCGTAGACTTCCCATGCGGCGGGTGACCAACTCCTCCGTGAGCTGGGAATTAGATCATTCTCCACCCGCGTAGACTTCGTTATCGGTGATAGCGGCAGCATCGGCGCTGGGAATTAGATCATTCTCCACCCGCGTAGACTTCCCAAGCACAATACCGGGCGCTGACCAAAGGCTGGGAATTAGATCATTCTCCACCCGCGTAGACTTCACTGGCAGGCACCCTGGTATCGATGGCCTTGCTGGGAATTAGATCATTCTCCACCCGCGTAGACTTCCAGGTTCTCTGCTTCAACTGCAACGTTGGGCTGGGAATTAGATCATTCTCCACCCGCGTAGACTTCATCTGCGCCACCACCAGCGACAGCGGGGGCTGGGAATTAGATCATTCTCCACCCGCGTAGACTTCG
>JBDIAW010000071.1:0-6441 GCA_039812585.1 Actinomycetota bacterium | reverse complement strand
ATTTGAGCCGCTGAACCTGCAGGCAATGGTCTGAATAGAAGAGTAACGCGCTTCGGATAATTCCCGGGGGCCAAAATACGGGTGAGTACGTCGCTAGGTACGGCTTGCCTAGGCGCTTCATGCCATACCCAGGAAACCGACAATCCCGAATCATGCTGGTAATGATCCCATGATTCCTCAGCGGCAACAGGACCTGAGGAACCCCACTCAAGTAGATTACCCACTAAATTAATTTCTCCATCCAACACGCGTGATATCTCTCCACGCGCTTTGGGATCAAAAGCCATTCGTACAATTCCCGCTAATTCATAATCCTTCGCTCTTCCTTCAACTCCCACTCCGCATCTGCTTAATGCAGCTTCAAGCCCGTGCAACACTCTGCTCACTTCCGCCGTCTGATCCTCAATGCTGCGTAGGCCAGCATCACCCTTGGCTGGGTTGAAGGTGATGCTGACTCGCGTATCGACATCTGCTGCGGCAGCAGGGGAACGCCACACCAGCTCTTGCATCAGAACTCGAGCATCTTCAGGAGCGTTAGGGTCAAGTCGGCTATAAACGTTATCGGCCAACGTCGACCCCGGTTCCGGCGCGGTATCCACGGTGACTGTTACGTGAGAGATAATGGGAAGATAACCTAAACTTGCTAACCACTCATGCCAATTATTGATCCACATTTCAGACTCTCGAGGATCTGCCAGGCCAGTCGATGAAGCACTACATTTTAACGTCGCTGTCATGAGCCCTGAGCGTTGATCCCAAATAAGGCCAAAATCGCCCCCGGCGATATCTTCCACTGATAATAAAGCGGAGGAAGCTAAGACTCCTGGCAATTGCCAAGCCCGTGGGTGATCAATTATTACACCGGAGCGGTAGGAGTTGTAGCCATGAAGTGAGCCCCACCACCATTGAATGCGTTGCGCAAGTAAATTACCTAGAGGTACCCCATCTATTCGTCCCAGCAAAAATCCTGCAAATAGCAAGCAGGGCACAGCAATAAATAGTGCCAACATGGGAGAAAAATTAAAAATAATCAGTGGAATTAAACCTGCTGATATTACTAAAGTTGTGGCTAGGGGACCCAGCCCAAAAAGTCCTATGCCTCGACCTCGTCGCCAACCACTATACATGCGCGGACCTACGTCTCGCATATCATCTATAGTACGGTTGTTTGTCATTTAATCTCCTGTTTGCTGCAATTAATCCTTATTTTCCCTATCTCAGGCGAATAAGACTCCTAAGAAAGATTGATTTATCAAGGTATCACTAGCGTTTGCCATAACCATACTGGGCATACTGCGTACTGAAGGTTTGTAGCGCCGGAGCCGCACCTGCACCGGTAGCCTGACCCGTTCCCCAGGTAAAGAACCGAGTCAAAACCGGCAAGGCAAAGATTGAAAGAAATATAGCAAGTGCACCTAACATAAATTGATCAATACTCGCTCCGCTTTGCTTGCCAGCCTTGGAGAGGAGGGTTGCAGTCGCATAAATCATTGCTACTGCTGGCTTATACGCAATAAGTGAAAGCATCCAACTAATGATTTTGAATAACCACTCCCTAGTGGCATTAGTTAAGGACCCTGCAGCTGCTAAGCTCAAAACTCCAGATAAAATAATCATACTTAAATCACGAAATAGAAAACTAAACTTCATAATCCATACGGCAATATTTAATACAGGAGAAAGAAGTAGCGTCCCCAAGGAATCAAGAACAAAACCGGCAACATTTGTTTTACCTTGCAAAAGATCTGCCATATCGTTGAACATAGATTGCTTATTCGAGACAGTATTGAATATCCATATTGCTAATTCATCGCTTATTTGTAAAGCAATTTGAGATCCACCGATGGCAATACCTGTCCAAAATAAGAAGGTAAAAAGACCTCTTACTATATCTACAAAGGGTTGCGATCTCCTGGTGATCATGATGACAATTGCTTGCCAAAAAATCGACGCTAAGAGAATGAAGGATGCAAGGGGCAAAGTCAATGCACGCACTTGTTCCGCAGCATCTTGTGACCCTGAACTACGAGCAAGGCTTTCCTCGGTAAGCCATTCTAGCTGAAACTGACGAAGAGCATCACCGGTCGAGGAGGCAAAAAAACGGGCAGAGGGCCCCAAAATAGCTGTAACTGGATCTTTAATTGCTCCTGCAATTCCAGAAATTGCACCTGCCAACTTTTCTAAAGGATTACCTCCGCTTTCCTCGAGCCTCTTTTTGACTTCTTGCTCATTGCCAGATGCCTTTTTGTATTTCTCGCATTTCTCTAGGGCTTGTTGATCAACTACAAACCCACTATTCGCCTTACAAGCCTCAACTGCTTCTTGAATACGTTTCTCTTTTTCTTCATCAGACATATTTGCCGGTGGGGGGGTCGGGTCACCTGTAGATGGGGCGAGTTCTCTTAACTCCTGTTTGACTCTATCGCATTTATCAATGGAATCTTGTGGCGCATCCAGCGAGTTTGCGTCTTTGCACACATTTTCAACTTCTGCCATTTTTGCTCTGATAGAGTCGAGTGTAGATGCAGGTACCAGGCTTTTTAACTCAGCAGTCAGCGAATCGCATTGTTTCTTCCAGCCACCGTCTTCATCCATCCCTAGGCTTTTTTCACAGGCTTCATCACGCGCCTTGATCTTAGGAATCAAGTCGAGTGGTGTTTTAGATGTAGATGACGAGGGAGATGGGGTTGGTTCATTATTAACAGGTTTACCAGCAAAATTCTGGCTTTTATAACTTACAAGTAGAATATTTTGAGAAAGCACAAAAGGTAAATTATTATCTTCAGTATTGAAAGTTTGATCTTCTATAGGAGAACTCAAACACATTAAACCTGACAAGCTAAGTGCCACTAAAGAGGACAGTATGAGCGCGAAGAAGACTGCTCCAAGCCTTCGGGCTTTATTATTAACAGGCTTCTTCATGTTCACCAACCCCTGCTTATGAAAAACGGATAAATTTATTTGGGTCCACATCGGTCTGTATCGGTGCTAGTTTACCGTCGGTCTGAGCCATTAACAACCAGTCGTTGTCCTTCCACACTACCGCAACTTGCTGTCCAAAAATTTTGGCTGCACTGCTGCCGTTATTTTCTTTCGGCGGGAATTCCAAAAGGTACTGTACTACCGCATAGAGATCAGAATACGCAGTGATGCGGTACCCTACATATTGTGCAGTCCTTAAAATCGGTTGGGATTGGTTTGGTGAAGCCTTGAGAGACTTCAAGTAGGCCTCGTTAGTTTCATCCAAATATACTTGCACATCATTGTCTTTACCGACCATCTGTTTTTGGATTGTGGGAACAAAAACAGATGGTCCAGCATAGGGTCGCACTCTTTCCAGTAAGTGCAGGCCCGCAAGCGCAGCCCCGAGCTCGCTGTGAGCAAACCCAGAAACTATGGGGTTTGATTCACCGCCAACTCTAAGAGGTCCAGCTGTCTCGTGTGCGGGTAGCTGCCCCCCTGGGGAGGGCAGCTCATAAAATCCTGGGAGCATCTTGTTGCTGGGGCTACTACTACTATTGATTGGTATATTAGAACTGTTTTTTTGTTTATCATTTTGGTTTTTTTCTTGACTATTGCTTGTGGTTTTAGTATAAATAAATAAAAAAGTTATGGCCAAACTTGTTAATAAAACAACACTTAAAATAATTAGCTTTTGCTTTTTTTTTCGTGACTTCTCTACAATCTCAAAGTAAGAAGTCACGTTTGCCTCCTATGTAAGCAACTTTAAAAGCTAATGCTCATAACTTGTGTATAATAAAGTACCAATTATAACTTAGTTGTGTCTTTACGTAACGGGCAATTACTTCACGGTAGAGCATAAAATTATAGAAAATTACTTAACAACAGTATTTACAATCATGTAACCAACAGCCAAGAGTAGCAAGCCTGCAAGAACCCAAGGAATACCAACTGCTCCCTCTACCGCAGTTTGAGATTTACCCCTACGACCTAACATCATCATAATGGCGCAAATAAAAAGGCCGGCTAATCCTGCAACAATGGCTCCCCATTTTAGCCAGCCTAGAAGTTCCATAATTTTCCCTGTGACTTTATCGGGAGGTTGAGCACTAGGATTAGTTAGCTCTGCTAGAAAAACATCCTTCTGTGCGGCAGCATAGTAGGCAAAATGTTGAACCTGATCTCCTACTGCTAACAAGATACTCATCGCCTTCCCCATTCCTATCTTAGTAGTTAATGTAAATGCAAGAATCAGCTAAAAACTCGCGCACTTTATTCAATTGTGTGAAATAGTTACTAGGCGCAGGTTGGCTTAAAGGGTCATCCATGTAACGCCACCGCTGTATATATGGTAGCCGAACCACACCATCGATGTAGGCAGAAAGAGTTCTGATTCTAGCTTTTGATGCTAAGGGTTCAGGCCCACGCCCATCCGCCGTTGCAACGAGTAACAACCGATTACAGTCAGTATTTAGGCGGAGGTAGCGAATCAACTCTGCGCTGCGGGCGGCTCCATGTGGAGTTGCCTGGCAAGCAACAACCACTGCGTTGTCGCCGATATGAGGCGGGACTGCCATACCCCAATCTTGCACAAAATTGCTCCCTAGCCATCGACAAACCGTTGTCGTTCCTGCCCCACCATGCGCAGAAATCACAAAGGCAAGCCTTCCCGCCGCAGGGTTTTGCCCTAGTGGCGCAGCGCCAGGAGGAATTATCTCGCTAGGCATATAGGGAGCCCCCACTAGTCATCACCTCTTATCAACTCCCGCAGGGAGAAACCCACCCAGCGCTCGCACTATCCTTGCCATAATCATAGAGCACATCGGTGACCCCTACTAGCATTTTGTTCCTCATGCACGAGAGGAGAGGCGATGGGCCGAAGAGGTGTGCGCCGTTTTCGCCCAGACAGCCTACGGGCGGCTAGGTTGAGAAACGGTTTAAGCCTGAGTGCCCTAGCACGCCTCATCGGTGCCACCCCGTCGGTTGTTGGACGGTACGAGTCAGGAACGGCCCAGCCAGGGCCAACAGCGCTACTGAGGCTTGCAGAGGTTTTAGGAGTAGCTACTACCCACCTAGCACCGCTTTCATCGTCACCCACGTTGGCGGAATATAGAGAAAGAGCCGGGCTCACCCTACGATGCGTGGCCCAGGCCACCGGCCACGCACTATCGTCAGTCTCGCGGGTTGAAAATGGAACGTATTATCCCAGTGACCCAGCCCTATGGGCAGAAGTTTATGGCTTGAAAGCCGAAGTATTTAGGGAGGCGTGGATACCGAATGGCTATTCTAAGCAAACGTAACTGCCTGTTTGGAAACGAAAAAACTATTTCAAAGGAAGCTTGGATTACTTGATAAATTTTAAATTGGTAAATTTTGGTCTAATACGCCGTTGGATTATTTAGGATCAACAATCTCTACTAGTTGCAGTAAGAGATTACGCGATCACGAATAGCTAAGTTGGTTAGCGTGTGAAGCGTAAATTGTTTTTATAGTTTTTCTTGTTGTATCTACTTTGCTTGGAATTTCGCTAAGCTTACCTAAGATTTCGTTTTTATTTCTTGCTTGTATGGTACTGGGATGGCTTTTTAATATGCTAGAAACATTCTGCAACGCCGGTTTGATTTGGGGTAATTGACTATTAATAAATGTTTCGTACTTTTCAATAACATCAAGCCCACCGATACCTAGCTGGCAATCTGGCTGGTAATAACTACTTCCCTCAATCGCATTGATAGCGTTGATTGCTGCTTCGTTTATCTCTTTATAATTTCTGTAACTAGTTCTATCATTTTTTAAAGCATCCATTAAGGGGGGGTTAGTTGTTTCTTCAGAAGATATTCCTTTAAAGGCCTCGACGGCAGAATACCCAGTGCAACTTATACGTGCGATATCCTTTAAATCGTTGAGGGCGGCATCTTTTTCGGGCGAGGAGCTTTGCCCATTGAGTAGGACCTTGTCGGGGTCCCCAGGAGCTCCCCCGTAGGTGACCGGATCACCCACGTGCCACGCCGCTCTACACGCCGCCGGACCTACTGCAAGGACCACAAAGCCGGCGATTAAACTAAATATCACGGGATGGCGCTTGTAAAATCTCGGCTTAGATGGAGGTTGAGCCTGCCGTGGTGGCTCCTGATGAGATCCCTCTCCAGGGCTGAAAACCGCAGTGGGCTCTACTACGGGGGGTCTGTTTGAGTTATCAGAATTATCCTCGGGTGGCCTTCCATTAGCTTGGCCTTTCCGCCTAAACGGTCCGCGAAAACCCATGATGACCCCTTCGCCCTATCTGCTCGGTTTGACACCATGCTAGGGCATCAGACAGTGACACTGCAGGGGTTTGGCCTAACCGGCGCAACCTCCTGTCGCTACGGCGGCTGTGGCGGTGGTGCCGTGAGTGGCCAGGGGGAGGATCTCCGTAATAGGTAGCGCGTAGGCAGTTTCGGGATCGGTTTTGGATTTAGCGAAAACGATGCCGATGACTTG
>JBDIAW010000070.1:0-6698 GCA_039812585.1 Actinomycetota bacterium | reverse complement strand
TGATTAGCGTCACCATGGAAACGCTTCATCTGCAACTCCAGAGAATACTGGCCGATATGGGGTTGAGTACCTCATCTTTAGAAGCTGAGAGAGATACCAGTTCGGGTGTTCGAATTAACTGGACGATGCGACAAGACGGGGTATCACGCGACTTTCGGCCCGAAAGTCGCGGCACCTCTCGGGGCGTATCTTTCGAAGAACTCGTGCAGCTTATGCCTGCAATCGCTGACCTTATTCGCAGGTACCAGGATGGCCTCAAAGGTATAGCAGCAAGAAATCCTGAGCTCATTCCAGAACATATTCCAGAAGTCGGTAACGTGTTTTTAGCCCAGGTTGATGCTGTGGTGAGAAGAGCACTTGTACCCCATGGATTTATCGATGGGTATGAAAATTATGCTGGCCAGAAGGTAAATGTTGCAGCTGAGTTACTGATCGATCTTGCCAAAGAAGCATATGCAACAGATGTGCATCACCCTGCTACTCTCCTGCACGGTGATCCCTGGCAAGGAAGCCTCTATATGGAGATAGGCTCCGGAAAATCAGACACCCTTCGCCTTGATGGCCTTGCGCTTTTTACGGGACCCTCCGAACTTGACCTAGCACATTTCATGACCCGCGTCGCCGAAAGCGGGGAGCAAGTAGCCGCACTCCATACTGCGTTACGAGAAGCCGGAGTATCGGGAACCGACACACCCAAGTTTTTGCAATTACTGGCAGTAGGGAGTTTGCGCCGAGCTGGTGAGTTACAGCTCTTTATGCGTGAAAAGCTGGGGCTTCCTGACGGAGCCCCATGTGATCCCTATAGCTTGACCGACCAGCAGCATGACGTCTTGAAAGCTGAGGGACTTGACCCTAGTGAAGTAAACAATAGAACCACGTCGTTCATTGACGCAGCTCTTCATTATTGGAAAGAAGCTGGACATAAAGTCAAGTCGGCGAACAGAGGCGCTTTTGAGCAATCACATGACACCACTGCAGCTGTCGTTAAGGGAGAACCAACTGCTCCCAAGAGACTTTCTTGGCAGGATCGTAAACCAAAACCTCAAATGCCATAGAATCACAGAATGCTTGGGGGTCAGCGTTCCTTTCATCCCAGCTGCCTGCACTCCTCAATCACCGTGCGGTAGACGGCCTCGTAGCCGCGGGCCATGGTGGCGGTGTCGAAGTGGGACTCCACGTGGCGGCGGCAGGCGGCGGGGGATAGGGCGGTGGCTGCGTGGATAGCGTCAGGTAGCTCAGACGGGTCGTCGCAGATGATGCCACTGACGCCGTCGGCCACGATCTCGGGGACCGATCCGTTGCGCAGGGCCACCACTGGGGTGCCGCAGGCCATAGCCTCGGTCATCACCAAACCGAAAGGTTCGGGCCAGATCACGGGGAACAGGAACGCCTGGGCCCGCTTCATGTAGTCCAGCTTGCGGTCGGTGTTCAGTTCGCCGATCCACTCCACGTCATCACCCATACGGGGAGCAATTTCGGCGTCCCAATAAGCCTTTTCCTCCTCCTCCACGCAGCGGCCCGCCAGCACCAGGCGCACCCCGGCGGCGCGGGCGGCCTCGATGGCCAGATGTGCCCCCTTGTAGGGGTACATTTTTCCCAGGAACATCACGAAATCCTCTTTGCGCTCCTGGAACGGGAACTCCTCGACCCGCACCGCGTTGTGGACGGTGCCTGCCCAGGTCATGTCCGGGCCGAGGTGGCGCTGCGCGTCGGAGATAGCCACGAACGAGGCGTAGCCCGACATCAGCCGGTAGAAGCGGGCAATGTCGTCGCGGTCGGTGCCGATCGGGCCCTCCAGCGGACCGTGAGCGGTGACCACGGTGGGCACCCGGCGCCCCGCCGCCAGTAGCGGCCCGGCGGCGCTGTGGTCGTGCACCACATCCACCTGCAGGTCGGCCAGAATCTTCTGGGTGTAGGCAACGTGGGTGATCTCCGGCCAGCGCTCCTGCATCCGGGCAAACTGCGGTGACTCATACGTGGGGAACATGCGCTGAGCCTTGGTGCCGTTAGGCCCCACCCCGATCAGGGTCACGTCATGCCCCAGATCGACCAGCCCATCCACCAGGTCGGCGGTCATCGACTCGATGCCCCCGTAGCCGCCGGGGGGCATGCTGTGCCAGGGAGTGCCGACCATGGCGATGCGCAGCGGGGTGGAGTCGGACATGGGGGCCTCCTAGCGGGGTTGGTTGAGGTGCAGTCTGCCCCACAATGTGCAGCACGCCCAATCGGCTCGCCTGCCGTGTAAAGTTGCCGGTGGAAAACTCTGTCTGCCCACCGAAAGGACCCCGATGAAAATCGCCACGATGGTTCGCTCCTACATTCCTTGGCCGCGCCCGGCGGACATGAACTACGCGCCAATTGATGTGGCGTTGACCACCGCTCGGGGGTTGGGCCAGCGGGGGCACGAGGTCACGATTTTCGCCCCCGAGGGCAGCCAGATCTCTGGCCCCGGTTTGAGATTGGAAACTCGGGGGCTGCAACCCCTGACGCGCACCTTGCCTGAATTGGAGGCTTTGCTGGACCGGATGGATTTGTTCTCGCACGGAGTGCCATTTCTGCGCGACCACTACTACGCCAGCGACATGTATGCCCGGGCTGCTGCTGGAGAATACGACATTGTGCATTTCCACCACCCCGAAACAGGCTTGACGTTGGGGCGTAACTATCCGCAGGTTCCGGCGGTACATACCCTGCATGACCCCATTGCCGACTGGAAACGGGAGCTGTTCGCTCTGTATGCCGAGCCCAATCAGCATTACATTTCCCTGTCGCACAACCAGCGCAAAGACGCTCCTGAACTGAATTATCTGGCCACCGTCTACAACGGCACCGACCCGGAGCATTTCAGTTTCGGTGACGGGTCCGGAGATTACCTGCTCTTCGCAGGCACGGTGATGGATATTAAAGGCACCAAAGAGGCCGTGGAGGTGGCGGTACGCACCGGCAGCAAACTGCTGATCTGTGGGGCGATCACCCACAATGGTGAGGGGTACTTTGACCAGTACGTCAAGCCTTTCCTCGGTGACGATATTCGCTACCTCGGCCCGGTTGCCCAGGATCAGTTGGTGCAGTATTACCAAAACGCCAAGGCCTTCCTGACTCCGGTCCAGCGTGAGGAACCGTTTGGGTTGACCACCATTGAGGCCATGTCCTGCGGTACCCCGGTGATCTCCCTGCGGCGGGGGGCCGCGCCCGAGATCATCGAAGACGGAGTCAGCGGATTCATCGTTGACGATGTGGAGGCTATGGCTGATGCGGTCGGCAAGGTCTGCACGGTGGATCGTCGGGCGTGCCGGCAGCGAGTGCAGCGCCACTTCACTTTGGAGACCATGGTGGATGGCTACGAGCAGGCCTATCAAAAGCTGCTGGAGTCGTAGGAGTCTCGCGCTCGGCATAGGGCGTGGTAGCCCTCCAGACCCAGAGTGGTATCGAGGATCACCTCGGGCTGCTGGTGAGGCAGCAGCGGGGGCACGTGCGCCAGCTGGCCCTGGGCCTGCTGGCACAGCTCGGCCTGCCAGGTGCCCGGCTCGGGCGGCGCAGTGGTGGGGTCTCGGTGCAACATCCACAGCGCTGCGCTGGCGCTCCACGCCTGATGCTGCTGAGGCAGTGGGGAGCTGGGCACCCTCCTACCCTGGGTGCGTTGGGAGGCTGCGACCGGGTCGAGGATCACCGCCCCGCTGGGGCAGTCGGGGTTCTCGCGGTCGATGAAGTAGAACTCTGGGGCTGCCCCGCTGGCGCGCAGCGTTTCCAGTAGGCGGGTGGCCAGCCAGGTTCCGACCGGGCCGAGGTGTTGATGGTCCAAGGCACGCACACACGAGCCGATCACCGTTGGCCAGATGGTGCCTGAGCCTTGGTAGGTCAGGTAGGCGCCCTCGAAGTGGCGATCCCGTGGGTGCAACATGGTTGGCCCGGCGGGGGTCATCCACGTCGGATCGCACACCGCCTGCACCACGCCGCTGACCACCTCCCGCCCCACGTCACGCCCCTCAACGGTCAGCCCGTCAAACAGTCGCGTTTGGAGCACCTCCAGGGCTTCCAGGCTGTGCAATGGCACCTGGCGACTCTGGCCGGTTTGGGGATGGTAGTCCACCGCGCAGGCCAGGAATTGCTGCTGCGGCATCCAGTAGTGCTGCCACACCTTCTGGCCCATCCCGGCGCTGGCCTGCTCCCAGGTGGTGCGGTGGGGGTGATCCGGCAGCAGCGTGACGGCGGCGGCCAAGGCCTCCACCGCCCTGCCCTGCTCGGCCAGATAGGCCACCGGGCGCTCGCGATTGGGGTGGGCACCCAGCGGGGGCACGGGGTGGAAGTAGGCGTCCGACCCGTCGCGTCGCACCCCCGAGGGGCTGGTCTGGCGCGGATTGGTGGCCGCCACCTCGAACAGCCCCCGCGAGGAGGCGGCGATGGTGGCGGCGATCCAGTCGGCGCAACGCCCGCCCGCCTGCTCCACGGTGCGGATCTGCCCGGTGGCGCGGTGGCGGTAACGGTCGCGCAGCACGTCGGGCCCGTGGAGCTGCACGTACTGCGCCAGCACTGGCAGGTACAGCGCGGTGGTGTCGGTGGCGTTGTAGACGGCGAACCCGTCGAAGTCGTCGGTGCGGGTCGCTGCGGGGTCTTCGCCCAGCAGGCCCCACACCCCCGCCCAATGCTTGGCGTCGGCCACTTGCTGCTGCCCGACCAGATGGCCCTGCACTTGGGTGCGGAACACCTGGTGCGGCAGGCGATCTGGCTGCTCCTCGGTCAGCGGGTCACTACGGTGACCCTGCCACTGGGGCAGCAGGGAGAATAACTGCCGGTCCATTCCCTCGGCCAGGTCCCAGGCCACGAACAGCGGGTCGCGGCCAAACAGGTGGCCCGCGCCGAACATCTCGCTCAGGCTGCTGGCGGTGCGGTAGCCCTGCACGCAGTCGGCCAACACCTTGCGCTGCGCGATCTCCAGGCGCAGCGCGGCGTTCTCTTGGCGCAGCTCGTGCAGCTCCACGGTGGGGTCATTCGAGGGCTCGCTGGTCATGATCGGTGTCCTTCTTCGGCGGCGGACTGGCTGGAGCAGATACCATTATGGCGATCGAAGCATCACCCACGGGGGCGGTAGCTCAGCCGGTTAGAGCAGGGGACTCATAATCCCTTGGCCCTGGGTTCGAGTCCCAGTCGCCCCACCAGTAGTTTAGGAATTGGCAAGACACTAGTTTAGGTATCCAACGGATGTTAATGATGAAAGGCGAGATCGATGGATAGTCGTGAAGAATTGACCATCATGTCTTTTATCCTCAGCAATAAAAAGCAAAGATGGCTCAGCTCGCTCGACGGAAAAAATCGCCGCAAACAGCTCAATCGACTCGCCCATCAACATGATTTGGACCCCAGATTCATGACAGCAGTGCCTGTAAATCAGGATAGTGCCGATGACATTGAGGCACTATTGCGAAAATCTGGGGCCCCAGATGAGTGTTACGTCATGTCAGAAAGTGCCTCGATTGACAGAAAGTCCATGCAATTAGGTGAGGCGTTGACCACGGTAGTGGGAAACTACTTCGGAGCTTTATTGGTTTGCATTCCGGGTGCTTTGGCCTATTATGAGGGTGAGGATCGCGAGCGATACATTCTAAAGAGGAACTAAAGGCAATTATTAGACACCATGTGCAGTTGTTTTTAGGGATGAGCGCACCAATGGGTGGGTCGCTTAGTACATAGGCAATGGTTCGAGTCCAACATCGCCCTACTTTTCACAGCACTAGGACGGCATGATTGAGATGGCAGTTTTAACACAGTGGCGGCAGGAAAAATTAAAGCGGTGGCAGAGTTGTAATTTTCCATTAGTTTCACATTGAATCCTGCGATTGGATGGATTAGTGATGAGCTTGAATGAAGTTGAAGCTGAAAAGGGGCAGATCTTCTTCGAAATAGGAAAAAAAATATCAAACTATGTTTATGAATATGGGGTAAAAACAGTTTGCTTCTTAGACAGTTCGGCTAGGCCCGCATACGTAGCTTTTAAAGCCTATTGGCGTGATACTTATCCTGCATATAAACTTCCAATCATTTTGTTTTTGAATCCGCGAGGCTTGGTTTCTAAAGATGATTTTACTCAAGGAACATTCGATTGGGAAATATTGTCAGGTTACGATGAGAAAAAATATGGCGCTAGTGAAAGATTTGATTCAATAAGAAATGAATCTGAAGTAATCGATTCTATTAAAGATTTCAATCAAAAAAGACCAGAGGTTGGTGAACCTATTCTACTGTTTGATACCTGTATTCATGGTGGTCGCAATGTTCAAGTAATAATTGAAAAGCTGAAGCAGGCAAGCTTTTCAGATATTAGAGTAGGAGTGGTAAGTAATCATAAAAACAGCTCAAAGATTGAGCCATCCTTAGTTGTAATGAATGAGGCTTATTCAGGAATGCAGGTAGGTGTATAGGCAGATAACTGCGCGGATTGAGCTTCTTATCGTTGAGTACGGGCGCCTGTAATCTTCCTTAAATGCGAGCCAGTTCTTTAGATGCGATATTTTTTGTTCAACCACCCATCGTATTTGATGGATCTGCCTATTAAATTCTTTATCGTTCTCCGTCAACTCTCCATTCTTAGGTTTCTTGATGGGCGTGAGAATACCCTCGTCACACTGAGGCTTATTCAGGAATGCAGGTAGGTGTATAGGCAGATAACTGCGCGGATTGAGCTTCTTATCGTTGAGTACGGG
>JBDIAW010000069.1:0-6741 GCA_039812585.1 Actinomycetota bacterium | reverse complement strand
GATGTAATTTGTATTTCGACACGCTGCTAAACGTTTGAAAAGTTACCAACCCAAGGCTTTTGCATAACCCTCAATGTTCCAGAGCAACCCTTTGGCAGTCAGACCATTGCGGGTTCTCTTCATAGAATCATCAATGCTAGGGTTGAAAACCCTGAGTTACCAGTAGTTATTAGTATAGAAAATGGGCTGTTCGAAGTCAGCACAGTAAAAAATTCTATTTCTGATACCAGCCAAGCTCTTTCTAGTGATCCTTTTACCATTGTTAACCCAGCAGCAAGTACGATGCAAGTCCTTCTTAATACAGCGGGGGCCAATATGGCAACTACTTTTGATCCCACACGACCGTATGAAGATCGGACAGTGGTAGCTGTTTCACTGCCTAGTGAAGACTATCCTACGATTGTTCGGGTATCATCTGTTGAAGAAGCTGTTCTCTTTCCACAAGAAGCAATAATTAGTGCACAGCAAGCTAATGGTGGGTTTTCCAGAAACACTGCAGGCTCACAACTGGAAAGATTGGGGCTGGTAAAAAATCCAAAGGATCCACATGCAGATTTGACTAAGGGTGTGTTGACGAGATTAGAACAAATAGTTCACGCACTTGTCCCGGCTCTTGACGAATCCGGTATTCAAGATCTCTTTGAAGGTGATGCAGGCAACACCACTTTGACGAGTCATCCCCGCTTGGCACCACTTGAAGCAGCAAGAATATGCCGTTTACGGGCAACTCATTCATCTCCTCACCACCCCCAGTCTCAGGGTCGATAGTGATACCTTCCCCTCAAACGAGCAGTTACTTCTCAGCTCAATCAAGCGCAAACTCATCCACAGGTCCCTTACCTGGCCTACTTTGATCCGCAAGATGCTGGTTGGAAGATCCGCAACGTGCTGGGTGAAAGGCCCGCAACATGCTGTATGGTAAACCTATGACTTACCTTCCCCGTGTGATCGACTCCCGAGTGGATCTACTCCTGCAGGCTATGGGAGGGGTGGTCCTGGAGGGTCCTCGCGGCTGCGGCAAAACCTCCACCGGGCTGCACCATGCCCGTAGTTCGATACGGTTGGATGCCTCCCCCACCAACATCCAATTGGCCGAGTTGGACCCAGCCGGACTGTTGCAGGGCGAGGTCCCCCGCCTGGTTGACGAATGGCAACTGGCCCCCAGCCTGTGGAACGTGATCCGTCACGAAATCGACTCCCGCCAAACCACGGGGCAGTTCATCTTGTCTGGCTCGGCAACTCCGCCAGACGACCTGCGACGGCATTCGGGGGCGGGGCGTTTCGGACGGGTACGCCTGCGCACCATGTCGTTGAGCGAAAGCCAACGTTCCACCAACCAGGTATCGCTGCACACCCTGACCGAGCACGACCGGCTCAGTGGGGTGAACAGCCCGTTGACCTACCGCGACCTGGCTGCCGAGGCGGTCCGGGGCGGTTGGCCAGCCCTGGTCAACACCAGCGTGGGCAGTGCCCGGGAGTTCAACCTCTCTTACATCAGCGACCTCACCGCCATCGATCTGCCCCAGGCCAGCGGAACAGGCCACGACCAAGTGCGGGTACGTCGGTTGCTGTCCAGCGTGGCCCGCACCATCGCCGCCGCGGTGAGTGTGAAAAACCTGGCCGCCGATGTTGCAGGCGAGGGCAGCCAACTGGATCGCAACACGGTCCGCATCTACCTCAACGCGTTGACCACGGTGTTTGCCGTGGAGGAACAACCAGCGTGGAGTGTCAACCTGCGTTCCCGCACCAGGTTGCGCAGCAACGCCAAACTGCATCTGGCCGACCCCGCCATGGCCTGCGCTGCGTTGCAGCTCACCCCTGAACGCCTGGCAGGCGATCCTGGGTATTTCGGCCAGGTGTTCGAATCGATGGTGATCCGTGATCTCCGCGCCTACCTGGACGCCCACGGCGGGCAGCTGTTCCACTACCGGGATGAAAACGGTTTGGAGATTGACGCTATCGGGGAGTTCGGCGACGGAGGATGGGCCGGGATGGAAGTCAAACTGGGTTCCAGCCAAATCCCAGAAGCCGAAGCTAACCTGCTCAAACTGCGCAACGCCCGGGTCGACCTGGACCGGGTGGGCCGTCCCCGCTTTCTGGCGGTGATCACCGGCACCGAGCACGGCTACACCCTGCCCTCAGGGGTCCACGTTGTCCCCCTGGCTACGCTGACAGCGTAAGCGCCAAGCTCTGCTCTGGGCGCCTTTGCCATCGCAGACCTCTGAGATGACGTGTTCAAGCGTGCGGCGAGCGCCCACGCGAACATCAGGCAGCATGGCAAGGTGAAGGATCATCGCTATCAACCCTTCGCCCCGCAAGGCTGCGCGGGGTCTGCGCCGGGGGCGACTGTTGCTGACCAAGGCGGACCCTTAGACTCACGCACGTGAATACACGCCCGCCACAGACCTCGATCGACTCCCCGTTACCCAGCCCTCGGGAGGAGAGTCACCCTGGCTTGGCCGAGGAGCCCACGACCAAAACTTTCGTCGAGCCAGTCACCGGGGACGACGCGCAAGCCAAAGAGCAGACGGCTCTGCGCCCGGAGCAGACCGCTCAGTTAGATCAGCAGTTGGACTTGCCGGTGCTGCACAATGAGACCCCCCTGTTGGATCCAACTGCTACACCAGGACCCGCTGCCCCGGCCAACCCGGTGCGCAGGGTGGCCGGTAAGGTGCGCCGGCGCGTGACCCGCCTGACCCGGGCGATGGTCCGCGTGGAGATGACCACCTGGGACAGTGCCACCGTCTCATGGAGGATTCCCCCGCGACATCGCACCTATCAGCTGGGAGTGCCTGAGAAATCCTGCCGACTCGCCGCACAAAGCGTGCACATCAGGGTTCCTGATCTGGCGGCGCTGACCCGGCTGGCCACCAGCGGCCTGCTCACCGGAAGCACCTTCGGGCTGAGCGTGACCATCGCCAACTGCCCTCGCTGGCTGCGTGGAGGCAACCGCAGCATACGCACGTTGTGGGCCACCACCAGTCAAACATGGAAGGTGCACAAAACGGCCCAGGGCACCAGCTCGACCGCCACACTGACCTGGTCGCGTAAACGCCCTCTCGATCGAGCGCTGGCCGACCTCATGAGCTTGCACTCCCGCGAGCATGGGTGGCCTCAGACCTGCGGGCCGGTTTACGCCGAGGATCGGCACGCCTTTGCTCGTAGCGCCACCACGTGGCCTCGCGCCTACCTGGTGGAGCGCAGCCCCTACGACAGCCAGGAGCCGTTGGGGCCTTACAGCCCGCCCCCCGCCCAAGCTCCGATCCACGACGCCAGTTGGCCGCTGGTGACCACCACAGCCAACCCCTACCACCGCGAGCTGGTGGGGCTTCCAGCCACCTACACAGCACGGATCGTGGCCGATCCGAACCGGACGGGCATCTCCAACTCAGCCCAAGCGCTGGTTATACAGGACGCGCAAGGGGTGCCGGTGCTGACGCTGGATTCCCACCGCTCCCCCGAGGCACAGATCAACCCCGGCCAGGCACAGGACAACTGGCAGAAATTTGCCACCCTGCAGCTACCCGACGACCTCCCCGCCACCTGGACGCAGGACCGTTTCCTCACGCTGGCCGTGCGTGGGTTGGCTGCCTGCGGGATGATCCTGCGCTGCGCCAATCCTCAGGTACGTCAAGGGTTGCAGGCCCAGGGGTTGCTCGTGGAGGACACCACCTTGAGCACTCCCGCCACGCTAGAGATGGCCAGCCCCGGGGAGATCCTCGGCGGGTACGTCCGCAGCGTGGCCAGTTCCCGAGCAGCAATAATCTCCAGCGATGCCCTGCTGCGGGTCAGCCCCCTCGCGGGGCTGTATGGCACCTCCACCGCCACCGGGGATCCGCTGGTGGCGCTGCCCACCATCAGCATCACCGCCTCCAGCAAGCGTGCCGATGACATCCCCAGCTGTTTGGAGTATCTGGCCGCGCAAACCTATCCGGCCTACGAGATTGTGCTGGGCACCCACGGCTACACCCTGCCAGCAGAGTTGGTCACGCAGTGGGAGGAGAAACTGCAGGCCAAGGGGGTACCACTGCGCGTGGTTGCCCTGCCGCAGCAGCTCAGTTTCGGCCAGGTCTTGGGACGCCTGGCCACACTGGCCGATGGGGAGCTGATCACCAAGGTCGACGATGACGACCATTACGGACCGCATCACCTCACCGACCTCATGCTGGCCTATCGGGTCAGCGGGGTGGACATGGTGGCCAAGTCCTCCCGGTTCACCTACTTCACCGACCACGACTTCACCATTGACCGCACCTGGGGCGCCCGGGAGGCCTTCGACGGCACCCCGGCAGGAGGGACCATCATGATCACCCGCTCAGCCTTGACCGAAATCGGTGGTTGGAGCCCCTCAGTACGCCACGTGGACACCGACCTGATCGCCCGCGCCCGGGCCTACGCCATCCCCCGCTACCGCACCCACTCCCTGGGTTATGTCTATGTGCGCCGCGCCTCTGGCCACACCTGGGCCGCCAACCACGACGACCTGCTCGCCCAAGGCCAACACCGCTACGAAGGCCTACCCACCGAACTGCTGGGGTAGAGCAAAACTACTGGCTAAGCGTTGATGTCATTGGCAGAAAGACCTCAATCAGGTAGCCGGGAGTCTTGACGCTGGGCCACGATGAAGTCGAACATGTCTGCAACCAAATCCCCAATCGCATGCAGTGTGATCGCCCTCACCCCTGCTGCAACCAACACAGGGAACTCCGCTGCTGGTAGGCGCGATCATGAAGTCATCGTCAGCGCCTCCCTGGGTCGCCAGCCCGGCAGCCGGGCCCTGCTCCAGGGTAGGCGCGATCATGAAGTCATCGTCAGCGCCTCCCCCACGACAGTGGTTGTCCTTCTTTTTGTGTGTCAACGTTGTCTTGGCCTAGGTGCTCAGACGATTGTGCATTGCGTTTCTGCGCGACTCTTTGGGGTTGTGGTGAGTTGGCACAGCCGTTCATCAGATCAGCAAGCAGCTGATACCGATGGCAGCTGTGCTGGGCACTGCGGGAAGCTGACCTGGCTGGTCTCTGGCTAGGGTGGGGGAATGCCCCCCACCCTGGTGTCTGCAGTGCTCAAAGCGGGCGCACGCGTGGGATATGAGGTAGTGGGCCGGATGCCTACACCCCGACGGGAGCACTCGCACCACAAGTCAGTGATGATCTTTGGGGCTGACCACAAGTTCATCTCCCCTTTGGCCCGCCAACTCGACCGGCAACCAGAGCTGGAGGTGAAGGTGCAGCAGTGGCCCCGGTGGACCCGCTACCCCCCGCTGCACCTGGCCCGGCAACTGAGCACCCCCGAGGTGCTCGTGGCGGAGTGGACCCGACAAAACGCCATCTGGGCCAGCCACCACAAACGGCCTGGGCAGATGCTGATCACCCGCCTGCATCGCTTCGAGCTGGATAGCTCCTATCCTGGGAAGGTCAACGTGCAGGCTTTGGATGCGGTGGTCCACATCTCTCCGTGGACTGGCAAGCAAATCCGCGATCAACTCGGTTGGCCGGTGGAGAAATTGGTGTACCTGCCCAACTATGTCCACCTAGCCAGCATGGATCGGCCCAAGCTGGCCGATCCCCAGTTTCGTCTGGGTCTAGCCGGTGCCCTGCCGCAGCGCAAACGGCTGGATCTGGCCCTGGATCTGTTGCGGCAGTTGCGCCACCAGGACGCCCGCTACAGCTTGAGCGTGCGCATGCCCGCGCCCTGGAGTGTCCCCTACGTCGCCAAACGGGCCCCGGAGCTGGCCTTCTACTCCCGCTGCTTCCAACGCATCGAGACCGACCCGCTGCTGCGCGGGGCCGTTAGCTTCGACGGTTTCGGCGCGGACCTGTCCTCGTGGCTTCGGGGAGTAGGGCACATCCTGTCCTGCGCCGACAGTGAGGGCAACCCGGTGGCAGTGGCCGAGGCGATGGCCAGCGGGGCGGTGCCCATCGTGCGGGAATGGCCGGGGTCTGGGGAGGTGCTGGGTGACTGGACCGTGACCAGCATCACTGAGGCCGCCCAGCGCATCCTTGAGGCGGCGGACCTCGACACCTGGTGGCAGGCCAGCCAGCAGGCCCGCGCCCAGGTGTGGCGCGACCTAGACCCCACCCGCGTGATCGCAGGCTGGAGCGCACTGCTACAAGGAGATCTCGCTAGCGCCCGCGCCCAGTTCCCTGCTGGACAAGTCACGCCGTGAAGGTGTGCGCGGCACCTGCTCGTCATGCTGAACCTCCGGCCATTGCCGCATAAGCATGAGCCTGCTGCCACATCTGCGCCGCTGTGAGCTGCCCTGCCTGCAACAGTGCGCTTCGGCGCGCCATCCAATCAGCATTAGCCTGCCGCTGGGCAAACATGTCATCAATGCCCTGTCCGCACAGAGCCCGTAAACCCCGATCGCTGAAGCTAAAATGCGTCCGCAGATAGGCCTCCTGCCCCTTGATGAAAGCCCTGAAATGGCTGGCCAACTCCTGATCCTCATCAATGGCCGCAAACCACGCCTGCGGGGTCGTGACATCCCCAGGGCGTACGCCGTGCCGCCGGCCCCACTGCCCAGCCACCTGACCATAGGAGTGAAAGCCCAAACTTTCCGCTGCGTAGCGCATCGCCTCCAAGGGTGCCCATTGCGTGGCTAGCGAGAGCAGATCCGCCCCTGCTACCAACTCCTGCGCCACGATGACCTCGGGCACCGAGCTCGTTTCAGCCCACGAGGTGTAGTCCAGGTTTTGGCTGTGCGTGACCGGGTGATAGGCCGTAGCCAGCACTGCTGCCTGCACC
>JBDIAW010000068.1:0-6804 GCA_039812585.1 Actinomycetota bacterium | reverse complement strand
CCGAAAACCCCTTACCCCACAATGCTTTCTCGAAGTCGGGGTGGCGGGATTTGAACCCACGACCTCTTCGTCCCGAACGAAGCGCGCTACCAAGCTGCGCTACACCCCGATGGCCCGCGAAGGGCACTGGGCAGAGTCTAGCCGAGATGGAGAACCGCTCGCTGCTTGATTACGCAGGCTGCCGGGCGGTCAAGGTCAGCAGGGTGGCTTCGGGAGGGCAGGCGATGCGCACGGGGGACCAAGGGGAGCACCCCAGCCCGGCGGAGACGTGCAGCCACGCCGGGTCGACATCCCGCGCTGAGCTCTGCCCTGGCACCGGCCAGCGTGACAGTCCCCGAGCTTGCCGCACCGGAAGGTCGCAGTTGGACACTAAGGCGCCGTAACCAGGCAGCCGCAACTGCCCGCCGTGGGTGTGCCCCGCGAGAAGCAGCCCGAGACCGTCGGCGGCCATAGCGTCAAGTACCCGCCGGTAAGGCGCGTGAGTCACCCCTATAGCCAGATCCACACCCTCGGCGGGAGCTCCGGCGACTCTGTCGTAGTGATCGTAATCCAGATGCGCGTCGTTGACCCCGCGTAACTGCAGGCGGGTGCCTGACACGCGCAACTCGTGGCGGGTGTGCGTGAGGTCGACCCAGCCACGCCGCGTCAGAGCGGCCCCCAGCTCACGCCAAGGCAGAGGCCTCCCGCGCCGGAAGGAGTCATCGCGGGGCATCAGGTAGCGGGCCGGATTCTTGGGCACCGGGGCGAAAAAGTCGTTGGAGCCCCAGACGAAAACGCCAGGGAACTCAAACAGCGGTCCGTAGGTATCCAGCAAGGCGGGTAGCGCATCGGGGGCGGCCCAATTGTCGCCGGTATTGACGACCAAATCGGGTTGCAGGCTGGCCAATTCGCATACCCAGGCCCGTTTGCGGGCCTGGCGGGGCACTAGATGCAGGTCGCTGAGGTGCAGCACCTGCACGTCGCGGTGCCCGGTGGGCAGTACCGGCACGTTGGCCTGACGCAGGTGGAACCAGCGCGTCTCCACACCTGCCCCGTAGGCCAGCGTGGCGCTTCCGGCGGCCACCACAGCAGCAGGCAGAGCTAGGGCGGGGTGTCGCAGAGAGATCGCCATGGCTCCCATCGTGCCATACGGCCGCCGGATGCCAGGCTAGGGAGAGGTTGCCGTTGTTGTGGGCCTGCCTCTGCGTGTGGTGGTCGAAGAGGACGGTGTGCTCGGAGTGGGCCGCGTGGAGGGAGAGGTTGAGGTCCCGGTGGTGGGTTTGCCGGAGGGAGTGCCTGTGGTGGAGGCTCCAGGAGTGCTCGAGTTGGAGCTACCGGTTCCTGCCCCTGGTGTGGTGGGGGTCGGGGAACTGCCCGGTACTGGCGGGGCCTCGGGGGCCAGCGGAGCGCCCACATCGCGGGTGCCGTACTCATAGCGCGGGTCCATGGGGTGGAAGGGCAGCGGTGGCAGCCCTTGGGTCATGACGTCCATGGCTTCTTTGAAGATGGGCAGGTTCAGCGTGCCTCCGTACCACATCCGCGCCCCCAGCTCACCGGGGGTTTTGCCACCAATGGTCTCGTTGTTGTGAATGATCTGCGAGTCCTCAGTGACGGCGTTGGGCTTGTAGGCACCCATGCCAGTTACGAGGTTAGGTGTGTAGCCGACGTACCACAGAGTTTTTGTTTCGTGGGTACCGGTTTTACCGGCTTGGGGCCTCCCGTCAGCCAGTTTGGCCTTGATTCCCGGAATGTAGTTATCCCCTGGTCGGGGGCGGAAATTAATCTGGGCCATTTCATTGATCGCATCGGCTATATCCGGGCTGATCACCTGGCGGCAGTTGTTGTCGGGGACCTCCATGGGTTGTCCGTGTCGGTCCAGCACTGCGGTGATGGCAGTGGCATTGCAGAACATCCCCCGCGCTGGGAACATGGCGTAGGCAGCCACCAGGGAGGTCGGGCTGACGGAGTTATCTCCGATGGAGAAGGAGGAGTACTGGTTGAGCGGTTGCAGGTCGTTAGCCTTCTTCACGTCCAGCTTGTCCAGCAGTTTGGCGATGGGGCAGATGCCGCCATCAAGCTGTGCTTGCAACTGGAGGTAGTAGGTGTTAATTGACTTGCCGAACGCCTGACGCATGTCGTAGGTGGAACTCTCATCTTCAGTGGCGTTTTTGGGGGTGAATCCCTCCGGGGGGTGGTAGTTCTCCACGGGCCCAAAGCCAGGGCAGCGCTTCACATCGGGGATTGACACCCGGTAGGGGGAGTTAATGAGGTGCCGCAGCCCAAAACCCTGCTCCAGCGCCGCCGTGGAGGTGAAGATCTTAAACGTGGAGCCAGGCTGGAAGCCGTTGGATCCTCCCGTTTCGATGTCTCCCGCGTAGTTAATCTTCGTCTCGAACTTGCCCACGGAGCCGAACTTGCGGCTGTTGGCCATAGCGCGGATATAACCGGTGCCCGGTTCGATGGTCACCAGGGTGCCCACCACCTCATCGTCGGGAAAGACGTGGTTAGACAGGGCAGTTTGCCCCGCACGCTGCATCCGTGGATCAAGAGTTGTCTTGATGGTTAGCCCTCCGTCGAACAGGTTGTCCAGCCGGTCCTCGGGTGTGGCTCCAAAGATGGGGTTGGTGGACATCTCTCGGCGGACCCAATCGCAGAAGGCGCTGAACTCCACGGTTTCGCATCCGCTTTGCTCTTGATTGCGGTGCAGTCCCAGATCCATTGTCTGCGTCTCGCGCGCCACCTCTGGAGTGATCATTCCCAGTTCGCTCATGCGGGAGAGCACCACGCCTCGGCGGTTTTTAGCCTCGTCAGGGTTCGTGAAGGGGTCGAAACGGGTGGGGTTTTGCACAAAACCTGCCAGCAGGGCCGATTCGCGTAGGTCGAGGTCTTTGGCTGGTTTGGAGAAGTACCGATTTGCGGCAGTTTCGATGCCGTAAGCACCGTTGCCGAAGTAGGCGATATTGAGGTAACCGTTGAGGATCTGATCCTTACTCTGTTCTTTTTCCAGCTCGGCGGCATAGCGCAGTTCCCGGAGTTTGCGGGCGTAGCCCTCTTTGTCCTTGCTGCGCAGTTGGGCCGCGTTGTAGGCCTTCTCATCACCGCGTTGTAGGGCGTCCTCCATGAGGATGTTCTTGACGTACTGCTGGGTCAGGGTGGATCCCCCTTGCACTTCGCCATCACTACTGGAGACAAAGGCGCGCAAGGTGCCTTTGAGGTCGATACCCCCATGGTCATAAAACCGGGAGTCTTCGGTGGCAATGAGAGCTTGCTGTATGAGGGGAGAGATCTGATCCAGCGGGACCACCGTGCGATTGGAGCCGGCGTTACGGCTGGATCCAGCGTTGTAGAAGGAGGCCAACACGCTGCCATCGGCGGCCAATACCGTGGTGCGCTCACCCAAAACGGGGTTCTTCAGCTCGCTGGGCAGCTCCTCAAAACTGGTGGCACCGGCTTTGGCGATCAGACCAAAGCCTCCTACTAGGGGCAGCAGGACGCCAGCAAAGAGGATCCCGATGGCCACGCTGACAGCCGTCATCAGCACCAGGCGTGAGCCCGGAGTAGTTCCGGCGAAGTTGCGAACCTGGGTGATCTGTGTACGGGCACGATTGCGCAGGCCGGTAGGGGGCCGGTCGGTGTCGGAAGCAGGTGAGGAGCCTTTGCGGGTGAGGAAGCGACGCACGCCCCCCAGGCTACGTGACTGTGGGTGAGCGGGAGGTGGCTCTGGAGAAACCTGGTCCATCTGAGTGGTAACCCTTCGTAGTCGAGCCAATGCGGAATTACACCATGACCCCCTGTTCGGCAGACGCTAGGCCGATATGAGGCCTCTCAACTCTTGCTTTGAGTGTGCAAATTCGTACGGTACTTATTACCGGCATTTGCTGGCAGCTAGTTTGCCTTTCTTTTCCGTCACGGATCTGCAGTGTTTACCACCATCGGAGCACCACCTCGGGTATTGGAGACAGGCGTGTACCAAGTCGCTGAGCAGGATAGTTGGAC
This sequence comes from Actinomycetota bacterium, assembly GCA_039812585.1. GTDB lineage: Bacteria > Actinomycetota > Actinomycetes > JBDIAW01 > JBDIAW01 > JBDIAW01. The sequence continues at coordinate 2,829 of JBDIAW010000068.1, read as the reverse complement.
TGACGACTGGGCTATGAGGGGATCATGCAGAAACATTGACCCAGACAGTCTTTTCGTCCAGGGAGCGGCACAGAACCGCGCCAAGCTCATCTGCCAGGGGTGCCCAGTACGCACTGAGTGTTTGGCAGATGCGTTGGATAACCGCATTGAATTCGGAGTGTGGGGAGGAATGACGGAGCGTGAGCGCCGTGCTTTATTGCGCCGCCGTCCCGACGTTGTTTCATGGCGTGACCTTTTGGATGCGCAGCGTACGCGTTTTGCTCAACAATCCGCGTAATGGGCCACTAAAGCATTTGTTTGTTACTCATTTCACAGCCGCCGTCGCACACAGTGACGGCGGCTGTGAAATGAGTTGGCACTGCCCGTGGTGCACACCTGCCGAATGCCACCGTTGCGGGCCAGGGTTCGTGTGGGGCCCCGACCAGGTCCGGTGGCCTCTCGTGGATGCCCCAACCAGCCCTCTACAGTGGGTGTTTATGACGAAATGGGAGTACGCCACTGTGCCGTTGATGGTCCACGCCACGAAACAGATTCTCGATACCTGGGGGGAGGACGGGTGGGAGTTGGTCTCGGTAGTACCAGGCCCCACCGGCTCCGATCAGTTGGTCGCGTATCTCAAGCGCGAAACTGCCTAATCAACTTTGCGAGTTCTCCGAGGTATCCCCACCGTGATCGTCACGGCAGCCGCCGCTCCAGGTCAGTGGCACGGGGATCGTACCTACTGGTGAGTTGTGCCAGAACGCCCCCATGGACCCGGCTTGTCACTTTAAGCTCATGACCATGGCTGCAACTGTCACTAGCCCAGTCGCGAGCAAAGCTCAGGTTTTGCCGCAACGCCCCCAGCCCCCTCTGGCGTTGGTGCGTCGGGCCCGCCGGGTCAACCGTGTCTTGGCCCAGGCCTACCCTGATGCTCGGTGCGAATTGGACTTCACCACCCCGTTCCAGTTGTTGATCGCGACGGTGCTCTCCGCGCAGACCACCGATGTGGGGGTCAACGCGGTTACTCCTCGCTTGTTCGCGGCTTACCCTGACGCCCCAGCTCTGGCTGGCGCCGATCCACTCCAGGTGGAGCAACTGCTCAAACCCACCGGTTTCTATCGGGTCAAAACGGCCAATGTGATCGGTCTGAGCCAGGCCTTATGTCAGCATTTCCAGGGCCAGGTCCCCAGACGGCTGCAGGAATTAGTGACCCTGCCCGGGGTGGGGAGAAAGACCGCGAATGTGGTGCTGGGTAACGCTTTCGCGGTGCCGGGGATCACTGTGGATACCCACGTGGGTCGTCTGGCGCGCCGCCTGGGCTGGTCCCAGGAGCAGGACCCTGTGCTGGTGGAGGCCGACCTTGCCGCCCTCTTTCCGCGTCAGGAATGGACGCAGTTGAGCCACCGGTTGATTTTCCATGGCCGTACCACCTGTTTCGCCCGCCGCCCGGCTTGCGGGGCGTGTCCGGTGGGCCGTTGGTGCCCCTCCTATGGCCTGGGTCCCACCGATGCCACCGTGGCGGCGGGGCTGCGCAAAGACCTCACCCCGGTGGGTCGCGCCGCGGCCCTCACCCATTCGGCGGTTGCATCAGCCCCCCAGGCTGTCGAGGTCTCATCATGAACGGTTGCTCCTCGGGCGCGGCATCTTCCACCCCGTGTGCCGCCGAGCGGTCCAGATGTGAGGTGAGGCGCCTGAGGGTGCCTTGGGGTCTGAAGGAGCGTGGCTGGTGAGCGCACTTGACCTCATTCTGTTGGGGCTGCTGGGTTTTTCTGCCTGGGTGGGCTACCGTCGGGGGCTGCTCGTGGGGTTGATGGCCTTCATTGGCCTGGTGGTGGGCGCACTGATCGGGGTGGCGGTTGCTGTGCGTGTGGTGCACTCCTGGGTGTCAGGAACACACCAGACTTTCGTGGCCTTACTGGTCGTTGTGCTGATGGTCTCCCTGACTCAGGGGCTTCTCTCGATGGTGGGTACCCGCCTGAAGGCGAAGGTGCGTTGGAAGCCGGGCCGGGTCGCCGATGCGGCCCTGGGAGCAGCGTTAAACCTAGCCACAGTGTTGGTGTTGGTCTGGGGAGCCAGCACTGCCCTGGGGCATACTCCCGTGCCAGGAGTCACTCGGGCGATCAATCAATCTGTGGTTTTGCGTACTCTCAGTTCCGTTGCACCTTCAAACAGCGACCGCCTGCTGGCCTCTTTCCGTAATTTGCTCGACGAATCCGAGTTTCCCAAAGTCTTCCAAGGCCTGGGCGAAGAAACCATCACAGAGGTTGGCCAGCCCAACCCAGCTTTAGCCCGTAACCCCGCCGCTCAGCGAGCCCAAACCAGCGTGGTGGAGATTGCTGGGGACGCTGCATCGTGTCGCCAGCACGTCACCGGATCAGGATTTATCTTTGCCCGGCAACGTGTTTTGACCAACGCTCATGTGGTGGCCGGTGTGAACTCCCCGATGGTTCGAGTCGGTGGACAGGGGGCCGGGTACCCCGCCACGGTCGTGGAGTTTGATCCTCAGCGCGACTTGGCCGTGCTAGCGGTGCCCGGTTTGGCCACGCCGCCCCTCTCAATGAGCGGCCAGCAGTTGCAACGCGGAGATGATGCCATCATCGCCGGCTTCCCCAACGGTGGCCCCTACACGGTTTCTGCCGCCAAGCTGCGTGAAATCCGCCCCATCACCGGTCCAGACATTTACGAAAAAACCTTGGTCACAAGGGATGTTTTGGCCTTACGTGCCCATGTCGACCACGGTAGCTCTGGCGGTCCCGTCCTGTCTGCCCGCGGCCAAGTCATCGGCATCGTTTTCGCTAAATCCAAAACCGATCCCGAAACTGCCTACGCGCTACCTATTACGGAGATCCT
>JBDIAW010000067.1:0-6824 GCA_039812585.1 Actinomycetota bacterium | reverse complement strand
GTAGACAAGCACATCCCATTCGGAGGTTCTCGTTCGTTCAACCAGGCTCGCCGCTACCAACGTCCTGGCCGGGTACAACTAGCTGGCCGCTGGTACACCTGCGCGAGAATGCGCATCTGATCCAGCGGTAGTTGCCGCGCTTGCCCTTGCTCGTACGAGGTGGCAAACCGCACCATGTCCACATTGGCTGTCGCCGTGGGGACGTCCACCCGCACCAATGCGGTGGAGGTTCGGGAGTAGTCCGGCTCGTTGCGCCCAGAGAGCAGTTGCGCTTGAAACATCCGCCGAATCCCCCGCCCGGCCCGATCTACCAACCCCGCCCGTTTGAAAGCATCGGCCAGAATCACACTGCGGGGCACGGAGATATCTAACAGGTTGCTCAGCTCAACTCCGCGGGGCAGACCACCAGGATTGATCACGGTTAATTCGGCTGGGCTCACCAACACGCGTACCGGCCCGAGGACGGTGTAATCCCGGTGCACTAACGCATTGGCAATCACCTCGCGCATCACGGAGCGGACAAATCGTGGCACTGCCACCCGCTGCATGCCCAGCATTAGCTCCTGATCCTCGTTGAAGGCATCCACGTGCTGCACCAACCACTCGAACGTTTCAAACAGCGGTGCTCGCAGCGTTTCGTTACGACGCAGTTGATCTGTTTCGGTTCGGACCTGGAACTGCACTTCAGCGGTTGGAACCACTCGGTCTAGGGCCTCAGCCTTGCCGAACAACAACACTGCCCCAATGGTGGGGCGGCCTTGCGGCACGGACGAGTCCCACACCCGCAGGGCACGACACAGTTCCACATCAGCCAGATCAGTGAGCACCGAGTCGCTGCCCTCGCTGTGACACAACCTGCGAAACCGATCGAACTGCTCCTGCGACAAGTCACTCATGCTCAAGCCGATAGCAGGCAGTGCAGCGTAATCCTGGCCTGCGGCGAACAACCCATCGGAGAGCATTTCTTCCGGCAGGTATGGGATGCATTCGGGACCGCCGTCTGCCCGCAACGCTCGTCTTTTGTAAACCCCACCTTTCGTCCCCACCACGCGGGTGACATCGGGCACCTCTACCGCCACCACGGTTTGGCCCTGAACCTGATGGGTACTGACTTCAACCGCAATATTGGGCTGAGTTTTGTTAAGGATGAACGCCGCCAGCCGAGCCGGATCTAACGGCAACGGCCCGAACCCGCTCACCCTGCCATCGTCTTCAACCCCCAGCAGCAGTGTTCCACCCCGCCCATTGGCCAGACACGCAACGGTCTCCACCAGTTCATTCTAGGGTAGATCATTTTTGGTGCGGTGGCGTTTGAACTCCACGGTCAGCGATTCGCCGCCCGCCAGCAAGGTGATGAGGTGGTTCGTCTCCATGTCCATAGCTAACCATAGCTATGGACATGGAGGGAAATCATCGAGCCCATTGTCCATAGCTATGGACAATGGGCTCTCCTGGTGTAGCCAGCGGACCGTAGAGCGACCCCTCCCCCACACCCTTGGAGGGGATCTGTCGGTAGCGCGGAATAAGCTGGTATGGCGGGTTCATCGCCGGTTTTCAGGGAGGGTTCATGACCACACAGACCGTCACCACCACGGGGGTTCCTCAGCAGGTGGGGGCCACGGGAGTCAAAACCGCGACCGTGGACGGCAATGAGGCCGCCGCTCGGGTGGCCCATGCCCTCTCCGACGTGATCGCCATCTACCCGATCACCCCTGCCTCCCCGATGGGAGAGCTAGCCGACGCGTGGAGCGCCATCGCCCGGCCCAACCTGTGGGGCAGCGTGCCTGAGGTGATGGAGATGCAGTCCGAGGCAGGCGCCGCCGGAGCCCTGCACGGGGCGGTCACCAAGGGTGCCCTGGGCACGACGTTCACCTCCTCGCAGGGGTTGCTGCTCATGCTGCCCAACATGTACAAGATCGCCGGTGAGCTGACTCCGGCGGTACTCCATGTGGCCGCGCGCACCTTGGCGACCCACGCTTTGAGCATTTTCGGCGACCACTCCGACGTGATGAGCGCCCGCATGACCGGCTGGGCCATGCTGTGCAGCGCCAGCGTGCAGGAGGCCCATGACTTTGCCTTGGTCAGCCATGCCGCAACCTTGCGCAGCCGTATCCCCTTTCTGCACTTCTTCGACGGTTTTCGCACCAGCCACGAAGTCAACAAGATCCAGTTGTTGCACGAGGATGACCTGCGCGCCCTCATCCGCGAGCAGGATGTGCTGGACCACCGCAGTCGCGGCCTGACTCCCGACGCACCGGTGCTGCGCGGGGCAGCACAGAACCCCGACACCTTCTTTCAGGCCCGAGAGGCCTGTAACCCCTTCTATAACGCGGTGCCTGACGTGGTGCAGGAGTGCTTCGACGAGTTGGAGCAGCGCACCGGCCGGCGCTACCACCTGGTGGAGTACACCGGGGCCCCGGACGCACAGCAGGTGATCGTCATGATGGGCTCCGGAGTCGGGGCCGCGCAAGAAACCGTGGAACACCTCTGTAGTCGCGGCGAGAAGGTGGGGCTGGTCACCATCCGCCTTTACCGGCCTTTCCCAGCGCAGGCCGTGCTAGCTGCCCTGCCTGCCAGTGTGCGCAGCATCACCGTGTTGGACCGCTGCAAGGAGCCAGGAGCCCCGGCCGAACCGTTGCACCTAGACGTGATGACGGCACTGGCTGATGGCTTGGCCAGTGGCAGCGCCCATTTCGAGGCGGGGATGCCGAGGGTAATTGGCGGTCGCTATGGCCTGAGCAGTAAGGAGTTCACCCCCGCAATGGTCAAGGCCGTCTACGACGAGGCAGCCCGGGCTCAGGCCGGGCACGAGCAGGCCAAATCCCGCTTCACTGTGGGGATCAACGACGACGTCACCCACCTGTCGCTGGACGTGCAGCCGGACTACCGGGTGCCTACCGACACGATCGGTGCGGTGTTCTACGGGCTGGGTTCTGATGGAACCGTAGGCGCCAACAAGGCCAGCGTGAAGATCATCGGGGATGAACCGGGTCGCTACAGCCAGGGCTATTTCGTCTACGACTCGCGCAAATCTGGAGCGGTCACCGTCAGCCACCTGCGCTTTGGCACCACCCCAATTCGCTCCACCTACCTCATTGAGCAAGCCGATTTTGTTGCTGTCCATCACTTTGGCTTGCTGCGGGAGATGAAGATCCTCGACACCGCCAAGACAGGAGCCACACTGCTGCTCAACGCTCCCTATCCCACCGAGGCGGTGTGGGCGGCGTTGCCCGTGGAGGTGCAGCAGCAGATCATCGACAAGCAGTTACGGGTGTTTGTCATCAACGGCTCGAAAGTGGCCCGCGAGGCAGGGCTGGGTGGGCGCATTAACACAGTGATGCAGCCGTGCTTTTTCTACCTGTCTGGAGTGGTGGACCAAGCCGACGCGACCGCAAAGATCAAGCAGCACGTGGAGAAAACCTACGGCAAACGGGGCCGCACGGTGGTGGAGCGCAACTTTGCCGCCATTGATGCTGCTGTGGCCGCCCTGCACGAATTGAGCGTCCCCGACCATGTTGAGGGTGACCTGCACCGTCTACCTCCGCTGCCGGAGCACGCGCCGGACTTCGTGAAGAACGTCACCGCCACCATGCTGCGCGGGGAGGGTGACCTGCTGCCGGTCAGCGCTCTGCCTCCCGACGGCACCTGGCCCACCGGCACCACCCAGTGGGAGAAGCGCGCGATTGCTGCTGAGATCCCCATCTGGGACCCCAGCTTGTGCATCGACTGCGGCAAGTGCGCCATCACCTGCCCCCACACCGCCATTCGCATCAAGGTGTTTCCCGATGGCACCCAGACCCCCGAGGCGGGGGCTCCCGACAGCTTTTTGGCTAAGCCCTACAAGGATCGCGGCCTGAGCGGGCATCACCTCACCGTGCAGGTAGCTCCCGATGATTGCACCGGGTGTGGGATTTGCGTGGACGTCTGCCCGGCGCGCAGTAAGACTGAGCTCAAACACAAGGCCATCAACATGGAACCGGCCCAGCAGCATCGCGACCGGGAGCGGGAGAACTTCACCTACTTCCTGGGGATTCCCGAGATTGACCGCGATGCTGTGGCCCACGACAAAGTCAAGGGTGTAGCCCAGTTGCAGCCATTATTTGAGTTCTCCGGCGCGTGTTCCGGGTGTGGGGAAACCCCCTACCTCAAGACGCTGACCCAGCTGTTTGGCGACCGGATGATCATCGCCAATGCCACGGGCTGCTCCTCGATTTATGGAGGCAACCTGCCCACCACTCCCTACACCACCAACGATCAGGGGCGGGGCCCAGCCTGGAGTAACTCCTTGTTTGAGGACAATGCAGAGTTTGGGCTGGGCATACGTCTGGCCTGGGAGCAGCAGAACGCCCAGGCACGCCGGTTGCTCATTGAGTTGCGCGAGCAGGTCGGAGCCACCCTGGCCGACCAACTCCTCGACCGCGATCAGTCTGAGGAGGCGGGTCTACGCGCCCAGCGTGAGCAGGTGCACCAGTTGCGCACCCAGTTGCAGAACCTACCGGCCAGCCCCGAGGTCACCCGCCTACTCAGCCTGGCCGATGAGCTGGTCGACAAGACCGTATGGATTATCGGTGGCGACGGCTGGGCCTACGACATTGGCTCCGCAGGGCTGGATCATGTGCTCTCTAGTGGGCGCAATGTCAACGTGCTGGTGATGGACACCGAGGTGTACTCCAACACTGGCGGCCAAGCCTCCAAAGCCACCCCTCGAGCAGCAACGGCCAAGTTTGCGGCCAGCGGAAAGCCGGGGGCGAAGAAAGACCTGGGCATGATTGCTCAGGCCTATGGCAACGTGTATGTGGCGCAGGTCGCCATTGGGGCCAACGAGCAGCAAACCGTACGCGCCCTGCTGGAGGCACAAGCCTGGCCCGGCCCCTCGCTGATCATCGCCTACTCCACCTGCATCGCCCACGGTATCGATATGGGCACCTCGATGAGCCACCAGAAAGATGCAGTCAGTAGTGGCTACTGGCCGCTCTACCGGTTCAAGCCCAGCGAAACCGACGATGCTGGCCATCCCTTCCAGTTGGACAGCAAGGCGCCCTCCACTCGGTTGAAGGATTTCCTCATGGCGCAGACCCGCTTCTCCATGCTGACCCGCTCAGATCCCCAGCGCGCCGCGCATCTGATGGGTTTGGCTGAGGCAGATGTGGCGGAGAAGTGGCGCTACTACAGCCAGATGGCGCAGGTGTCCCGGGTGATCCCGCACGAGGTGCCGGCAGACATTGCCGACAACACTCCCACAGGCGACCCCACCACCACGGTCATTGACGACCCCGTGACGGCTGTGAAACCCTCAGCGGTGAAATCAGAGATGGAGGCTAACCATGAGTGAGGGCACCCCTCGCCTGCAATCCACCTACCTAGGCCTGAACCTGGATGGGCCCCTCATCGCTAGCGCCTCCCCGCTCACCGGGCGCATGGACTCCCTGCTGGCTTTGGAGTACGCCGGGGCGGCGGCTGTGGTGTTGCCCTCGCTGTTTGAAGAGGACGTCATCGCGGAGGAGATGGCCTTCCACGAGTCCATGGAGCAAGGCAGCGAAATGTTTGCCGAGTTCACCGAGATCATGCCCGAGGTTCCCATGCCAGACCTGGGGCCCGACCGGCACCTGCGTCTGGTTGAACAAGCTAAACAACACCTGAGCATCCCTGTGATCGCCAGCGTCAACGCCGCCCACTCCGGCTCTTGGTCGCGCTACGCCACGCAGATGGCCGATGCTGGTGCCGATGCTATCGAGTTGAACGTGTATGCGGTGGCTACCGACCCCCACCGCACTGCCGCTGAGGTGGAGGCGAGCTACCTCGACATTGTGCGCGAGGTGAAGGCAGCCGTGCGAGTGCCCTTGGCGATCAAATTGTCGCCCTACTACTCCTCACTGGCCCACTTTGCCGGCCAGTGCGTTCAGGCAGGCGCTGATGGATTGGTGCTGTTCAACCGCTTCTACGCCCCCGACATCGACCTCGACGCCTTGACGGTGAACCCCACTGTGGACCTCTCCCGGCCCAGCGACCTGCGTCTGCCGCTGCGCTGGCTGGGGATTTTGCGCTCCCAGCTGCCGGGCACCTCGCTGGCCTGCACCTCGGGAGTCCACAGTGGCCATGACGTGATTAAGGCCCTGCTGGTGGGGGCAGACGTGGCCTGCACCACCTCTGCGGTCATCCATGAGGGGGCAGAGAAGGTCAAGTTCATGTTAGCCGAGTTGAGCGCGTGGCTGCAGGCCCACGACTACGACAGCGTGGAGCAACTGCGCTCCAGCATGAGCGCCACCAACTCTGGAGAAGCCGCCGCTTTCGAGCGCAGCCAATACATCAACATCATCACCTCGCTGTCGCGGCGCTAACCCCCACCCACTGACGCGCAAGCCGTGGAAGCAACCGCCCTGAGCATCTCGGAAACCCGGCAAAGGCCTGTATGACCAACAGTGATGCAAGCTCTAGTGTCTTGAGACGTTAATTCGTTGGCGGTTCTGGTGTGCCCCGGTCATGTTTGGGCCGGCCGCGAAGCCGTTGGAGTTGGGTGGTCACGAGCGTACCGTTTAGTGGGATGGGCTCGGCGATCGAACTCTCCGGCGCGTTTGGTGCAGCACGTTTCGATTGTGTTGGCCTATGTCGAGAATGGCCAGACGGCGGTGGCGGCGCAGCAGATAGGGGTCAGCGCGCCGACCGTGGCCAAGTGGCGCGATCGGTTTTTGGTGGACGGCTCGATGGGCTGGATGACGCGCCTTGTCCGGGGCAGCCCCGCAAGCTCCGACCCGAGTCGTGCCACTTTAGTGTGTCGGCCACAGGTCGCCGGTGGCGGCGAGGATGTCGAGTGCGGTGTGGGTGAG
>JBDIAW010000066.1:0-7087 GCA_039812585.1 Actinomycetota bacterium | reverse complement strand
GTGCCAGGTAGAGGGCCCCATCATGCCGGATCAACGGGGGAGATCTTCTCGCCAGCAGCTTCTTTGTTATCGTACGTATGTTCGAAAAATGTGCTAGTGTTCATGGTGCTAGATAAGTAGAGGGCGGTAAGCGGTTAGGGAGGAACAGACGTGAGTGAGAGCAACCTCAATGATGAGTGTGAACGGATGAGGCTGGTGGAGAATACCGATTGGTCGCGCAGTCTGATCAAGCAGTACGAGGAAGGTTTGGCCTACTACCGCCACGTCGTGGAAGATAATCGCTACCACGTGGGACGATTGGATGAGAGGTTGGGAGCCTGAGGTGACACCAAACGAGCATGTACAAGCATTGCGCAACTTATTGATGGCTGATCACCAGCACAGTGTGGCCACGTTCCACTCCTACGCTGATGAGGCTCATGCATTGGGCGAGTTTGACCGAGAGCAGCGCTGGCGCGAGCGGGCTCGCACCCGCAGCGAAATCCCCTTTCCTTGGGATGAGGACGCCTCCCCCTAACCACTGGTGCTGCGCAGGACTCGCCGCCCTATCGACACTGGGCGTTGGTTGGTGGGGTTAGGCCAGGAAAGGCCTGCCCAAGCACCAAGTCAATGGAAGAGTTGCTGCGCTGTTTGTCCTCCTGCAGCGCCGACCCGGGGATGTAGGAGCTCAGGCTCAACGCGGAGGTCAGCCCGCGCTTGCCGTAGCGAATGGTGGCCGCAGTCTTACCGTCGGAGTTGAGGGGGTCATTGCCGAACTCCAAGACGTGAAACTTGCAGGCGGACAGCTCGTCGGCGGTTTTAAGCGCCAGCCCACTTCGGTCAGAAGCGTTAAACACCCTCACGTCGATCGCCATGGCAGGTAGCGGTGAGCTCAGTTGGGGCAGGCTGGGTGTGGTGGGGCTTGGAGTGCGGCTGGTGGTTTGGGAGATGGTGGTGTTAGTGGTTGAAGGCGAGGGTGAGGCTTTGTCGGCAGGGGCGCTGTCACCTCCGACAACCAGCCACGCCACCAGCCCTATCACCGCCAGGATGCCCGCCCCCACGGGCAGCAAGAATCTCCAGTTGGGCTTGCGACGAGGTGCGCCCAGCCCGGGCGGGGTGAGCATCGACACGGTCAGTCTCCTGACGGGTGGAGGGATCGGGTGAAAGTAGCTTAAACCGTCGAGGCTAGAACCGAGCAACAGGGCCAAACACTGAGGCTAGGGCCAACACGGGTGAAGCTACTGCCTGGCAGCACCGGCCTAGCGGGGTGGCCGGCCTGCCTTGCCGCGAGGTAGCTCTGCCGGATAGGGCCGGCTAGGTGCCGGCCCACCGTCAGGCGTAGTGATCAAGTGGCGGAGGATGGGGGATTTGAACCCCCGAGGGCTGTTAACCCAACTCGCTTTCCAAGCGAGCGCCATAGGCCACTAGGCGAATCCTCCGTCAGTCAGAATACCGGCCAGTTCCCAACGCGAGCACCTGGGTTAATCAGCAGTTTCCCTAGAGCCCCTATGCTGGAGGTGCCTCTCACGCGGCGTTATTCCTACCTAACTCCCCCAGGGCCGGAAGGCAGCAAGGGTACGTGGGCTCTGACGGGTGCGTGAGAGGTTTCTTTGACGCCACCAGAACGGCCTGGATCTGCGTTGTCCTCGTCGCGAATGCTCCCTTGGCGCTCCTGGCCCGCCGTGCCCAGGCCCCCTGGAGCCGTCAATAATGATCGAGCTTGGCGATGGGCCGCCGCCTAGACTCCAGGGGTATGCCTGCCGCTCTGTATCGCCGCTATCGCCCCGAAACCTTTGCTGAGCTGATCGGCCAGGAGCATGTCACCGGGCCGTTGCAGCAGGCGTTGAAAGCTGACCGGGTGCATCACGCCTATCTGTTCAGCGGCCCGCGCGGGTGCGGAAAAACCACCAGTGCTCGGATCCTGGCCCGCTGTTTGAACTGCGAGCAGGGCCCCACCGACACTCCCTGTGGGACGTGTGATTCGTGCGTGGGTCTGGCCCGCAACGGCAGCGGCAGTATGGACGTGGTGGAGATTGACGCCGCCAGCCACGGAGGGGTCGATGATGCGCGGGATCTGCGCGAGCGGGCGGTGTTTGCTCCCGCCAGCTCGCGCTACAAGATTTACATCATCGACGAAGCGCACATGGTCTCCTCGGCGGGGTTCAATGCGCTGCTCAAGCTGGTCGAGGAGCCACCCGAGCATGTGAAGTTCATCTTCGCGACCACCGAGCCTGACAAGGTGATTGGAACGATCCGTTCACGTACCCACCACTACCCGTTTCGCTTGGTACCGCCCGGGGTGCTGCAGAACTACCTAGCGCAGGTCTGCCAGCAGGAGGGGGTCCAGATCGAGGCAGGTGTGCTGCCTCTGGTGGCGCGGGCTGGGGCTGGTTCGGTGCGCGACAGTCTCTCGGTGCTTGACCAGCTGTTGGCCGGGGCAGGGGAGTTGGGGCTGGACTGTGCGCAAGCCTCCGCGCTGCTGGGCTACACCGACACCGCGCTGCTAGACGAAGTGGTGCAGGCCTTCGCCGCCGGGCAGGGGGCAGCCACGTTCGCAGTGATTGACAAGGTGATGGAGGCTGGGGCTGATCCCCGCCGTTTTGCCGAGGATGTGTTGCAGCGGCTTCGGGATCTCATTGTGGTGCAGGCGGTGGGGGCCGATTACGGCAGCCTGTCTGCGGGTCTGTTGGGGCAACTGCCTGCCGATCAGCTGCAGAGGATGTGCCAGCAGGCCGCTAGCTTTGGCCCCGCCAGCCTGACCCGTGCAGCGGAGGTCTTCAACGCCGGGTTGGTGGCGATGCGAGGAGTCACTGCTGCCCGTCTGCACCTGGAATTACTGTGCGCGCACGTTTTGCTGCCGGCGGTTGATGCCGGGGAGTTAGGTGTGCTGGCCCGCTTGGAGCAGTTGGAGCGCGGGCGCCCCGTTGCCGCACCTAACCCGCCCGCTGGGGAGCCAGCTGCGGCCACCCCGCCCCCCGCACCCGCCGTTGTCGAGACACCCACCGAGCCCAACCCCTCTGCGGCAACGGGCCCCACTGCCGCCCCAGCCCCCACTGGCCTGCGCGTCAGCGCGGTGATGGCCGCCGTGACCGGAACCACCACGGCCCACGAGCTCCCAGCCGAACCCGCCCCGCCGGCCCCCCCGGAGCCGCCCGCCAGCCTCGATCTCACTACGCTGCGTCACCGCTGGCCACAAGTGTTGGAGCGCCTCAAAGCCGTGCGCCGCTTCACCTGGAGCCTGGTCAGCCAAAACGCTGGAGTCCACTCGCTGGAGGGCAATACCGTCATGCTGGCATTCCTCAACCCGGGGGCTCGTGACCGTTTTCTGGCGGGAGATAACACCACGCATGTGCGTCGGGCTCTGCAGGAGGAGCTGTCCGGCTCCTGGCAGGTGGAGGCACTGGTTGACCCTAGTGCGGTCGGCGTGGCCAGCTCGACTACGGCGGTTGCACCCTCCTCAACCGTCCAGCCTTCAGCTGCCCAGCCCAAGGTTGCTGCGGGCACGCCCCCTTGGGTGCCGGCGACTCCTCCCGCCAACCCCCCCCACCCACCGGCAGGTGCCTCGGACGCGGTGATCGACCTGCGCGAGCCACCCGCAGCCGAACCCAGCTTCGACGATGAGGACATCGACGCGGAGTCCACCCTGGATTTGTTGCAGCGTGACCTGGGAGCGCAGGTCATCGACGAAATGACGCTAGGTGAGCGATAAAACCCCGTAATCCGGCGAGATTGCCGGCTGCCCCGTAAGCTGGGGTGCGATCGTTTCCCCCATGGTAGGAGCACTCATGACCACCTCCCCCGAGGACAACACCCCCCGCCCGGCTTCTGAGCCGACCCCCGATGAGCAGCCCAACGCCGAACAGGCCGCACCGACTACCTCCGCCGAGCGGGATGCCACCCCGGCCACTGCTCCAGCGACTCAGGCCGATGCCGGCTCACAGGCCGATCTCGATGAGGATGATGACTCCCCGGCCGTACCCTCCCTGGAGGAGATGATGGCCCAGGCGCAGCAATTGCAGGCCAGCATGCAGCAGGCGCAGGAGCAGCTTTCCGCCGCGCGGGTTGAGGGTCAGGCTGACAATGGTGCGGTGCGCGCACTGGTCAGCGGCACTGGTGAATTGCTGGACCTGCGCATTGCTCCGGCGGTGATCAACCCCAATGACCCGCAGACGTTGATCCGCCTGATCCTCACCGCCGTCCATGATGCGGGAGAGAAGGCCACCGCTATGCAGGAGCAGGCGCTCAACGCGATCTCCCCAGACATGATGAGCATGCTCGGCGGCGGCGAGGACTAAAGTCGGCCAGCATGTATGACGGTGCCGTGCAGGAGCTCATCGACGAGTTGGGTCACCTACCTGGCATTGGCCCCAAGAGCGCCCAACGCCTGGCCTTTCACCTGCTGGCGGCTGACCCTGCCGAGGTGCATCGCCTGGCTACTGCCTTAACCACGGTGAAAGAGAAAGTGCGTTTCTGCACGACGTGCGGCAATGTCGGCGAGCAGGAGTTGTGCGCGATCTGCCGTAACCCTCGCCGCGACCCGGCCCTGTTGTGTGTGGTGGAGGAGCCCAAGGACGTGGTCGCTATTGAGCGCACCCGGGAGTTCCAGGGGCTTTACCACGTGCTGGGTGGAGCGATCAGCCCCCTGGAGGGCATCGGCCCTGATCAGCTGCGGGTACGGGAGTTGCTGACACGCCTCGCCGACGGCGCAATCACCGAGGTGATCATTGCCACCGATCCCAACCTGGAGGGGGAGGCCACAGCGGCGTACTTGGCCAGGCTCGTGCAACCATTGGGGGTGAGCGTGACACGCCTGGCCTCAGGCCTTCCCGTCGGTGGTGATTTGGAGTATGCCGACGAGGTAACTCTGGGCAGGGCCTTCGTGGGCAGGAGGGGAATCCATGGCTGAGACCACTGCGACTAGCTGTCTGGCCGGCGAGTTAGACACCTTCACTGCGGAGATCGCCGACTCGGTGCGCGCGTTTCTGCTGGCGGTGCGCGAGTTAGCCGCCAGCCGCGACCCCGACGCCATCCCCCACCTGCTGTTGCAGGTCTCCCAGCTGTTGCTGGCCGGGGGCCGCCTGGGCGCGATCGCTGACGTGACTCCGGTGGAACAGTTCGAACCCGACGCTGGGGATGACGCTGACCTTGATGAGGTGCGGGCTGCCCTGGCGGCCATGTTGGAGCCGGTGGATGAGTATGTGGAGGTTTTCGACCCCTACGACGAGCCGGCTGAGCTGCTGGAATCGCGCCTGTCCGACGATTTGACCAACGTCATGGTGGATCTCACCCACGGGCTGGCCCACTACGCGCGCGGGGACACCGTGGAAGCCTTGTGGTGGTGGCAGTTTTCCTACGTCTCCACCTGGGGAGCCACCGCTAGCGCGTGCCTTCGCGCCCTGCAGTCGGTGGTCCTGCACGCCCGCCTGGTCGACACCGTGGAGTTAGGTTGACGTTTGTGCGGGTTTAACGACGCGAGAGGGCGTTAAAACCGCACAAACGTCAACCTAACCTGGCACCCGGTGCGTCTGTACCGGGGGAGCTAGCGTTAAGCGCCTGCATGTGTGCTCCAGAGGGTCGCGATTGGCAGGGCGTAGATGCGCTCGTCCATGCGGTAGATGTGGGTGCCGGTGTGGAACACCACCCCGGCGAGGAAGTCGGGGCCCAGTTCTTCCCGCAGCCACACCAGATGGGCGGCATCGGCGGTGGAGGGGGAGCCGGCGGCCTTGACCTCGCAGGCAATCACCCGGTCATCGCGGGTGGCCAGCAGTAAGTCGACCTCGCGCCGTCCGCTGCCGGTGCGCAGATGGTAGGCGTCCAGCCGAGTTGCCCCAAACGCCAATTCGGGCCGGATTTGGGCTCGGACCAGCGTGTCGATGGTGCGACCGAGGAGGTCAGAATTGCGTTGTAAAGAGTGCGCGTTCACGTCCAGCAACGGGACGAGGAGCCCAGGGTCGGTGAGGTAGCGCTTTGGGGTCCGAACCAGGCGGTCCAGGCGGTTGTGTGCCCACGAGGGCACCCGTTCGGTGAGAAAGATCGATTCCAAGACGCCGTCGTAGGCAACGGCACTGGCACGAGCAATCCCGACAGCGTTATACAGGGTGGAATGTTGAGGCGTACCAGCGGTATTGGCCGCCACGGCTTTCAGGTAGGCCCGCAGCAGGCGAGGGTCACGACGTTCGCTGATCACCGATAGGTCGTGGTTGACGGCCTGGTCGATGTAGGACTCGTAGAGGGCTTCTCGGCTGGCAGCGCTCTTACGGCGCACCGCCTCGGGCAGCATGCCGCGCAGTGCAATCTCCAGGTAGCCGGTCAGATCGGGAGGGTCAGGCGGCAGCGCGATGGCGTCAAACTCCTGGGCGAGCAGTACCTCCAACAGGCTGCGCTGTGCGGTCTGACCAGCAATTTCCCGCTCGGTGAGGCCCCACATGGCCAGTCGGGTGACCCGTCCAGCCATAGGCCAACCGGCGCTGGTCAGTTCCGCCGCCAAAGAACCAGTGAGGATAAACCGCCCAGGCCTAGGGTCGGCGTCGACCAGTCGTTTCACCCCGCCCAAAACCTCAGGGCAGGCTTGCCACTCGTCGACCAAAACCGGTTCGCTTTTTGCGGCTAACACCGAATCAGGGTTGACGCTGAGCAGGGTGCGGTTATCAGGATGGTCAACGTGCAAGGTGGAGGCGGCCAGTCGCCGCCCAGTGGTGGTTTTACCACAGGCACGCGGGCCTACGACCATCACCGCAGGCGCATCTTCGACGAGGGCAGACAGATGCGAATCAATGAATCGAGAAATGTATGTCACGGATGTAAGGTAGCAGGTCGCGGGCCTGCAGTGACGTTCCTGCACACAACTGGGTTGCGTTCCTGCACGCAACTGGGTGACGTTCCTGCACGCAACTGGGCAGTTCGTCTCCACAGAGCAGGCCCCCCAGAGACCTGCATGTTGGTCGGCCTCCGCCTCACTACCGCCTCCCGTAGGGGCCATGCGCAGACCCTCGAGACGGCACATCGTTGCCACGGGTCACCAGCGGTAGGTGGTGTCTGGCAGAGTGCGACGATCCACATGGTGGTGGTTGCCTCGATGTGCCCGCTTTATGCAGGTGCCACTAGGCGG
>JBDIAW010000065.1:0-7735 GCA_039812585.1 Actinomycetota bacterium | reverse complement strand
TGCAGCAGGCGTTGTCCGTGCACCTCAAACCGCCAGACCGTCCAGGTCACCAGCCGCCAGCCGAGCACATCGCCGTACAACTGGGCCACGGCGTACGCCACCAACAGCGGCCAGGTATTGCCTAGGCTGACCGGTTCACCATTGACACCATCGTGGAGCCGATTGAACAGCGCGGCGATGATCAATGGGCTGAGGAAGGCGTTGACCAACTCCGCTGTGGCCGCACCCACCCATGAAGTGATCAGCAACCCCGGTTTGCTCCAGGCGCAGCTCCAGAACAACTTGAGCGTCTGGCGTTGCATGGCAATCCCTCTGCTTACATGGTTTCCTGTGCAAAGCCTGGTGGCTCAACTGTGGCCACCGTAGGTGATCACAGATGACCCGGCAACGTATTTTCACCCTGCGCCGGGTGTGACACCCCCGAAACTCCTACCGTGGTGTTCGTAGGCTGGATCCATGCCTACGACCCAGTCCCTACCTCCCACCACGATTGACGTCACCTTGCGGCGGGTGGTGGATGAGTCCTACCCCGTGATGATCGGGCAGGGGTTGAGCCAACAGATCGTGGCCTTTGCCACCTCCGGGAAGCTGGCGGGATATAGGCCGGTGATCATCACTGATGACACGGTTCGTGTCGGGCTGGCGCAAACCCTGCGCCAGCAGTTCGCCCAGGCCGGGCACACCGTGGAGGTCCTGTCCTTCCCCGCCGGGGAGGGGTCGAAAACTCGCGCCACCAAACAACGCCTGGAGGACCACCTCATCGCCGCCCGCTACGGGCGTGACACGGTGATCCTGGCCGTGGGAGGAGGGGTGGTCACCGACCTAGCCGGGTTCACCGCCGCCACCTTCACCCGTGGAGTGCCCCTGATCACCGTACCCACCACCTTCCTGGCCGCCGCAGACGCCAGCATCGGGGGGAAAACCGGGGTGGACACCCCCGCAGCCACCAACCTCATCGGGGCGTTTCACCAGCCCGCAGCAGTGTTCATCGACCTGGACACCCTGGCCAGCCTGCCCGAGGAGCACATCCGCACCGGCCTGGCCGAAACGATCAAGCATGCGTGCATCGCCGACGCGGACCTGTTCGCCACGTTGGAGGATGCCTTTCTGATCCGCCAGATCAGCCTGAGCCAATTCGTCGCCGACACCAACCTGTGCCGTCATGTGGCTATCCGCAACGCTGAAATCAAGCGTGACTTCGTCACCGCCGATGTGCACGAGGCAGACCTGCGGATGGTGCTCAACCTGGGCCACACCTTTGGCCGGGCTTTGGAGGCAGCAGTCAACTTCACCCTGCCCCATGGGCAAGCGGTGGCGATCGGGCTGATGCTGCAAGCCCAGTGGGGGCTTGACTTCGGTGTGGTCACCCAGCAGGAGCTCGCCCGCCTGCAGGCGTTGCTGCAAGCGGTGGGTCTACCCATACGCCTGCCCGAAACCGTGACCACGCCAGCGTTACTGGAGGCAATGAGTTTGGATAAGAAGGCGCGCGCCCAGACGATTCGTTTCGTGCACCAGCGGGGAATCGGGGCCTATCAAACCTTCGCTGGAGCTCAACCGTGCCCGCCGCAGCACCCGCAGGCCCGCACCACCCGCCCCGCTAGCACCGCTGAAATCGAACAGTTCCTCGCCCAAGCCCGCGCAGCCTCATAGCTAGATAGCCGTTACTCCGTAGAGGGCAGGTACAACGCGCGGGCGGGGCAGAGTTTGACTGCACGTTTAGCTGAGGACATATGGCGTCCTACATGCTCATGACGCACGATGGGATAGCCAAAGTCATCCAGGTCGAACAAGTCTGCAGCGACCTGAGCGCAGAATCCGTGGGCAGTGCAAGCAATGCGGTCGACTTTGATGCGCTGCTGAGCCGGTGATCCAGCCATGATGTTCCTCCTGTCTGCATGCTCCACCTTCGTCACATGGCGCTGGGTAGCTCATCGCCGCGCCGGCTGGTGACCTCCAGTGGGGCAAAACCCCTGGTTATGGGCGTGAATGTGCTCAGCAAACACACTCAGCCCGCTACGCACCCATCCACTGACTCCATCGGGGTAATGGCAGGCTCCCCGCCCCCGCAGCAGATCCAAGCGCTGCTGCACCCCGTGCCACAGGTGCTCAAACTCCTCCGGGGAGTTGCGTTGCACCACCAGCCTGTACCACTGATCAGCCAGCGCCGGCAAGCCAAACATGCACGGCCCACACTGACCGGCAGACTCCCCCGCCGCATAGTCGATGAGCTGCCCCATGAACACCAGGGGGCACAGACGGGGGTCCAGCACCTCCACCACCCCGGAGCCGACACCCGCCCCCAGGGGAGCCAACCACTGTCGGCCCCAGGCCAACCCGGGCACGTGGATGGCGGGGACGAACCCACCCCCCAGCCCCCCGATGAGGATCATCTGCGCGTCGGAGGGTAGGCCTCCGGCTGTCGCGAACAGTTCGCTGAGCGGAACCCCCGTCTGCGTCTGGCAGACCGTGGGGTGGGAGAGATAGCCGCTGAGGCTGACCAGGCGCGGCCCTGGCTCCTCATCCGTGCCCTGCGCAGCGAACCACGCCGGGCCATACTGCATGATCTGGGCAATGCGCCACAGGGTTTCGGCGTTGAACACCACTGTGGGCTCAATGCGCCGACCCCTGCTGTCGCGCCCACCGTCAGCGGTGGGTTGGCGCAACTCCAGAGGTTTGGCCACCCCGGTTCGGGCTAGGTTAACCAGGGCGCTGCCCTCGGAGGAGACGTAGCGGTGGGGGACCTCCAACAGCGGCAATCCGACCTCAGCTAGTCTGCCGGCGGTGGAGCTGCCACGGTGGGCCGCCCACCACACCGTGCGCGACCCACCCGCACAGAGCAGCTCGACCACCTCGGCCACCTCACGCAGGTGGTACTCGATGACCCAGGCATCTTTAGCCGCGCCGCGTTCGCCGTCGCACGCGTTGACGATCAGGTCCGCCTCGTTGTCGAACAGGGCGGCCACCTTGATCGACGTGGGGAAGCCGGCCCCTCCCCGCCCGGTCAATCTGGCGGCGTGCAGGGCGTGCACCAGCGCTTGCTCATGGGCTCTCACCTCCACTGCCCCGCGTCGACGTCTTCACGGCGGCGGCGATCGTGGGTGGTGGCGAACAGCCTCCACCCCAGTACCATCACGCCCAGCACCGCGCAGGCCACCGTGACGGCACGCAACAGCGGCTCATCGGAGGTACCCAGTTGGAAACCATGCAGCAGCGCTGCCGGCCACATGAGGTAGGAGGTGAAATGGATCAGCTTCCACCCACGCTCAGGCAAGCGGTGGCGCAACAAGGAGGAGATGATCAGGGCTAGGAGCAGATCGAGAGCTACTGCTCCTAGGCCGACCAGCTTCGGCTGAAACTCTGAAGCCATAGGCACCACGGCCGCAATGAGGTCGATCTTGACATAAGTCTCGGCAATGGCCGTGCCCACGTGCAGCGCTAGAAAGCCCAGGGTGCCCAAGGAGAGCCACCGGTGCAACGCCATGACCACTGTGGGAGCGCTGGAATAGGGCCGGCGCATCGAGGTGATCACCATGCCCAGAATCATGATGAGGGTGAGCAACACCATGCTGACCACCCCTGTGGCACGGGAGGTGTACCACAGGGTCTCATTGGAGATTGGGCCATGCAGGCTGGTCATCGTGGACCTATTCTGCCCTGCCCTGACTCACTCGCACCCAGGGGAGCGCCGACTTGAGGTCGGTGTCGGGCCAGTCAGCGGTCAGGGTGAGCTGCCCCTCACAGCCCACTAACAACGCGGCCAGCCCATGCCCTGCTAGCCAGCCAGGAGCATCAGCCCCATGGATGATCGCGGCTGTGCTCGCCGCGTTGGCCTGCAGCGCGCTGGAGGCCACACAGGTGACCTGCAGCCACACAGGGGTTGCGCTGCACCCGGTGCGCGGGTCGAGGATGTGGTGATGCTGGCCGGAGGAACTGCTCCATGTGCGTAACTGCGTGGAGGAGGTGGTGATCGCCTGCCCAGTACTGACCACCGTCTGCAGGGTGGGTGCACCGAATCGCTCACCGTGATGGGCTGGTGCAGCGTAAGGGTCGACAATGCCGATGTGCCATCCCCGCGCGGGAGGCTGACCGCTCACCGCAATGTCACCTCCCAGATCGACGAGGAACCCTCCAGGCAGTTGCTGAGCCAGCATCCTGGCGATGGTGTCAGCGGCGTGGGCTTTGGCGCTGGAGCCTAGGTCAATGACCATCCCCTGCGGCAGGGTCAACCTGCGCGCATCGCTGTCCAGCTGCACCTGCTGCCATCCCGGCACCTGCCCTGGCTGCGGGTCGGCGAACTCGCGGCGGGCCCGCACTGCCTCCATGTCCTGGTCGTAGCCGCGTTGCTGCAGGGCAGCGCCGATGGTGGGATCCACCAACCCATCGGTCAGTTGCGCCACCTGCAGCGCCGCGTTGAGGTAGTCAGCCAGCAGCGAGGAGATGACCAGGCTGACCGGCCCGCGTTGGGCCTGCTCACAGATGCGCATGAGTTGGGAGTCGGGCCGAAACCGGGAAACAGCGGCATCAAGCCCTGCTAGGTGTTGCTGGGCGATGGTCTGGGCCGGTATCAAGGCCGCTGGGTGGGTAGCCACGATCCGGTTGGTGGTCCCGATCGCGGGGAAGGTGACCGCCAAGGCGGCGGGTTCAGGCTGGGCTGACGTAAGGGTCACAGCGTCAATTCTTACGACCCTGCGGTCGTGGTGTTCGTTGGCGTCGGGGTGGTGGTAGCTGTACTGACGGTCGGTGTGGGGGTGAAGCTTGAGGTTGGAGAACTACTGGGGGTGGGCTTGGTCGTGGTGAGGCTGGCCTTAGGCGTCGTGGGCGCGGTGGTGCTCCGGCTGGTTGTGCTGGTGCCCGAGGAGGTAGCACTGCGGCTGGTTGTCGCAGTGCGGGTCGTGGCACTGACGGTGGGAGAGGAGGACTGCGGGCGGGTCGACACGGCAGCGCTGGGGGCAGTCTGCACCGTTGGAGAAGCTCCGGACTGGGGTGAGTTGGCGGTCTGGCTGGCCGCTTTGGCCGCCTTTTTAGCGGCAGCTTTGGTCTCTTGCGCCTGGGCCAGATGCATCCCTAAGCCAGCGCTGGCCACCGTACCGACTGCCAAGGCTCCGCCGAGCCACAGGCGGGCATGGCTTAATGCACGCGCAGATGCTTTCATGATGACTCTTTCGCCTCGATGAGATCACTACCTCGATGATGCAGGATGCAGCCCTGAGTCGGCTGGGAATGACCAAGGGTTTACCTGAAAACTGACGGGTGGTCCCCCACAGTGGTGAGGACCACCCGAACAGCGCAGCGCCGATCTGAGCAGTCGGGTTGGCTAGGAGCCGGCTGTGGTGGTGTTGGTGCGCTTGGGGGCTGTGGAGGTCACCACCGGCGTGGGAGTAAAAGTCCTGGTGGCAGGCGGGGCACCACTGAAGCGGTCGGCTTCGCTGGTGCTGAGGAGGTGGTCACTGTGATGGGCTTACTCGCCACCGGTGGGGCGGTGGGGCTCACCGCTATCGTGCGTCAAGCCCCAAGGGTCTGAGGGTCGCCTCCACGTTGATGCCCGAGTCCTTCCACATCCGGCATCAGCGCCTCGACGTTGACCCCCTTCTTGGCGCTGCCCCCGTCCCCACCTGCCAACCCACCCCATTGGGAGTACCCCGCTAGTCGTGCTCTGGGCAGGGCGGTGTGGCGGCACGTGCCGAAAGCGGGCCAAGGTGGCTTATGCCCTGTCGGAAGGCCATCTGGTGCTCTCGTGCGGCCACAAATGCCATACTGGCGGCCATGATGTTCTCCCGCAGACCCGCATGGGCAGGTTACGTGTGCGCAGTCGTGATGGTGAGCGCGTATGGATTGGTGGGATGTGGGTCCCACTCTCCCGAGGGCAGCACCATGGCGGCTACGACCCACAACGAAACCTCTAGCCCGCCCCCCTCGATACCTGGCCCCCTGAACTCCTTGCCGACATCGGCCAGCAGTTCAGGCTCCCCTTCTGTTGCTGGGAGCTTGGCTAGGAGCAGCATCTCCTCCAGCAGCAGTCACTCTCCTAGTCACCTGTCCCCCAGTTTCACGTCCCCAAGCCCCAGCCCTTCCTCTACTCGGCGTCGGGGAGTTGGTCCGGTGGGCACGACGTGGCAGTTGCAATTGTCCGGGACCCTGAAAACCACCTCTCCAGCTGCGGTGTATGACGTGGATGGTGATGCCACGACTGCCGAACAAGTCGCCGCCCTGCATGCTGCCGGCAAAACGGTGATCTGCTATATCGACGCGGGGTCTTATGAAAATTATCGTCGAGATGCTGCTTCGTTTCCCGCCTCGGTGTTAGGGAAAACACTTGAGGGATGGCCGGATGAGAAATGGTTAGATATTCGCCAACGCTCTATCCTCTTGCCAATCATGGCTAAGAGAATAGATTCCTGTCGGGCTAAGGGATTTGATGCCATCGATGCCGACAATGTGGACGGCTATAGCAATGCCACCGGGTTTAGGCTGACCGCTCAGGATCAAATCGCCTACAATCGCGCCCTGACGCAACTCGCGCACACCAGAGGTATGCCCATCGGTTTGAAAAATACGCTAGGCCTGATTCCCGCTTTGGTTGATTCCTACGATTTCGCCGTGATCGAGCAGTGCTTCGAATACAACGAATGTGAACTAACTTTGCCCTTCATCCGATCAGGAAAACCAGTGTTTGAGGTGGAATACCAACTCCAACCTGCCCAGTTCTGCTCTCAAGCCAGAGCAATGAAGCTTTCTGCCATCTACTCCACCCTGGCATTAGACGGAAAATCCACACTCTGCTGAGTGCCAGAGCCACCTTTAGGCCTTGAGGGGGACGCTCACCTCACACTCGAAGCTCACTCATCAGCACGCCGAGCTTACATTTGCGCTTGAGGCGGCAAACAAGAGGTCGCCTGATGATCATACAAGAGAACCTTGCGGCGCTATACGCACAGCTAAGCGGCTGCCCGAAAGGCAGAAACGAGAGATCGTTGCGTTATGTGCGACGGATGGAAGCTGCGGCTAAAACTGCCAAAGAATACGAGGTGTTCCGTAACTTACAGCTTTATTCTCAATACAAGGTGAGGACATGTCACCCTTTCACGGTTTGAATTGTTTGATGATACAGTGGATGGGGTCGCCTGAACGGTGTTGCTATTATTTTCCATTGCTTAAGGCTTGCTATTGCTCGTTCCACAGCGTTACGTATCGAGCTTAACGGGCTGTTGCATCGTTCTTGCAGCGCATCTCATACACCTCCATGAGGCTTCGTGATGGGGGTCACCACCCCAGTCCCGTGGTACCCTTTGTTGCCGATAGTGTTTCGTGAGTTCAACAATTGAGAGCAGGCGTGGAGGACGAGAGCTTTCGCGTCGTGCACTGATCCGGCAACCCGTTGCTGATCGGCTGTTAACCCTGATGTCAACTTCACAGGTGATGGTCATTATCAAATAGTGCGGATTAGATACCACCATTATTCCAAGGATTATCACCTATGGGGTTACCAACACCTCACAAAACCACATCGAGAACAAAACTCTTACCCCTTCAATTACTTGCTGTTAACAACTTGCTGTTTCTGCAAAGAGGAAAAACAGGAAACCGCGGAGTAGTCATACCGCTGATGACCTCGCCATAAACTAACAAGCTCAACGCCAGTTATTGTCATAGTTCCTATACTTTCATCTTTGTAATCTTCTAGCGCGTTTTTGATTGGTTTTTTAGACCCAGATTGATTTGCATAAGATAAGGTCAG
>JBDIAW010000064.1:0-7769 GCA_039812585.1 Actinomycetota bacterium | reverse complement strand
CCCTGCTGTTGAGGGTAGCCCTGCTGTTGAGGCTGTTGAGAGTAACCACCCTGGTGTTGAGAGTAACCACCCTGCTGGGGATACTGCGGCTGCTGATCAGATCCTGAGGGTTGGGATCCTTGGCCGTAGGGGGATTGAGATTGATGATTAGGCGGGGTGTAGTGCTGAGGCCCTTTGAGGATTGGGCTGTTGCGGGCCTGGATACGAGGGGTAGCTCACGATGTTTCCTTTATACAGAGACGCGGGATAAACAACCAGATCAGCATAAAGCACCTCAAAGGCGATGTAAGGTAAAGCCAACATCGCGACCTTAGTGCCACCCCTTGAGCCTAAAGCCTGCACAGCATTCGAGTGTTGCCGAGGGTGTTCGGTTTGACGTGCTCCAAGTCGAGCAGTTCGGCCGTTCCCTCGTCGTAGGAGCGCACCAACTGGTTGAACACCTCCGAGGTGACCGGGGAACCCTCGAACGTGGCGAACCCTTGGCGGCGAAAGAAATCCACCTCAAAGGTCAGACAAAACACCCGAGTGACGCCGAGGATGCGGGCTTGCTCCAGCAGGGTTTGCACCAAACGTGCTCCCACGCCTATCCCTTGGGCTTGGGGATGAACTGCCAGGGTGCGAATCTCGGCCAAGTCTTCCCAAAACACGTGCAGAGCGCCGCACCCCACCACCTCACCCGCGCGTTCAGCCACTCGGAACTCTGGAACACTTTCGTAGTACGCCACTGCCTCTTTAGCCACCAAGACACGTTGAGCAACGTAGGGCGCACAAAGCGCACGGATGGCCTTAACGTCGACCGTACGCGCCCGCCGAATAGTGACTTCGGCCATCAGAACAGGGCGCTGGTTAACTGCTGACGTGCTTTGCCGACCCGAGGATCGTCGGGGCCCAACAAATCAAAGTAGGACACCAAGCGGGTGCGGACGCGCTCACGATCCGCCCCGGAACTGACGGCGACGAACCCCAGCAGGCGCGCAAATGCCCTCTCCACCCGACCCTGAGTCAACTCCACATCAGCAGCGTTCAAGGCTGTTTCGAGGTCCTGCGGCTTGCTCATCGCCTCCTGGAGCACCACAGCGGGGTTCAGGGTGGAAACTCGCCGTAGCAACTGCACCTGTTCCACCCCCACCCGGGCGAAGTCGTCGCTGGGCTGCTGAGACAACCGCTGGAGGTAGACCTGCTCTGCCGCGTCGAAGTCCCCCCGCTCCAAGGCAGCCATAGCCTGCTCGACCTCCGGGGGCAGGCTGGGCGCGATCACTGAGGCCCCAGACGCGCCCTGTTCTCCGACTGCCCTGGCCTGATCGTCAGCGCCACCAACCCCCTGGGTAGCGGCTAACTGCACCAACTGGGTCAGATATTGGCGAATCGTTGCCTCACTGACCGCTCCCGAAAATAGTGGCACCATTTGCCCGGCCACCACACCGATCACCACCGGCACGGCCTGCACCCCGAACGCGGCCGCCAGCTGTGGCTGGGTGGCTACATCCAGCGTGGCGAGCTCCCATTGACCCTGCGCCTGCCCGGCCAGGGTGCTCATCGTCTTGACCAACGAGGAGTTGGCAAGATCGGCCGAAGACCACACCACCAACACCACCGGCACGCTCGCCGATCGCTGGATGAGTGCCTGCTGCACGTTGCCCTGGGTCAATTCGGTGACCCCCTCCTGGGCCCCGGAGGCACTGCCCGCACCAGAACTTGTCTGTGCAGACCGAGCAAGGGTGGACAGATCAACAACTCCCCGGGTGGAAAGCCCGGCAGGTAAGGATGAACTCATGCTTCCATTCTGCCTACCTGGGCAACTACTCCTGCCAGTGTCGGGTCTTCAGCGGCCTACTCGTGCGGCTTGCGTCCATAGATGGGCCGCGACGTCGACCCGGAGTGCCCCGTCTGCTGATCCTGCGGGGAGTCCACGGGGGCGTCCCACCACTGCTCCTGAGCCTGCACTGTGGGCATCGACTGCCGCTGTCCGTAGCGGGCCGAGCCCTGCTTGTGGTCCTCGGCCTGGACGCGCTCCATCTCTTGCTGCAGCGTGTCGGGGTCGTCCCAGTACTGTCCGTACTCCTCCCACTCACGTTGCTGTTCCTGCTCGTGCTCCTCCTGCTCCTGCTCAAAGCGCTCCACTTGCTCCTCAGAGGGCTTGCCGAAGATCACCGACAGGGTCTCGCGGTAGAGGCGATCGGAATCGGGAAGATGGGAGATACGACTGAGTGCCTGATCCTGCCCGGCAGATTCCAGGATGAACGTGCCAAAGCCCAAAACCCTGCCCAGTAATGGTTTTTCATAGCTCATGTCGGTGACTTTGCTCACGGGCATCATGTCGATGCGGGTGGTCAACAGGCCACTACGCATGAGCAGACGTTTATCGGTGACCTCGAAGTAGGTGTGGTACCACTCAAGCAACCGGTAACCGAAATACCCGGCGAAGCCGAGAATGACCAGGCCTATAGCCAGCGCGGCTCGACTGTCCCCCGCTCCCCCGAGCCACACCGAGGCCAAGAGAATCCCGACCATCAGCACAGCGGGTTTCCATACCAACACCCAATGCAACCGAGTGGAGGCAATGCTGACCTCACCCTCTAACAAATAATCCTGCCCCGGTCTCCATGAGCGAAATCGACCCACCGTTAACCTCCTCGCAGCTCCGAGTGGTTACCGCGAAAGCGTGGAGAAGAAGGTGATGACGTTGTTCACCCCAGCCATAATCGCAGCCCCGATCTGTTGGAAAAAGTCGGCGGCCGCTCGGGGA
Organism: Actinomycetota bacterium; assembly: GCA_039812585.1. GTDB lineage: Bacteria > Actinomycetota > Actinomycetes > JBDIAW01 > JBDIAW01 > JBDIAW01. Next base: position 5,023 of record JBDIAW010000064.1, on the reverse strand, counting down.
GCAATAATGATCCACAGGAGCACAAAGGCCAGGGCCAACCAGCCGAGCACCTTCTTGGCAGGCATTACCCTCTCCTTTACCTCGATAACATTCACCGTCCCTATAGGACGCTGAAACACACACGATGTGCGCCACCAAGCGGTGATCGCAAAGCATTGTTAGGCTACCCTCTGCGGGGTTGTTAGGCACTTTACACACGCATGCAGACCACAAAACTTTTGGCAATCGGTTCCTTTGCCCCTCAGCCCTCCCGCTAGATTGAAACCCAGGTATTCCCCAACCAGGCGGAGGCAGATGCAGTGAGTGCTGATTCACCATCCCAGCAGTCTCATGAGAATCCAGAGGACACCACTACTGCCCCACCTCACCGTCCTCACCGCCTGGCTCGACTAGGCAAGCGCACTGCCCCCTCTCGCACCAGAATGACCAGCTTGCTCCGTGGTCTGCGCGGTGCGCTGACCCCCGAACGAACCGATCCGGAGAAGCGTTTTGAAGCCACCCTTTTCCCCACTCCCAACCCTGATCAGGCTCCCGTTTCCGAGGCGGAGAAGAAACTCAATGCGCCTAAACACGAGTTCACCGAGGCGCTGGATAGCTCAACAGTCGTGCGAGACCACAATCCTGAAACTTTGATCGATAAAAGGCGCTCCAACGATGACGGCGCACCCTACGGTGAATTAGGGGAACCCTTTTCCCGTCAGTCCACTTTTATTATCGGATTCACCGGTGCCCTAGGGGTAATCGTTGCTCTTGCGCTCGCATTTTCCATTTATCGCATCCAGTCTGTTCTGCTGATGATCGCTGTATCCCTATTCCTCGCTATCGGGCTTAATCCTTTAGTCGAACGGTTGATCAGATGGGGAGTCCGTCGGTCAATGGCCGTTCTCATCGTCTTCTTAGGCATGGTCATATTTTTTGCTGGAGCCCTGTATGCCATAGTCCCGCCAGTAGTTGAGCAGACCCAGATTTTGATTGACAATGTTCCTGACATTATTCAAACCCTACAAAAAAGCGAGACCATCCGTAATTACAACGAAAAATACAAAGTACTAGACAACGCACAAAAGTACTTTGCTAATAAGGACTTTGCCGCCCAGGTTACTACGCAGATCTTCGGGTGGGGAAAGTTTTTACTTGGCCTCATCTTCACCACCATTACGATTCTGACCATGACCTTATACTTCATGGCCTCACTTCCGGTGATGAAGCGGCATGCCTACGCCATGGTGCCAGCATCCCGTCGTACTCGCGTCATGTTACTCACTGATGAAATCTTGCTACGTATTGGAGGTTATGTCAGTGGCGCATGTCTGGTCTCGGCTATCTCAGGGATAGCCTGTTATATCTACCTCAGCATCATTGGAATTGACTACGCACTACCCCTGGCAATTGCAGCGGCCCTACTCTCCTTGATTCCCATGGTCGGTGCAACCTTCACAGGAACAATTCTGTCCATCGTAGGGTTCTTTTATTCCCTACCAATAGGCATTGCTACAATAATTTATTACGTCCTCTATCAACAAATAGAGAACTACATTATCTATCCAAAAATCATGAAGCACTCTATTGATGTGCCACCAGTGATTACCATCGTTGCCGCTCTCATCGGAGCTTCACTCATGGGTATGGTGGGGGTCCTCCTGGCTATTCCCACTGCCGCCGCAGCACTACTGATCATTCGTGAGGTGGTGATACCTCGCCAAGAACACGCCTAGAGGATCTCATCCCACTGCGTGGGCGGTGGGTAATGGTGGGGAACCACGGCACGCACCAATTCACCCAAAGCAAAGCGCACCGCCTTCTCCCCTACCCACAAGTGCTTGGCTTTCGGGCCTTCAACCACCTCCGCCTGCGAAATAACAGCGAGTCGTTCTCGAGCCTGCTCCGGGCGCAGGTAGCCGTCATACTCCGGCACCAACGCCACCACTGGCAGCGTTGAGCCCGCCCAGGTCAGCAAGTGGTGCGGCTGCGCGTAACGCAGCGGCGGGGAGATGAGAACCACCCCCTCGACCGCCGGATCACAGCCATACATCAGCGCTAGGTCAGCTCCGAACGACCACCCCACCACCCATGGATGCGGCAAGTGTGCGAACTCGGCATACTCCAGCAAGGCCGCCACGTCGTAGCGCTCACCGATGGCATGGTCGAAGTCTCCTGTGCTGGTTCCCACGCTGCTGGAGGTCCCACGTGTATTGATGCGCACCACGGCCAGGTCAGCCAACGCCGGCAATCGCAAAGCAGCTTTGCGATAGAGGTGGCTATCAGTGCTGCCCCCGTGGGTGGGCAACGGATGCAGCATCAGCAAGGTAGCCCGTGGTGGTGAGCTCACCGGCACGCTGATCTGTCCCACCAGCTGTTGACCATCTGCAGTGTCGAGCACCACCGGCTGATGCCGTGCCGGTAAAGCAACCTCGTTGCGTATTTCCACTGGACCTGCCCTTAATAGTTTGCGTCCCGCTTACGCCAGCAGGTGCTGTGCCAATGTCTGCGCTGCTCGATGTCCCCCGTGTGTTGGCTGCCGCGCTCCGGCCACACCAGCACGTGTGAAGTTCCCGGTTGAATCTCATGGTCGCAGCCGGGGCAGCGATAGATTTTCTGAGCCCTGGCAACACCTATCGTTCTCACCAGCCACCACTCATACCGCCACCATATCCGAGCAAGAGCGTTAGGCAGCACCAACGGGCGGGGAGGTCGTTGCTTCTCAGAATGCGCAGAACGTCGTGAATGGTTGCGTCGCCCCATCGCCACCCCTGCCGCAGCTTGCCATCAAAACCTGTATCACAGGATAGTCAGGAGAGGGGGCGATTTGCGGGTATCTCCCAGACTGTTCATCAGGCTTAGCGAACAGCGAGAGGATCTCCAATGCGTTTGGTGATTGCGCAATGCAGCGTTATCTACACAGGCAGGTTAACCGCCAGCCTGCCTAGCGCGCTACGGCTCCTGCTGATCAAGGCAGACGGATCGTTGTCCATTCACTGCGACAGCCGCGCCTACAAACCCCTGAACTGGATGAATCCACCGTGCACCATCATCGAGGAACCCAGCCAATGGCGGGTCTGCGCTCAATCAGGTGACGAGCTGGTGATCACTTTAGAGGAAGTCATCGCCGATCACACCTACGATCTAAGGGTGGAGCCCGGGCTGAGCAAGGATGGGGTCGAGGCCAACCTGCAGCAACTGCTCGCGCAAGCGTTAGATACTTTTGGCACTGGATGGCGATTAATCCGCCGGGAATACCCCACCGCAATCGGTCCCGTCGACTTGTTGTGCCAAGACGAGTCGGGCACCCACGTTGCCGTAGAAGTCAAACGCCGGGCAGAAATCGACGGCGTGGAGCAATTGACCCGCTATGTGGAGCTCCTGAACCGCGACACTGCTCTCGCCCCTGTCAAAGGGGTATTAGCAGCTCAGGAGTTCAAGAAGCAAGCTCGCACTCTGGCGCAGGATCGAGGATTTCGCTGCGTCACCCTCAACTACGAGGATCTTAAAGACGAGCCCACCCAGGAATTGCGATTGTTCTAGGCATCGTTAGGAGCTGCGTTGTCAGCTGCCCCTGCGACAAACAGACCCCGTGTGAGGATGAGGCGGAAACTCTAGACGCTGCCGTGGCAGCTCATCTGTAGCCCCTGGCTGCACCACCCGTGACCAGGCATAGTTCCCACCCCTACTCTTGCCCTCGTCGGCTGCACCTACACCCTAAGTGAGGCGCGACTTAGGAAACAAACAAAAAACTGAGGGGCGCACTGTTTCATCAGTGCGCCCCTCAGCGAAAAGAGGTCCGGCAGTGTCCTGCTCTCCCACAAGGTCTCCCTTGCAGTACCCTCGGCGCTGAGAGGCTTAGCTTCTGGGTTCGGGATGGGACCAGGCGTTTCCCTCTCGCTATGACCGCCGGCACAGCTATATGTCCCATTCGCATCAAGGATAAATCGCGAATGTGTAGTGATGATTTGGCGAAGACGCGAACCATCCCACTCAAGCGAACTTAAGTGGTTGTGAGCACGTTAGTGTATGTGAGGTAAGTCCTCGGCCTATTAGTACCGGTCAACTCAACCTGTTACCAGGATTACATCTCCGGCCTATCAACCCAGTAGTCTCCTGGGGGCCTTACCTGTCGAAACAGTGGGAGATCTCATCTTGGAGCCGGCTTCCCGCTTAGATGCTTTCAGCGGTTATCCGTCCCGAACGTAGCCAACCAGCAATGCCTTTGGCAAGACAACTGGCACACTAGAGGTTCGTCCGTCCCGGTCCTTGCGTACTAGGGACAGCCCTCCTCAAATCTCCTGCGCGCACAGCGGATAGGGACCGAACTGTCTCGCGACGTTCTAAACCCAGCTCGCGTACCGCTTTAATGGGCGAACAGCCCAACCCTTGGGACGTACTTCCGCCCCAGGATGCGACGAGCCGACATCGAGGTGCCAAACCATGCCGTCGATATGGACTCTTGGGCAAGATCAGCCTGTTATCCCCGGGGTACCTTTTATCCGTTGAGCGACGGCGCTTCCACAAGCCACCGCCGGGTCACTAGTTCCTGCTTTCGCATCTGTTCGACTTGTCAGTCTCACAGTTAAGCTCCCTTGTGCACTTACACTCACCACCTGATTGCCGACCAGGCTGAGGGAACCTTTGAGCGCCTCCGTTACATTTTGGGAGGCAACCGCCCCAGTTAAACTACCCACCAGACACTGTCCCCGACCCAGATAATGGGCCTGGGTTAGATGCCCAGAACGACCAGAGTGGTATTTCAACAATGACTCCACCTGAACTAGCGTCCAAGCTTCATAGTCTCCCACCTATCCTACACAAGCCGTTCCGAGAACCAATATCAAGCTGTAGTGAAGGTCCCGGGGTCTTTCCGTCCTGCTGCGCGTAACGAGCATCTTTACTCGTAGTGCAATTTCGCCGAGTCTGTGGTTGAGACAGTCGAGAAGTCGTTACGCCATTCGTGCGGGTCGGAACTTACCCGACAAGGAATTTCGCTACCTTAGGATGGTTATAGTTACCACCGCCGTTTACTGGCGCTTAA
>JBDIAW010000063.1:0-7829 GCA_039812585.1 Actinomycetota bacterium | reverse complement strand
GTTGAGACTCCCTCCCCGGCTCTGAGCCGGGGAGCACCCCATCTGAACTGCTCAGACGCAAGAGAAAGAGCAGCACAGCTGGGAAAGAATGTGAAAAAACAGCGTCTTACGAACGAAAACCCTGGGGTTGGACAGCAGAAAAATAACATCACGTATGCTCCCCCGGCCTACACAACCCAGGCTTGGTCATCGGGGAGGGCACGTTCCCGACCTAAGGTGACCACACCCCGCTGGGCCACAGCGGCGAGAGGATAAATCCGCAGGCTGTCGTGCCCGGTGTCAATTGCACCACGCAGACGCCCAAGTAGAGCCGCATAAGCAGTAGGGGTGCACTCGACCTCAAACACGGAGCCCTGGACCCGCTGCCCGTAACCTTCACAGATTTTGGCTACCTCCCGTAGGCGGCGGCGCCCGACCTCGGTCGTGGTGGCTACATCGTAAGTGATCAGCAGCTTCATGTCACCGCCATCCGATGCGGGGTGTAGAGACTGCCGGTGCGCAGCGCGTTGGCCATGGCGTGGGCTTGCACAATAGGCAACGCCGCCCCGGGGATCTCTCCGACCGCTCCGCGCAGGTTGATGGTGCGCTGTCGGTGCTCGTGCCAGGCATCCATCACCACGGTGCGACCCGTTTCACTTAACTCCACCGCTCCACCAATGTGGGTGACAAAGTGCGGGTCACGTAATTGCTGCCGGTTAAAGAGAGCCACAGCCAGTCGGTCAGCATGGGGACGCAGTTCCTCCATGAGGTCGAGCACCAGGCAGGGCTGGTCGTCACGATCCCCATGCAGATAGCCGCAGTAGGGGTCCAATCCGCTGGCGTGGACGGCACCGTGGACCGCGATTCGTGTCATCCCATACAGGTAAGACAGCACGCAGTTGATGGGGTCCCGTGGAGGCCGTCGGGACCGCCCGGTAAACCCTGCCCCACGTAAAGCCAGACCCAAGCCTTGAAAATAGCGTCGAGTAGCTGCACCCTCCACACCCATCAACGCAGCGCGGGTCTTGCCCGCAGCCAGTAAAGCGTCAGCTTGAACTTGCTCAGCTAGAGCCCGCAACTGCTGGGCTAGGGTCGAATCAGCATCGCGAGCCCACTGGCGTAAGCCCCATGCCATCTGACCTAATTTGCCCGACACGATCAGGCCCGCTTGCTGGTCACGCGTGTGCAGGTCAAACTGGCGGTGGTACTGCAGACTGCGCAACGTCCCCCGGCCTTGCAACGCCCCCTCCACCACAGCGCGAGGCTTGCCATAGCGGGAAAGGAACGCCACCGTTCGACCTTCCTCGGCGCAGCGCACCAACAGTGGAGTGGAGACGTCTACCCCACTGCACACCACCAGGGTGTCAATGGCATGCAGAGGGAGCCGACGCATCGGCGCGTCCTCACGCAACGCCTTCACCGACTCCCCATCGAGCACTAACCGGGTGCCGACGGTGTGCACAAACAGAACCCGCAACACGTACGAACTCATACCCACGGCCCTCCTCGTGGTTGGCAGGCCGTGCGTACGCTGCAGGCACGGCACAGAGCAGGGGTGTAGGCGGGGGTTTCGCCAGGCTGGGTGCGCTGCACACGGATCTGGTCAGCGATGCGAGCTACCTCCTGCCGATAGCCAGACACCTCTACCCGTTCGCGCCGCTTCTCGGTCAGCAGGTAAATCCACGCGATGGGGATGGCAGTGCCGGTCATCTCCTCCAAACACAGGGCTTGAGCGCTGACCTGGACGATGGAGGGGAACAGATTGCCCGCTCCCCGTCCATGTTTGTACTCCACGGGAGTCAGATGCGCGTCGCGGTCCTGTTCGATGGCATCGGCAATGCCTTGGATGCGCAGAGTGTGGCTGGCCAAGGGCACCCGATGGTGGACCGTCACCCCTCGGCGACAGTCGCGCCCGGTCTGGTCCACACGCGCATGGCCGAGGTTGCCTTGCACGGTCAGGTGGTTGTCCAACCACACCCCCTCGTCAATCAACCGAGCCTGGTGGGGGCAGTAGGCGTAATGCTGCAGGAGGGACAGGTTGACCCAGGTGAGGTCCTCCTCGGCTTGGCTCACCTGCTCGGTCATCGTCACACCAGGCGGGTGTAGGTGATCCCTGCAGGCAGCGTTGAGCGATCCGGTTCAGTGATGGTGTAGTCAGTAAACGTGGTGACCGGTTGCTCCTCGGCAGTGGTTTTGGTGATCCGCACCGTGTCCAATAAGGTGCGGGCCGCAGCGTTGCCCAGCGGACTTTCGTGGCTGAACACGAACAGCCCTCGGGTTGACATATCAGGGCGGGCAGCACTGCGGGTCAGCTCGAACATGGTGGACAGGGCGGTCCAGAACACCTGCAGATCCTGCGCGTCAATTTCCCCGTCCTTCACTGGCTGATAGTGCACGCGAGCGAGGTAGAGACCGTAAGGGACCACCGTTTTGTTGCCCATTTGGGAAGCGTTGTCGCGGTCTTCCTCCCGGGTGGAGGCAGTGCGAGTGATACCCATATCGATGGGCAACACCGGATGCAACGAGCGCCCCAGCCCGATACTCATCGGCCCAGTCACCTTGCCGGCCCCTGCCGTACCGGTGGACATCACCGCTCCAAACAGACGCACATCGTAGAACCGTTGCAGCATGGCGTGCGCTCGCAACGCCTCGTCCCGCCCGGCAGTGGAGGACTTCTTCTTTGCTGCTTTGGCTTCCTTGTCCACGACCTCCAGCCCCAACTCGGCGTTGACCTGATCAAGCTGTTCGTTGAGTGAGACACCACGGCGAATGAAAATGCCGTACCTGGAGGCATCCAGTTCACCGTGTTGCACCCGCAGCAGCACAGTGTCACGCACCTTACGTTTGAGGCTGACGTCAGAAACCAAACCGTGGCCGGTCTCCAGGTCAACCCGAGGTTTGCCGGCGTTGTCGGGGTCACCGTTAGGGTTGGAGTCCACCGCCTCGAAAACAAGCAGCGCATCGTGTTTCACTGCGGGATTGGTGACGCTATCGGCTAGGGCAGTGCTCATGGTTGGTCCTTTCGTTGGGGGGTGTTTGAGGTTTGTTAGTCAAGGTAGCTAGGTTCATCTGGGCCATCCAGGGGCATCGCTGACAGATCCGGGAGATCAGCAGATTCGCTGTGATGCTGAGCGGTTTTCAGCGCACGTTCTTGTTTGAGCTGGCTGGCCTGCTCAAAATCGTGGTGCCTTTGATGCCAATAACCGGCAATCCAGCGAGCTTGTTGCTCCACGCTCAAACGCCCTGGGGCATTCTCAGCCAGTGCATAGATCTGTTGAATCTTTTTGCTAAACAAGATCACCGTGCCGTGCTTGCCCTTACGGGTCAGGGTCCGCAAATGCTGTTGAGACAAGGTGTCCAGACTGTGCTCCACCGAGGCTGGATGTGCACTGGCCCGCTCGCAATAACGATCCACAATGGTGGCACTAAGGCCCGACTTCTTCTGCTCCGAGCTGGAAGCAACTGCGGACTGATATTGCAGCGCCTCTCGCACCGCGAACAGACGCCCAAACACATAGGCGGGGTCTGTGCTTTCCTCATCTAAATGAGCGCTCACGTGATTCTCCTTTGGTGTGTGCAGGGCCAAACAAACTCGGATCAGACCTAAACGTGCATCCGCACGCGCCCTCATCAGGTTGCGGGTCAATTCGTCATCACTGGACAAATAGCGGGCTTCGGCCTGGGCGCGATGCACAACCAAAGCCAACAGATTGCGGGGAGGTTTCACCCCCGCCAGGGCGGTGCGAAACAACGCCTCCACGCAACCATGAACCGCCTGAGCCTGCCAGCGTCCGTCTTTGCGCACCACTGTGGCGCAAGCCAATGCCAGTGCGCCTATGCCGTGGAAAGGACGCCGTCCTGGCACCTCAGTGGTCAGGAACCAGTCGCGCACATGTGCTACTGCCTGCGCCAACGGCATGTCCAGCCAGTCACGAACCACCAGACGCGCCACGTTGCCTGAGAAGGTCAACGCATAAAACCGGTCCTGTTGCTGCAGGTTCAGGCCCACCTGCGGGCCCGGCCTGACCGTCTGAGCTAAAAAGGTTCGCACGGCTTCAGGTTGAGCACTGCCCAGCGTAACGCCGATGCTGGTTTCACCACTGCGCGTCCACCAGATGGTGGCCTGGTCTGCTCCGCTGGATTCCCACCGGTGGGAGCCACCACGCTGGGCCAAGTCGTTGAACGCCTGCACCGCTGTCGTGGCGCACGTGGCGCAGATCGGAGCTGAGGTCAGACCCTTACCCTTAGCCCCTCGGGAAGCAGAGGTGAAGTTCACACTGGCCAACGCCACGGTGGAGGTTTGGGTGGCCGGAATCAACGCGCCGGTCAAAGACTGGGGCAACGTGTCCACCACCGGCCCCCACTGCCCGCACGAGAGACAGATGGTCTCCCGCCGACTCGTTTTTCCCTCCAGCCCTTTCTTCACCCACCATTGTTGGGCTGAGAGTTTCTCATGAATACGCTGTGCTTGGCCCTGTACCACAATGCACACCCGATCCATGGCCAGTCGTTGCCGCCCAAACACGTCGAGTTGGTTGATCGCCTCATCAAGCCCGGGCTTGCCGTTAGCAACCCACCGCACATAAACAGTGGCCTGCTCGTCGCCGCACTCCTGTGCATACAGGCCCATCTGGGCCGCAAACGCCTGGTTTTTCGCTGCTGATACATCCGCAGCCTTATCGGGGCCCGCCCACCCCAGCACAAATGCAGCAGTGTCGCAGGCTAAAAACGGCTGCGGGTTGTTGGTCCGCGCGAGGTTGGGCACCATCATGACCGGAGCAACCAGGCTCGGTTGAGAGGATTGACGTTTGGTGCTGGAGTTCTCCACGACGCGGGGTTGATACAGGCTCAACAACTGGCAGCCACTGGCGTCCGGGCGCAAGCCGAGTTGAAACCCCACCGGAGCATGAGCGTGGGCGGGTAGTAACTGCCCCAAGGGACGGTGAGCAGACAAAGCCCGAATCAACATCAGCGCATCGCCTCCTGTCGCTGGGCGTGGGTCTGACGATCGGCCATCAAACCCTGCCGAGGAACCTCCATGACACCCTTGCTGATCTGCGCGTCGAACCAGTCGTAGGTCTCACTGCCGCGCATCTCGTCGTAGGTGATCGAGTGCAGCATCACTCCCAACTGCTCGCTCCACTCCTGCAGCGGCGCTGCGTCGGTGGCGGGTTGGACGTCGGCGTGTAACTCCCGCATCCCCAGGAAGGGGGTGCGAAAACTCTGCCCTCGATGCACCCGGCGCATTAGTTGATCGCGCCACTTGGCGGGGTTTTGCTCCTGGGCTTCGGGGTGTACCCAGACCTGAGCGTGGATTCGGTAGTGCACGTCACGCAACAGGGTGGTCATGCGTTGTTGATTCATCTCCCCCTCGATATGTAGCCCACCGTGTTTGACCATCTCGCGGGTGATCCCCGAAGCTGCCTCATTGCGGCGCAGCGTGGTCCAACGAGGTGGGCTTAAGACCTCAATGCATTCGATGACGTAACGGATCTGGGGTTTCCAAAACACGGCGGTCAACAAACCCTGAGCAGCAGGAGGAGTCATGATCGGGTAGCTCAACCGTTCGGAGGTCATCTCCGGGCGAGTGAAGCAGGCCAACTCTCCCGCGGCCTCCACCACCACCGGTGAGTAAGAGAAACGGTCAGGAGGCCGCAGCCCGGTCCAATCATGGTGGTTAGAGAGCATGGCAGTTCCTTCGGTTAATTTTATGGTGAACACCTTCTAGGGTTACAAAATTTAGCCCAGTCGGCTTACCGTGGTCAACCTCTCGCAAGAAAAAAAGGGCGCAGCCCGAAACCGGACTGCGCCCTCACTGCATTGCACCAAAAAAACTAACCGTTGAGACTCCCGCGCCCAGCGCGATGTGCCCACGTTACCTACCACACCTGGCTATCGGAGACTCCCACCACCACCCCCATCGCCGGATCGTAGCGCCCCAACCACGTGTGCACCCCCTCTCCGACCTGGTGCAACCACTGCTGGCCCGCCAGAGTCGGCATGAGGTTGACCGTGTAGCGCTGCAACAGTCGCCGCTGACGACGAGACAGGGGTGGCGCCCCCTGGCCACACTGCTCCACGACCTGCATCAGGGCAGCCTGGTCATCAGATGAACCGTAAGTGGTGATCACCACTGGCACCGTGGCTTGGTCAATCATCCGAAACTGGGTGGCCACGTCGTCGAAAGCCAACCGCAGCCGCGCGTGCTCCACTGTGGTGGAGGTGTGGTTCAGCGCGTTCAGGCACTCAGATTGGTAGAGGGCGGCGAAGTAGGCCTCCAGCAACCTCGGATCGTCGATATCCAGCGGCTGCCCTGCAGCTAACAGCTGGTTGAGCAGGTTGCGCATCAATGCGGTGGCCCGGGCGTAACTGCCCGCAGGCAAGCTGTGGTCCTGCGGGGTGAACACCACCACCAGCCCCCCGCGCTGGCCCAGCTTGCCCTCTCGGTTAGCCCGGCCCGCGCTTTGCACGATCGACTCCGCTGGGCCCAATGCGCGGTACACCACTGGGAAATCCACATCCACCCCGGCCTCGATCAGTTGCGTGGACACCAGCTGCAACGGTTGGCCTTGATCCAATGCCGTGCGCACCTGGTGGAGCACCCGGTCGCGGTGCACGGGACACATACGCGAGGACAGGTGGTGAAGGTTGCCCACGTCCTGCTGGCGGAGAGCCTCATAGAGATGCTGCGCCTGGCCGGTGGTGTTCAGAATGGTCAACGCCTGGGGGTAGCGCCCCACCTGCTGCGCCACCTGCTCCCACGACAGAGGTTTTTCGTGATAGTCAAACCTCACTCGGCGCGTGCTTTCTGGAACCTGTGTAGGGCTGACTACCTCAATAGGTTTGAGGTCTTGCCACACCGGCAGATCCCAAAAATTGGGTTGGGTCGCCGAAGCCAACAACACACTGACGCCATAATCGTCGACCAATTGACGCAGCATCCGCAACACCGCAGGAAGTAACGCGAGGGGTATGGCCTGAACCTCATCCAGCACGATGACCGCATTCACCAACCGGTGCAGTTTCCGGGTCTTGGAGGGCTTATTGGAAAACAGGGATTCAAACAACTGCACCGTGGTGGTGACAATGAATTCTGCATCCCAGTTCTGGGAGCTCAACCGCCTCCAGGTATTGTCGGCTTGATCATCATCGGAAATGTTGCTGTGATGCTCCAGTACCACCTCATCACCCATTGCACTGAAAGCCTGGCGATAAACCTGCGCGTTCTGAGTGGTGATGGTCGTAAACGGAACGGCCATCACGATGCGGCTCTTGTGATATTTCTCAGCGTGAGCCAGCGCAAAGGCGGCGGCAGAAAGTGTTTTTCCGGTGCCGGTACGGGCTGCCATCCGGTAGATGCCTGCACCGTTGCAACGCTGGGGATTACCTTGCAGGGCAACCTCCACCGCCCGACGGTACAAGTCTTGACGCACCTGGTTGATTCCCGTGGCGGGTTGAAATGGAAACCGTTTTTCGTAGAACGTCGAGAACGTTTGCCACAAGGTTGTCATCCCCCACGTTGGAGAAGTGCTCAGTTGCCTCTCGCCTGAAAAATGAGCACTGGTGTCAAGAAAGTCGGCATCAACTAAAGCCGAATGACACATCCGCATCAAGAGTTCGAGACGAAACACTGAGGCTTCGTCATGAACACTTTGTATAGGTGAGGGGTGTATGAGAGAAGAGCATCTACTCGCTATATCACCATCAAGAATCTCATTGATTTTTCTCCTCAGGGGCGTGAGATTCATCTGTATTGCTTCGCTATAAATGCTGTCAATGAGGGTTATGCAAAAGCCTTGGGTTGGTAACTTTTCAAACGTTTAGCAGCGTGTCGAAATACAAATTACATC
>JBDIAW010000062.1:0-8533 GCA_039812585.1 Actinomycetota bacterium | reverse complement strand
AGTTTCCAGTAGTTGGCGTAGGCTTCGAAGGCTGCGATCTCCTGCGGGGAACCAGGCTGCGACCGTGCATGAAGCAGAAAATAATGATCCGCATGAGCAACACACCCCACATCACGCTGCTTCACCTCACTAACCCTCCACCCCCCATCACCACCACGCACCACCACCGCCTCCACAAAACGATCACTAGCCCCGCCGATCTGAGGACCATACTGACCCTGACGCGTCAACGCATGATCAAAATTAGGGCAGTCATACAGCACCATCGTGTCCCCACTCCAGGCCACCACCTGAGGAAACACCGTCACAAAACCCAGATTCACCACCTGCTGCCCATCCCGAGCAGCAGCAGCCCTCACCACCTCATCCAACGCCACCCCAGTAGCAAAACCACTCATCAACCCCCGACGAGAACCAACAGAAACAGCCTGCAACCCATAAGCCTGCGCACTGAACTGCACATAAGCATCAACAGCCCGCTCACGACCATCCCCAGACCCACCCACCACCGCAACCGACGAACCCGACGACACCACAGGAACATCCACCCGACCCCCACAACCCCCCAACACCACCACACCCACCAACACCACCACCACACCAACAACCCCACCACACCGACCACCCATCACAACCCCCTCACCACACACGATCACACTGCAACGATCCTGCCCCACAAAAAACCCGAAAACAACCCCCCACCCCCACCTGTGGAAAACCCCACCACCGCCTACCCACCCAGGCGAGCTCGGCGAGCCAAACCGAGGGCGTAATCGGGCCACCACGTACCAGCACGAGGGCCTCCGTTACAAGTCCCATCGGAGTTACCGGGGTGTTTGATCCACAGCAGGGCGTCGTTGAGAGCTCGCCCAGTGGAGGACGTGGGGCGCTGCCCTAACCCCTGGCCTGCCGGGTTGCACCATTGTTTGCCGGCACTGGCCTGCCCGTTGCGGCTGGTGTCCAACACATAATGCTTGCCACCCACCAGGGCGGACACCTGGTCACCGTAGGCCTGCAGATCAGCCGTGCTACGAAAGTTGGACACGTTGAGCGAGAATCCCTGCGCCTGCTCGATGCCCACCTCACGCAGACGAGCCGCCAACTTCGTGGGTTGTAGCCAATTGGCGGTTCCCGCATCGATGTAAACCAGTGTGTGGGGCAATTGGGAGAGCACCTGCACCGCATCACGCAAAGCCTGCACCCGCTGCCGCTGCCCGGCAGAGTCCAAGCACTCCAACGCGGCCAAAGCGTCAGGCTCCAGAATCACCACGGCCTGGCGCTGACCGATCCCGGCGGCAAATCCGCGGATCCAGTGGGCATAGTCAGACGCCGAAGCTACCCCTCCTGCGGAATAATGACCGCAGTCGCGTTGGTGAATGTTGTAGGCCACCAGCACCGGCACCGCTGCTGCCTGACGAATCTGCGTCACCCGTCGAGCCACTGCTCGTTCAATATCAGGCCCGTCCCAATCGCCAAACCAATCCGCCTGAGGAGTTTGGGCGATCAGGTCCATCAGGGCTGCATCGTCTGGGCGGCTGGAGCGCCACTGCTGGGCCTGCCGAGCGGCCCTGCTCTGCGGGTCAACATAAAAGCGCGCTCCCGTTAGCGGATTGACCGGTGAGGCCGGCTTGGAGGCAGGGGGCGCCGTCACACTGCCCACCGCCGAGGTGGGCCCCGAGCCTGAGGCCGACGATAAGGTCGGCCCAGCAACGGGTAGCTCCTGAGTAGGAGTAACGGTCAGGGTCGGGGCCACTCTATCGATAGGAGGGGTCTGTGGCTGAGGCCATGCCTGCCATCCCGCAACCACACACGCGGCACCCAGGGTGACGATCCCAGCGCGTATCCACCAGCGTCGCCACAGGGTGGCTCGAGGAGGGTGGGCTAGTGGCTGCTCGTCGTGCAACTGCACCAAGACAACCCCTCCCCGCCTGCAGCAATCCCCTCTGCAGAGTAACAGCCACGCGTAGGCTTCCTGGCAGGATTCGCACCGCAGTGCCTCCTCCCCAGGCCCCACCAGAAAGGCAGCTCCTATGGCTCTGATGGCTGGTTCGCTGCTGCTGGCGCTGGTGGGGGTGGCCTTTGTCGGGCTGGTGATGCCCTCCCTCAACGGAGTACTGCTTATGCTGGCGGTCCTCGTGGTGGTCATCGTGCTGGACCTGGCCCTGGCACCGGGAAAGCGGCAACTCCCTCTGCAACGCGCGGCCATCTCTGCCGCGCTGGGTGGCAGCCCGACCGATCCGAGCATCACCTCTGCGATGCCAGCCAGCGTGCGCCTGGGGCAACAGTGCACCACCACTGTGCAGATCCACAACCGCAGCTCCCGTCGCGCCCGGGTGCAGGTGCGTGACCTTTGGGTGCCTTCGGCTGGATGCACTCCGCACCATCAGCGGGCCACTGTGACCGCCGGCAGCTGGCGTTGGATCAGCTTCACCTTGCACCCGACCCGCCGGGGGCAACGGGAGTCCACTGGGATGGCAGTGCGCAGCATCGGCCCTCTGCACGTAGCCGCTCGGCAATGGAGGGTCACGCTCGGCCAACAGATGCGGGTGCTGCCCGCGTTCTCCTCCCGTAAACATTTGCCCAGCCGCTTGGCGATGCTGCACGAGATTGATGGCAGCGTGGCAGTGCTGCGCAAAGGGCAAGGCACAGAGTTTGACAGCCTGCGTGACTACGTGATCGGCGATGATGTGCGCGCCATCGACTGGTCAGCCAGCGCGCGTCTGCGTCACGTGCTGGTGCGTACCTTTCGCCCTGAGCGGGACCGCCGGGTGCTCATCGTCGTGGATACCTCCCGCACCTGCGCCGCCCGTATCGGGACGCTGAGCCCCATGCCCGGCGAGCAACCAGTCACCGACGCCACCCGGCTGGATGCGATGATTGAGGCAGCCCTTTTGCTGACCGCTCTGGCCGGCCACGCGGGGGATCGGGTCGACCTGCTGGCCTACGACATCACCACCCGCGCGCAGGTGCGCGGCGTGCGCCCCCCGCAGTTGCTTCCCACGGTGGTCAACGCCCTGTGCCACCTGCAACCCCATCTGGTGGAGGCGGATATGCGGGGGCTGGTCAGCACGGTGATGACCCAGGCACGTCGACGTAGCCTCGTGGTGCTGCTGACCAGCGTGGAACCCGCCAGCATCCGCGATGGCCTGCTGCCGGTATTGGGCCACCTCACCACCCGTCATACCGTGGTGGTGGCCAGCGTCGAGGATCCTCGCCTGGCTCAGATGGCCAGCGCAACCCTGCCGGCTACCGCTACCTCCTCGGCTCGACGGGGTCGAGTCGCCGTGGAGCAGGTGTACCAGCGCGCCTCCGCCTCGATCAGTGCCCAGGCTTTCCAGGAGGTCCACGAGCAGTTAGCCCGCCACCATGCCGAGGTGGTCACTGCCCTACCCGACGACCTAGCTCCCGCCCTCGCCGACCGCTACCTGTCGCTCAAAGCTGCGGGGCGGCTGTAACAGTCCAGTCCCCCTGAAGCCCTACCTGACCTGGTCAACCCCTCCCCCTACCCTGCTTCGGTGAGGGTGTCGCCGGCCCCTTCCAGCAGGTCGCCACGTTCGCCACGGGCAGCGGCCCGGCGACCCACGATGAAGACATAGGCCAAGAAGGCCACTTGGGCGGCCACGCCGATGCTGATGCGAGCGGCGGTGGGTAACGCCGAGCCGGTGACGAAGCCCTCAATGAGGCCACTGATCAGCAGCACCACCATGAGCCCCATCGCCATAGCAATGGTGGCGCGCCCCTCCTGGGCCAAAGCGCGAGCACGGCTGCGAGCACCGGGGGCAATCCAGGACCACCCCAGACGCAGCCCCGCGCCGGCGGCAACGAAAACAGCGGTCAGTTCCAGCAGACCATGCGGCACGATCAGGCCAAAAAAGACCGGCAACTTGTCGTTGGCAGCCATGAAACCCGCAGCCACCCCAACATTGGCCATATTGCCCCACAGCACGTAAAACACCGGCAGGATGAGCACCCCCATGACCAGGCATTGAGCGGCCACCCAGGCATTGTTGATCCACACCTTGAGGGCGAAAGATTGGGAGGGATACTCGGTGTAGTAGTTGGCGAAGTCGTGGTTCACCAACTGCTGAATCTGCTCGGGAGCGGCCAGCTGAGCTTGCACCGTTGGATCGCGAGCCACCCACACGGCCAATCCCACAGCCAACGCCATGCTGACCACTGCTGTGCAGGCCCACCACCTCCAGGTGCGGTAGAGCATGGCGGGAAAACCCGCCCCGAGGAATTGCGCCACCTCCCGGGCGGCATTGGTGTGTGAAGCAGTGACAGCGGCACGCCCCCGGGCCACCAAGCGGGACAGATACCCCACTAACGCCTGGTCACCCCGCTGGGTGCGCACCACAGACAGATCGGTGGCGCTGGACTGGTAGAGCCACACCAACTCATCGGCCTGCGTGGCGTCCAGTTTGCGCTGCCCGCTTAACTGCGCCAACCGCTGCCAACTGGGCCGCCGCGCCGCCACATACGCATCTAGATCCACACGGACCCCCCACCATCGGTGTTGTTTGCTCATGCCAGGTTAATCTCCTTGAAAGAGCGTGCAGTCACTGACTGAAAGGAAACCTCATGACAGGACTGGTCACCGGTGAGGCGGTGCTGCTGGATCTACGACTGGCCAAGCTGCCCTCCCGCGCGCTGGCTTTCCTGCTGGATCTGTTCCTGCAGGTGGTGGTTTTGATCGTTGCGGTGATAGGCCTAGCGGCCTTGGGTAGCGCCGCCGGACTGGACGATGCCTTGATGTTCGCCCTGGTGTTGGCCACCGTTGTCGCGATCATCGTCGGCTATCCCACGCTGATGGAAACCCTGACCGGTGGGCGCACGCTAGGGAAAATGGCTCTAGGGTTGCGCGTGGTGCGCGCCGACGGCGGGCCCATCCGCTTTCGTCACGCCCTGGTCCGTGGGCTGTGTGGGGCCCTGGAGCTGTGGATGTTCGGTGGGTGTATCGCGGTGATCACTAGCCTCATCAATTCCCAGGGCCAACGTGTGGGAGATCTACTGGCCGGTACGGTCGCTGTGGCGGAGCGCCAACCTCTGCGTCAGGCTCACCCGCCGATAGCGATGCCTCCCGGATTGGAGGGATGGGCCGCCACCCTGGATCTCACCGCTCTGCGTGAGGCGGATGCCGCTGCTGCCCGCAGCGTGGTCCACCGCTGGCACCACCTCTCCCCGGTGGCGCGGCAGGCTAGCGCCACCACACTGGCCCAGCGCATTGCCACCCAGGTCAGCCCCACTGCTCCACCGGGGGTGCCGGCCGTGGCCTACTTATCCGCTGTGCTGGCCGAACGCACCCGCCGCACCCTGGCCGCCGCTCCCGCAGCTGTTGGAGCTGCGGGGATGCCGGGGGCGCCCGGCCCATCGGCTGCTCCTGCCCCCGCTCAGCCCGCCCCCACCTGGGTCGACCCGACACCCCCAGCAGCTTCTCCCTCCTCCGTGGAGCCCGTGCAATCCCCCGGCTCCACCCTTACCGAAGACCACGGCTGGCGGCTGGGGTGAGACCGTGACCCACACCCGCCTGACTGCCCGGCTGCGTTTGGAGCCCCTCACCGTCGAGCACACCCGCGACTTCTGGCTGCTGCATCGCGACCGGCTGGTGGCGCAGTGGTATGCCGGGTCCTACACCTGGCAGCAGGCCCACGATCGAGCCAGCGCGTTCGAGCAAGCCTGGCAGCGCGAAGACGTGAGCAAGTGGATGGCTTACCTGCGCACCACCGGGGAATGCGTGGGCAGAGGTGGCTTGTCGCGCACGGTGGTCGAGGGCTACCCCTGCTTGGAGTTGGGTTGGGCCCTGTTCCAACGCCACACCGGCCAGGGTTATGCCACCGACCGCGCCCTTAACTCAACGTGCCCTCGCACGTTTCGCTCTCTACCGGAATGACCTGAATGGCCCCTCAGTACCGGTAATGCTCAGGCTTGTAGGGGCCTTCGGCGGCGATGCCCAGGTAGACAGCTTGGGAGTCGCTGAGTTGGGTGAGCTGCACCCCCAGCGCTGGCAGGTGCAGGCGAGCCACGTGCTCATCCAGATGCTTGGGCAGCATGTGCACGCCGATCGGGTAGCTGTGCCGACGGGTGTGCAACTCGATTTGCGCCAACACCTGGTTGGTGAACGAGCAGGACATGACAAAACTGGGGTGCCCGGTGGCATTACCTAGGTTGAGCAACCGCCCCTCCGACAGGATGATCACCTGATGACCGTCGGGGAAGCGCCATGCGTCGACTTGCGGCTTGATCGATAGGCGTTGGATACCCGGCGTGTCGGCCAGACCAGCCATATCGATCTCATTGTCGAAATGGCCAATGTTGCCCACGATCGCATTGTGCTTCATCCGGCTCAAATGACTGGCGGTGACAATGTCGCGATTGCCGGTGGCGGTGATCACCATGTCTGCCTCGCTGATCACCTCATCCAAGCGACGCACCGGGTAGCCATCCATTGCCGCCTGCAAAGCGCAAATCGGGTCGATCTCGGTGACCACCACCAACGCGCCCTGCCCGCGCAACGCCTGGGCGCAGCCCTTGCCCACATCGCCATACCCGCACACCACAGCGGTTTTGCCGGCGATCAGCACGTCAGTGGCCCGGTTGATCCCGTCGATCACCGAATGGCGGCAACCATACTTATTGTCGAACTTGGACTTGGTCACGCTGTCGTTGACATTGATCGCCGGAAACTTCAACGCGCCTACCCGATGCATCTCGTAGAGGCGGTGCACTCCGGTGGTGGTCTCCTCGCTGACTCCACAGATCCCAGCGGCGATGGGGCTCCAACGGTTGCCGGCGGACTGGAGGCTGCGCTGCAACAGCCGCGCAACCACCGCCTGCTCCTCGCTGGCTGCCGTGGAGGGATCGGGCACCTCACCCGAGGCCTCATACTGGGCCCCTTGGTGGACCAGCAACGTGGCGTCTCCACCATCGTCGAGCAACAGATTCGGGCCTCCGTGCAGGTCGGCATCGGGCCAAAGCAAGGTGCGCTCGATGCAATCCCAATACTGCTGCAGCGTCTCCCCTTTCCAGGCAAAAACCGGGACCCCGCTGGGGTTTTCTGGCGTGCCGGTGGGGCCGACCACCACCGCCGCAGCAGCCTGATCCTGAGTGGAGAAAATGTTGCAGCTGGCCCAACGGACCTGTGCCCCCAGGGCGGTCAGCGTCTCGATGAGCACTGCAGTCTGCACCGTCATGTGCAGGCTGCCGGTGATGCGAGCACCCGCCAACGGCTGGGTGGGGCCGTACTGCTCCCGCATCGCCATCAGCCCAGGCATCTCGTGCTGAGCCAACTCAATCTCGCGCCGCCCCGATGCGGCCAGAGACAGGTCCGCCACCTGATAGTCCCCCGGTGGCAATGGCTGGTGGCCAGAGGGGATCATCGCGGCAGTCATGGTCACGGGAGCTCCTAGTTCTGCGGTGGGTGGTGCCGTGTTGGGTTGACGTTTGTGCGGTTTTAACCGCGTTCACGCGCGGTTAAAACCGCACAAACGTCAACCCAACACGGCGGCGGCGGTCAAGCACAGGGCTCACTCGACGGTAGCTCAACTCTGGGTGATCATCGGCAGGGCCTGGGGAGTTTGCCCCTAGGCCCCCATGCTTCGTAGGGCTACTCACTAAAGGTCGTAGGTCCACTCGCTAAATGCTGTGGAGGTGCGCCGATCATCTCATCAGAGTTTGCGCCTAGATCTCCATCTGGCGCAGGGCTACCCAGCTGCCATGCGCCACAGTCGGGTTACTGCGCCGTGACTGGCGCGCCAGTCACCTGGTCGGCGCGCCAGAGGTCAGGCTCGAGGTAGATCAGGTGCGCGAGGGGCACAGCGACGCGGACTCGAGCTTCGGCAGAGTTGATGGCGGTGGCAATCTCGGCGGCGGAGGCGTCGGCGGCTACGCCCAGTTTGGCGGCCACCAACAGCTCCTCTGGACCCAGATAGAGGGTGCGCAGGTGGATCACCCGCTGCACATCATCCCCGTCAACCAGCGCTGCCTCAATGGCGGCCACGTCTTGAGCGCTGGCTCCCTCACCCAACAACAGCGACTTGGTCTCCCGTGCCAGCAGTGCAGCCACCACCACCAGCAGGATGCCAATGGCTACCGACCCCACCGCATCCCAACGCCCGTCGTGGGTCAGCAGAGTCAGGCTTACCCCAATCAAGGCAAAGACCAGGCCGGCCAGGGCCGCCACATCCTCGAGCAGAATCACCGGCAGTTCCGGAGATTTAGCGCGGTGAATGAACTGCCAAAAACTGCTCTGCCCGCGCACCTTGTTGGTCTCTTTCACGGCGGTCCGCAAAGACAGACCCTCCATGATGATGGCCACCACCAACACCACTACGGGCACCCACTGCCAACTGTGGAAAGGGTGGGGATCGGCAAACTTATGCCAACCCTCGTAGAGGGCGAACAGCCCACCCACACTGAACAGCACAATGGCCACGATGAAGGAGTAGATGTAACGCTCCCGTGATGTTGACCGGACTAACGACCGTGGGCGCTGGTAGGACTGGGGACCGTTACTGGGTCTGCTGAGGAGTCCGTT
>JBDIAW010000061.1:0-8586 GCA_039812585.1 Actinomycetota bacterium | reverse complement strand
CAGGCGTGCCCAACGGTCACTGTGATCCCAACACCGCGACACACTCGGTGTGGGAGGTCAGGGGGAACAGGTCGAAGGCACGCAGGCAGCGCAACGGGTAACCCAGCGTGGCGAAGGTGGCCAGATCACGGGCTAAAGTGGCCGGGTCGCAGGAGACGTAGATCACTCGTTGCGGAGCCATCCCGGCGATGGCGTGGACCACCTCGCGTCCGGCTCCGGCGCGGGGTGGGTCGAGGACCACCACCTGGGCCCGTTCGGGCAGGGCGGCAGCCTCCACCCGGGCCGCCACGAGGGTCACCTGGGGGCTGGAGGCCAGGTTGACTCGCGCATCCTGCACCGCCAGCGCAGAGGACTCCACCGCCACCACGTGGCCACTCGGCCCCACCAGCTGCGCCAGGAGATGGGTGAACAACCCCGCCCCGCTGTAGAGGTCGCAGGCGGTGGCCCCAGTCAACGCGAGCCCCTGCAGACCTTGCAACACCGCAGCGGCCAGCGTGTCGGCGGCGGTGAGGTGCACCTGCCAGAAGCCGCCGATGCTGACCTGCCACCGCCGCCCGAGTGCGGCCATCGTGACCCTAGGCCGCTTCGCGCTGCGCGGGCCCTTCGCGGGGCGAGCAGGGTTGCGGGAGGGCACCGCCTCCACACAGGCCACCTGCTGCGAGTCGAGGTTGGCCGCACGGCAGGCCTGCTCGGGGTTGGCCGCAGTGAGCAGCAGGCCCAACCGCCCGTCGGCATCGACGGTGACCTCCACAGCCTGACAGCCAGGAAACCGAGCCTGGGCAACCAGTTCTGCCATCGCGGGGTGGGCAATGCGGCACCCACCAACCTCTGCCAGCTCCAACACTCGGTGAGAACGGGCCGCCCGCAGGCCCAGCTGCCCGGAGTCGGGGTGCACGGCGAACTGCATGCGGGTGCGCCAGCCCAGGCCTGCCGCTGTAGGGCCGACTGGGTCCCCCGCCGCCTCCACGACGCCGGACCACTCCAGCCCAGCGATGCGCTGCAGTTGCGCAGCTACCACCGCCCGTTTGAGCTCCCGCTGGCACTCAGCCGTGGTGTGCTGCCAGTCGCACCCACCACAGCGTTGATCGCGAGGTAACTCCACCCGAGCCAGGGGGCACGGCGGGGTCACCCGCTCGGGGCTAGCCGCGAGGACCTCCATAACCTCGGCACGCAGGAATCGGGAGGTGGCGTCGACGACCTGCGCCCGCACCTGCTCCCCGGGCAGCGCCCCCCGCACGAACACCACCTGGCCAGCGCTGGACTGCGCCGGGTAGCGAGCCACGCACACCCCGCCGGAGCCCACTGACCCCACCTGCAGATCCAACACCTCACCCACTCGGGGTCGCTCAGAGCAGGCAGAGGGATCAGGTCGTGTCACCCCTTTAACCTACGCACTTAACCCTGCACCACACCCTTCACTGCGCGGGCGTAGCTGGGGTGGGGGTGGGTTTGGCGTGCAGCTGCCAGGGCACGGAGGTGACCGTCACCTGGCGCATGAACAGCAAGCGAGTCTTGATGCGCAGCGCGCTTTGGTTATGCAGCAGTTGCTCCCACCAGTGGCGCACCACGTATTCGGGCACGTACACGCTGACCAGGTCGCGGGGGTTGTCCCGGCGCAGGGTGCGCACATAATCGATCACCGGTTGGGTGATCTCCCGATAGGGGGAGTCGAGCACAGTCAGGGGAATGTCAATCTCGTAGCGGTCCCACTCCTGCTGCAACGCGCGGGCTTCAGCGGGGTCGACGGCGACGGTCACCCCCTCCAGGCGGGTGGGATGGCTGGCTTGGGCGTAGGCCAGGGCGCGCAGCGTGGGGCGGTGGATGCGCGAGACCAGCACGATGGCATGCACCCGCGAGGGTAGGGTGGGCCGCTCCCCCTCAGGCACCGCCAGCCACGCCGCCACCCGGTCGTAGTGGGTCCGAATCCCCCGCATGAGCAGGAACAACACCGGGATCGCCACACAGACGATCCACGCCCCCCGGGTGAACTTTGTGACCAGCACAATCACCAAGACCGTGGCAGTCATCACCAATCCAAGAACGTTGATCATGCGAGAGCGGTGCATCCTTGCGCGTGCGGCTGGCTCGACATCCCCGGAGCGCAACAGACGGGTCCAATGGCGGATCATGCCAGCCTGACTGAGGGTGAAGGAGAGAAAAACTCCAATGATGTAAAGCTGGATGAGCCGAGTTACCTCTCCATCAAAAGCCCAAATGATCAGCGCAGCGGCAGTGGCCAGCACGATAATGCCGTTGCTATAAGCCAGCCGGTCGCCTCGGTTGTAGAGCTGGCGCGGCAAAAACCGATGCTGCGCCAAGATTGACGCCAGCACGGGGAAACCATTGAACGCAGTGTTGGCAGCCAGAAACAGCACTAATGCGGTGACCGCTGACAGCGCGAGGAAACCCAACGAACCGCTGCCAAAGACGGCTGAGGCCAGCTGGGGGATGATCCCTTGCTGGTGAAACTCCTGGCCTACCGGTGTTGCGTTGATCAGTATTTGAGTGTGGGGGTCCTCAGCCATCTTGACGTGGACTGCTCGAGCCAGTGCAATGATCCCGGCAAACATGGTCATCGCAATGAGCCCCATGATGAGGAGCGTGGAAGCAGCGTTGCGACTCTTGGGTGGTTTGAACGCGGGCACCCCGTTGCTGATGGCCTCCACCCCTGTCAAGGCGGCACAGCCTGAGGAGAAAGCCCGCAAGATCAGGAAGGCAGCAGCCAACCCCGAGAGGCCGGTCACGCTGGGAGCAATGTCGTAGTCGGCGCTGGGAGCCCGCAGGTCATGTCCTAGCGCCAGCCGCACCAACCCGATCAGCAGCATCCCCAGCACTCCCACAATGAACCCGTAGGTCAGTACCGCGAACAGCCGCCCAGATTCCTTGACCCCACGCAGGTTCAACACCGTCAACACCGCGATGATCAGGGCTGTTACCAGCACCCTATGGTCAGCAAAAAACGGCACAGCGGAGGCCAAGTTGTTCACTCCAGAGGCCACCGACACCGCTACCGTCATCACATAGTCCACCAGCAGCGCCCCCGCCACCGTCAGACCCGCCTTAGCGCCCAGGTTTTCGGTAGCCACCTCGTAGTCTCCGCCTCCACTGGGGTAGGCGTGCACATTCTGGCGGTAGCTAGCCACCACGGTCAGCATCAACACCACCACAGCGATCGCTACCCACGGGCTGTAGGCGTAGTAGCTCAGCCCAGCCGCCGACAGGACCAGCAGCACCTCCTCCGGCGCATAAGCCACCGACGACAGCGCGTCACTGGCGAAAACCGGCAGGGCGATCTTTTTGGGCAGCAGTGTTTCACTCAACGCCTGGCTGCGTTTAGCCCGGCCGATGAGCAGTCGCTTGGGCAGAGTGAACAATGCCACACCGGCGATGGTAGAGCCCATGCCCACATGGGTTACCGTGGGCCCATGCACATCGTCATCATGGGCTGCGGCCGGGTGGGGTCAAAACTGGCTCACAGCCTGGAGGCCCAGCAGCACAGTGTGGCGATCATTGACCACAAACCGGAGTCGTTTCGCCGTCTGGGCCCGCATTTCAACGGTCGTCGGATCACGGGCACCGGCTATCATCGCGAGACGTTGATCGAGGCCGGGATTGAGCAAGCTCAAGCTTTTGCCGCAGTGAGCAACGGAGATAACTCCAACATCCTGGCGGCTCGCGTGGCTCGGGAGACCTTCGGCATTGACACGGTGGTAGCCCGCATTTACGACCCGGCCCGCGCGGAGGTCTACACCCGCCTGGGTATCCCCACGGTGGCCACCGCCCGCTGGACCGCCGATCAAATGTTGCGCCGCATACTGCCCGAGGGAGCCACCGCCGACTGGGCGGATGCCTCCGGAGCGATCGTGCTGGCCGAGGTTGCCTACCACTCGGCTTGGGTCGGCACGCTGCTGACCCAGCTCGAGGCCCGCACCGGGGCGAGGGTGGCTCTGCTCACCCGCTTCGGGCAGGCCATGTTGCCCCAAGCGCAGAGCATCCTGCAGGACGGAGACATCCTGCACCTGCTGATCAACCGCGTCGAGGTCCCCACCGTGCAGCAATGCTTGTCCACCGACCCCACCCACCCTGCTGCCGAGGAGGCCTAAGCGATGCGTGTCGTCATAGCCGGAGCGGGAAAGGTGGGCCGGTCAGTAGCCAAGGAGCTGCTAGCCAGCGGCCACGAGGTGCTGATCATCGACCGAGATCCGGCGGCGCTGCGCACTACGAACCTGCCTCAGGCCCAGTGGCTACTGGCTGACACGTGCGAGGTCAGCAGCTTGGAGGAAGCTATCCTGGCCACCTGCCAGGTCATGGTGGCCGCCACCGGCGATGACAAAACCAACCTGGTGGCGTGCCTGCTGGCCAAGACCGAGTTCGGCGTAGGCCGCACAGTGGCTCGGGTCAACGACCCCGCCAACGAGTGGATGTTCGACGACATGTGGGGTGTGGATGTGTGTGTCTCCACCCCGCGCATCATGACCGCCCTGGTAGAGGAAGCAGTCACCGTCGGCGATTTGGTGCCGATGTTCACCTTCCAAGGCTCGGGGGTGCAAATGGTGGAGTACACGCTGCCTGCGGGCTCCCCTTACGCCGGCAAGGATCTAGCCGACCTGTCCTGGCCCTCAGAGGCCAGTCTGCTGGTCATCGTGCGCGAGGGGATCCCCCACGCCCCCTCCCCCACCTCTGCCCTGGAGGAAGGCGACGAGCTGATGTTCCTGGTCACCGACACTGCCCTGCCCGAGCTAGCCACCACCCTGGGCGCCGGCGGTTAGCAATGGCGAGCCCCTGCGCTTGCCATTCAGAACAATCGCTGCTGCAGTGAGCCACAGTAGAAGCCAGTTGGTGGGGTCGGGCTGGTGGAGTTAGGCGGGTGGGGCGAGCGATCCGGTGGAGTTGCGCCGCTGGTCGTAGGCCCGCAGGGGATGGCGAATGATCAGCCAAGAGGCGAAAATGACGGCGGCGAACAGGGGCACACCCATGGCCAGTTTGATCCCGGCCAGCCACCCCTCCTGTTTGGTCAGGTAGAGCGGCACCTGCACGGCTAAGCGCAAACCGAACACTGCCACCCACAGCCAACTCGCGCGAGTGTAGGCACGGGCCAGGGGGGCATAGGAGCGCCACCCCGTCGGGTCGTCGCGGATAGCCCCCACGATCAGGCCCAGCAGGGGCCAGCGCACCAGGATCGAGACCAGATACGCCAGGAAAAACCCCGCGTTGGTCACCAAGCCCAGCAGGAAGTAGTTGCGCATCTGGCCGGTCCACAGCACCAGCAGGCCACACAGCGCCACCCCGAACAGACCACTGAAGGCCTGCTGGATCGACTGGCGTTGCACCAACCGGGCCACCCCGAAGGCCAAGGCCATCACCACTGCGGCTCCCACGGCCCAAGGCAGGCGTTTGGTGGGGAAGTAGACCGCCAGAAACACCACGGTGGGAGCGTTGGACTCCACCAACCCCCGCCCCCCGCCGATGGCCTGCCCCACCGAGAAACTGGGCTGGCCTTCACCGTCGGTGCGCACCCCGGCTGCGGCCATTTGGGCAAACGCTGAGCGCACCGGCGAGGAGGGGTTCGGTGGGGCGGGAGGGGTCTTTGACAGATCAGCCATGCCCACCGCTTTCCGCCTCTGAACCCTCGTTGGGGCTGAGCAGCTCATAACGAGGGTTGAAGATGGTCAAACGCCCCTCGTTGTCGCTGACCAAGCCCTGAGCCTGCACACTGCGGCCTGGGTCAATGCCGGGGATGCGGCGGCGACCCAGCCAACACAACTCCAGCAGGCCCGAGCCGTCATAGAGCTGGGCCTCCAAGGCAGGACGTCCACTGCGGGGGCGCAGCGTGACCGTGCGCACCCTCCCGCGCACCACCGCGCGCTGCCGAGGCAGCAGTTGGCTGATGGGGGTGCAATCGTGCTGCGCCTGCGTCAACGCCTGCAGGTGCTCGGCCTCAACATCGGCATCCGAGCGGGTCAACCGGTGCACTGCCCTGCGTAACAACCCGGGGGAGGGAGCAACCGGCTGATCCATCAGCGCACCTCGCTGATCTCAGGCCCGCGTCCGAAAGGGTTGAAATCGCCGGAGCGGTAGGGAGAGGCCGGTTGCTCCGGCGACTCAGCTTGCCCCGGAACCAATCCGGTGGCAGCCGGAGCCAGCTGCTCGGTGATCTGTGTCGGCATGGTGAGGGGCAGCCCAGCGCCGCGAGGCAGCGCCATCTCTCCCCGCACCATGACGATGTGCTGCAGCAGCGTGTGCACAGCCTCAACTTGGCTCGGGTCGTGCACGGCAGGGCCAGCAATGATCGCATGCAGGAGCCAGCGGGGACCCTCCAGCCCGACAAAACGCGCTGGGTCACCCTGGCCCGGAGCCTGCCCCGGCTGGGCGGGCAGCGTAGCGGCCAACTCCGGCCCGAACGGCCCCGCCTGCTCGTAGGCGCTGCCACCTTGGTCAAGTAGTTGCTGGGCAACCTCGGCGCGAATCTGGGCCCATAACCCTCCTGAGCGGGGAGCGGCCAGGGGCATCAACTTCACTGATACAGCGTCGAGCACCACCACCAACGCTAGAAGGTTCTGCTCCGCCTCGTCGAGCTGGAACTGCACCTGCATCCCGTTCACCACCGGTAGCCACAGGCATCCGAAGCTGACCCGGGTCCCGTCCTCCACCGAGCCCCCCGCAGCCTGGAACTCGTGCAGGTCCCAACACCGCCTTGCAGGAGGGTGCATCGGGCCCGCAGGGTCCGATGCAGGCGCCGACCGGTCATGATCAGGGGTGCGCGCGTGGCGCCGACGGACTTTCATATCATCCTCACCGAGATTTTTCCTACGTGGGGTTCAGTTATCATCACGCCCACTGTAGCCACCAACGGCGATCATGGCGGCACCCGCCACGTGGGCAGGAGGTCACTGCACCGGCGCCGGCTCAGTCAAAGCCTGGCAACCCCCCGTGGAGCCAAAGCCAGCGTGGGCCCGCTGTGAAGCCGGCAGGGCTGCGACCTCCTCGAACTGGGCCAGCTCCACCCGCTGAATCACCATCTGGGCGATGCGCTCCCCCCGGCGCACAATCACTGGCTCTCGCGGGTCCATGTTGATGAGAATGACCCGCAGCTCCCCGCGAAAACCCGCGTCGATCGTTCCCGGTGCGTTGACCATGCCCAACCCGCGTTTGAGGGCTAGCCCGGAGCGCGGGTGAATGAACGCCGCGTATCCGGCAGGCAGTGCCAGGGCCAGCCCCGTCGGCAGCGCCACCCGCTCGCCGGGAGCTATCACCGCATCGACCGTCGTGATCAAGTCAGCTCCCGCGTCACCGGGATGCTGGTAGCTGGGCAGAGGAACGTCGGGGTCCAAACGCTGCACCTGCACCACCGCAACAGGGCTTGGCGTGGTGGTTATGGCAGTGCTCATCAACTCACCTCGCGTTAGCTGGCGCATTCACGGCAGATCAACTGGCCATCGCGTTGCTTGGCCAACTGGCTGCGGTGCTGCACCAAGAAACACGAGGAGCAGATGAACTCGTCTGCCTGGCGCGGCTGCACCCGCACCGACAACTCCTCGTTAGACAGGTCAGCGCCTGGCAGCTCGAGGTTTTCGGCCATCTCCGTTTCATCCACATCGACCACCGAGGTGGACTTGTCAGAGCGGTGAGCCTTGAGCTCCTCCAGGCTGTCTTCATTCATGTCCTCCTCGGTCTTACGAGGACTGTCGTAATCGGTGGCCATAGTGTTTCCTGTTCCCTGCTTTCTGCGATGTAGGTCGTGCCGGTGCGGATGATGTGGCTGCTACCGATGCGGTTAGCGACTGCTGAGGGTAGCGCTGCCTCCAAGCTGAGCATTCTGCACGATGATCCTCACGCTGTCATCAAGGGTTTACTGAGTTGACGCAAAATTTGTTTCCCCCTCCAGCGTGCTGTCTTTCCTGTTCAGGCCGTTACACCACCCCCACCCGTGATCGTCTTCCGTGTGTTCGGCGTGTCGTTGGCTTAGGGGGTGACATCTGCTTGCTAGGAAGGCAAAGATGGTTCCACTGGTGTGTATTCCCGTGTTGATCACCGATGGTGGGTGATTGTTAACTCACGGTGGAAATCCGCCGCCGGTGCATCACAGTATCCAGGAGGGTTGGACATGGAGTTCCTACGGTTGATGGGCGTGGGGGCCGATGGCAGCGCCCTGATCCTGGTCGGCACCGAGGGTAAGCAGTTCCGCCTGGTCGTCGATGACGCGCTGCGCACTGCGGTTCGCAGCGCGCGCATCCTGCCTCCTGCTGCCCACCACAACACGTTGGCCCTGCCCCCCCGGGAGATTCAGGCGCGTCTGCGTGCGGGCGCCACCGCCGAGACCGTGGCACAAGACTCCGGGATCCCCGTAGAGAAGGTGCGCCGGTACGAAACCCCCATCCTGGCCGAACGGGCTCATGTAGCCACCCTGGCCCAAGCTGCCCTGGTGCGCCGCCCCGCTAGCGGAACCGCCGGCACCGGCGCACGTACCCTGGGCGAGATTCTCAGCGCCTACATCGAACCGTTTGGCTACCAAGGCGATGCGCTGCAGTGGGATGCTTGGCGGCGACCCGATGGACGCTGGACCGTGCAGGTGGGGATGCCCCAAGC
>JBDIAW010000060.1:0-8624 GCA_039812585.1 Actinomycetota bacterium | reverse complement strand
CGGTCGCCCGAGCCGATCCGGATGTCGGTGAAGCCCGCCGCGCGCGCCTGCGCCACCAGCGTCGCGATGATGTCGTCCGCCTCGAACCCCGGCGCGTCGACGTGCGCGATCCGCAGCGCGTCGAGCACCTCCTTGATCAGGGCGACCTGGCCTTTGAAGTCCTCCGGGGTGGTCGCGCGGCCCGCCTTGTATTCCCCGTATTCCTGGGTCCGAAAGGTCTCCCGAGCCCGGTCGAAGGCCACCCCGACGTGGGTCGGCTCCTCGTCCCTCAGAACGTTGATCAGCATCGACGTGAACCCGAACACCGCATTCGTCGTCTGCCCGGTCTTCGTCGCGAAGTTCTCGGCCGGCAGGGCGAAGAAGGCCCGGTAGGCGAGGGAGTGCCCGTCGAGAAGGAGGAGTCGGTTCACATGTGGCAGCCTAGGCCCGACCCCCGACAACGGCGTACGGCGACCGCGGGCGCCCCCGCGGCCAGCCCGCCGGGCGCCATGGGCCGGACCGCAGGAGCACGAGTGAGGAGTACGGCGTGAGCGAGACCCCCTGGGGCAGCGCGCAAACGGAGGGTAAGGCGAGCACCGTCCTACCGCGCGGCATCACCCTCCCCCGGGAACAGACGCTGGTGGGCCGGATGGGGATCGACATCACGGAGGCCAGCCCGGACCGCGCGGCCGGGACCATGCCGGTCGAACCGAACCGGCAGCCCTATGGCCTGCTCCACGGCGGGGCCAGCGCGGTCCTCGCCGAGACCCTCGGATCGATCGCCTCGGCCTATCACGCGCACACGATCGGCAAGCTCGCGGTGGGCGTCGAGCTGAACTGCACGCACCACCGCGCCGTCCGCTCGGGGACCGTTACCGGGGTCGCCTCCAAGCTGCACGCCGGCGGGAGCGCGGCGACGTACGAGATCGTCATCACGGACGAACAGGACCGGCGGGTCTGCACGGCGCGCCTGACCTGCATGCTCATCGAGCGCGCCCCGGGTGGGCCCAGCCTTGACCCGGAGGGCGTCGTCGACTCCGATGACGGCGGCGAGGACGCCCAGACGGCATGAGCGGCGGGTTCCCCGGCCTCGGGACGCTCCTGAACGCCGGGACCGTCATCGTCGGTTCGCTGCTGGGCATGCTCATCGGCAACCGCCTGCCCGCGCGGACCCGCGACCTGGTCACCGACTGCCTGGGCCTGGTCACCCTGCTGATGGCCGCGCTATCGGCGGCCTCGGTCACCGCGCCCGAGCTGACCGCCGCCGTCGGCTCGGGGGCGCCCGTGCTCATCGTGCTCGGCAGCCTCCTGATCGGCGGCATCGCCGGCTCGGTGCTGCGGATCGAGGACCGGTTGGAGGCGCTCGGCGACGCGGCGGCGCGCTGGTCGGCGCGGCGGCGGGGGCGTCGGCTGGAGGGGGCGGCCGAGCAGGCGGAGGCGGACCGGTTCACTCAGGGCTGGCTGACGGCGACGCTGCTCTTTTGCGTCGGGCCGCTGACGATCCTCGGGTCGCTGGACGACGGGCTGGGCCGCGGCATCGACAAGCTGGCCGTGAAGTCGGTGCTGGACGGGTTCGCCTCGATGGCGTTCGCGGCGTCGTTCGGGATCGGGGTGCTGGCGGCAGCCGCCTCGGTGCTGGTCATCCAGGGGGCGCTCACCCTGATCGGGGTCCTGCTCGGCACGATCATGCCGGCCGCCCAGATCGCCGCCCTCACCGCGACCGGCGGGCTCGTCCTGGGCGGGATCGGGCTGCGGCTGCTGCGGATCCGGCAGATCCCCGTCGGGGACATGCTCCCCGCCCTGATCGTCGCGCCGCTCCTGACGACGCTCGTGGCGCGCTGACCGGCTACTTCTTCTTGCCCGACGGCAGCCCGTCGATGACCAGCTGGGCGACGTCGCGCATGCCGAGGCGCCGGTCCATGGCGGTCTTCTGGATCCACCGGAAGGCCTCGGACTCGGTCAGCCCCATTTGCTCCATCAGCACGCCCTTGGCGCGGTCGACGGTCTTGCGGGTCTCCAGGCGCTCGCCGAGGTCGGCGATCTCCGCCTCCAGGGCGTGCAGCTCGGTCCACCGGGAGCGGGCGATGTCCAGCGCCGGGCGCAGGTCGTCGATGGTGAACGGCTTGACGACGTAGGCCATGACCCCTGCGTCGCGGGCCCGCTCGACCAGGTCGCGGTCGCTGAAGGCGGTCAGCATGACGCACGGGGCGATCCGCTCCTTGCCGATGACCTCGGCCGCCGAGATCCCGTCCTTGACCGGCATCTTGACGTCGAGGATGACCAGGTCGGGCTGGTGCTCGCGGGCCAGCTCCACCGCGGCCTCCCCGTCGCCGGCCTGGCCCACGACGTCGTACCCGCTGTCCGCGAGCATCTCCGCGAGGTCCAGGCGGATCAGCGCCTCATCCTCGGCGACGACGACGCGCAGGCCACCGCGGCCGGACCCGTCAGGGGTGCGGTCGAGCGGTTGGGGTCGGGCCGGCGGGGGCGTCGGGACGGGCGTGGCGGGCTTGTCAGTCACGGAACCATGGTAGTGCGGTCAACCTGACAAAGCGCTGGCAGCCCCCTGAAGGGAGATCGGTGCCGGGAGCGGGACTTGAACCCGCACGACCTCGCGGTCAGAGCATTTTGAGTGCCCCGTGTCTGCCATTCCACCATCCCGGCCTGCGCAGCGGGATCATCGAACACCGCTGCGCGGACACACTATACGTCGCGGCGTGGCTCAGGAGTCCAGGCTGCCCACCACGTGCACGCGCAGGGAGTTGGTGGTGCCGCTGACGCCGTACGGGCGTCCCGCGACCACCACCAGCACGTCGCCGTCGGTGACGACCCCCTCGGCGAGCAACGCCTGGTCGACGGCCTCGACCATCGTCGACATGTGCCGGAACTTCGGCACCACGAAGGCCCGCGTCCCCCACGTCAGCGTGAGCATGCGGGCGGTCTGGGGATGGTTGGTGAACGCGAGCATCGGCAGCGCCGCGCGCACGCGCGACATGCGCCGGGCGGAGTCGCCCGAGGACGTGAAACACACCAGGAACTTCGCCTGCAGGTTGTCGCCGATCCGGGCCGCGGCGGCGGTGACCGCGCCGCCCACCGTCGTCGGCTCGGTGCCCAGCGGCGGGATCCGGGCCAGGCCGTGGTCCTCGGTGTTCTCGATGATCCGGGCCATGGTCTTGACGGCCTGGATCGGCCAGGCGCCCACGCTGGTCTCGCCGGACAGCATGATCGCATCGGTGCCGTCGAGCACCGCATTGGCGCAGTCGCTGGCCTCGGCGCGCGTCGGACGGCTGTTGTCGATCATGGATTCCAGCACCTGGGTGGCGACGATGACGGGCTTGGCCTCACGCCGGGCCAGCTCGATGGCCTGCTTCTGGACCAGCGGCACCTCCTCGAGCGGCATCTCCACGCCGAGGTCGCCGCGGGCAACCATGATCCCGTCGAAGGCTCGGATGATCTCCGCCAGATTGGCCACGGCCTGCGGCTTCTCGATCTTGGCCAGAATGGGGCGGCGCACATCCTCGTCCTGCATGATCTCGTGGCACGGGATCACGTCGCGGGCGTCGCGGACGAAGGACAGGGCAATCCAGTCCGCCCCGATGCGCAGGGCCCAGCGCAGATCGTCCTCGTCCTTGGTCGACAAGGCCGGCACACTCACCGGGACGCCGGGCAGGTTGATGCCCTTGTTGTTGGAGATCGTGCCGCCCTCGGTGACCTCGGTGATCACGTCAGTCTTGGTCACCTCGACGGCGCGCAGGCAGATCTTGCCGTCATCGACGAGCAGGGTGTCGCCGGGGTGGACGTCGCCCGGCAGCCCCTTGAAGGTGGTCGAGACCCGGCTGGCATCGCCGTCGACGTCGTCGGTCGTGATCGTGAAGCGGTCGCCGTCGTTGAGCAGCACCGGGCCGGTCGCGAAGCGGCCCGTGCGGATCTTGGGCCCCTGCAGGTCGACCAGCACGCCGACCTGGCGACCCGCCGCCTCGGCGGCCTCGCGGACCATGGCGATATGCCGCTCGGCGTCCTCATAGCTTCCGTGTGAACGGTTGATCCGGGCGACGTCCATGCCCGCATCGACCAGCTCGCGGATCTTGTCCGGGGAGTCGACGGCAGGCCCAATAGTGCAGACGATCTTGGCGCGGCGCATGAATTCCATACTACGGCGGCGGGTTCAGGCTCCCTAACAGGGCGGTGTCGGCGAGGCGTCGAAAGCCTGTACGGCAGGTGGCACACCACGTCATCGCCCTCATCGCCACGAACCCGAGGCGCCTCACTCCGAGTCGAGACGACGCACGTTCATACGCGGGTTGTCGCGACCTACCCGAGGCGGCTCACTGCGAGTCGAGACGACGCATGTTCATACGCGGGTTGTCTCGACCTCACCTGAGGCGCCTCAACCCCCGGGCACCCCAACGCCCAGCCCGAGGCGCCTCAACCCCGACGCCCCAACGCCCAGGACGGCACATCCCGGGCGCGCCTACACCGTCAGAGGCCGATCCGTGGGGTTGATCGGCCGGGGCAGCGCCGACTCGCCCGTCAGCCAGGCATCGACGCCGTGCGCGCAGGCCCGCCCCTCAGCGATCGCCCACACGATCAGCGACTGGCCGCGGCCGCAGTCGCCGGCCACGAACACCCCGGGCACGCTCGACATGTAGGTCTCGTCGCGCACGATGTTGCCGCGCTCGTCGAGGTCCACCCCGAGCTGCTCCACGACGCCGGCCCGCTCCGGTCCGGTGAAGCCCATCGCGAGCAGGATCAGCTGCGCGGGCAGCACCCGCTCGCTGCCCTCCACTTCGACGAAGCGGCCGTCCTTGAACTCCACCTCGGTCATGCGCAGGCCGCTGACGCGCCCCTGCTCGTCGCCGAGGATCTCCTTGGTGCTCACGGAGTAGACCCGGTCGCCGCCCTCCTCGTGGGCGCTCGCGACGCGGAAGATCATCGGGTACGTCGGCCAGGGGTGGGCGTCCGCGCGCTCGGCCGGCGGCCGGGGCATGATCTCCAGGCTCGTGACCGACTTGGCGCGCTGGCGCAGGGCGGTGCCGATGCAGTCCGCGCCGGTGTCGCCGCCGCCGATCACAATGACGTCCTTGCCGGTGGCGAGGATCTGGTCGACCACGTCCTGGCCGAGGGCCACGCGGTTGGCCTGGGGCAGGTAGGTCATCGCCTGGACCACCCCGGTCAGCTCGCGACCCGGCACGGGCAGGTCGCGCGGCACCGTGGCGCCGGTGGCGAGCACGACCGCGTCGTACCGCTTGCGCAGCTCGGCCCCCGTGAGGTCCTGACCCACCGCGACCCCGGTGCGGAACCGGGTGCCCTCGGCGCGCATCTGCGCCAGCCGACGGTCCAGGACCTGCTTTTCCATCTTGAACTCGGGGATCCCGTAGCGCAGCAGCCCGCCGGCCTTGTCGGCCCGCTCGTAGACCGCGACGGTGTGCCCCGCCCGGGTCAGCTGCTGGGCCACGGCCAGGCCCGCGGGGCCCGAGCCGACGACGGCCACGGTGCGCCCGGACAGCCGCTCCGGCGGCATCGGCATGACCCGGCCGTCGTCGAAGGCACGGTCGATGATCGTGACCTCGATCTGCTTGATCGTCACCGGTGGCTGGTTGATGCCCAGCACGCACGCGGTCTCGCACGGCGCCGGGCACAGCCGCCCGGTGAACTCCGGGAAGTTGTTGGTCGCGTGCAGCCGCTCGATGGCGTCGCCCCACCGGCCCTTCCAGGAGAAGGTGTTCCACTCGGGGATGATGTTGCCGAGCGGGCAGCCGCTGTGGCAGAACGGGATCCCGCAGTCCATGCAGCGCCCCGCCTGGTCCTGCAGCTCGCGGACGTCCTGCGGCTCGTATACCTCCTGCCAGTCCCGCAGCCGCACCGGCACCGGCCGGCGCGAGGGCAGCTTGCGCTCGCGGTGGTTCAGAAAGCCCTGAGGGTCAGCCACGGGAGGCCTCCATGATCCGCTCCCACACCTGGGAGCCGTCGGGGTCGAGCCCCTCCTGCTCGGCCGCGGCCCGCACGTCGAGGACGCGCTGATAGTCGCGGGGCAGGACGAGCGAGAAACGCGCCCGTTGGGTGGGCCAGTCGGCGAGCAGGTCGGCGGCCACGGTCGAATCCGTCGCCTCCAGGTGGCGCCGCAGCAGCGTCTCCACCCGGTCGACGTCGTCGTCGCGCAGCGGGAGCACGTCGACCAGGTCGGGGTTGACCCGCTGCGGGGCGAGGTCGAGCACGTAGGCCACGCCGCCGGACATCCCGGCCGCGAAGTTGCGGCCGGTCGCGCCCAGCACCAGCACGGTGCCGCCGGTCATGTACTCGCAGCCGTGGTCGCCGACGCCTTCCACGACCGCGCTCGCGCCGGAGTTGCGCACGCAGAAGCGCTCCCCAGCGGTGCCGCGCAGGAAGATCTCGCCGCTGGTGGCGCCGTACCCGACGACATTGCCCGCGATGACATTGCGCTCGGCGACCAGGCGCGCCGCGATCGGCGGCCGGACCGCGATGCGCCCGCCGGACAGGCCTTTCCCGACGTAGTCGTTCGCCTCGCCGAACAGCCGCAGGCTGATGCCCGCCGGGAGGAACGCGCCGAAGGACTGGCCGGCCTCGCCCGTGAGGTTGATGGTGATCGTGTCCTCGGGCAGCCCGGCGTGGTGGGCCTTGGTGACCTCGTGGCCGAGCATCGTGCCGACCGTGCGGTTGACGTTGCGGATCGTGCCCTCGATCCGCACCGGCTCGCGGCGCTCGATCGCCGGCCGGGCCTGCGCAATGAGGTCGTTGTCGAGCGCGGTCGCGAGGCCGTGGTCCTGGGCCTGCGTGCAATATCGCGCGGACCCATCGGCCGGCACCGCCTCGGCGAGGATCGGCGACAGGTCGAGCCCGGCGGCCTTCCAGTGGTCGACGGCCTTGCGGACATCCAGCACCGAGGACTGGCCGACGGCCTCGGCGAGGGTGCGGAACCCGAGCTCGGCCAGCAGCTCGCGGACCTCCTGCGCGATGTACTCGAAGAAGGTCTCGACGAACTCCGGCTTGCCGCTGAACCGGGCGCGCAGCTCGGGGTTCTGGGTGGCGATCCCGACGGGGCAGGTGTCCTGGTGGCAGACCCGCATCATGATGCAGCCGCTGACCACCAGCGGGGCCGTGGCGAAGCCGAACTCCTCGGCGCCGAGCAACGCGGCGACGACGACGTCGCGGCCCGTCTTGAGCTGGCCGTCGGTCTGGACGACGATCCGGTCGCGCAGGTTGTTGAGCACCAGCGTCTGCTGCGTCTCGGCGAGCCCCAGCTCCCACGGGGCGCCGGCGTGCTTCAGCGACGTCAGCGGGGAGGCGCCGGTGCCGCCGTCGTGCCCCGAGATGAGGACGACGTCGGCGTGCGCCTTGCTCACCCCGGTCGCGACCGTGCCGACGCCTACCTCGGAGACGAGCTTGACGTGGATCCGCGCGCTCGGGTTGGCGTTCTTCAGGTCGTGGATCAGCTGCGCCAGGTCCTCGATCGAGTAGATGTCGTGGTGCGGCGGCGGGCTGATCAGCCCGACACCGGGGGTGCTGTGCCGAGTGCGGGCCACCCAGGGGTAGACCTTCGCGCCCGGGAGCTGGCCGCCCTCGCCCGGCTTGGCGCCCTGCGCCATCTTGATCTGGATGTCGTCGGACTCGGTCAGGTAGTGGCTCGTCACCCCGAACCGCCCCGAGGCGACCTGCTTGATCGCGCTGCGCCGGGTGGGGTCCAGCAGCCGGTCGACGTCCTCGCCGCCCTCGCCGGTGTTGGACTTGGCGCCCAACCGGTTCATCGCGATGGCCAGCGTCTCGTGGGCCTCCTTGCTGATCGAGCCGTAGCTCATCGCGCCCGTGGAGAACCGCTTGACGATCTCGCTGACCGGCTCGACCTCATCGATCGGGACGGCGGTGCGCCCCGTGGTGTCGAACTCGAAGAGGCCCCGCAGCGTCATCAGCCGCTTGCTCTGGCCGTCCACCCGCCCCGTGTAGAGCCGGAAGAGGTCGTAGCGGCGGCTGCGGGTGCTGTGCTGCAGCCGGAAGACCGTCTCCGGGTCGAACAGGTGCGGTTCGCCCTCGCGCCGCCACTGGTATTCCCCACCGGTGGCGAGCTTGCGGTGCGGGTTGACCACCCCGGAGACCGGGTAGGCCACGCGGTGCCGCGCCTCCACTTCCCGGGCGATGACGTCGAGCCCGACGCCACCGAGCCGGCTGGTGGTGCCGGTGAAGTAGTCATCGATGACCTCTTTGGACAGGCCGATGCACTCGAACACCTGGGCGCCCCGGTAGCTGGCCACCGTCGAGATGCCCATCTTGGACATCACCTTCAGCACGCCCTTGCCCAGCGCCTTGATCAGGTTGGCCACGGCCTTCTCGCTGGTCACCCCCGTGATCGCCCGGGACCGCACCATGTCCTCGACGGTCTCCATCGCCAGATACGGGTTGACCGCGGCGGCGCCGTACCCCACCAGCAGCGCGACGTGATGCACCTCGCGGACATCGCCCGCCTCCACGATCAGACCAACCTGGGTGCGGGTCTTCTCGCGGATGAGGTGGTGGTGTACGGCGGCTGTGAGCAGCAGCGAGGGGATCGGGGCCTTGTCGGCGCCGGAGTCCCGGTCGGACAGGACGACGAAGCGCGCGCCCCGCCGGATCGCCGTCGAGACCTCCTTGAAGATCAT
>JBDIAW010000059.1:0-8776 GCA_039812585.1 Actinomycetota bacterium | reverse complement strand
AGCCACCCCACCAAGCCGCTGACCAGCAACAACGCCACACCCAACCACCAGCCAGCCAAAAGTGGCACGAGTCAGGTGTGGTATTCACATCGCTTTGGCGCAACGTTTGGACTGCCAGTTACTTACTGCCGATTTCCACTTGCGCAACTGCCCGCAAGCTCTGTTGCCACCGATGGACCACGACACTTAAATTCCTCACCCTCGCCCTACTCCACCCAGAGCTGGACGTAGGTCTAGTGTGGTGACCTTGGTCGTGAGGGTGGACATCGTCGAGGTGGAGCATCGAGCGCGGATCGTGGGCCTGGAACTGCCCGAGCACCGAGGCGAACTTCACGCCGCACTGGTGAGTCACAGAGGCCATCATCTGTTGCAACGGGCACCATCAGCGTTGTTGCTCTCGATGGTGCGGCGCACTCACGTCACCCAGCCGTCTTCCCGATCCCACGCCCCGCAGGGGATGCTGTCACCGAGACACCACAGTTTCGTGCCGATCAGCTGCCACGACTTCACCCTGTGTGTGAATTGGGGAAGTGCAGCGCAGGCATTACTCTGCGGTGCATGAGCCTGCCTGACACTCCTGCTGTCCCTGTTGATGCGTTGTCCTCCTCGGTCCGCCCCCCGGTGGTGGGGGTGGTCGGTGGGGGCCAACTCGCCCGCATGATGCAGCCGGCAGCAGTGGCCTTGGGCGTGGAGTTACGGCTACTCAGCGCCAGTGACACCGACAGTGCCGCCCAGGTCATCCCCCTGGTGATGACCGGCGATGAGGCTGACCTGGACACACTGCGCCGTTTCGCCCAAACCTGCGACGTGCTCACCTTCGACCACGAACAGGTGCCCACCGACCATCTGCGCATCCTGGCCCAGGAAGGGGTCGTGGTGCGCCCAGGGCCGGAGGCTTTGGTGCACGCTCAAGACAAAATCGTGCTGCGGCAACGCCTTGACGTCTTAGGTGTGCCCCAACCAGCGTGGGAGGCGCTGGAAACCGCCCACCCCCTCCAACAGTTAGAGACCTTTGGCAGCCGGCACGGGTGGCCGGTCATCCTCAAAACCGCACGCGGGGGCTATGACGGCAAAGGCGTGTGGCACCTGCACAGTCTGGCGCAGGCCTCCGCCGCCCTCACCGAAGCAGCGGGTCAACCCCTGCTGGTGGAGCAACACATCGCGTTCCGTCGAGAGGTCGCCGCCCAGGTGGCCCGGAGGCCCAGCGGCCAGATGGAGGTGTTCCCCCTGGTCCAGACAGTGCAGCGCGAGGGTATCTGCGGCCAAGTTATGGCTCCAGCTCCCGATGCCGCGCCGGAGATGGTGCAAGCCGCTGCGGAGTTAGCCACGACCCTTGCCTCCCAACTGGGGGTGTGCGGGATGCTGGCGGTGGAACTGTTTGACACCGGCGACTCCAGCCGACCCCTGCTGGTCAACGAACTGGCCATGCGCCCCCACAACAGCGGGCATTGGAGTATTGATGGCGCCAGCATCAGCCAGTTCGAGCAGCATCTACGCGCGGTGCTGGACTGGCCCTTGGCGCCGGTGCATCTACTGCATCCGGCCACGGTCATGGTGAACCTGCTCGGTGGCACGCACACCGACCTTGCGGCTGGTGCCCCTGCGGTGTGGCAACGCGAACCCAGCGCCCGCATCCACCTCTACGGCAAGGTTGTTCAACCGGGACGCAAAGTTGGGCATGTCACATTTTGTGGTCATGACGTGCAGGACTTAGTCTCACGGAGTCAGGAGGCAGCTGTCCAGTTGACTGGGCAGCCTAGCTCGGGCTCCTCGACCACCGAGACGGCCCTCGACGAATCCGGCCCGGTTGATGTGCACCACCCTGCCGAGCACACCATCGATATCACTGGCCATGCGTTGCGGGTCGCCCCCCAGTAACGCCTGCGCCACTGCTTGAGCTGTAGGAGGGACTGTGAGCCAACCAGCCGCCGCTGACCCCGCTGCCAATCTGGAGGAGCAGGCCCGTCCCCGCGTGGGCATTGTCATGGGCTCGGATTCCGATTGGCCGGTGATGCGCAAAGCCGCCGCCGTGCTCAACGATTTCTCCGTTCCCTACGAGGTGGACGTGGTCTCCGCCCATCGCATGCCCACCGAGATGATTGAGTACGGCCGCACCGCTGCCCGACGAGGCTTGCGCGTCATCATTGCCGGGGCTGGAGGAGCCGCACACTTGCCGGGAATGCTGGCCTCGGTGACTCCTCTGCCAGTCATTGGGGTGCCGGTCCCACTGACCCAACTCGACGGCATGGACTCTCTGCTCTCCATTGTG
Source organism: Actinomycetota bacterium (assembly GCA_039812585.1). GTDB lineage: Bacteria > Actinomycetota > Actinomycetes > JBDIAW01 > JBDIAW01 > JBDIAW01. Next base: position 6,507 of record JBDIAW010000059.1, on the reverse strand, counting down.
CAGATGCCTGCTGGGGTGCCTGTGGCGTGCGTGGGAATCGGCAACGCCCGCAATGCCGCCCTGCTGGCGGTGCGCATCCTGGGCATCGCCGAGGAGGATGAGGAGTTGCGCGAACTCATGGTCGACTACCAGCAGGACCTCACCGCCCAAGCCCACGCCAAGGGCAAGGCTCTGCGCGCCGAAGTTGGCTCCCACGGCGGTGGATATACCCCGCTGGAGGCCGGGGAGACTTAGGCGGCACACGTAACTCCGGCCTTAGACCTCTACGGGTTGACCGGCGGCGGTCCAGGCAGAGAAACCTTGGCTCAGGTGACCCACGTTGGCCATGCCCTGTTGACGCATGATCTGCATGGCTACCCGCGAGCGGTTACCGCTGCGGCAATACACCGCGTAAGCACGCTGTCGGTTCAGTTGTCCCACGCGGGCAGCGAAATCCGGCGCCTCCACATCGATATTCACAGCGTTTTTCACGTGCCCCGCAGCGAATTCTTGCGGGGTGCGAACGTCCAACACCACGACACCCGGTCGGGCCATGGCAGCAGCAAACTCCTCGACGCTCATGTCAGTTTTCAGGTCGGCAGGAGAGGCACTCGCCGCCGATGACTGCGACGTAGAGGTACCCGGCGTGCTCTGCTGGTCAGCCTTCCCACACCCCGCCAAACCCACCACCGCCAGCACCGCACCAGCGATCACCCGCACACCTCGACCTCTCATCGCCAACCTCCTGACTTGCCCAACTGAGAGGCCATGGTAGCTGTCTCACGGCGCAGGACTGCTGAGCAGAAATAGGCCTCACAGATCCACCTACTCCATGGAGTCCTCACCGACATCGGAGGTTACCTACCTCTCACGGAGGTTAGCGAGGATAGCTTCGGGGAGGGCGCTCTGAGCGCGGAGGTGCTGCGCACTGTCGCCAAGGGAAAATCCGCCACGGTGACGCCTCAGGGACCCCCGAGGGCAATCGACCTCACACCGCCGCATCAGTGATGTCAGCCACCAGAGCGAACCTCAAGCACAGCGTTGACGTACCAAAAACGACGGTACAGTTAAGCTCCTGAGGCGCATTGGTAAAAGCGCATTGGTAAAAGATTGTGCAGTGCAGCTATCACCTCTAAGAGCCTTAGGCTCTCACGGGCTGTCAACCAGTTTCCATTTCGGCTCTGCGGCAATTTCAGCATCAGCAACCGACCTGAAAGCGGGTGGGCGTGCACTGGGCGCTTCGTCCTGCCGGTGGCGGTGGGGTATGGCAGGCTGTGGGCTTGTGAGCATCATCAGCATAGAGAACACCCACAAGGTCTACCGGCGGCTGCGCAAACCTCCCGAGCGAGCGCTGAACGGGCTGAACCTGGAGGTCCCCGAGGGCGGGGTGTTCGGGTTCCTCGGCCCCAATGGCTCGGGCAAGACCACCACGGTGCGTCTGCTCTTGGGGCTCATCCGACCCACCTCAGGCACGTTGCAGGTGCTGGGGCAGCCCACCCCCTCCCGCCTGCCGGCCACACTGCCGCAGATTGGCTCCCTGGTGGAGCTGCCGACAGTGTTTCCTGCCTTCAGCGGCCGGGAGAACCTGCGCCTGCTGGCGCGGGCCAACTCCATCAGCTGGAGCCGGGTCGATGAGTGCCTCGAGATCGTGGGCCTGGCCTCACGCGCGGGGGACAAGGTGCGCGGGTACTCCCTGGGGATGCGCCAGCGGCTAGGGATTGCTGCCGCGCTGCTGAAACGCCCGCGGCTACTGATCCTGGACGAGCCCACCAACGGCCTTGACCCCGCTGGGATAGCCGAGGTGCGCGACCTGATCTGCTCCCTGGGCCAGGATGGGCACACCACGGTGTTCCTGTCCAGCCACCTCCTCGGGGAAGTGCAGCACACTTGCGACCGAGTCGCCATCCTCAACCGGGGCCAGTGCGTGGCCTCAGGCTTGGTGTCGGAGGTTCTGGCGGCCAGCGGCCCCACCCAGGTGCGAGTTCGGGTGAGTGCTGAGGAGCGCGAGCGGGCCCTGGGGGTGTTGACCACCGCCGGGCTGAGCTCCACCCCCGACCCGAAGGACGCGCTGGCGTTGACTGTGCAAGGCGGGGCTGACCCCTCCGTCATCACCCGCACTTTGGCCGCGCAAGGGGTGTACTTGAGCGAGTTGACTCCGCTGCGGGCGGATTTGGAAGCGTTCTACCTGCAGGTCACCAGCGACGGACCCCCGGAGCCAGCGCCAGCCGCCCCTGCCCCCACTACCCCGGCCACCGACGAGGAGCACTCCGCATGAGCACCACCGCCTCGACCTCCTCCCCCCTCGCGCAGGCGCTACACGAGGCCCCGCTGGCCCGGCTCAGTTTCCCCGGCCTGTTACGTAGCGAGGTTCGGCGCATACGGCTGCGCCGGATGACCTGGATTCTGTTACTGGGCTACCTGGTGGGCATGGTGTTGCTGTGGGGGTTCTCCATGACCCGTCACTCTGCACAGATCGACTCCTCCACCCTGCAAACCCAGTACGAGCAGGCCATGGCCGACTGCATCCGCACCGGCAACCCGTGGAGTGATCACAACGCTGATGGCGAGGGCGGACTAGCGCCCATGCCTAGCATGGTGACCAACCCCAGCAACCCCGACATGGGTGGCGTTCCTTCCACACCCAACCCAGGCGAAAACCCCACCTTGTGCCGTGAAGTTTTGGGAGATTCTGCTCTGAAATGGGGAACTCAGCATTACTACCAGACGTTTTTTCTTGTCGATGACTTCCCTGAAGTTTTCATTGGGGTTTCCCTCACCTTCGGCCTGTTCGTCTTCATTCTGGGCTCTTCTTTTGTCGGGGCGGATTGGGCGGCAAAAACCCTGCCGGGGTTACTCACCTGGGAGTCGAGGCGGCTGCGGGTGCTCAGCGCCAAACTGCTTGCCCTGCTGGGGGTAGTCACGCTGGCCAGCGCACTGGTGCACTTGGTGATGGTGGGCTACGCCACGTTGCTAGCCCAATGGTTGGGCTCCACGGCGGGCATGAACAACGATTTCTGGAGGGGCATGACGCTGCAAGGGCTGCGAGGGGTAGCCCTGTCGGCGCTATTTACCACGATGGGTTACTCCCTCACCCTGCTTCTGCGCCACACTGCCGCCGCAATGGGACTGCTAGCCGCCTATTTGGTGGCGGTGGAGCTGATCGTCCAGAATATTTCCCAACGCTCTCAGCAATACCTGGCGACCTCCAACAGCCTGGGCTGGCTCACCAAAGGGGGCATCGACATCACCATTTGGCCCGAATATGCCCGAAGTAACTTCCCCGGTGAGGGCCCCACACCAGAGATCATCCACCTTTCCAACGGTCGGTGCGGGCTCTACCTGCTGGCCTGGGTTGTAGCAGTTTTGATCGTCTCCGCCGCCGCCTTCCGCCGCCGGGACATCGCCTAGAACAGAGGTGGCAGTTATTTCGGAGGCGCTTGCTCAGCAGCGGGCCTGGTTGGGTGGGCGATCTCTAGTGGTCTAAGCATTTGAGATCACCTAGTTCACCCACCTGCGTGGTAAACAGTGAGGTTTTGAAACTGCCGCTCTCGCCCTGCGCCGCCTGGACCAACTCCAGCATTACTACCGCGATCACCCTGATCAGGTCAGCACCGAAACACCAACCCCCAGCAGAACAGCCCAGCGTCTCCCACCAGTCTGCTACTGGGCCGCATACGTGAGTCAGACGATCCGGTACAGGGGGCGTTAGGTGTCCGCCAGGTAGGCCACAAAGGCGGCGGGGACTGCCCAGGCGTTGGGCTGGTCGGAGGTGTCCAGGAGGGTGCGGGTGGTGAGAACTCCCTGCCAGCCGGAGCTGTTGACAGTGGCAGCCTCACCGGCCCAGCGCCCACTCTCCACATACTTTCCTTCGATGGCCAGTGGTCCCAGCAGTTCGCTGACGAAGTCAATTTCTTTGCGCGTGGGGGTGCGGACGTGAAACAGAAATGCATCACCCGCCCAACTGACCCCCGTGGCGTGGGCGGCTCGGTTGATGGCCATGCCAATCTGCATTTCGGCCAGAACGGTGAGGTCGATGTCAGCTCGTGCTGGGTTTCGTAGGTGCGCCAATCGGGCGATGAGGGGATCAACGGCGTAGAGCTTGTCCTGGGTGGCGCGTTGACGCGTCCAGGAGCGGTCATCTTTTTGGGGGCACCCCCACACCAGATAGGCATCACGCAGGTACTGCACATGCCGCAAAACCGTGGTGGTGGCGATACCCAGATCCTGCGCAACCTTGCTGGCGTTCAGTGGAGAGGCCATCGCGTTCATCAGGCGCTCCACCAGAGCGGTGGTGTCACTGACAGACAATTGACCCTGGGCAAAAGCGTCCTTGTAGAGCACGTGAAACAGGTCGTTAATGAACCATTCGGGCACTGGCTGGCCTTGTAGGGCTGCGGCGACCGCCACCGGAAAACCGCCATAGTTCAGATAGATCTCCCACAGACGGGCCAGGTCTGCCAACCACGGCACCAGATCCAGGTAGGCCTCGTGGGCCTGGGGGCTGTGCAGGCCAGACAAGGGCAGGTGGAGGTCCGGCAGCGCCGGGATCGCTAACCGCGCCAGAGTGCGGAAACCCAGAGGCAGCAGCGTGCGATCGGTGCGACTGCCCTGGCCGCGCCGCCCGGCCAGCAGCCCCGAGGCGACAGTGAGCCCAGCGGCGTTGGAGCCGGTGAGCACCACGGTGGCCTGGATGAACTCAGGATCGTTATCGCGCAGCCACTTGACCTGGGTGGCCCAATCACCGGTGACAGCAGTGACCTCGTCGATGAACCACCACCGATGATGCCCCTGAGGGCAACGCGGCAAAGTGGCCCGTTGGGTCACCGTACGCAGATCCTTGGCTGCCCACCCATCGGCAGCTAGCCGCACGATCGCTGTGGCGGGCACACCTTGGGCGATCAGGCGCGCAATGGTTTGTTTGACGGCCACCGTTTTGCCAACCCGCCGGGGCCCACGCAGCAGATAGAGACAGCCCGACTCCAGATCATCCAAACAGTCCGCCTCGTAGCCAAAGCCTTGATTTCGGGCCCGGAGCAGATCAGTATCTTTGCTCGCCCAGGTGTCCGATTCCCTCCACCAAGGGTTGGAGTTGCTCAGTTCTATCGCCATCTGACCCAAGGTCGTTGCCACCGTCCCACCTCATTTCGTCTCGACCTCGCCATAAAAGGTACCCCTCTTCTAGTCAGATCGCAACAAAATGTATACATTTTATAGCGTGATCGAGACGAAATGAGGGCGGGGAGGCACCCTGCGGTGTGGCAGGCTACTAGCAGCTCCTCACATCCGAGTCGGGCTGGTTCACCAAGCCAGGCCTGCATCCGTGTATGTATCCTCCACTTGGAAGCCCCGGTATTCCTCTCACCCTCGCGGTGTATGTCGCCGGGGTAACGACTTGGTGGCGATGTGCAATCCCCAGTTTTATCCCTGGTCAACTGCGGCATTTGAAATGGTCGGCTTTGAGGTTTAGCCGCTGGAGGAACCCCTACCCCTGCCACGGTGACGACCACCCAGCCCAGGGTGGTGAGGGTGGGCGGGGCTTGACACGTTGTCGGCGTTACTAACAGCGTTACTTCTTCCGTAGGTAACGGCGTTACTCACGCCGACAGTAACGGACCCAGTGCAGGAAAAGAACTGAACAGTGATAGTGGTGAAGCAGTAGTCGAATCATCAAAGAACAGCTGGTTCAGTAGTTCTGCGGCTTTTGCCAAGGAAGTCGATCCTTGGTCGCCTCCCTCTGTCGATTCCAGTCTCAGTAACAGAAGCAGTAACTGTGCACGCGAGATTTTCGCGGAGGTGCTGGGAGAGCCTGCTGGTGCGCTCCCCGAGACGGGCGGAACCGTTGTCTGGGCCGCACAGCTCACCGATGCCCAGTGCCGCACTCTCATCGAGGCGGGGATGCCCCCGCACGCGTGGTCTCCAAGGTGCGGGCAGCCGCCCCAGGACGACGATTCTCCGTGATCGATTGGCAGCGGATTTTACCCAACCAACTGCCCACAAAGCTACGTCTCTTCGCCCAGGCGAGAGTGCGCTCCTCCTCACAGCACTGGCCTCCGCCGCATCACGGGTCTGTACCTTGCGTCCGGGCATCAGGGACGTGCACAGGCCGTCTCGCATCAAGAACTGTCAGTGGTCACCTCTACCGTCTTTGCCGTGCCCGTATCCAAGAAACGTAAAAAGGCGAAGCCGTCACGAACCCCGGCACGCAGGTCGGGGTATCGGCTCACGACTCTTCCCGAGTCCACCGAAGCCACCCCCGAGCGCGTCCTCATGATGCCGCCCGAACAACTCCCCTCGGTCGGCATGGCTGAGCACTACCTGGCCAGCAGCCCGATTCGTGGAACGAACCAGTGCGCCTTGGCGAGCCTCGTGGTCATGCTGGCCATGAGAAGTCTCGGGCTTGAGGCTGAACCGGTCGCCCTGCTGCTCGACGTACCGGATGGGCGGGGAGGCGCCACGCGGTACGGCAACAAGCACCCGCACATGGACGGCGACCTCGTGGTCGGCCACGTCGGCCTCATCGCCGATGGC
>JBDIAW010000058.1:0-8887 GCA_039812585.1 Actinomycetota bacterium | reverse complement strand
GGTGCGCAGCACCCTGCTGCAGGTGTGTCCGTGGCGGCCCGATACCTGAGCTTGGCCTGCGGGGCTGGGCTGTTGGCGGCAGGCTCAGCGGTGGCGTTGACCCGGGGCAGGCGCCGCCAGTTCCGCTTTCGTCGGCCGGGTCGGGCCATGCCTGGCATCCCGGCAGCTTGTATGGGCATGGAGCAAGCCCTGCTGGCCGCCGGGCGTTTGGGTCAGGACACCGCCTCTCTGCTGGACTTGGCGTTGCGCGATTTGGTGAGCCAGGTCCGCCAAGGCCAGCTCTCTGCGTTGCCGGAGGTGGTGGCGGCCAGCATCAATGCAACGGAGTTGACCCTGCTGGTGGAAGACCCCACGGTGCAGCTGCCCCATCCGTGGAGCTGTATCCAGCCGGGCCGCTGGAGCCTGCCGCGCGAGGTAGCGCGCTGTCTGCAGGTGGATCGGGCTAACGTTGCGGCTCCCTATCCCTGCTTGGTCGGTGTGGGTTATACCGATGAAGGAACCGAATGGTTAGTGGACCTGGAGCACGCTGGGGTGGTGCAGGTGGGTGGGGATGTGCCACGAGCCACCAACTTAGCCCGCTATTTAGCGGCGCAGTTGGCAACCAATCAGTGGTCCGACCACCTGACGGTGACGCTGGCTGGCTTCGGGGCCGATATGGTGGCTGCTTGTCCTGAACGTCTGGCGTATTCCCCGCATCTGGGTGAGACGATGGCCCGGCTCGCTCGTGATGCGCACGCCAACACCCAGGTAGCACTGCCTATGGGCGATGTGTTGGCTGGGCGGGTGAGTGGACAGTCCGGCGATAGGTGGATGCCCCAGGTCGTGCTGGCGTTGCCGTCTGGTGCGCAGGATTCCCCTGACCAGGACTGCGCGAGGGCATGGGAGGGGCTCCAAACGCTGCAGCGTCAGCTTTCTGGTCGTAGTGCTACCGCAGTGGCTGTCGTGGTGGGTTCCCCACCCGGCCAGATCCGCGCCGATGCCCCCGCGTGGTCTCTGCATGTTGATGCCCAGGGGCAGGTGAGCATTCCTGCCTTGGGCATCCAAGTGCGAGCGCATCAACTCCCACCGGAGCTGGCCCGGGAGTGGGCAGTCACGTTGGCTGATGCCCGTGCTGCCAAACCGCAGGCTGAGCTGGCCGCCGCAGGGACCAGCGGCCCGAGTTGGAGGCTTCGTACCAATGTCGCCGGAGCTGTGGCTGTTGAGTTCTGCCTGCCTCGCGAAGAGGGCAGCCCCGAGCCGGAGCAGGTGCCGCAGGCCGTGGGGGTGGGACGCACCCACTCCCACGTGAAGGCTGTGCCCAGCCTGGGTCTGCAGGAGAACCCGTTGAGTCGCGCCGGGAAGCACTCTAAAGGTCTGCCCCCGTTATCCGCAGTGCCTCACCTGCCCACGGGAATTGAAACAGGCCACCTTGACCAGCTCAGTGTGGGGAGCCTGTTGCCGCTACCCACCCAGGTGTATGTGGACTGCACAGCCACTACGGCCCAAGACGTCCAGGTGCTAGCCCCTGTGGTGCCACTGCGCATCCGGGAGGAACTGCGCGCCGCTGACCCCAGTCTTGATGCCGATGTGCGCGAGTGGAAGTTAGCCAGTGGTCCACGTCCCCTGCTGCGTTTACTGGGCCCGGTGAGCCTGCGTGCGTGGGGCCGTCGCCCCGACAAGCAGGTTGACTTCTGCACTGAGGTGGTGGCCTATATGGCCTACCATCCCCAAGGAGTGAGCAGTGCGCAACTGGCCAGTGATCTGTGGCCGGACAAGAACTACTCCCCGAGTTCCACCTACCCCCGAGAGATGGTTTCGCGCACACGTCACTGGCTGGGGGAGGATCCCACCGGCCAGCGTTTCCTGCCCGAGGTTTCACGCACCGGTAGTGATGTGTATCGCCTCCAGGGTGTCCTGGTCGATGTGGATCTGTTCCGCCGGCTGCGCGCCCGGGGGCAGTCGCGTGGTGCTGAGGGGCTCACCGACCTGGTGCAGGCCTTGGAGCTGGTCACTGGCGCCCCCTTGGATCGTCGCCGTTTGGGAGGGTATGGCTGGCTTGATCCGGGAGAGGAGTACCTCTACACCGCCATGATTGTCGATGTGGCCCATGTCGTGGCTACTCAGGCGTTGGCAACCGGTGACCTGCAGCTGGCTCGCCAGGCGTGTGAAGTGGCCCGACACACCGGCAGTTCCGACGACATTGCTTTGCTAGATCTAGCGGCCCTGCACTACGCCCAAGGCTTTTTTGCTGAGGCTGAGGCGGTCATCGCCAAAGTGCTCACCAACAACGAGGCGCAGGTAGAGGAGGATCTCCCTCCGCGCACCTACGAAGTGCTCCTGCGCCTGCGCACGGCCCATCCCACCCGGCAGTTCGCCACTCGCGCCTAACGGCTGGTGTAGGCGAAGGCGTACCAGTGAGGTTTCACCTCAACAAAGTTGGGCGGGTTGTCATAGTTGGGGTGCTCGTGCAAGAGCTGGGGTAGCGCGTCGGAGGCAGGCTGGTCGCCAGCGAAGTAGGCATATCCGGCGTACTCATGAATGCCGGATTGCTTGAGGTAAAACACATATCCGTGAGGAGCCAATAGGCAGCCGTTGGGCAGGATCTCGTGGCGCCCAATGTTCGCCGGGCAGTTGCCGATCCAGGCCACTGGCTGGCCCTCGGCCACCGGCACCTGGGCCGGTGGTTGCCCCAACGTGGTTACCACCTGCTCGAAACTGCTTGCTGAGGTGGAAAACTTCAGCTGTTTGGGGGCGTGAGAAAGGACCAACGCCAGTGCCACCACGCTCAGGGCGATACCGCTGTACATGGCTACTCGACCGACCAGCTGACGGACCCGGGGTAAGGCCAGGGCCACCAACAGCGCCAAAATCGCCACCATGCTCAGCATGGCAAAGGCAAATAAGGTGCCCGGAGGGCTGGGGTAGCTGGCTGAGACCATGATGATCAGCCAAAGCAGGGCTAGGAGGACCACGAATCCGATCCGGGACCAGCGTGCAGCCTTAGTCGCCGCATCGCGGCGCATCTGTGCTACTGACCGCCGAGCAGGTTCGCGGGTCGAGGCAGGGGCGGACGTTTCCTCAGGGGGGTTCTCAGGCGTGGAGGTCATGGCAGCACCTTAGCGGTTAATGGCCGGCCCTAGGGCCATTTGCTCTGCGAGGGCACCGATTGATCGGATTGTTCAGAACTCCTGACCGACCAAGCCGGTCTGCAGGTCGAAAACGAAACCTCCCACAGCGACGGTGTCGGGAATGCGAGGGTTATCGCGTACGGCTTGGACATCGGCGCGTAGGCGGGGCAGTTGGTCAGGAACGGTACCGAAGGTGTCCCACTCGGTGGTGGTGCCGCGAGCAGCATCAAGGAGCTCGCGCATGGTGTGCTCGGTGGTGTTGGCTGCGCACTGAGTGTGCGGCATGATGATCACTCGGTGGACGCCCTTGAGGTTGGTCGCGATTTCCAAAGCGCGCAGCACACCGTCGGTGACTTGCCCTGCCGGGTTACGCAGAATGTAGGCATCACCCACCTGCAGATCAAACACCGCCAAGGGGTCGATGCGGGGGTCCATGCAGGTCACGATGGCCACCCCGCGCCGGGCGTGGCCATCGGGCACGTCCAGGCCATACTGCGTTGCCCGGGCTTGGTTGGCCTGGAGGAGATCGGCGAAGGGTTGGGCTGAGTCATCGGAGTGAAAATCGTTCATGGTCAACACCCTAGCTCTCTGGTGCTACCCATTGCCGCGATCAATCACACCCGGCGTTGTCGTCCGCGTTGTGTCAGACTCGGCTATTAGCATTGGCCTGCACAGTGCCGCAGTTCTGCTTTCCGTCCTGGGAGGGACCACCATGCACACCGCTGAGATACGCCGCCGCTGGTTGCGCTACTTCGCTGACCGGGGTCACACGGTGGTGCCCAGCGCCAGTCTGGTCAGCGACGAGCCCAGCTTGCTGTTGGTCAACGCCGGGATGGTCCCCTTCGCCCCGTATATGAAGGGGGAGAAAATCCCGCCCTGGCCCCGGGCGACCAGTGTGCAAAAGTGCGTGCGCACGGTTGATATTGACGAGGTGGGCAAAACCACGCGCCACGGCTCCTTTTTTCAGATGAATGGCAACTTCTCGTTCGGTGACTATTTCAAAGAGGCAGCGATCAGCTATGCATGGGAGTTTCTCACCTCCTCCGTGGAGCAGGGTGGGCTGGGGTTTGCTCCCGACAAGCTGTGGACCAGTGTGTATCACGACGACGACGAGGCGGCGGCGCTGTGGCAGCGCATTGCGGGGCAGCCACCGCAGCGCATCCAACGCCGAGGCATGAAAGACAACTACTGGTCGATGGGCGTACCCGGCCCCTGTGGGCCTTGTAGTGAGATCTTCTACGACCGTGGCCCGGCTTATGGCCCTGAGGGAGGCCCGGAGGTTAACGAGGAGCGTTACCTCGAGGTGTGGAACTTGGTGTTCATGCAGTTTGAGCGGGGTGAAGGTGGGGCCAAAGACAACTACCCCATCCTGCGCGAGTTACCCAAAAAAAACGTCGATACCGGCATGGGTCTGGAGCGCGTGGCCTGCCTGCTGCAAGGTAAAGACAACCTCTACGAAATCGATGAGGTGTATCCGGTCATTGAGCGGGCTTGCCAACTGGCCGGTCTTCGCTACGGCGACAACCCGGCAGCCGATGTGCGGTTGCGCATTGTGGCTGACCATATTCGTACCGCGTTGATGCTGATCGGCGACGGAGTGGTTCCATCGAATGAAGGGAGAGGCTACGTGTTGCGCCGCATCTTGCGCCGGGCCATGCGGGCGATGCGCCTGCTGGGGGTCGACAAGCCGTCCACGCCGGAACTACTGCCGGTGAGCAAGGACGTGATGGCTTCCTCCTACCCCGAGTTAGACCGCGATTTCGACCGCATCAGCCAGGTGACTTACGCCGAGGAGGAGGCCTTTGCCTCCACCCTCAAAGCGGGCACGGTGATCCTGGACACTGCAGTGGCCGAGGCGAAAGCGTCCGCTGCCCCGGGTGTTGTACCTACGTCTGTATCTGCCCCCGCCTCGCCGTGGCAATCTCCAACTGCGGTGCAGCCGGTTCCCGCCGCGCCTGCTCCTCCAGCTGGGGCGGTGCCCATCCTGCCGGGGGAGAAGGTTTTCGCCCTCCACGACACCTACGGTTTCCCTTTCGACCTCACCGTGGAGATGGCTGCTGAGCAGGGGGTGGCGGTGGATGAGGAGGGCTTTCGCCGCTTGATGAGCGAGCAGCGCCAGCGGGCTAAGGCTGACGCTGCAGCCAAAAAGTCCGGAGGGGTGGATCTGTCGGTTTACCGCAGCCTGGCCGAAGGCATCGGCTCGGTGGAGTTCACCGGCTACGACCACACCGAAGGTAGCGCTCGGGTGCGGGGCCTGGTACGCGAGGGGCAGGCTGTTCAGGTGGCCCACCAGGGTGACAAGGTGGAGATCATCCTTGATGAGACTCCCTTTTACGCCGAGTCTGGCGGCCAGTTGGCCGACCACGGCATGTTGCAGTTCGAGGGCGGTGCGCAGGCCCAGGTGCACGATGTGCAAAAACCCATCCCTGGCTTGATCATTCACCGTTGCACGGTGACAGTGGGTGACATCCCGTTGGACGCGCAGGCGCATACGCAGATCGACGTGTCCCGTCGCCGGGCGGTGGCTCGCGCCCACACCGCCACGCACATGGTGCATCAAGCCTTTCGTGACGCGTTGGGCGATTCGGTGCACCAGGCGGGGTCAGAAAACTCCCCCGGTCGCTTGCGCTTCGACTTCACCGCTAACGGCGCGGTGCCCCAACAAGTGCTGCACGATGTGGAGCAGCAGCTCAACGAGATGCTGGTCACCGACTTGCCGGTGCAAGCGCAATACATGAAGCAGAAGGACGCCATCGCCTCCGGTGCGATGGCCCTGTTCGGTGAGAAGTATGGCGATATCGTGCGGGTGGTCTCCATTGGTGACACCTGGTCACGGGAGTTGTGCGGTGGCACCCACACCCAGCACTCCGGCCAGTTGGGTTTGCTGAAAATCCTCGGCGAGGCTTCGATTGGTTCCGGGGTGCGTCGGGTGGAGGCCTTGGTCGGGGTGGACGCCTACAGCTACCTGGCCCGCGAACATGTGCTGGTGGGGCAGCTCACCGACGCGTTGAAGGTGCGCCCGGAGCAGTTACCTGATCGGGTGGAGTCGCTGATGCTCAAGCTCAAGGACGCAGAGCGAGAGTTGGAGCAGTTGCGCGCCGGTCAGGTTTTGGCCATTGCCGGCCAACTGGCTGCCCAGTCGCGTGACGTCTATGGGGTTAGTTTTGTGGGTCACGTTGATCGCAACGAGGCCAGTGCCGATGATCTGCGCAAACTGGCTCTGGACGTACGGCAGCGCCTTGATGGGCAACGCCCCGTGGTGGTTGCTGTGGCAGGGGTCAATGCTGAGCGTCCATTCGTCATTGTCGCAGTCAACGACCTGGGCCGTCAGTGGGGCTTGAAGGCCGGAGATTTGGTCAAACTCGCCGCCGGCATCCTGGGCGGCGGCGGAGGCGGTAAGGACGACCTGGCGCAAGGTGGAGGCACTAATCCCGGCCAGGTCGGCTCCGCCCTGCAAGCGGTGGAGCAGGCAGTCGGCCGTCGAGTAACCGGGGGGTAAGCCCTGGGGGTTCAGGCATCGAGAGCATCGAGAGGGTATCTCCTTCCGATGGAGAAGTCTTTGCGCAGTTAGTGTGCGGATGAGGCAAGGAGGGCAAACCGCGCCCACAGCAGGTTCCCACCCCCGTCAAGGCAGTTGTGTGAGCCACGTCTTCCTTCCTCAAGGCGTTCCTCAGCCTGTATCGCTCATGGCCCACGCACCGGTGAGGCCTACGTCGTGACGCCCACCAGGATGCAATTAGCTCTCAGTTCATGGTGCTCCGAGCGCACTCCACTCTCGTCCCGGGCGGGCCGACTCTGGTGACGGTGGCTGGGTGATTGCCGCAAGCCGATGAACACCCTGGTACCTAGAATCTCAGGCCAACGAGGGTGGCGCAGCTACGTCGCGGCGATCCAACTGGCTGATAGGGCTACCGCCAGGGCCACCCCGGCCGCCACTCGGTACCACACGAAGGTCATGAGGGAGTTGTTGGCCACGAACTTCAGCAACCAGGCGATGGAGGCGTAAGCCACGACGAACGAGACGGCGGTCCCCACCAGCAAGGGCCCTAACCCCACCACGTGGAAGTCAACATCGCGCATCTCGTAAAGCCCGGCGGCGACCAAGGCGGGGATAGCCAGAAAAAACGACAAGCGAGTGGCAGTCACCCGGTCGATGCCACGCAGCAGCCCCGCCGAGATGGTGGCTCCCGAACGAGAAACCCCAGGGACTAAGGCCAAGCACTGCACAGTTCCAATGATCAGCCCGTCCCGGAGGCTGACGCTGCCCTCCCCGCGCAGGCCATGCCCGACAGCGGGAGCCTGTGGAGCGAGAGGGTCGCCGCCTCCCTCCAGGCCGGCATCGGCTGGGTCGCTCGCTACGGCACGTAGGGCGGCACTGCGCTCGGCCCACCACATCACCGCACTCCACAGGATCAGCGCTGCGGCCACCACCCACAGACTGCGTAAAGGGCCTTTAATGAGGTCTTTGGCAGCAAAGCCCACAAGTCCAATGGGAATCGAACCGGCAATGACAGCCCACGCCAGGCGGTAGTCGTGGACCTGGCGCTTGTCGGCGTGTGCCAGCCCATCGACCCAGGCTCGCAGAAACCGCTTGATGTCTGAGAAGAAGTAAATGAGTGTCGCCAGAATGGCTCCCAGCTGGATGATCGCGGTGAAGCTGGTGATTGCATCATGGTCGATGGGTAACCCCAACAGTTTCTCTGTCACTGTGAGGTGTCCTGTCGAGGAGACGGGCAGAAACTCGGTGAGCCCTTCTACCACTCCCAAGATCACTGCATCCAGGTAGTTCAGGCTCACCGTTGCATCGGACATGGCAGACCCTTCGTTCGCGGGTGCGGCACAGGCAGGAAGGTGTTAGCGCGGGGAGGGGCCGCGTGAGGAGGAACTCTGACCGTCGAGGTCGTCATCATCGACGTCTTCGTCATCATCCAGGTCGTAGTCATCGAGGTCGTCGAGATCTTCGTCGTCATCAAGGTCGTCGTCGCTGTCGTACACCTCCAGCGGGGTAACCTCACCGTAGGCTTGTGAAAGGGCCTCTTCATACGTTTCAAACGTGGCGGCGATCTGCTGATAAGCAGACAGCACCACAGGGTCATCCTCGCGATGGGGGGAGGCAGATGCCTCTAGGTGCCGCTCCAACGCGGCGACGAACGCGGCTAAGGCAGCCCGAGGGTCAGTGCTCATGTGATGACCGTACCGTGTCGACCCCACTTTTGGGTACATCGGGCCACATTTCTCCAGCGCCGAGCCGCGACACGCCGGATCAAGCGTCGGTGAGGGTCAAGACATGCGGTTGACCCTCACCGACCGGAACGTTATGAACGCGCGCGGGCAACCTCGCAGGCCTCGTAGTACTGGCTGGAGGGCTTGAGCCACAGCAACACCGCTACCGCTATCCCAATGATGGGGGTGAGCAGATCCAGGCCTTTGACCAGGCCGTTGGAGTCCTGAGTAAGGCCGAAGACAGTCATGAGCACCGAGAGCACGGCCAGAACCGTCGACACAATGCGGGCCCAGTTCATGCCTTTGCCATTGAAGATAGCCATGACGATCCACAGTGCCGTGGCCAGTAAGATCATGACCACGCCCATGATGATTCCCATCGTGTATCCGATGTTGACGGCTTGATCAAGCTTAGATCCACTCAGTGTGCGGTCACTGTCTTGGACTTGGCGGCGGATCTCGTCTTTATCCATCGTGAAGATACTGGCCAATCCGCTGACCACAGAGACGACGGCACCGGCGTACATCAGTTTGACCGCTGTGGCGATGCTGCTGGG
>JBDIAW010000057.1:0-8992 GCA_039812585.1 Actinomycetota bacterium | reverse complement strand
TTCAGGAGAACCACTGCTTACCTAAAACAACACACCTACCGCACCATCAAAACAAGACTTTAGAATAACCCTCAATGTAATCAGTCATACCTGGAGCATTTTTTTGTACCGCTTTGGCCCCACCCAACGTGAGCGCGTCACGTTGAATACCGTTCATCCCCCCCACCACCGTGCCACCGATTTCGTCAAGCTGAATAAATTTGGCCCGCAACTCTTGTGCGTTGTTGAGTTGCCGTGAGGAGTCAGAGACGTGATTGATGCCCAACAGCGCCGCTGTTGCCATCCCTATTAAGCCTAAAAACCCCACTAATCCCAGTGCAAGAACGCGGGTCCGGATGCCAATGCGTCGACCCGGGGTGGTCATGGGGGTATCAGACATAATGATCTCCTAGAGCAGGTGGCATCGGGTGCCGTAGAGAACTACCCAGACCTCTTCGGTAGAAGCCTCTCTCGGCTGAGACGTTAGAAAGCATCACGCTCAATAAGTCCACGTGAATGGTCCAGATGACCCCAGGCGTAACGCCAGGCAGAATCGGCGGCAGGAAAGTCAATGTGTAACTGCCTAGCGGTGCGAGCGAACTCTTGGGCGGCCTGGGCCAGCCGAAGCTGCGCTTGGACTGCGCTCATGGGTGCTGCTGCGCTGACGGTAGTGCCACGACCCACACGACTGGTTACTAAACCCTCGGTTTCCAGCTCCCGGTAGACGCGGGCGATCGTGCCTGGAGCCAGGTCTAGATCGTGCGCCAGCTGGCGGATTGGAGGTAGACGCGACCCCTGCTCCAACGCTCCGGAGGCGATCATGCCACTGAGTTGAGAGCGCACCTGTTCGAAGGCCGGAGTGGGGTGGCTCAGGTTGACATGGATGATCACGAGCCGACCTGCTCGACCTCAGAGGGGATGACCTCTGCAGGAGCTGGGGCAACCCACAGGGCAATGGCCAGACCTACCAACGCTGTGGCGCCAATGACTACCCCCCCGAGGTTGGGGCGAGTATGAAAGGGCTCGACCAGCACGCTGATGAACCAGCCCAGGGCCGCCACCGTGGATCCCACAATCACCCGCAGGCTGCGAGAGCGCAAGGCATCATCAGCGGCCATCACATCGGCTAAGCCCACCGGTTGGGGACGCTGGAGGATGCGCCGTGCCGTCAAACCCAGCACAGCTAGGGTCAAGACGACCATCCCTACCCATCCGAGGGTAGGGATAACGTTGGTATGACGCGAAATTTGGCGAGCCAAGGCAATCAGCGCATCCAGAACCACCATTGCCGACACCACCCCCACAACGATCAGCAGGGGACGTGGCAGGTAGGCCGAGAGTTCGCGGCTGTTTAGGGAGGCACTGCGCCTAGGCCCGCTGCCATCGGGCCCGAGTAAGCGCCATTCGGCGATGACCGCCCCGGCGAACCATCCGAGGAACATCGCCATGAAGTTAGCGCCCAGCTTGCCTTGAGGGATTGCTGGTATAGCCCCCAAAGCCAACCCGACGAACAGCCCCACAGTGCGCCACCAGCGAGTGAGCGCTAGCGCCTGGAGCACCATAGGGCCATTGGCCGGGGTGATGAGCAGATGTTGCCTGCGGGCGAAGGCTTGGACCCGAGGGCGAGAAACACTGTGCAGCATGAGAAATGCAGCGCCAGCAACAAAAACGATGCTAGTTGCGAGCAGCAGGAGAGCGAAGCTAGTGACCATGCTCCTACTCTGACAGAGAAAACACTTTGTGTCAATGTATAGACACAATCGTACTTTGTAGTTTACCCTTGAGCTATGGCAACTCCTGCTACCTCTACCGATTCATTGCTCACCGATGCCACTTGGCAAGCGCTGGAGCCCTCCCGAACCCACATTGAGGCCCGCAGCTGGCAGCGCTTGGTGACCGCCGTGGGCGTCGTGGCGACAGTGGGCACTCTTGCCGCACTGATCAGCGCTAGCGGGGTCATCACTGCCCGTTTGGACCGCGAAACCCTAGCGGGCAGCGCCGACGCCGCCCATCGCAGATTCACCGTGGACCTCACGGTCACGAACAGGGGCAAGCTCACCGAGCGCGTTGACGCGATGCAGGTGGGCCTACCAGGCGTCACCTTCACCTCAGCCCACTTGATACCCACAGCCCTCTCACCGGGGAAGGCGGGCACGCTGCACTTGGAGGCAACCGTCACCAACTGCTCGCTCGTGCGTCAACTCAGCCAGAACCCTGAGCCAGAAGTTGAGGCCTCCGACAATCAGATGAGGTTGAAACGCCCCTGGGGAAGCGCGATCCTCAACCTGGACTCTTTGAACGGCACGCCCATGAGATACCACCTGATCGAACAAGCCCAGCTGGCCTGCACTCCCCCAGAAGACGTCCGCTAGACCTCACGCAACTGCTCCAGAGCCACTGCCAGATCGCGACCCCGCTGAAAGCTGCGATGGGTTGCAAGCAAAGCCGACGAGCTTAGCGTAGTTGGCTATACCTGACCTCTGGAGGTCGCAGCCAACTACCCCAGATGACCGGCCACAGCAGTGCCAAGACATTCCGCCTAATCCCCATGCAACACATGGGGATCTGTGGGGGTATCGCCGGGGGTTACCACGCCAAAGAGGGCTCCACTCGACAGGCTAGGCTGGCGGATGGCGCTCACCTGCCCCCACCGCCTCAACGAGGAGCCCCGCATGACCCAGATCGCTGAAAACTCCACCCCCGAAGCCGACTTTCGCATTGAGCACGACTCCATGGGGGAGGTGCGGGTGCCTGCGGCGGCCAAATGGCGGGCCCAAACTCAGCGCGCGGTGGAGAACTTCCCCGTCTCGGGGTTGCGGCTGGAGGCTAGCCACGTGGCTGCGCTGGCACGCATCAAGGCAGCAGCAGCCAAGGTCAACGCCCAGTTGGGCATCCTCGAGGGCCCCATTGCGCAGGCCATTCAGGACGCCGCACAGCAGGTGATCGACGGGCGCTACCCCGACCAGTTCCCCATCGACGTGTTCCAAACCGGCTCGGGAACCTCGAGCAACATGAATATGAACGAGGTGCTGGCCACCCTGGCCTCCGAGGCACTGGGCCAACCTGTGCACCCCAACGATCATGTCAACGCCAGCCAAAGCTCCAACGACGTGTTCCCCTCCTCTATCCACATCGCCGCTGCCACCGCGATCACCCAACGCCTGATTCCGGCCCTGACCACCCTGGCGCAAGCGCTGGAGGCCAAGGCCGCCGAGTATGCCCAGGTGGTCAAGAGTGGGCGCACCCACCTGATGGACGCCACCCCGGTCACGCTTGGTCAGGAGTTCGGCGGGTACGCCGCACAGGTACGCATCGGCATCGAACGCCTACAGGCCAGCCTGCCCCGCGTCACCGAGTTACCCCTGGGCGGCACCGCCACCGGCACCGGCATCAACACCCCTGCGGGTTTCAGCGAGCAGGTGATCGCTGAGGTGGCCCGCGCCACCGGCATCGGCTTCACCGAGGCCCGCAACCACTTCGAGGCCCAAGGCGCCCGCGACGGTCTGGTGGAGATCTCTGGGCAGTTGCGCACCATCGCCGTGGGGCTGTGGAAGATCAGCAACGACATCCGGTGGATGGGCTCAGGTCCGCGCACCGGGCTGACCGAGATCTACCTACCCGACCTGCAGCCCGGCTCCTCGATCATGCCGGGCAAGGTGAATCCGGTGATTCCGGAGGCGTTGTGCATGGTGTGTGCCCAGGTTATCGGCAATGACGCCACCATCGCTTTTTGTGGAGCAGCGGGCAACTTTGAACTCAACGTCATGCTGCCGATCATGGCCCATGACTTGCTGGAGTCCATCCGACTGCTGGCCAATATCAGCGAACTGTTCGTTCACCGCTGCATCGACGGCATCACCGCAGACGTCGAGCGTTGCCGCGAGTTCGCCGAATCCTCCCCCTCCATCGTCACCCCGCTCAACCGTTACCTCGGCTACGAAGAGGCCGCCAAAATCGCCAAACAAGCCCTTGCCGAACGCAAAACCATCCGCCAAGTCGTCATCGAACGTGGCCACCTCACCGAAGGCCGCCTGACCGAGGAACAACTCGACCAGGCCCTCGACGTCCTGAGCATGACGCATCCCTAGGCAGGCTGCACGCGAGGTGGAAGCTGCTGCAGCACAGAGATAGGGTTGCCTTTTCATCTCTGTCCTACGCAAAGGGGTTCCCATGCCTGTCTCTGTCTTGCCTCGATTCATCGCGGCGACGATCGCCGGGGCGAGCCTGGTGCTCACTTTGGCCGGTTGTGGGTCCAGTGAACCGACGACCCGTGACTCCACCTCCCCGGGGACCTCGCAAGGTCGCGGGCAGTCCCCCACCACCACGAAAAGCGTGGACCCCCGAGGGCGGCGCACCGATCCACAACCGCTGGTGGACCGCTTCTCTGCGCTGGGCACTCCACAGCAAGTGGCCTGGGTCAGCGGCACCATCGGGCAGTCTCGCGTGCCCGGCCCTACCACCTATTGGATCGACGCGATCATCACCTTGTCACCTGAGCAGGCCGCCGGACTGATCAAGCAAGCGGGCACCCTGGTCCCCGTCACGTTGACAACCAACGAGCTGCTGGCTCCCGACCGACCTGTGGGCGTGCTGAGCGGCTCGCAACAACTCAATCAGGCCCTGTCCACCTCCACGTTCGGCGTGCAGGCCGGTTTGGGCGGCGACCATCGCACCCTGGTACTGCAGGCAATCAGCCGGTAATCCGGGGCGCGTTGGGCGTTCATCCCCTGCATGACAACCGGGTCTGGCTGAGGTTTGATTAACTCTGACAGCACATTGGCGTAGACGATCATCATGAGAAATCCGGGGGTTCACGCAGCGGTTCGCGGGCAGGCACCTCCAATTCGACCCCGCCGAATTGGGCAAACCGTTGGCTGATCCGCGTGCCCCAAGCCACCGTCGAGGTGGATTGCTGGGACAGGGCACACCGCAACAAGTCGCGAGCCTCATCCTCCATGGAGCGATCATGATGGGCAGCACGGATCTTGAGTTCACGCTTCAATGAGTCGTCAAAGTTGCGAATAGTGGTGACTGCCATCACCGCACCCCTTTCCCCAGTAACCTCCACTGCCTAGTGGAGGTTACTGGGGAAAGGTCAATGACTTATGCCCGGCTCTCCGCAGGAAGTGGTTGAACGCCGGTAGTGGGAGAAACCCTGGAAGGTCACAAGGGGTGAGGCGCGAAATGCTTGGATAACCGCGCGCGGATCTCCCTGTTGATCACTTGCCGGAGCGTGGGCCGGTCCTCTGGAGGGTCGACCCCCGTAGGGGTGGGTCTGCCCCTACGGGACTGGCTGGAGGTCAGGGTCGAGGTGGGTGTCCTGGGAAGGGATGAGGCGGCGAGGGACCGACCAAGGGGTGGGGACGGGTTGTCCGGCCAGGGCGGCGGCCTCCACTGCTGGCAGCTGGTCGCGCAGAGCACGCACGATGGCGCGCACGTGAGCGGAGCAGCCGGCCGTGCGGTGCATCACCGGCAGCAGACGGCGTGCCAGCTCCGGCAGGTCGTGGGCGAGGTTGGCCCGATGGGAGTCACCAGCAGGCACATAACGCCACTGCGCGAACATCTCGGCAACCGTCAAACCCTCCGGCAAAAACACCCGCCGGCGGTGCAGACCCGGCTCGCGCACGCTCAGACACAACCACTGGACTCCATCAGACTGCAGCACCCGCACCGCGCCGTAGCGACGCACCGCGTCACCAGCCGAGACTCCCCGTGGGCCATCGAAGTGCTGCAACCCGGCAGCGCACGCATGTGCAGCAGCCGCTAGGTGGTCAGGCCTAATCGTGGAGTTCACGCACGGGGTAGCACTGCCGGCCCCGGACGAGGTAACGGCAGGAGTGCCACGAACTGTTCGTGTGTCCATAAGCCCATCGTTACCTCAGATCACACATAGGTCAATGAACTATGCCGAGAAATTGCTGAAAGTAGTCCGCAACCCCCAGGTCTTTTGCCCCTATTGAGGGGTTGTTTACCACTTTGTTACCTTGCAGCTACCCTCAGAAGTTTTCCAATAACTCCGTCACCAAAGCGGCGATGGGTGAACGCTCGGAGCGCGTGAGGGTGACATGGGCGAACAGCGGATTGCCCTTCAAACGTTCCACCACGGCGGCCACCCCATCATGACGGCCCACGCGCAGGTTGTCGCGCTGGGCCACGTCATGGGTGAGCACCACCCGCGAGTTTTGACCCACGCGCGAGAGCATCGTTAACAACACCCCGCGCTCCAACGACTGGGCCTCGTCGACGATGACGAACGCATCATGCAGGGACCGGCCCCGGATGTGGGTTAAAGGCAACACCTCCAACACCTGGCGGGCGAGCACCTCCTCCACCACCTCGGGGGCGACCACCGCACCCAATGTGTCGAAGACTGCCTGCGCCCAGGGAGCCATCTTCTCGTTCTCGCTGCCCGGCAGATAACCCAACTCCTGCCCACCGACGGCATACAGCGGGCGGAACACCAAGATCTTGCGGTGGTGGTTGCGTTCCAGCACCGCCTCCAGCCCCGCGCACAGGGCCAGCGCCGACTTGCCGGTGCCCGCCCGGCCTCCCAGGGAAAGAATGCCGATCTGCGGGTCCAGCAGCAGCTCCAAGGCAATGCGCTGTTCGGCGCTGCGGCCGTGGATGCCAAAGGCCTCCCGATCCCCGCGCACCTTGCGCACCGTGCCCTCCACGGTCACCCGGGCCAGGCCGCTGCCACGCTCGCTGGTCAGGGTCAGTCCGGTGTGGCAGGGCAGGTGGAGCAGCTCTTCGTCGGCGGTCAACTCGGCCAGAGTGGGAGTGGAGCCGTCGTAGATCGCATCGAGTTGCTCTGCGGAGATGGCCAACTCAGCCATGCCGGTCCAGCCGTTATCCACCACATGGTCAGGCCGGTAATCCTCAGCCCGGATGCCCATCGCGCTGGCCTTGACCCGCATGGGCAGGTCTTTGCTCAATACCGTCACGTCCTCGCCGTGCGCGGCCAAGTTACTAGCCACAGCCAGAATGCGGCTGTCGTTGTCTCCCAGCCGGATTCCCACGGGCAGCAGGGAGGGATCGACGTGGTTGATCTCCACGCGTAAGGTCCCAGAGGTCATGACCGGTACGGCATGGTCTAGCCGCCCGTGTTTAATCCGCAGGTCGTCAAACATCCGCAACGCTTGGCGGGCGAAGTAGCCGATCTCCGGATGGCTGCGTTTACCTTCCAGTTCGGCAATCACCACCACGGGGATCACCACATCGTGGCCGTCGAGGCGAAACGCCGCCTGTGGGTCGTTGAGCAGCACCGAGGTGTCGATGACGAAGGTGCGCCGCTTTTTGGCGCCCTTACCGGCGGTTGGATTGGTTGAACTCACGTTCACCCCTATCTGCCCTGTCTGCGTGCAATGCTGCGACCGTAGCCCCTATCGACATTTGTCGCGGCGGACTGAAGTCCCTGCTCCACCCGGCCACAGGACCCCCGCCGCCGCAGTGGACTCGGACGATCCTGGAGGATGATGCAGGTCAGGTGCGGATTAATCCACACCTGGTGGGTGTGGGTCCCTAGGGTGCCGCAGATCTAATCCCCAGCGTGGGCGGACCAGGTGAAAGTGGCGTTGGCTGTCTTGCCGGCGATGGCTTGGCTATCGGTGACATACCCGCTGATGCGGTAGGTCACGGTCTGCGTGGCCATGGAGGGATTCCACTCCCCCGCCGCAGCCGCCGCATCAGAGTAAGCAGTCGGCATGGAGGCCAACGTCCCGCTATACACCGTGGCCTGCGGAGAGAATCCGGTGCACGAACCAAACCCCCCACCCGTACCCCGCTCCACCGTCAGATTCAGGTACGGCGCCAAATCACCAGTCGCGCTGGCCATCAACCGCACACCAACATGGGGAGTGACCGTGACCGCAGAAAACTTGGCCGTGTCGTAAGGCGGATCATTTGACCATCGTGCGGTTTGCATTTCTAACTCGACATCATTCAAGTCAAATCCTACTGTTTTTTCTAGCGCCGTAGTCCATACAAGCGAGTCCCCAGAATACTGCAGCCTTACATCTTGCCCACGACTCGACATCCTCACAAATTTCATTGTCAAACCATCATAAGGTAAACTAACAGTTTGCCATTGATCTTGTTCTGTGATGGAAAACTTAACACCAAAGGGGGACCATATAATGGAAATCATATTTCCCCCGCTTTTCCAAAGATAGATGCTAGCCTGCCCAGAATCCGAACGTTTACGCAATTCAACCTGGAAATTTTTGTTGAGGAGATTGTGTGTCTCAAGATGAACATCGGTTGCATCTGTTGCTGTCAACACGGTTATTTCTCCCCCGCTTATCGTGACATCCGCAGGGTAATTACTCCAGAACTTGTCCGGGTCCCAGCTGGTTAATGGGCCGCCGTCGAAACTCTCCCCTGCCCAATCGCCGTTGTAGGTCACGGCGATGCACTTGGTGGGCAGTTGCTGCCCGGCGTCGAGGTAGCCGCCCAGGGTGTACAAGGCGGAACCGTTGTCGTCGTCAGTGAGTGTCATTTGCCCGGCTTGGAAACTGTTGGTGCCATTGCCTACAGCCGCTATGGAGGTGGCCGTCGAGGTCGCCAGCCACACGCAACTTCCGGAGATCACCAGGGCACTGAGGGCAACGGCCAGTAGCTTGCGCATGCGGCGACCTTTGGCCTTACGCTGCCGGCGCGGCGGGCGGACAACGGGGTGAGCAGCAGGGCAGGCAGCAGCAGCCTCCTGCCCCCGATGTCCAAACCTCATGGCACACTCCGTTCTCCACCAAAAACAGTGCTCCCTACAGATATCGGCAAGTCGCTGCGCAAACTAGAGCCCCAAACGGCGCTGCCTGACCGCATAGGCACGCAGGGCGCGCAGGAAGTCCACCCGGCGGAAATCGGGCCAGTAAGCCTCGCAGAAGTAGAACTCGGAGTGGGCGCTTTGCCACAGCAGGAAGCCCGAGAGGCGCTGCTCCCCGGAGGTGCGGATCACCAGGTCCGGGTCGGGCTGGCCCTGCGTGTAGAGGTGGGAGGCAATGTGCTCCACGTC
>JBDIAW010000056.1:0-9086 GCA_039812585.1 Actinomycetota bacterium | reverse complement strand
GTATCGGATGGGTCGGCGCGGCTGGCTAGGGCCTGCACCAAGGGCTCCAGCAGCAGTTGGAAGGCGGCGGCGTTGGCCTGCATCCACCCCGGGCGGTCCACCACCACCACCTCGCTAGCGGTGGTGGTGGGCAGTTGCGTGGCTTGACTCACCAGGGCAGCGGCGGTGTGGGCATGCCGGTACAGGTCAGCCACCACCTCCCGCGCTTGGGCCGGAGTCAGGTCCGGACCGGCTGGAGCCAGACGACGGCCCGTGCGCACCGCAAGCGACCAGTCAATGAGGGGACGAGGAGGGTGGCTACTCATATCAAGCCACAGTAGTGGCGTAGGTTCAGCGCCCGGCTAGGACGTGAAAGAACGGGCTCAACAAGGCCGCCAGCGCAATAGTGATCAACCCCACGAAAGTCTTCTTGATGGTGAAGCAGTAGACGGCAAACAAGGCCAACGCCATCACGGCCAGGATCTCCCAGTTCTCCATTACCGGCCCCCTAGCCTCTGCTCACTTAAGGTCAGAATACAGCTCGAGGGCCTAAGCTCAACCTCACGCCAGCCCACCCAGCAGGAGGCAGCCCCATGATCTTCGACGTGCTCATTGAGATTCCCCGTGGCTCGCGCAACAAATACGAGGTCGACCACGAAACGGGGCGTATCCGTCTGGATCGGATGCTGTTCACCGCCACCCGCTACCCCGCTGACTACGGCTACGTAGAGGGCACCCTGGGAGCCGATGGCGACCCACTAGACGCATTGGTTCTGCTGGACGAACCCACCTTCCCCGGCTGCCTGGTGGCCTGCCGGGCCATCGGTATGTACCGCATGAGTGACGAGGCAGGTGGGGACGACAAACTGCTGTGTGTGCCTGCCGAGGACCCGCGTAACGAACACATGCGCGAGATCAACGACATCCCCTACTTCTACCGCCTGGAGATCCAGCACTTCTTTGAGGTGTACAAGGATCTGGAGCCAGGCAAGTCCGTGGAGGGAGCCACCTGGGCCGACCGCGCGGAGGCCGAGGCGGAGATCACCCGCTCCCGGCAACGCCTCGAGCAGCACCACGCCACCAGCGGTGAGCAAAACCCAACCCACGAAGGGCGACACCACCAAGCCTTTCCGGACTCAACCGGCACCCAGGAGCACCTGAATAGACCGACCGGGTGAATGCCTCCCGCCGGCAGTCTTAGGTGTGGGGTTGAGCGAACGAGCCAAGAAACCCTTATCCCCCAACACCTTGAGGCCGCATGACTAAAACATAACCGTCGTCATGGTTTCGCAAAGCCGGTTATTAACTCGCCTGGGCTCACCCGATGAGCCCAGCATGACACTCCACCTGCTCCCCCCCGCCCTCCGCCGCCGCGCCGCCCGTTGGGGCCTGCTGAGCACCGCCCTTCTTGCCACCGTGGTGGCCCCCCTGGCGCTGCTGGGCCCCACGGCAGCGGCGGCCACCACTCCGGTCACCCCCACGTTCACCGCCCCGGTAGAGCCCTACCCCAGCTACACCTCCGAACAGGGCTGTCTGAGCGGGGTGCGCCCCGCAGTGACCGCCACGATCGACCAGATCCTCATCCCCACCTATGGAGGGGCTAGCTGGCGTTTCCTCACTCAGCGCACCTGCAACCCCACCTCGTTTAGCGGCCACGACAATGGCACCGCCCTGGACTGGATGAACCGTTATGACATCGCCGATGAAAAGGCTCGTGTCGATGCGTTCATCGGCTGGCTGCTGGCCACCGACAGCCAGGACAACACTCACGCGCTGGCCCGGCGCCTGGGTGTGATGTATCTGATCTGGAATAACCGCATCTTCGAGATGTACCGGCCTGGCGCAGGCTGGACCAGCTACAACACCTGGGTGGGAGGCGCAGAAAAGCCGTGTGCCCAGCTTCCGGCCGCCACCTACGACACCATCTGCCACCGCGACCACTTGCACATCAGCTTCACTCCCGCCGGGGCCGCCATGCAAACCTCCTACTGGAAGCAGGCCACCCAGGAACCGATGCAGCCGGTGAGCACCACCTCCACGCTGACCATCACTAACCCGGTCATCACCACTACCGCCGGCAGCACAGTGACCCTACGGGGGAGCACCGTCAATGCTGGCGACCAGGTGCAGGTCTACATCCGCCGCCCCGGGCAGAGCAACTGGATTGCCATCCTCAACCCGGTGGCCTCAGATGCAGCCAAGCAGTTCAGCGTCAGCTACACCGCTAACATCACCCACTACGTACGGGTGTTCGTCGGCACCTCCGGCAGCAACCTGGGCCGAGTGATCATTAGCTAGCCCCCTGCCCATCAACCGGTGATACCTGGCCCGCTTGCCTGCCTGTGCCGGGTATCACCGGTTTTGGTATGACCCTGGTCATGATCTCGTAAAGTCACCCAGACTAGCCACCCGAACGGGTGAGGATCGGCGCTGTGAAACCTGTGCGCCTCCTGCCCACCTCCGCTCGCCCTGCCTCATTCTCTCCAGGCCATCACCTGGTGCGGTGGGGTCTGGGAACCACCGTGGCTGCAGTCGTCACCGCCCTATCTTTCGGTTTGTTAGGCGGCAGAGCAGCGATCGCTGCCAAATCTCCCTACACCCCAGTTTTCACCGCGCCTGTGGAGCCCTACCCGACCTGGACCTCAGAGTTGGGCTGCCACGACGGGGTGCGCCCGGGAGTGACCGCTACCATCGAGCAAATCTTGCGCCCCACCTATGGCGGAGCGGATTGGCGCTTCCTCACCCAGCGGGCCTGTTCACCCTCCATCCAGCAGGGACACGACGATGGCACCTCTCTGGACTGGATGAACCGCTACGACAAGGCCGAAGAAAAGGCCAACGTCGAGGCGTTTCTTGGGTGGTTGATGGCCACCGACAGCCAAGGCAACACCCGCGCCCTGGCTCGGCGACTTGGGGTGATGTATCTCATCTGGAACAACCAGTTTTTCGGGATGTATGACGCCGAGGAAGGGTGGACTCCCTATAACCTTCAGGTGAGCGGAGTCCGCACTCCTTGCGCACAACTACCCGCAGCCGCCTACGACACCAGTTGCCACCGCGACCACCTGCACATCAGCTACACCCCCGCTGGCGCGGCTATGGAGACCTCCTACTGGAAGCAAGGCGACGTTAACAAGCCCACCTCCTCTCCATTACCAACGACTCCTAGCGCCCCTCCCACCTCCACACCTAGCACCCCTTCGTTACCAACGACTCCCAGCGCCCCTCCGACCTCAACCACACCCCGCACCTCCCCCACGTCTGGGGGGCCGGTCATCGTCACTACTGAGTTGGCTGCCCGGCGGGGCAATACCGTGACAGTGCAGGGCATCGCGACCAAGCCAAAAGCCCCCGTCCAGATCTACGTCCGTCGCGCGGGCGGTGGTGTCTGGATTCCCATCCTGATGCCGTTCACTGCCGATGCCTCAGCTCAGTTCACCCTGGTCTATGTCACCTACATCACCCATGACATCAAGGTCACCGAAGGCACGCAGTCAAGCAACATCGCCCGCGTGAGCGTTACATAGGGATTGACAGCGCAGTTAACTCGACGACAGGCAACGCAACGTGGTCGAATAGGCACTACCCCCTATTCTTCACTCCTCAGAAGGAGCGTTGCCATGCTGAGACCTCTACGCCGAAGGCTCTGCGCTTGGCTGACCGCCCTAGTGGCCTGTGGTGGCCTCAGCCTTACTGCGGCTCCACCCGCGCAAGCCATCATCGGCGGCAGTCCTGACACGAGCGACACTTATCCCTACGTCGGCATGGTCACTGCGTATGACAGCAGCGGGCAGTATCGCTGTTCTGGGGTGCTGGTCAGCCCCCGGGTCGTGCTGACTGCCGCCCACTGCACCGTGGCTGTGGTTGGCAAAACACTGGTCAACTTCCACGCGCTGCTGGCCGACCAGAACTTCACCACGAGACCCCGTGCTGCCAACCCCAGCCTGGGCTTTAGCGGCGCGGAAGGTGCTGCCGATGGCTATCACAGTGGAACGGCCTACTCACATCCAGGGTTCACCGGAGCCCTCGGGGACAAATCTGTCGACGCGGGAGTGGTGGTTCTGGACCAGCCCGTGACCACAGTCTCACCCGCACCTTTAGCTCCCAAGGACTACCTGCGCCGCATGGCCCAACCGGTGCTGGCTAAAACGCTGTTCACCGTCGTGGGGTATGGCGCTTACCTAGGCCCAGCACCTCAAGGGGGCGGCAAGCCGACGCTGCAGGACACGATCATCAGACGGAACCACGCCACCACCAAGGGCAGCCAGGTCACCTCGGCCACCTTGCGGATGCAAGGTAATCCCAACGACAAGACGGGCACAGGCACAATGTGCTTCGGCGATTCAGGAGGGCCCGTTTTCAGCCCCGGGGGCCTGGTGGTAGGTGTCGTGAGCTTCGGTCACACACCGGACTGCCGGTGGTCTTCCTCCGCCCAACGCAGCGATACTTCAACGGTTTTGACTTGGTTGGCTGGCTTTGGAGTCACGCCCAACGCCGGCTAGCCCATGCTGGGGGTAGCCGATTGAATACATCAAGTAAGTAGTTCCTCCGGGGTCAACGGGGCCGACACGTTCTCCTCCGGGGCCACCACCCCGTGGGCTCTCGACAGGGCCCGCCTCGGCGTGCTCGAATGGGAAAGGTCCCCCGAGGACCTGCTGGTCAAACGTCTCTTCACCCACCCTCGAAGGAGTCCCTGTGCTGTCAACCCTGCGTCACCGCCTGGTTGCCCTGACCGCCGCCCTAGCAACCGCTGTGGGCCTCAGTCTGAGCCTGGCCACCCCCGCCCAGGCCATCATTGGCGGAACTGTTGATACCACCAACACCTACCCCAACGTCGGGGTGATTGTCAGTTACAACCAATCTGGGCGCTCTCTGTGCTCTGGCACTCTGGTCACCCCCACTGTGGTGCTGACCGCCGGCCACTGCACCTCTGGAATCTTTGGCAAGTCTCTGGTCAACTTCAAACCCCTGATCAGCGATGAGAACCATCCCACCGCCTTGCCCCAACCAGTCGATCCCAGCGCGGGTTTTGTTGGCACTGAAGGTGCCACCCAGGGTTTTATCAGCGGAACTGCGGTGCCCTATCCAGGATTTGTCTTTGATATCAGCCCTACGTCCCTGGATCTGGGGGTTATTGTGCTGGACACCCCCGTCACCGGCATCGCCCCTGCTTCACTAGCACCTTTGGGATACCTCGATCGCCTCGCTCAACCCACCCTGACCAAGACATTGTTCACGGTGGTGGGATACGGCAGCTACCTCGGGCAGGCAGCCAATGGGGGCAACAAACCGGTGGTGGAGTTGAAGACCATTCAACGTGCCAGCGCCCTGGTGCAGGCCAGCAAGCTCACCCGCGTCAACCTCATGCTGCAAGGCAATCCCAACGACAAAACCGGCACTGGCACGTTCTGCTTTGGCGACTCCGGAGGTCCGGGATTTGCCCCGAGCGGCTATCTCGTTGCCGTCAATAGCTATGTCCGAGCGGGAGATTGCCGGTGGATGTCAGCTGGACAACGCACTGACCTGGCCAACGGGCTGGAATGGCTTGCTACCTTCGGCGTCTCTCCCAGCGCGGAGTAATGCCTCAATCTGGACCTCCATGGAGGCCAACCCCCCATCGAGGTCCAGATTGAGTATGGTTCCGTTCAAGTCAGTGCAACTCCCGCCTCGGGGATGGTTACTCTGCGGGTATGACTTCTCGCCTCCCTTCTCGGGCCTTGATCGCTGCGCTGGCTTTGACATTGCTGGCCGCCGGGTGTGGCTCCCAGCCAAGTGGTACCACCGCACAGTCCCCCTCCTCTGGCGAGGCACCTAGAGCGCCCATCCAAAGCACCCAGCCGGTGAGCCCTTCCGGCGATTCGGGCTCTGTTGGAGACCTCGAGCTGTCATCGGCGTCCCTACTGGCTCCGGCAACATTTGAGCCAGGCCCGGGGCTATTCGTCTCGACCACCGGCAACGACGCCAACCCAGGGACCCAGCAGCAGCCCTTCAAAACCCTCACTCGGGCCCGGGATGTCTTACGGACCCAACGTGCTCGCGAGAGTAAGCGGGTCACAACCACCATCTACCTTCGTTCAGGCACCTACCGTCAAACCACACCGTTGACCTTGAACGCCCAAGACGCGGCCTTAGTGATCCGTTCTTTCCCCGGAGAGCGCGCCACACTATCCGGTGGCCCGCTCATCAGTCCCCAGGCATTGAGCCCGGTGACTGATAGCGCTGTGCGCAACCGCCTGCCTGCAGCTGTCAGGGACCACGTGCGCCAACTCGATCTTGGAGCATTGGGTTTGGGAGCGATCCCCGCCATGCCAAGGATCGGCCACTCTGTGGAACTGGCGACCCTGCCACCCGAGTTGTTCATCAATGGTGCTGCACTCACTGTGGCGCGCTGGCCTAATGTCGGCTTCCTGCGCACGGCTAACGCCCAGGGAGCCGAAAACGCACCTGTGAGCTTTACCAGCGCCTCGGCAGTGGGCAAACAGTGGAAAAAACCTGCTGAAGCAATGATCTTTGGCTACCTGAACTACGCCTGGGCTGATATCTCCCTGCATATATCGAGCTTTAACTCCGCCACCGGAGCAGTGAGCACGTCTGATGCCGCCCCCTACGGCATTGCCAACGGGCGACCTTACTACTTTTTCAATATTCTGGAGGAGTTAGATGCTCCTGGAGAATATGTTATTGACCGTGAGAGTAAAAAACTCTACGTTTATCCCCCTGGGGGCTGGGAGAAACAGTCCATTCTGCTGTCCACTATGGATCAACCAGTACTCAGCGTAAACTCTTCATCGAATATCACGGTGAAATATCTTACGATAGCTTCCACCCGCTCCAACGGCATTTTTGTCAACGGCAGTTCTAGCGTTACCTTCAGCGATCTACTCATTCAAGACGTTGGTAAGACTGGCTTGCTGGTGTGGAATGGCACAGGTGTGAAACTGCGCAACTCCACTATTCGCGAAACCGGTGTAGGAGGAGTGGATCTCACTGGTGGCAATAGAACGCAACTCACCGCTGGGGGCCACGTAGTGGAGAATTCAACGTTTCGCTCTTATAGCAGGATTCGCCGTACCTATAGCCCTGCTATCACGCTCAATGGCGTGGGAAATCAAGCTCTACATAACGACATAGCCGATGCACCTCACTCAGGAATTATTTTTCAGGGCAATAACCATACTATCGAATACAATAACATTCACCATATTCTTACCAAATCTGGGGATGCTGGCGCCATTTACACAGGCCGAGATTGGTCGTCTGCCGGCACCAAAGTGCGCTATAACTATGTTCACGACCTGGGTTCGGCCGAATATGACAACCAAGTGGGGATTTACCTGGACGATTTCGCTTCTGGAATTACGGTGCAGGGAAACGTAATAGCTCGTACTGATATCGGTGTGCTGATCGGTGGAGGTCGGAATAATATCGCGTCGGACAATGCGGTCGTTTCCACGAAAATCCCGGTGCTCTTCGATGCGCGAGGGGTGGATTGGGCTAGTGCGGCCTGCACCCCACCCGACGGGGTGATGTTCACCAATCTCCAGGCAGTTCCCTACACCTCCAGCGTGTGGGTCACCCACTACCCGTGGTTACCGAAAATCCCCAGCGATCAACCCTGCCTACCCAAACACAACACGCTGACCCGTAACGTGTATTGGCAGTCTGGCGCGTCCTCTATCGCTAAGGAAATCCCCGCGCTGAACACACTGGGCACCTCCTGGGCCGCCACCAGCGATCCCGGTTTCATCAACGCCGCAGCCTCAAATTACCGATTCGCCAGCGATGCCCCCGTCTTCCAGCACATTCCCCGCTTCCTTGCACCACCCTTCACCGACATGGGCCGCCGCTAAAGATCTCCTGTGACAGCCCTGGCAGGCTGCATCGAGCTGCAGGCGTAGTAGGCAGATCGGTCTCTGAGCGCATCCCTGCCCAAACAACCGTTGGTGAGCTTCACGGCCAAGGCGACGGACACCATGCACGGAGGTAGCGCCATATTCCTAGTGGAGCCGCCTGAGGGAGTCGAACCCTCGACCTACGCATTACGAGGGAAGCTAGCGTTGAGCATTGCATTGATTATTCGTGTGCTGGCTGGGATTTAGTTCCCCGTTTTACCCAGATCGAGCAGGTTTTTCCTCTGTGCGGTTAGCAAAGTGTTAGCAGCGGGCCATCACTTCGAGCTGATTCATCCGATGGTGGCTAGCGTGCCCGGCGTAGCGGTGGGGTCAAAGGTAGCCATCGGCTATCACGTAGTGACGCGCAGCGCCTTTGATGCCACCGTGGAGCTGGGCGTAGTCTGCCGACATCGGATGAATCAGCGGGGGAAGTTTCTCTATCGGGCTGATCCTGTTCGCGGCAGCGGTGGGGCAAGGGTGCGCGTAGGCCTCCAGGCCGGAGCGCGGGCCCCTTACCCCACCTGCGGCCCGTCAGGGCCGCCCTTGAAACAGTAAAGAAACTTCTCACCGCTTGAGTAATTTGAAGGTGTTGGGCCTTTTGCTTCACATACGGAGGTGAGTAGACGGTGACAGTGCCAGATGATGTGAATTCTCTTGCTCTAGACTTGGCGTCTCTAGCTACAAAAAATCTTGCAGCATCAGTCGCCACTCGTGTCAAGGCGATCAGAGCGGGCAAAAAACAAGAAGAGCAGATCAATGAACTAGTAGAGTTAATTAATGAATTGATCGATGATCGCAATCAGCTCGTTAACATTGCGCAAGCTTACGAACAAACTTTTATTTCTCAACAAATTTCTCAAGAAGACATCAATTACATAATTACCACTCTAGTACCTCTGGCTGAAGACATAATTCAGATATCAGACCCAGAAGGGTCTCAAGAGGCACTAAGGATAGTGAAAGCCGTCGCCTCTGTTCATACATTGACAGTTTTGCAACTTGTAGGATTCAACTTTAAGCAAGCTATTGGTGAGCCTCTCACTGATGTAATTGAAGGACTTATAAGAAGCAAAATTCCTAATACAACGAATAACGCAGTAAATATTCGTGGTAACAAGTCTAAGAAATAAGCCCAATACTTAAGTTGGTTTAATTTGATTCCCATCGTGGCTGCGTACGGCAGCCTCTCCGGGTTCAGCCGCGTCGGTGATTCGG
>JBDIAW010000055.1:0-9431 GCA_039812585.1 Actinomycetota bacterium | reverse complement strand
TGAGAACATACCCCCAAGCCTTCAAAACAGTAAGAGCTCTATACTTCTACGAAAAGAGTTTAGAATAACCCTCAAAGGAAGTAGATTTTGTTACAATCTCCATGTGAATCGTGACATCTAACTCACCGTGCTCATAGAAAAGGCATCTTTACTGGGAGCATGCATAATGCCAAGAGTTGCCAGGGGCAATACTATGTCTGGATTAACCCCTTTTAGACTGAGGCTTGTTTCTGATAGTGAAGTATTCTCTAGCCATAGGGCTTGCTTGAAATACGTGAGTTATCTGGAGTTACGGTTTCCCCCACCTACCGTGCGCGGACTGGCTGGCTGTGAGTGAACACCCCAGCGTTGTGGGGGTAGAGCATGGACCTGCTCGCCACTGCCTGGGTTTTTCATCACCGTTTCCATTGCATCCAGCGCATCGATCATTGCGCGAACCGAATGACCTATATAGCCAGCTACTACCTGTGATTTTTTTGACAGAAATTCCCGTTTTCTTTCAGCAGAATGCGAGATTGAAGCTGCCCCCAATAACCTGAACGGCTCATGCGCACGATCATCCACCGACCAAAATTCTACGAGCTCAGGGCGAACTCCGAGTGTTTCTGGAAAGAGCGATAGCGATAACTGAGGACATCCCCATAGTCCAACATCTTTCATGAAGAGATTGACAACTTCCGTCATCCCAAATAAATTTTGAAGAAATTCTGCAGTCACCGCCGCTATTCCAACAACCTCGCTATCGAGTAAATCATTGAAGGCAGGCTGAAAGTCTAACAGCAATTCTCTAGCAATGGCTCCCAAGTGATGCCACGCGGCTAATAAGGCTGCCGGGTCAGTCACTGCGTCAGGGTGCGCTTGGCTGCGCTGACACCACTGCTCTATCGCAATCAAGGTTGCTTGAGCGAGCCCCACATAGCCTTGGCACTTTTCGATGGCTTCGGTGACGGCGAATGCTTCGGTCACGGCAACTCCTCAAGGTGACAAGCGGATGCTCAGGGTGATCCTGCCGTTGTAGTCCATCCGCTGGCGAGGCGCAGGTGTTTACCCTTAAACCTGCCTTTAGACTCCCCGGATCTACCCGCCGTGAGGTGCGCGCCACCCCTGCACAGGCAACTCGAACTTATCCACCAACCGATCCGTGAAAGGCCCCCCCTCAAGTCGAGCCAGGTGCACCGGGAGCTCCCCTCGACTCACCTGCACACAGGCCCCCGTGGGCACGGGGACAGTACGGCGGCCATCGCACCACAGCACCGCGTCCAGCTCATGGGGGCCCACCACGTGAGCGGTGATCTGGGAGGTAGGGGCGATGACCATGGGGCGAGCAAACAGAGCATGCGCGCAAATGGGGACCAGCAGGAGGGCCTCGACTTCCGGCCACACCACTGGGCCGCCTGCCGAGTAGGCGTAGGCGGTTGAACCCGTGGGGGTCGCACACACCAGGCCGTCGCATCCCCAATGCGCCAAAGGCCGGCCATCGACCTCAATATCCAGATCGAGGATGCGCTCCCGGGCCCCCTTCTCCACCGAGGCGTCATTCAGCGCCCAGGTATGAGCCAACTGCTGGCCATCGCGCGTGACGCTCACCTGCAGGGTTTGGCGAGTGTCAAGTACGAAACTGCTGTGCCGCACTGCATCAACCACCGCATCGAGCTGATCGGGTTCAGTGTCGGCCAAGAAGCCCACCCGGCCTACGTTGATGCCCAGCAGCGGCACTTGGGCGGGGCGGGCGTACTCCGCAGCGTGCAGCAGGGTGCCATCCCCACCGACTCCGATCACTGCGGTGCATCCACGGGCTGCGGCTGGATCGCTGGGCAACACCTGAGCTCCAGCGTCCTGCATTTGCGGCAGATCCGGACCTTCGTCGACCAGGCGTACCTGCACTCCCGCGTCGCGCAGGCGGCGGGCCAGGTCGGTGGCCACAGCGTGGGCGTCGCGGCGGCGGTAGTGCACCAGCAGCAACACACACAGTGAGGCAGAGGTCGCAGTGGGCACAGTCACCGAGTCCTTTCCTGCGAGGTTGGCACGGGGAGTTCCTGGGGACCGGCGGCAATCGCCTGATCCACCTGGTGGGGGTCCAACGCAACTCCCCCACGCCTTAGCCACAGAAAATACTCGACGTTGCCCGAGGAGCCTGGCAGCGGACTGGCCACCACGCCGCTGGTGCCCCAGCCCAACGCCCACGCCGCGTCGGCCACCGCCTGCACAGCCGCCGCGCGGTCGGTCAGCTCACGCACCACACCGCCCTGAGGCACCTTCTCGCGTGGCAGCTCAAACTGCGGTTTGACCATGAGCACCAGGTCGGCTTGTTCTGGTTCTGGCATGGCGCACGCGGTCAATGCGGGCAGCACCAACCGCAGGGAGATAAACGACAGATCAGCGACGATCAGCTGCGGGCGGTAGGGCAGTTCGGCAGGAGCCAACAGGCGCACGTTGCAACGGTCCTTCACGATCACCCGAGGGTCGGTTTGCAGTGGCCACGCCAACAGCCCGTAGCCCACATCGGCGGCAATCACCTGTGCTGCACCGGCCTGCAGCAACACTTGGGTGAAACCGCCGGTGCAGGCTCCCGCATCCAGGCAGGATTTGCCGGCCACCTCCAGGCCTAGCGGGGTGAAGGCGGCCAAGGCTCCGGCCAGTTTGTGCGCGCCTCTGCCCACGTAAGGGCGACCTGTCTGGGTGGCCACCTCCAGGGGAGCATCCAGGGCAATCGCGGTGGCTGGTTTGGCCACAGCCACCCCTGCGGTCGTGGTGACCAGCCCGGCAGCAATCAGCTCCCCGGCCTCTTGGAGGTTATGCGCCAACCCCCGACGCACCAACTCCTTATCGGCCCGATTCCGGCGCGGGGAGGTCACAGTCGCATCCTTCGTGGTTACTGTGCGTGGCCGGAGTATTCATCGAGCACTTCTTGCAAGTGCACTTGCGCCTGCGCCACGATGGGCAACGCCTGCTCGGGGTTCTGGCTTTCCCCCGCCGCGCGGATGGCCTCCTGGATCACCAACAACCGCTGCTGCAAGGCTGGATCCAGCGCCTGAGCTGGGGTTTCACCGGATTCGGAGGCGGGGGTCATGGCAGTCAGGCTACCGGAAGCCAGCGAGTCTGCCCTACCTTCGGGCTGACACTGCGGGGCAACCCTTACATCACAAAGCGGTCGAACTTTGGGATGTCTAGGGCCATAAGTGCCAAAATTGCTATCAAGCCAAGGATGCTCGCGAGTGCCAATGAATCGAGAATCCTGGCAGCCCCCAGCGTTCGCTATCGACCCAGAAAAGGTTCCGGTGACAACTTTTAACCAGCAAGAATCTCGACTTGCGATAAAAGCGAAATTAAACGAATATCAAGAAGCATTAAAAAAATTAGAGGCGTGCGAAAAAGCCTCTGCACTCCATAACAGCGATATAAACTCATCGGAAGAAAAATATGCACGTTTAGCGGTACGTAACGCCTTTTGGTCGCTCCGTAAAGATTGTATTAATTACGTCAAAGGTCGTTATGCTAACGGAGAGTTTTCTCTAGACGACGCCAAATTTCTTCTTGAACGTGACTACCCACCAGTGGATGATGCGCTTTACCAGATGGCTCTCAACGCCGCGCAGGATTGGGACGTTGAGGTTCTTCAGTTACTCACCTCGCACCCCAGTAAAAGTGCCAAAGCAACAGTTGAGCGCTTTGATCGATGGTTCAGCAACCCAGAGCCAGTCATACCCCGAGCTTCCCATGACAACGATCCCCTCGTACGCATCAAAGGACTGGTCGAAGGTGCACCGCGAAGCAAAGCGGAGTCATGTTTACCGTATAACGGGCGACCAGTCCCCCTGCGTCTACAAAATCCTGGCGAGGGTCCAAGTTCGCCTGCCACCCTTCCTCTGCGGCAACCTGCGCAACCTTCTGCTTCTCTGCGACGCGCCGGTTAAGGCACGCATTGCCCCTGGCCTGACCTCGTCAGCGTTGGTAACCTCACCGGCAACACCCCACCGCAGGAGGGAACCCCATGGCCACCCAGCAGGAGTGCCACGACGCATTGCAACAGGTGTTGGCAGGGCTGCGCAGTGGGCAGGGGCCCAACACCACGGGGTTACCGGATCGAAGCCTCAGTTGCACGGTCAGCGATCTAGGTGTGGTCTTCGTTAGTGCCCTGGCAGGTGGGCAGGTCGGGGAGATCTCCACCATAGACCCCCAACAGGCCGCAGCCAAGCCCGCGCAAATCCGGATGACCTGCTCCAGCGATGACCTGATTGCCTTAGCCGGCAAGCAGCTCTCCCTGCCCGCCGCCTGGGCTAGTGGACGAGTCAGCATCAAGGCCAACCTGTTTGATCTGATGGCCTTACGCTCCTTGGCCTAGCTAGGGTGACTGGAAACTGCGGTTGTCCTGCGAATCCGGCGGCAGTGATCTATCCTCAACAGCGCTATGACCACCACCACGCCCTCCCCAAGCTTGACCTCAAGCGCGGCTGACTACGCACAGCGACCCCACATCATCCTCGTATGCGGGCCTAGCGGGTCAGGCAAGTCCCGGCTGGCGCAACAGCTGAGCTCACAGCATGGGTGGCCGCTGGTTGCACTGGACAACTTTTACCGCAACGGGGACGATCCGAACTTGCCAGTGGGAGCACTGGGCATCGTGGATTGGGACGACCCGCGCACGTGGGATTCCCAAGCTGCGGTGCAGGCTCTAGCGCAACTCGTGACCACGGGGACGACCACGATCCCCCGCTACGACATTGCCACCTCGAGCCCCACAGGGCAGCTCAATTCGGTGGTGCTGCCTGGCCAGTATGTGCTGGCGGAGGGCATTTTTGCTGCAGAGATCATCGCTGCACTCCAGGAGCGTGACCTGCTGGCCGCAGCGTGGGTGCTTCGGCGCAACCGCTGGGTGACGTGGTATCGCCGCCTGCGCCGCGATTTAGCTGGGCGCCGCAAACCCGTGACGGTGCTGGTGCGTCGAGGCTGGTGGCTCACCCGCCGGGAGCCTGAGATCCTGGCCCGCCAGATGCAACTAGGAGCCACCCCCGTCAACCCGCGCCAAGCACAGGCCCAAGCCAGAGCGTGGACGGCAGGAGAACTATCCGCACCACGCTAGCTGCTGCACACCCCACACCGTTCAGATTGGCTGGCGCACGCTCACCGGCCAGCGGCAGGCGAGAGCCCAGCCTGCCGAGCTGCCTGCCACTTCGGTCGTTGCAGCACGTGCAGCATACGGGGCAACCCCCGACCCTGCTTGACGACGTAGTTGGGCGCAATCCCCACCGGTTGGAGCCCCAAACGCTGCGTCACCCTCCGCGCCGGATTATTAGAGGGATCCGTGGCCGCACGGATACTGTCCAAACCCAACCGTTCAAAACCGAAGCCGGTCAGGGCAGCCGCAGCGGCGGTTGCATACCCCTTGCCCCAGCAACGACGGGCGATGGCAAAACCTAGCTCCCACCCCGGCGGGTGAGGCCTATCTCCCAACCTGACCATCCCCACCACCTCATCGCAAGGTGGCAGGGTGACGGCCAGGTAGTACTCCATGCGGGGCTCAGCCTGAGCCCGTTGGATGATGCCGGCGAGGTAAACCTCAACCTCTTCCTTCGCCAGGGCAGGAAACGAGAGATGAGCCGTCACCTGCGGGTCGCCGAGGATCCCCACCAACGCCTCGACGTCCTCAGCACGGAACTCGCGCAACCTCACCGGGGGGCAGTCCAGCGGCAGCCAATCTTTCATCGGGCCGAGGAGGACAGGCTGGTGCGCGTGAAGTCGTCCATCTGCTCCCGTAGTGCGGTCACGGCCGGGTCGGGATGGGGGTAGGCGGCGCTCAGGGCGCGCTCGACGTGCTGCACGGAACGCACGATGCCGTTGATGCGCAACTGCACCGGCAATGCCATCACCTGCTCCAAGGCTTGCGCCGCACCTTCCAGATCACCCAGGCCAATGCGGGCAATGGCCAGGTCAGTGCGGCTGCCGGCCTCGTCGCCAAAAGCCCAGTCGGCGCTGGTGCGGTCGCTGTAGGCATCCACTGCCTCCTGCGCCCGCTGAGCGGCTTCGGCGGCCTGCTGCGGCAGCCAAGCTAGAGCATCGGCAGCGTAGTAGAGGTGGCGGGGGCGGGTGAAACTGCAAATCCCTCCCAGCTCATCCAACTCATCGCGGCCCAGATTCTCGCTCATCGCATCTGCCCGGGCCAAGCACTGCTGAGTGTTCTCCTCATGCCCCACCACGGCCCACGCACGCGCCTCGCTGACCGGTAACCAGGCAGCAGCGCTACCAGTGCTGGAGTAACGCTGCCCCTCCTGGGCGTAGCGCACCGAATCGGCATAGCGGCCTGACCAGTAGGCGATCAAGGACTGCAGGCCACGAATCCAAGCCCGCAGGCCGTTGTGATCAGCCATTTCCGCTGCGGTGAAGGCTGCTCGAGCTTGAGTGGCCGCTGCATACGGGTCAGCCATGTCATGGGAGACCTTGGCCAGCATGCCGCTGACGATGGCCGCGAGCAGGTAGAGGTGGCGCGCCTCTGCGGGACGCTGCTTCTGCTCCAGCAAGGCGAAGACGCTGCCCTGGGTCTGGGTGAGATCGGCCAAGATCTCGCTCAGCGGCAGTTGGGGATAGGCCACGCACAGGCGTGCCACGTCCTCACGCACCTGCTCCACCACCTCGACCGGCAGCGGAGAGGGACTGAAAATGGTGAACTGTTTCGCTTGCTGGGCAGCCATGATGATGAGCTCCTCACTGGAGATGTAGGGGTCGGTCGTTGCTGGAACAGGGCTAGAACGGGGGCTGGTAACAGCTAAGGTGCGGGCCAAGAGTTGCTCGACGCTGTGGCCGAACTGCGCCTCCAGCACGCGGGCTGTGGCTGTGCTGGTGCTGCTGCGATCTCCGCTGGCCAACCGGCGCAGGTGGCGCTCCGTGATCGTCACGTCAGAGCCCAACCGGCGGGCGGTCGCCGTGAAGTGCGCAGCAACCTCCTTATAGGTCCAGCGATGCCGCGCCACCAACTCCTCCAATAAGGTTCGAGGCGAGTTGCCCAGCACTGGGTTGGTCACCCGCGTCACCCCCTCCTTGGCGTCGTCCCGATCATCCCTGGTGGAGCCGGAGGCTGTAAAGACCTTGCAGGGATGGTCCACCAAGGTCCTGCAATGTCCCCAGTGGTCAACTTCCTGCCACTTCTGAACGTGCAGGATTTCGGCCACAGTGGAGCCATGGTTTCTCTCTCCTTGGTGTTACCTGGCAGGAGCGCACCCATGACAGTCAATACTGGTTTCCGCCCGGAGCTACTCACCCTGGATGAAGCGGCACAATTTCTGCAGATGAGCCCCACACAGTTGCAGGAGCTAGCCCGCGTGCGCGCCATCCAGGCCGCCGACCGCGATAGCCGGGGAGGCTACTACTTCACTCACCGTGCCATCATCGCCTGGAGCACTCAACGCTTGCGCCTGCCCAGCCCTGCGGCATAACCGCATTGTGGTCTAGCGGAGGGCCCCGCACGCGGGCAGCGCACCGCCGACTGGCGCGTGGCAGCGGCCTGGACACGCTTTGCCTCGACGCGCCTAGAGTCGGTACCAGCCCACGTCGATCATCAGGAGGCCCACCATG
Source organism: Actinomycetota bacterium (assembly GCA_039812585.1). Classification (GTDB taxonomy): domain Bacteria; phylum Actinomycetota; class Actinomycetes; order JBDIAW01; family JBDIAW01; genus JBDIAW01. The sequence continues at coordinate 1,865 of JBDIAW010000055.1, read as the reverse complement.
TCGCTGCTGGAGCATGCCATCTGGTGGCACGTTTACCCGCTGGGAGCCACCGCCGCTGCTCCCCATGCCGACAGCGAACCCGAGCCCACCTCCCACCGGCTGACGCGGCTGGAGCCTTGGCTGGATTACGCGATCGAGCTGGGTTGCTCTGGTTTGCTGCTGGGACCGATTTTTGCCTCCACCAGCCATGGGTACGACACCACCGACCACCTGCGCCTGGACCCCCGCCTGGGCACAGAGGGCGACTTTGACCGGCTGGTGGCGGCGGCCCATCAGCGCGGCTTGAGCGTGGTGCTCGATGGGGTGTTCAACCACGTCGGGGTGCGCCACCCGTTGGTAGCCCAAGACAGCCCCGCCATCCGCTGGCAGCAGGGGCAGGCGGCAGATGGTCACCGGCAACCCCAGCCGTGGGAGGGCCACGGCGATCTGGCACTGCTGAACCACGACAGCGACCAGACCGTCGAGTTGGTGACCCAGGCGATGACCCACTGGCTGGGTCGAGGGATCGCGGGGTGGCGTCTGGACGTGGCCTATGCGGTGCCAGCCGCGTTCTGGCAGCGGGTGCTACCCATCGTGCGAGCCCAGTTCCCCAACGCGGTGTTCATCGGGGAGGTCATCCACGGCGACTACCCCACCATCGTGCGCGAAGGCGGCCTGGACACGGTGACCCAATACGAGCTGTGGAAGGCCACCTGGAGCAGCATCACCGACACCAATTGCTGGGAGCTGGCCTGGGCGCTGGATCGGCATGAGCAGTTTTGCCAACAGTTTTTGCCCCAGACGTTCATCGGTAACCACGATGTGACCCGCATTGCCAGCCAAGTCGGTGACACTGGCGCTGCGCTGGCGGCGGTCATCTTGTTCACCCTGCCGGGATGCCCCAGTGTGTATTACGGCGATGAGCAGGCCTTTCGCGGCGTCAAAGGCACCGGCTGGGAGGCTGATGCTCCCCTACGTCCGGCCTTGCCCTCCACGCCCAGCGACCTGGCCCCGCAGGGGTGGTGGCTCTACCGGCTCTATCAGCAGTTGATTGCCCTGCGCCGGCGCAACCCGTGGCTGACCCACGCACGCGTGCAGGTGGTCGCCAAAGACAACCCGTGGATCATCTACCACTGCACCGATCAGGAAGGGGCTAACACCCTGGAGGTTCGCCTCGACTTAACCCCCCATCCTCGGGCCGTGCTCACCCTCAACGGCGAGGAGCAGTTGCGCTGGGCCGCCGACCCCAGCGCAGCGGGAACGGCGGCGGGGTGAGGCAAGCGCATTATCGTCATTTTGACGCCGAGTTTTCCATCATTTCGACGACTGTTTGATCGTATTTTCGTCGGTTCGTGGAGCCCTATCTCCGACCGTGCTTACGCACTCTCACCGCCTGGATCCTGACTGAGGTCGGCTGGCGCGGGTCAGGCGGTTGATGGCCCGGGAGGTGGCCTGCCGGGAATTCCACGTTGCGGGTGGGCAGAGCTCCACCGCGCGCAAGATGCGATGGCAGTGTTGCGGATCCTGCGTCAGCCCGTGCTCCAAGCCCCAAAGCAGGTAGTCGGCGGCTCGGACCTGGGCCCAGGCGTGGGCCAACTCCCGGTCGAGGTCGCCACTTTCCGCCAGCAGATCCAGAGCTCGCAGCACGCTGGCCTCATCGGGCAACTGCGACCCCCGGCTCCACAGCAAACCGCCGCACATGTACTCCCGGTCGCCCACCATGGGGCGCGGGTCGACCACGCACCACCCCTGACCGGGGCGGTGGAGCACCTGCTCATCGTGCAGATCCGCGTTGAACAACGCGTGGGGGCGCGGGCGGTCGGTGATCTGCCGGATCGCCGCGCGCACTGTGTCGCACTGGTCGGGGTGCAGGGGATGGCCCATCG
>JBDIAW010000054.1:0-10439 GCA_039812585.1 Actinomycetota bacterium | reverse complement strand
GTACGCATGGCCTTGAGATGCTCCTTGTGCTCCACCCCGAAGCGTTGCTCCTCATCGACAATGACCAAGCCGAGGTCTTTGAACTGCACCTGCGAACCCAACAACCGATGCGTGCCAATGACCAAGTCGAGGCTGCCTTCGGCCAATCCGGCGAGCACCGCCTTGGCCTCCCCGTCGGTTTGGAAACGTGACAAGGCTGCCACCCGCACCGGGAAGGTGGCGTAGCGTTCGGTGAAAGTCGATAGATGCTGCTGCACTAACAACGTGGTGGGAACCAACAGCGCAACCTGCTTGCCGTCTTGGATGGCTTTGAAGGCGGCCCGCACCGCAATCTCCGTCTTGCCATAACCCACATCTCCACAGACCACCCGATCCATGGGGACCGGTTTCTCCATATCCGCCTTCACCTCCTCGATCGTGCAGAGCTGATCGGGAGTTTCGGCATAGGCGAAGGCGTCCTCCAACTCCCGCTGCCAAGCAGTGTCGGGAGCAAACGCATGCCCCGAGGTGGCCATACGGGCGGAGTAGAGCTGGATGAGACCAGCAGCAATATCACGCACCGCTTTACGCGCGCGCGACTTGCGCTTGGCCCAATCACCCCCGCCGAGACGATCCAACGCAGGGTTCTCCCCACCCACATAGCGGGTCACCAGGTCCAACTGATCGGTGGGCACATAGAGGGTGTCCCCTGGCTGGCCACGTTTACTGGGGGCGTACTCCACCACCAGATACTCCCGGGTGGTGGCCGCTGCCGCGCTACCGACTTGGCGCTGCACCATCTGCAGATAACGGCCCACGCCATGATGCTCGTGCACCACCAGATCGCCAGACTGCAGCTGCAAAGGGTCGATGACGTTGCGTCGCCGGGCGGGCATGGTGCGCATGTCCTTGGTGGAGCTGCGCTGCCCGAACAGGTCAGCCTCGGTCAGCAGCGCCACCTTCAGCAGAGGGCTGAGGACTCCACTGCCCACGCTGGCCACGACGATGCTGACCACCCCCGGTGTGCGGGCGGGGAGCTCCTGTAAGGCTGCGGGGATCCCCTCGTCGGTCAGTTTCTCTCCCAGGCGCTTCGCGCTGCCATGCGCCGGAGCGGTGAGCACCACCCACCAGCCCTGGCCGAGCCACTCCCGCACCTGGGCCAGCGCAGCAGCAGTGTCACCGTGGAACTGGGGGGCGGGGCGTAAGGCCAAGGTGTAGGCCTGGGCGCTGTCGGTCGACTCCTCGGCGGTGTCCTGCTGGAGTGCCGCCAACTCTTCGTCGTTGGCAAACGGTGAGACTGCCCACCAGCCCCGGCCCGTTTGCAGACAGAGTTGGCGCACCTGCGGGTAGTCCCGGTAGGAGCCTGCCCCCAGGTCGACCGGAGAACCACTGCCGTCCTGGCCTCCCATCGCGGCGGCGGACCAGGCGGCGGCGAGGAACTCCTCGCTGGTGCTCACCAGCTCGGCGGCACGGGTGCGCACCCGCTCGGGATCGCACACCACCACCTGGGTGTCGCGGGGCATCAAGAGCGGTAGCAGTTGCAACTGCGGGCACAAAACCCCAATGAGCGACTCCATACCTTCCACGGCAACGCCGGCGGCAATGGAATCCAGCAGATCGGTCAGCCCCGGATAGGAGGGAATGAGCTGGGCTGCACGCTGGCGCACTGCATCGGTGAGCAACAACTCACGGCAGGCGGGGATCCACACACCCTCTTTGACCTCGGTCAGACTGCGTTGATCGACCACGGCGAAGGTGCGCACCTGCTCCACCTCATCGCCCCAAAACTCCACGCGCACCGGGTGCTCCAGCAACGGAGGGAACACATCGATCAGCCCGCCGCGTACGGCGAACTCCCCGCGCCGAGTGACCATCTCCACACGGGAGTAACCCAGCTGCGCCAAGCGACGCACGGTGTCCTCCAGGGGCATCTCCACCCCGGGCAGTAGCACCACCGGTTCCACTTCACCCAGCTGTGCCACCACTGGTTGCAGCAAGGAGCGCACGGAGGCCACCACCACCCGCACCGGGCCTGCAGCGGGTACCCCAGGGTCGGGATGAGCCAGGCGGCGCAGGAGCCCCAAGCGCTGCCCCATGGTGTCGCTGCGCGGGGAGAGCCGCTCATGCGGCAGGGTTTCCCAGGCTGGGAACTGCGCGATCTGCTCCTGGGGCAGCAGGCAGGTCAGGTCGCGGTGGAGGTCCTGGGCAGCGCGCGTGGTGGAGGTCACCACCAGCACCGGGTGTTGGCGCGCCAGCCCCGCCACAACAAAAGGATGCGCACCGGGCGCAGCCGCCACCTCAACGGCGGGACCTAACGATGAGTCACCTTCAGTACAAGAAGAAGCTGCTAACCACGAAGGGTCCGTGCACACGAGGTCTAGCAGCGGATCAAGCACACCGCCGATCAGACCGGCCTGCCGATCATCACCAGCAACGGTCAGCATGCGCCATTGTTGTAGCAGATCTGCCGGCGCAAAACGTTCACCAACTGGTCGGTGACTGCTGGGTCGGGGGCGCTGCCACCGTTGCTGTAGTCAACCATGGCGATGCGACGTTCGTAACGCACCGCGACATAATCAGTCCCTGTATCGCCTGAGCCTGCTGCTCGGCGTTTCACCATCAGGATCTCTCCAAACGGAGTGGGAGAGTGACGAGCCACGGTCCACGTGCTGGTTCCACTGCCCCAAGCCCGGGTGGGGCAGGAGGAAATCGTGGCGCGGAACTGGTTCATCGTGGTCATCGCGGCAAGCACATCGTCAGTTTTCTCCAGCACCCGGCTCACCACTGTGGCTCCGCTACCGGAAGTCAAGACTTGCGCCTGCTGGGGGATCGGCGGAGCCGGGTTGGCTGAGCATCCTGCGAGAGGATTAGCGTAAGCCTGAGCGATCGGGGTGGTTTCGTTCAACGGTTGAGTCACCGACCACGCCCCTGAACCAACTCCACTCAAATCTGCCGGAGCCAATAAAGCTCGCAGCCACCCTGCCACGAAGGGCACGAAGACCGGGGCAGGAGTGGTGGGGGCAGCAGTGGTAGGGGGCTGGGAGCTGGAGGGCTTCGTCGAGGTCGGCTGCACTGTTGCCGAGGTAGACGAACCGCTGGGCGTCGTAGGCCCGACGATCAGCGGGGGGATGGAGACGCTAACGACAGGAGGCATGGTCTGGGAGGCAGTGGCCGACCCAAGCTCCAAAGGAACCAAGCGATGAGAGGGCTCGCGCAGGCTGGTCGGTGTGGGTGGAGGGACCGACGAAGCCACCACGGTGGGCTGCTGGGCTGAGGAGGAGGAGGTTAGGGCCTTCACCACAACGGTGCCCAGCACCAACACCACGCACACTAAAGCTGTGAGCAGGAAGAATAATTTCCCTTTATTGGTCGGGGGTTTGGGTTGACGTAAGGCAGGGCCTTCCACAGGACGCATCATCGTCGGAGATACCGGCCAGGTATGCGCCCGCGAATGCTGAAATGGATTGGGAGCTTGGCCGTCATTCTGCATGCTCATACCGCTGCCCCCCCTTCTTCATCATGACGCTTTTTACTACTGTAGCCATCGGTCCGGCGCAGCGCCTACCCGATGATCTTTTGCCGCCCTAGCTGTCACTGTGCCGCAACGAAACCATCCCAAAAGGTTACACAAAGTAGTGCCACCCCTACGCCGACCTGATTACGCCCAGATGGGCTAGGGCGGCGGCGAGGGGCAGCAGCGGAGCTCGACATCCGGGGGCCATACTGGAGGGAGCAAGAAGCATCTCGTCCAGCCACAGCCCACCAGAGGGAGGATCCCCGGCGTGCCCACCCCTCGATCCACACCCACCCCCACGGCCCTGTCAGCTCCTTTGCAGCACCTGATCACCCAGGTCTTCACCGGTGGAACATTGAGCTCCACGGTCAGCCTGCCCTCCACCGCAGTCCAGGCACAGATCGTGCCCGCCCACCCGTGGGGACCCTCCGGCGTGCTGGCCCGGCTCAAGCGCACCCAACGAGCTGACATCGACCCCCAACGGTTGGTCGCACAGCGCTACGCGTTGGTGCCCAACACGGCACATGCCCGTTTTTTGGTGCCACTGCGCTCCCGAGCAGCGGCGCTGGCGAGTCTTTTGCGCTACAACCGCCTGCGCGACGCCCGTACCGCTACGGCCCGCGCAGGGCTCGCTGCGGTCGGCCTGGCCGGTGGAATGGACACCGCTTGCGACCATTTGGTCATCACCGTTGCTTCAACCCTTCCTGCCCAGCACTACAGCGAGCATCTGCTGCTTTCACGCCTCCAGGTGGAGTTGCAGCAACCCAGCCTGTGCGCGGGTATTGGGGTACGCCCCCTTGACCCCAACTCCAAGCCGACGCTGCAACTGTTCACAGACGGAGGCAAACCCGCCGGCTACGCCAAGATCGGCTGGAACCAAGCCACCCGCGCCCTGGTGGACAACGAAGCGGCCACCCTGCGCGCGTTGCCCGCCTCGATGACCCAGCTGCACATTCCCACCGTGCGCTGGTCGGGGACGTGGCAGGGCCGGTCGGTGACGGTGACCTCCGCGCTACCTGCGGGGATTAGCCGCCACCCCAACCCGGACAAACCCCCCGTTGCTGCTGTGCTGCTGGAGTTCGCCGGCCAGCCTCAACGCGACCGAACCCTGGTGGACACCGACTACTGGCAGGAGTTGATGCAGGAAGTCCCGGCGATCCACGACGACGAACCGGATCTCGGTAACGCCTTGAGTCGTTACCTGATGGCTCTGCGTCAACGCCATGGCCAGGCCCGGGTGGCCATGGCGCGCTGGCATGGCGATTGGGTGCCGTGGAACATGGGCTACCGCCATGATCGCCTTTACGTGTGGGATTGGGAGCACAGCCACCCCAGCGCACCCCTGGGATTCGATCTGGCCCACTGGTGGTTCCAGGTGGCGTTCGTGCTGCGTCAGGCCTATCTGGCTCCTGCCTTGGCCAAGGTGCGGGCCCGCTGCGCAGCGGGATGGCCGGAATTGGACCTTTCCCCTTCACAGGGCACTATCGTGGCCGATTTGTACCTGGCCGAGTTGGCGCGGCGTACCTCCCGACTGCATCGTGGTGGGGGAGGATGGAACCCGGGCCTGTACCCAGCGCTGCTGGCGGCGTTGTCGGCTCAGGCCGCCGACTTGGCCTGCGACCCCTCGGGTCCCGCACCCGCCTCACCCTCCACGGCAGGAGATCTCGGATGAGCACCCCCACCGGCAACCAGTACGGTCAGGAGCTCCACCCCCCCGCCGCCCCCCGGGCAGATGTGGTGTCGCTCAACGAGTACCTGAAGGTGCTGCTGCACTGGTGGATCGTGGTGTTGGGTTGCACCCTGGTGGGGATTTTGTTGGGGTGTTTGGCCTTTGTGGTCACCCCCCGTACCTATCAGGCGCAGGTGACGGTGGCCTTGCAACCCCTGGCCGACCGTGAGGGCACCGGCAGCGTGCGTGCCTCCGAAGTCACCAGCAACGAGATCAACTCCTATGCCAAGGCCCCCGACGCGCTGGCCATGGCTCAAGACACGCTGGCCAAGTCCTATCCCGACTACGCCCAGATGCGCCCCAACAAACTCCTAGGCAAAGCCAGTTACAAAACTCCGGAAACCAACGCATTGGCGATCACCATCACCTTTAAGGCAGGTAAGCCTGAGGAGGCTGCAGCAGGAGCCAACGCGCTAGCTGATGCCTACTTGACCTACCGCACCCAAAAGATCAAGGAGTTTGTGGACCAGAAACGCCAACAGGTGCAGCAAGACAAGCTCAAAGCCCAGGAGGAAGTCAGCCGCCTCAACGAGTCAATTGCGGCTTTGCCTGCCAACTCCCCCAAGCGCACCTCCCAAACCCTCGAGCGGACCAATACCAGCAATCAGATCGACGATCTGAACAAACAACTGTCGACGATCAATCAGCTCCCCACTAACCCTGGGGTTCTCAATGGCCGGGCCTTACCCCCCTCAGGCCCCTCCTTCCCCCAACTACCGGTCTTCGCCATGGGTGGCCTGGTGGTGGGATTGCTGGCGGGCGTGGGGCTGGCGTTTCGGCGTGAGGCCAAAGACGACACTGTGCGCGGGATGCGGGATGTGAACCGCTCCGGCACCGGCCCAGTGCTGGCTACAGTGCGGGTGCCGCGCAAGCTTCCCTCCGGAGCCGGGATGGCGCTGCTGACCGCCCCCACCTCCACCGAGGCGGAGGGCTACCGCCTGTTCGCAGCCAAGCTGCAAGCTCCACACCTGCAGGTCGGAGGCCGCCTGCTGTTCACCGGCAGCTACGGAGGGGACACCCGCGTCCCGTTCAACGTGGCGGTCGCCCTCTCCCGCATGGGCCGCCGTGTGCTGCTCATGGCCGCCCCAAGTGCGCTGATGGAGACTTTCGGGCCGTTAGGGCTAACCGAATCCGCCCTTTTTGGCGTGGGTTACCACGGCGATCATGTGGGCGTAGCGCTGGCGGGGCTGCCCAACCTGCAGTTGGCACCGCTGCGCGATGACGACATGCCTGTGACCAACCAGTTGATCCAGCGCGCGGGTGATCGGGTGGATTACGTGCTCATCGACGATGCCAGCTCCCCTGCGGCGTGGCGCACCCTGGCATTGTCGACCGAAGTGGATGGGGTGTACATCATCTCCATGCTGGGTCGCAACGGGCGGCGCTCCCTGAAACGCCTGGCAGAGGAGCTGAGCTCCGTGCGGGCTCGAATCATGGGTTCGGTGTTGCTGTTGGGTTCGCGAGTCCCCGCCCCTGCGGCGACCATGAAAGGCGCCGTGAACTTGACCCCTGCGCGCCCCGCGTCCTCCCCCACGCCTCACCCTGCATCCTCCTCTGCCCCCTCAGCACAGGAGGAGCACACCATGGCCGTGGCAGCGGTGCGGCTGGAGGCTCCTGCCGCAACCGGTGGAGCAAACAGCTCCCCTCGGAACGCAGCGCACGGTGGGGCTCCTCCTGGACCAGCCCCAGTCTCCACCTCGTCTCAGGCTGGCCTCGGGGCTGGCCAGGGAGCTAGCCCGGGGGCGGGCCGGCCCGAGGCAACGAGGCCGGGCTCAGCTAGCGCCTCCTGGTCCCCACCGGCGTGGAGCGCAGCGCACAACGGCAGGACGGACGTGACGCCTCCTGGGGCCCAGGCCCGCCCCCCCCTGGCGATGCCCGCGCCCGACTCCTCGCCAGGCTTCCAGGCCACCGCCTCCACCTCGTGGCCGGCCCAGCCCGTGCACCCCCTGGCCTCCACTGGCTGGGGACAGGATCTCGCCGCCGACTCCTCCTCGTCGCATGCCCCCACAGCCACAGCTATCGCCCCCTCCCCTGCTGAGGCGTTCCCCACGCAGGCTGCTCCCAGCCCATGGGAGCGCCACCCCCTCTCGGGGAACGCCTCGGCCGAGCGCTCCCCGCAGGCCCCGGACTACCTGCAGGGTCCGTTAACCCGGGGGTGGCAGGCCACTCCTCACCGCCCTGAGCAAACCGAATGAACCAGCCTGATACTGCCGCACCTTCATTGCGCCTGCTGCTGGTGTGCTCCAACGGAGGGCATCTGGGGCAGTTGCATGCCTTGAAGCCGTGGTGGAGCAAACACCAGCGCACCTGGGTGACGTTCGACAAGGCCGATGCGCAGCATCTTCTGGCCCAAGAGCAGGTGCATTGGGGGTATTACCCCACCACGCGTAACCTGCCCAACTTGCTGCGTAACTTCTTGCTGGCGCTGCGCCTCATGCGGCGTGAACGGCCTGATGTGGTGGTTTCGACCGGTGCCGGCGTGGCACTGCCCTTCTTTCTGCTCTCGCGCCTTTTCCGCTCGCGCACCGTGTATCTGGAGGTGTTTGACCGCATCGACTCAGCCACCCTTACCGGGCGGCTGTGCCGCCCGTTCACCGACCTGTTCTGCTTGCAATGGGAGCAGCAGCGCGCCGTCTACCCCAATGGGGTGGTGGTCGGCCCGGTGCTCGCCCTGGACAGCCCTTCCGCGCCCACCGACTCCTCCCCTGCCGCCGAGGAAGCGGTGGCCTCCTCGCAGCTTTTGGCAGCCCTGGAGCCCTCCCGCCCTCTGGTGGTGGTCACGGCCGGTACAGACGTGCACCGCTTCGAGCGCCTCGTCGATTGGGTGGAGCATTGGCTGACCACCCCAGTCGCCGCTGGAGTGCAGGTGGTGGTGCAGCACGGTACCTCCCGAGCCCCTAACGGGCCCGACTGCCTAACCGTGGAGTTGCTGCCGCTGCCCGTGCTGCTGGAGTTGATGCAGCGTGCCACCGTGGTGGTCGCTCAGGGAGGACCCGGCGGCATCCTGGATGCGCGCGCCTGCGGCAAGCTCCCCCTCGTAGTCCCCCGCCATCACGGGTTGGGCGAGCACGTGGATAACCATCAGGTCGCCTTCACCACCCGCCTAGCCACGGAGGGTTACATTCTGCTGGCGGACAGCGAACAGAAGTTCGGGGAACTGCTGGAGTCAGCCCTCGCCAACCCCGCCACGGTGCGCCTAGCGCCACCCAGCGGCAGCACCCCGCGTCCCGTTGGCGTATCCCGCTTCGAGGCCGAGGTGAAGCAGCTCTTAATGAGTCATCCGCCCCAGCGGTAACGGAAAGGGAGTTGGCGGCCACGCAGTGTCCCAGGCGCCAAAAGCCTGTTCACAACGAGGCTGGCCCACGCACAATGGCGTCAATGTTGTCACCAGGCCGCTAAACTACCCGAAAATCTCTCACTCTTTTGAACTTACAGGAGGGAATACTTACATATACGGGTCATTGTGGAAAGATTAACGCCTCTTGCTGCCTTGGCTTACTGGTGGTTGCCTCAGGCGCCTGACCACCCTTCCTGCAGATTTAAATCTGCTACGCCACGAAGACTTAGGTGGCGAGGAGAGGCCCAGAGCCGTAGTAACCTCGTCATAGAGTGCTCTGTCTGCTGTTTTCAACTTTTCTAGCTTTCTCCATCTTATATCAAGGAAGTTCCCTACTGTCTCAATAAGGTGAGGAGGCAGTGATTGTTTTTCACTGCAAAAGCGCTCCCACAACTGATAAGGAACTATCGAACGAAATTCTTGCATCTGTCCATACGAATCATCAGTAGGATCTAACATCTGCACATGCAAGATGGACTGGATAAAAGCGTTACTATCACCTTGTCTTGATAAAATGGTGGAATGTGGTAGCTTTTCAAGTAACCACTCGGGAAACAACTCCCCGGCACTCAACCCTGACTTTTCAACATCGTTGAGCCACGACCAGCGGATATCGATAAAATGTGGATTTCCATCGTTATCAACTTCCCACCACATACGTTGTAGGGAACCACCCACCTTTTGAAGCGAACATATGTGATTATTAGTCACTAGATAGACCTCACCATTATCTTCTAACGCCCTGAGCAAATCTTCCACCGTCATGCGCTGCAACTCAGTTGCCACAACACCCTCGAAGGAGTCCTTATAGGTGGGGTTCAACTGACTAGGCTGTAGAATGCCCATAAGCCGCACACACAAGGTTTCAGCAGCTTGTTCCTCAGGGCTCGGATAACCGAGATCTTCTCTCACATACTCGGGTACATCGAGGTTCAAAAATTCTTCCTTTAATGCTGAGAGAAGACCCTTTACTTCGCTTTTGGGAGTTAATTCCCATGCACCAATTACCTTGTCCCCTAAGGGCATGATGCGTCGCATCTCGAGAACTTGATCGAGTGCAATGTGGGTAGGAAAGTTAATGACGGCTGTATCTAACCATTGTACTTCTGCCATACCCGTGGCTGGAAACACACCAACATAATCAGTTCCGGCGAGCTTCTCCGATCGAATATACCGAGGAATCAGCAAAACCCAGTGATTCTGGAGCGAGCCCTTAACTTGAAGTACCAAAGCCGTTTGGTTTTTGCCCAGATCTGGTACCAGTACTCTTTCATCTTCATCGTGACCAACTGGATCAACATCGAGACAATCCAAATGAGCAGAAAAATCTTCTGGGAAAATTTTTCCTACCATATCTATCAACTCTCCCTCAAGAGTGAGATTCCGTCAGGGGGACTACAAATAATAGTATATTACGTGGGTTAGGCACCCGGCGGCTAACCCAAGAATAGTCTTACCGCGAGGGTTATGCAAAAGTCTGTATGAGGAATATGAGTGCTCTCGCGGTTCGGTATGTTTGCATCCAGGCCGAGAGTGGTCTTCTGTAGCCGGTGGCTAGTATTTTCATATTCTTTACATGTGCGATTCCACGTTCGTTAGCAGCGCGTAATGAATGGATTTGCTTGTTGAAGGCTTTCTGGTTTTCTATTAATTCCCCTCCTGGTGGTGTTTTTATTGGAGTGAGGATTCCTGTTCCCCGATATCCGCGGTCACTGATCGCGTTAGTTTTGTTCAGCATTCGCTTGTATTTGGAATCCTTAAATGCTTTCGCATTGAGGCTTATTCAGGAATGCAGGTATGTATATAGAGGGTTATGCAAAAGCCTTGGGTTGGTAACTTTTCAAACGTTTAGCAGCGTGTCGAAATACAAATTACATCGG
>JBDIAW010000053.1:0-11136 GCA_039812585.1 Actinomycetota bacterium | reverse complement strand
CGATGTAATTTGTATTTCGACACGCTGCTAAACGTTTGAAAAGTTACCAACCCAAGGCTTTTGCATAACCCTCAGTGGTTGAAGAGTTAACTTTCACCGAAATATACATTCCGCGATTCGGACCTGGTTCTTGAGCCGCCTCGACCTCTACGGAACGATTAACAAAACTTATAGGCTGATTTTCTCCATATTGTTGCCAAGTATTGTCGGGGACAATCTCAACACCTCCATTGGCGAGGTAAACCTTAGCGGGGTCGGTGCGGTACCAATGCACGCCGTCGATACTGGTCAACGGATCGGTGAAGGTGGAGCCGGTATTCGTTCCGGTGTAGGTGACGTTGAGGCAGCGGGGGGTGAGGGTTTGCCCGACGGTGAGGTAGCCGTCGTTGGGCTGGCAAAGGTGGAGAACAGGGCGGTGGCTGAGTCGTCGTCGCTGACGTGCAGCGAGCCCGCCTGGTAGCTGTTGGTGCCATTGGGGGCCAACGCAGATAGCCACGCCCCCGAGGTAGCCAACCACACGGTGGTCAACGCACACACCAACCCGATCAGTACAAACCCACCCACACCAGACAAGACCCGCCGCAAACCCCGGGGTAACCGACGGTGACGGCGTGGACGCATAGCCAGGCTCCGATGTGGTGAGGAGAAAACTAGGCAGGCAGTTAGCGTTGTTTCCTGCGACTTTGGCAGGATCGTCGGCAACCCCTGGCTCCACCTTGAGTGCCTCGGTGGAGGAGTTGCTAGTCAAAGGCCGCCCAAGTCTGGGACAATCCACCAACCCGGTGCAGTAATTCTGGTTCAGGCGGCACTCAGGAGAGCCTGCACTAGGCGTAGGTTGCGCTGGTTGATCTGCACGTCAGCCACTTGACGCAAGGCGGATTTAGCGCAGAACGCCACCCCCACCCCAGCGCTGGTCAGCATGTCCACGTCGTTGGCGCCATCGCCGATAGCCACGGTCTGAGCCAAAGGGATCTGCCAGCGGGCTGCATGATCACGTAGAGCAGCCGCCTTGGCAGCCCGGTCGATGATCGGTCCCTCCACCTGGCCGGTAAGCTGCCCATCGCGCACTCCCAAGGTGTTGGCCACCAGGGCATCTACCCCCAACTGTTCAGCCAGAGGCCGCACAATCTGGCCGAAACCGCCGCTCGCCAGAAGCACCCGATGCCCTTGCCCTTGCAGCCAGCCCACCAGCTCGGCGGCTCCGCAGGTGAGGCGAAGTTGATTGCCCACCTGAGTGGCCTGCTTCAGCGGTAGCCCTTTGAGCAGGGCTACCCGTTCGCGCAGTGAGACGGCAAAGTCCGTGTGGCCCCGCATGGCCTGCTCGGTGATGGCCGCTACCTGGTCGGCGCACCCGGCGTGGTCGGCGAGCAGGTCGATCACCTCCTGCTCGATCAGGGTTGAGTCGACGTCGAGGACCACCAGATGGGGCCGGGAGTCGAGCAGATGCTCGGCAGCCACGACCGCTACGTCCAGACAGCTCGAGGCGGTGAGCTGGTGCACTGCCAGAGGGTCGCCGCGCTGCGCCTGCCATCGCTGGGTAGCCAACCCCGGCACCTGTGGGGCTGGTTGAGGTTGCCAGGTGTCCGGGACCGCCATGGCCTTTGGGAAAGGCTGGTGGGGCCCCGCCACAGTTACCACCACCGGAGGTGTCACGCCACTAAGGTAACCAGCGTGAACGATAAACAGCTGCAGGACACGGTGCTGGACTTTCGCGACGTCAGCCTGGTGCGTGGCGGCGCCCATCTGCTCAACGATGTGACGTGGAGGGTCTTGCCCGGCCAACGATGGGTGGTCCTGGGCTCCAATGGGGCGGGGAAAACCACCCTGCTGCAATTAGCCTCGGCGTTGATCCATCCCTCCAGCGGCTCCGTGCACATCTTGGGTGAGCAGATGGGCCAGGTCGATGTGTTCGAGTTGCGCCCCCGCATTGGCTTGGCCAGCGCCGCCTTAGCCGAACGTGTACCGCCGGGGGAGCGGGTGATCGACGCAGTGCAGACTGCGGCCTACGCGGTGTTGGGGCGCTTCCGGGAAAGCTACGACTCCCAGGACACCACCCGCGCTGAGCACCTGCTGGAGGCGTTGGGCTGCGCGGGGTTGCAGCAGCGCACCTTTGGCACCCTCTCAGAGGGGGAGCGCAAACGGGTGCAGATTGCCCGCGCCCTGATGACTGACCCGGAGTTGCTGCTGCTCGATGAGCCCGCCGCCGGGTTGGACTTGGGGGCTCGCGCTGACCTCATGGCTCGTATTGACGCTTTGGCCACCGACACCAGCGCACCCTGCTTGGTGCTGGTCACCCACCACGTGGAAGAGATCAGCCCGGCAGTAACTCACGCATTGTTACTACAGCAAGGACGGGTTGTCACCAGTGGGCCGGTGGAGCAGGCCCTCACAGACGATCATGTCAGCACCTGTTTTGGCGTGCGGGTCCAGGTGGAGCGCCATTCTCGTGGCTTGAGTGCCCGCTTGGCTTGAGACAAACAAAAAAAGTGCCGACCGTCCTACCCGGTTTAGCTGTAACCATTACGTGATATGTCGTAAGTTAGATTCCGTGAACTGGCTTAATGATCAGGCTTGGTTGGCCTGGGTTGCACTGGCATTCATTCTGGGCGCAGTGGAAATGGTGACACTCGACCTGTTGTTCCTCATGCTTGCCGGCGGAGCTTTGGTGGGCGCTGTTTCTTCGTTTTTCGTGCCCAACCTGGTGGCGCAAGCTCTCATCACCGTGGTGGCTGCCTTAGCCATGTTGTTCTTCGTCCGCCCGGTGGCGCTGCGTCATCTACGCAATACCCCTGACACTCGCACGGGGGTCGAGGCGCTGATCGGCAAACAGGCGGTGGTGCTCGACCCGGTCACTGGTCAGGCAGGTCGCATCAAATTGGCCGGAGAGGTGTGGTCGGCGCGATGTTATGACCCCGACGCAGTGATCCCCACTGGAGCTTCGGTTGACGTGATCTCCATCGATGGAGCCACTGCCGTGGTGCACTTGGCTTAGCCCTAGTACGTGTTTTACCTCGTTCATCCTGTGCTGGCGCAGGGCCAGCCTGACCCGAAGGAATGCCATGACCATCGTTTGGATCATCTTCGTTCTTGCCTTACTGATCATCGTTCTGGTCGGGTTGGGTAAAACGGTGCGCATCGTCCCCCAGGCTAGCGCCGGCATTGTGGAGCGACTGGGCAAGTACTCGCGCACCCTCGGCCCAGGGCTATCGATCCTCATTCCTTTTATCGACCGCCTGCGCCCCCTGATCGACCTGCGTGAGCAGGTGCAGGACTTCCCCCCACAGCCGGTGATCACCTCCGATAACTTGACGGTGAGTATCGATACCGTCATCTACTTTCAGGTCACTGACCCACGCGCGGCCACCTACGAGATTGAGAACTACCTCAAAGGTGTCGAGCAGCTCACGGTTACCACTTTGCGTAACGTCGTTGGTGGTCTGAACTTGGAGCAGACCTTGACCTCTCGCGAGGAGATCAACTTGCAGTTGCGCGGGGTGCTCGACGAAGCCACGGGACGCTGGGGCATCCGCGTCAACCGGGTCGAGATTAAGTCCATCAATCCGCCCGTGAGCGTGCAGGACTCCATGGAGAAGCAGATGCGCGCCGAGCGTGAGCGCCGTGCCGTCATCCTCACCGCCGAGGGAACTAAGCAGTCCGCGATCCTCACCGCCGAAGGTGACCGACAGTCGGCCATCCTCAAGGCTGAAGGTGACGCTCAGGCGGCGATCCTGCGAGCCCAAGGTGAGGCTAAGGCCATTTCCCACGTGTTTGAGGCCATTCACCAGGGCAACCCCGACCCCTCCTTGCTGGCCTACCAATATCTGCAAATGCTGCCTAAGGTCGCCCAGGGTGAGGCCAACAAGATCTGGGTGGTCCCCGCCGAACTTAACGCCGCCTTGGCCGGTATCGGGCGTGCCATGGGCCCACAGTGAGGGTGCGCCGCGCCTAAGCCACGCTGGACCGTGTGTCTGTCGAGGAGAATAGCTGCGCTATGCGCCCCTCCTGCGCCTTGCCAGCCTGGCTGATGCGGCGTTGGTGGTCGGCGCGCTGGGTGTGAACTGCTGTCGTCAGGCTTGCTAACTCGCGCTGCGTAGGACAGTGCGTCGGGCCAGGATCTCGCGGTAGACCCGCTCGTACCCGCGAGCCATGGCGTCGATGTCGAAGTTGGCCTCCACATGAGCGCGGCAGGCGGCGGGGTCTAAGGTGAAGGCCCGACGCAGGCCGTCGGGGAGTTCCTCAGGGACCTCGCAGATGACACCGGAGACCCCATCGGCCACCACCTCAGGCACCGAGCCGTGGCGTAGCGCCACCACTGGGGTGCCGCTAGCCATCGCCTCGATCATCACCAGCCCGAAGGGTTCGTGCCAGGTGATGGGGAACAGCAACGCTTTGGCTCGCCGCAGCAAATCCATCTTCTCCTCGTTGGAGATCTCCCCCCGCCACTCCACGTCCGGGCCTAGGCGGGGCTCGATCTGCTCGGCGAAGTACTGTTTCTCTTCCTCGTCGGCGCAGCGACCAGCCATCACCAGCGGTATCCCCACGGCTTGGGCGGCGGCTATCGCGTGGTGGGCTCCCTTATAGGGGAACATGCGACCCAGGTACAACACGAAGTCGTCCTTGTCCGCGTTGAAGGCAAACTCGTTGACGTGCAAAGCATTGGGTACCACCCCGGCCCACGACAGTTGGGGGGCCAGTTGGCGTTGTGCGTCGGTGATGGCTACTAGGCGCACCTGGGACAGGTCGCTGAGCATGGTGTAGGTGCGGGCTATGTCGTGATGGTCGGTGCCAGGTGCGCCCTGCAGGGGATTGTGGGTGGTCACCACGGTGGGCAGCGAGCGGGAGTCGGCCAGTAACGGCCCTGCTGCACTGTGGTCGTGGACAATATCGACCTCGTGGCGATCCAGCAACTCGGTGATGATTTCGTGGCTGGCCAAGGCGTGCACAATCTCGGGCCAGCGGTCGAAAATACGGTGGCTAGGGGCCTGGTCGTAGGTGGTGAGTTGCACGGTAGCTGCAGTGGTGTTATGGCCTACCCCGATAGCGGTCACATGGTGCCCTCGTGCGACCAGTCCAGCGATCAAATCGGTCACCATGGCCTCGATGCCGCCATACCCGCTGGGTGGCATTTCATACCACGGTGAGCCGACCATGACGATGCGCAGCGGTGGCTGGCCATCGGCAGCCAACGGCCCTGTAGGGCAGTGTTTACTCATATCGGCCATGGGGGTGCCCCATTTCTGTCACGCAGCGGTGTGCTCAGCCGCAACCCAAAACACGCTCTCCAGGAGAGTATGGGACATTGTGCCCTATCCCGTAGGTGTTTCACCCAACAGGTACCGACTTGGAGCCTGACCGCTGCAACTCCTACCCGTAGAGCTGGCTGTGGGTGCCGATGAACCCGAAAATAATGACCTCGTCATCCTGGTGTTGGTAGAGCGCCCGGTAATCACCAGTGACGTCTAGGCTCCAGAACCCCTGATACTTCCCGGTGAGGGCATGGATTCGTAGGAGAGAGTTCTGAGGATCACTGACGAAAAGCTGAAACCTTTGATCGAACTTGGCCTGAATTTTTTTCGGTAGCTTCCGGTATTGCTTATGAAAGGCGGTAGTGAAGGTGAAGGTGCGTGGGGGGTGTGTCATGGTAAGGAAGGTTAATATCAACTTTTCAGTGCGGCCAGGAAATCCTCAGCGGTGGTAAAGGGCTTGCTGACGCGACCGGCTTTAATGTCGGCCTCTACTTCTTCGATGATGGCTTCCATCTGAGCAGTCATAGGTTCGGGGGCGTAAAGCTCCACACGCCGGGTATAGGTGACCTGGCGAAGCAAGGCGTTGACCAGGGTGCTCAAGGAGAGGCCCATGCTGGCGGCCACCTCTTGGGCACTGGCTTTGATGTCATCGTCGACGCGAATACTGATCACAGACATGATGACAATGTATGTCAGATGTAGCGGTCTGTCAACGCTATGTAGGGTTGGCTAGGTGGCTGCGGTCATGGGCTGGCGAGGTTGGCTGACCAGCTCCACCGAGTCAGGAAGTCCGGTGACGCTCACCCCGGCGTCGCCCACGTTGATAGTGACCCTGGAGCCACCCACCGGCAGGTTGTCGATGCGCAGACTGCCGAAACTGTCCGGCAGGCTGGGATAGACCCAGATCTGGCCGCGAGGGATCCACGGGTCGATGCGCAGCAGGGTACGCAGCAGTTGCACCGGAGTAGCGGCAGCCCACGCCTGCGGGGAGCAGGCGGCGGGAAAGGGGACTGGAGTACCAAACTCCTGGCGGTCAAACCCGCAAAACAGCTCCGGCAGACTGCCGTTGGTGCTCACGGAGGCGTCCAGCAGGCCCTCGGCAATGCGTTGGGCGTGCTCGTCGAAGCCGTAACGCATGAGCCCAGCGGCGATGATGGCGTTGTCATGAGGCCACACCGAGCCGTTGTGGTAGCTCATCGGGTTGTAGGCCGCCATGGTAGTGGCCAGAGTACGCACTCCATAACCGGTAAACATCTGGGGAGACATCAGATGCTCGGCGACACTGGCCGCTTTGTCCTCATCAATGATGCCGCTCCACAGGCAGTGGCCCATATTGGAGGCCAAAGCGTCGATGGGGCGTTTCTGCCCGTCTAGGCCCATAGCGAACCATCCCTGCTCGGGCAGCCAGAATTGCTCGTTGAAACGGGCTCGTAGGGTGTAGGCCCTGGCGAACCAATGAGCCGCCAGATCAGGGTCGTCGTTTTCCTCGGCAAAATAGGCCCGAGCTAAGTAAGCCGAATATGCATAGCCCTGCACTTCGCACAGCGCGATTGGTCCCTGGGGCACCCGCCCGTCGGCGTAGGTGACGCCGTTCCAGGAGTCCTTCCATCCCTGGTTAGCAATCCCCTTGTCGGTTTTGCGTTGGTATTCAATAAAACCATCGCCATCGGCATCTCCGTAGGTGGTCATCCACTCCAGAGCTCGATCGGCGTGGGGGAGGAGTCGGTCAACCACGTCACCAGCCAAACCCCACCGGCGTAACTCCCCCAGGAGCATCACGAACAGGGGAGTAGCGTCCACGCTGCCGTAGTACACCGACCCTCCCCCTAGGGCCAGTGAGGAGTCCATGCCCAAGCGGGTTTCGTGCAAAATGCGACCTGGTTCCTCCTCGGTCTGCGGATCGACTTTGCTGCCTTGGGCTCGCGCCAAGGCCTGCAGGGTGCCCAAGGCCAGGTTTTGATCCAGGGGCAGGGCAAAGTAGGAGCTCAGCAGCGAGTCCCGGCCATAGAGGGCCATGAACCAGGGGGCTCCCGCAGCCACGGCCACCTCCTCGGGGTGGCGAGGATCGAAGATGCGAAGCGCCCCCAGATCCTCCTGACTTTGGACCAAAGCGTTACGCAGCCGGCTGTCTTGCACCTGCACGACAGGGTTGGCTTTGCGCCAGCTGCGCAAACGCTGCGCCGGGGCCGACTCCTGCATGGGTTGCTCCATGGGGAAGGTTTCGGCCACATCGGCATCGTGCAGCCAAGGCTGCACCCGCACGGTGGTACGCCACTGCGTGTGCGGGGGCAAGGAGACGATGAACTCCAGCCCTTCCCGCGTGAAGGTGGCCCCCTCCGCACTGATGCGCACCCCTCGGGAGGAGTCGCCGAAGGTGAACCCAAAGCGAAGATCGGTAGCGCTGGCGGCGATGGACAGCTCCCCACGGGAGCGTAGGCGGCTCTCTTTCACCTCGAACAGGTCGGCGAAGTCGGCAAAAGCGGCGATGCGGATGGTGCAGGTGGTGGGGAAGTGGCTGAGGTTACGTAGACACAGGTCTTCACGCATCCCTGAGCCCACATAGCGGTCGCGTTGAAACAACACATCGGTTTCCGCGCGCCCGGCTCGGGGAGGAAGGCGTTGGACAAAGCGGGCATGGAAAGGATCTTCGCTAAAGACCGCCAGAGGCTCGGGAGTGATGCCGTCGATGCGTAATCTCCACGTGGCCACAATGCGGGTATCGCGGAAAAACAGCCCGTGGGGGCTGTTGGGATCCATATCTCCGGTGCGGCCGCTGAGGCTAAACGAGGAACCCTCCACCAGTGTGACTACCCCGGCGCCCAGAATGGCTGGTTCGGGGTCCCACGCGCTGGGGCCTGCGGCCAGTGTCGTCATAGGTGCCTGCCTTGGTCGCTACGGGGAGGTCGGTGATGGGCTCACCGTACTGTACAAAACCCGTGATCAGGGCAGAAGTTGCCCTGCTTCGGCCACGTGGAGGCTGTCAATGCTCTAGCCATACTTGAGGTGGACCTGTAGTTGGCCGATGAGAGGTCTATTCCTGTCCTGACCGAGGGAGACGCCCATGCGTGATCACTGGATGCTCATTGCCTTGGGCGTGGTAGGTCTGGCCCTGATCGTTATGGGTGTTGTGTGGGGGTTGAGTCGTCGACAATGCCGTCAGTTGCAGGCACGGGTGGCGGCGCTGGTCGCCGATCAACTGATCGACTCGATGCTGCATCTGCCCAATCGGCGAGGTCTGGCCCTCATGGCTCAGCCGTTGTTGCACGCGGCTCGCCGCAACGGAGATGCCTTGTTCTGCCTGGTCATCGCTGTGGAGGGATTAGCCGAGGTCAATCAATTCCACGGGCGTGACGTGGGAGATCGAGTGCTGGCCGCTGTAGGGCAGTGCCTACGTACTCACATGCGCGGCACCGATGTGGTGGGTCGATGGTCTGACACCAAGTTTTGTGTGATTGGCCCAGGCCCGGGCTCCTCGTTGGCCGATATCCAACGCCGATTAGTGGGGGCTTTGGCACAGAATCCTCCTCTGCCCCAGACCTCTTGGGAGCCCCAGCTCAGCGTCGGTTCGGCCATGTTGACTCCCTGGGAGGAGGGCACCGTGGAGACCTTGCTGGGCCGAGCCGACGATGACGCGCTCGCTCACCAAGCCCTGCATGTACCCACCCGTGGTCGTCGCCACACCGATGATGCGCCCGTCTACCCCGTGGGTCGGCGTCCCGCCCGCAAAGCCCAACGCTAACGCGCCTGGCCGCGTTCACCTGCATGATTGGGCGAAACCCTCCCCTCGTCGAGAATATGCAGCGAGAATGGACCCCAGCGGGCTGAGGCTAGCTGGGAAGGTGGTGCGACCATGGTGGTGGACTGGTTGCCGCTGGTGTTCAGTTCAGGCTGGGCCAGCGGTATCAACGCCTACGCGGTGATGCTCGTGCTGGGTCTGGTGGGTCGGTTTGGGCACGTCGAAGCAGTGCCCCAGTTGTTGACCCGCCCCGGTGTCTTAGCCGCAGCTGGCGTGCTCTTTGCTATCGAGCTGGTGGCTGACAAGGTGCCCTATGTGGACTCCCTCTGGGATGGGGTGCATACGGTGATTCGACCTGTGGTCGGGGGTTCGTTGGGGCTGTTGATGACCGGTGATGCTGACTCCTGGCAGCAAGCTCTGGCAGTGACCACCGGTGGCACCGCCGCGTTGGTCTCGCACCTAGCCAAGGCAGGGTTGCGGCTGGGAGTCAACACCAGCCCCGAACCGGTCAGCAACGTGGTGGTCAGTAGCGCCGAGGACCTCACTGTGGCCGGGGTGGTGAGCTTGGCGTTAATCGCCCCCTGGGTGGCAGCGGGTATTGCAGCCGTGCTGTTGATCATTTCTGTCACTGTGGTGGTCCTGCTGGCTCAACGCATTCGGCGGGCTTTGCGTCACCGACGACGCCGCTTAGCCGCCTCCGGCGAACGGTAAGAAACCCCTTGTTGCGCAGGGAAAAGAGGTGAGATTCATGATCTGGGTATGCCCTTGTTGCAGAGCATCAAACGACGACGACTTCAGCGTCTGTACCGGATGCGGTCAGGGCCGCTAAGCGGCTTGCAAAACAACCTCGGTGGGCCCATGGTGGGCGGGTAGCAGGCCGAGGGTGTTGGAGTGACGCAAGGCCCGTTGTCGTCTAGTGATCGCTGCCACATAGCCCAACACCACGGAGGTGGCCGTGATGGATAGCACCGAGCTGGCTACGGTGGCAGCTTGACCGAGGAGCACCCCGTGAGTAATCCACAAGGCGGAGCTGACCAACGCTAGGCGATAGCGACCCAGGGAGATGCCACTGACGTCAGCGCTGGCCACCCCGCACCTCCTGCGGGAGTGCACCATCTGCGCCAACACCCACGGCTGGGGCAGTTGGGAGCTCATGGAGATGGCCGTCGCTGCCAGCCCGACCAGGCCTGCGGTGCTGGCCGGGCTGCTCCAGCCGCACGCTCCGGCTCCCACCAATGCCATCACCACGACCAGGCCGGCAGCTGGAATGGGAAGACTACGCATCAGACTGGCCCGCTGCCGCACGCCAGGTTGACCGCGCAGCACGGCCATCAGCACCGCAAGATGCATGAGACCGCACGCCAGGTTGATCCCCATTTGTACCCCGTCGTGCATCAACACGCCATAGGTCAACCACGCCCCGCAGGAGACGGGGGACAGCCACACTGCTGCCGTTGACAGTCCCGCCGTCTGCCCCCGCCAGCAGGAGCGCCACATTTGCGGCAGCATCAACCCCACCGTCACGCTGGTCAGGGCGATCGGCAGCAGCAGCAGCAGGGCATGGGTGGGCATGACAAGGTTCCTTGACCAGATCGTGGGTGGGGTCGAGCAGGGCAGCAAAAGCCGGTAGTGATTACCTCGGGAGCCCCACCCCCGAGCTTGATTGCCACCCAGGTTGCAGCCCGATCACAGCAGGGGCAGCGGCGCTGAGGCAGCAGGTGCTCACCCATGCGCTAAGCTGGCGGGTATGTTCAGTGCAACGGCAGCCCTACGACTACCGCGACTATCGGTGCGATAGCTAGCGGCGGCTCATGGCACGCCCAGGTCGGCACCTTTTAACGGTGACCGGCCTTTTTTGTTGCCAGCGCTGCCCTTTCCCCCTCCACATCCCTCAACCCCCTGTACACCGAAGGACACCCCCATGACCTCCCCCGACCTGCCTGAAGCTGACGCCACCGAAGGACCAGCCCGCTTCGACCCCCAAGCGCTGCAGGAGAAGTGGCTGCCCGTCTGGGACCGTTTGAACCCGTTTGGCTCCGGCGATGCAGAAGATAAGCGCCCCAAGCGCTACATCCTGGAGATGTTCCCCTATCCCTCCGGCGACCTGCACATGGGGCACGCGGAGAACTACGCCTTGGGCGATGTGGTGGCTCG
>JBDIAW010000052.1:0-11903 GCA_039812585.1 Actinomycetota bacterium | reverse complement strand
CTCTTGATGCCGACTAAACGATCCTCAACCAGGTCCAAGCGACCCACACCCTGAGCACCAGCGCGAGCATTGAGCTGCGTGATGATCTGCAGTGGACTCATAGCTGTGCCGTCAATGGCCGTGGGAACGCCAGCCTCGAAAGAAATGATCACCTCATCGGGCTCGCGTGCGGTGGCAGGGTTGGCGGTGTAGGAGTACACATCCTCAATGGGGGCGTTCCAGATGTCCTCTAAGAAACCGGTTTCAACCGCGCGTCCCCACACGTTTTGGTCAATGGAGTAGGGGGAACGTTTGGTGGTTTCGATCGGCAGGCCTTTCTCCTGAGCGAATAGGATGGCCTTGTCACGGGTCATATCGCTGTCGCGCACGGGAGCTAGGCAGGTCAAGGCAGGATCCAGAGCGGCCAGGCCCACCTCGAAACGCACCTGGTCGTTGCCTTTACCGGTACAGCCATGGGCTACCGCGTCGGCTTGATAGCGGTGCGCAGCATCGACCAAATGCTTAACGATCAACGGACGCGATAGCGCTGACACTAACGGGTAACGGTCCATGTACAGGGTGTTGGCCTTCAGGGCGGGCAGGCAAAAGTCGTGAGCGAACTCCTCGCGCAGGTCCAGGACCTCCGCCTGCGTCGCACCACAATCCAAGGCACGCTGGCGGATCACCTGCATGTCCTCTCCGCCTTGGCCCACATCGGCGGCCAAAGCAATGACTTCAGCGCCGGTTTGCTCAGCGATCCACCCAATGGCCACGGAGGTATCCAGGCCACCGGAAAAAGCCAGCACGACACGCTTGGGGGTATTCATGTGTTGCTCCTTAAGGGATGGGGATCATAGAAGGGGAAGAGGGTTTGATAGTTAAGACAAGCATGGTTTGCACGGGAGGTCACGAGCCACGCCGAGGGGTGCTCCATTGGCAAGTTCAGGATCGTCGTTTGACCAACGCCATCAGCGCTTGAGCCAACGCCTGGCCACCGTGGGGGTGGGCAGCGACCAGCAGAATCGTGTCATCGCCGGCTACCGTACCCAGGACATCGCTGCGTTGGGCGCTATCGATGGCGCTGGCTAGAAACTGGGCCGCCCCTGCCGGGGTGCGGATGATGACCAGGTTGTCGTTGGCCTGGGCACTGACCAACAGTTGACTGGCCACTCGGTGCAGGCGCGCGTTGACATCTCCCGGCTCCTCGGGCATGTGCAGGGCGTGCGCGCCACCCTCCTCGGGTAGCACGTAGAGCAACGGCCCGCCGCCGTTGCGCACCCTCACCGCGCCCATCTCATCCAGATCCCGGGAGAGCGTGGCCTGGGTCAGCGTCAATCCCTGCTGGGCCAGCAGTTGCAGCAGTTGGGTCTGGGAGCGCACGCTCTGGTGCGCCAACACCTCGGCGATGCGCTGGTGGCGTGCGGCCCGAGTGGGAGCCAGCGGTGACACCGTAGAGGACATGCCGTAATTTTATACATAAGTTGGATGGTTATGCAACAGGTGTCGCCCTCGTGACGCCGCAAAGGCCTGTTGATCAGCTAAGGATCAACAGGCCTTTGCGGGTAGGGATCAGCAGAAGTTACTGCACAGGGGCCACCTGAGCAGTGCAGAAGGAGCAGCGTGTAGCCGCTGCGGGAATGTTGGACAGACACTCCGGGCAGTCACGCTTGGGAGTCTCAGGGTCAGCCTCGGGCTTGAAACGATCCATCAGTTTGCCCACGGGCAGCACCACAAAGAAGTAGACCACTGCGGCGGTGATGAGAAAGCTGATGCACTGCTGGACGAAAGAACCGTAGGCGAATGGCTGGTCTTTGACCTTGAAGACCTTGTCGGCGAAAGCAGTACCGCCTCCTCCAAACAGCCCTAACAACGGCGTGATAAATGCATCACTAAACGCCTTCACCACGGCGGCAAACGCAGCACCAATCACCACGGCAACGGCCAAATCCACCACATTGCCACGCAACAGGAACTTCTTGAAACCTTTCACAGGAACCTCCTAGGTAAGGACAGCCAGCCAAACTGAGCTGTCAGATCACATCGGCACTGTAGCCGATCATCCGTTCCTAGGTGCGCAACACCGCATCGACGGTTTGAGCCGCATAAGCCAGAGCCGCCTCACGCACGCCAGCGACATCCTCAGCGGTTAAGGTGCGCTCTGGCGCACGCAGACGCAGCGCGAAAGTCAACGACTTCTTCCCTGCTGGGATCTGGTCTCCGGTGTAAACATCGAACAGCCGGATGTGCTCCAACAGAGGGCCAGCTCCGGTACGCAAGGCCTGTTCCACCGCCGCTGCCGGGACACTGTCAGCCACTGTCACCGCCACATCCTGGGTTGAGGCGGGGAAAGGAGACAGGCTGACACCAGCCAAAGCGTGCTGATCCAAAGCTCTGCTGGCGCTGTACTCCAGCATCGCATCCAGATCCAGCTCAGCTGCGCACGTGGCCTCAGGCAGGTCGAAAGCGGCAACCACCCGAGGGTGCAACTGCCCGGCGTAGCCAATAACCTGGCCGTTAACCTCCAGGCGGGCGCAGCGCCCTGGATGCCAGGGAGCATAGCGATCGGCCTGAACCTGTACCTGCAACCCCAGGTCACTGGCCACGCGTCGAGCCACCTGCACCGCATCTGCCCAGCTCACCAGCCGTGCTGGACCCCACCATCCCGCCGGGCTGGCTTGCCCGCAGAGCACCACCCCCACGTGGTGAGGTTGAGCAGGAACCGCCGCATAGAGCGCGCGAATCTGCTCGTCTGAGGGCCGGGTATCAACCCCCATCTGGGGTGGAGCAACAGGCTGCTGCGTGGCCGGAAACACCGGCCCCACCTCAGCCAGCATCAGGTCGTGCAGACCACGACCGGTATTGAGAGTCACCGCCGCGAACAGCCCCGGCAGCAAACTGGTGCGCAGCAGAGGCAACTCCCGGGACAACGGATTGGCCACCCGCAGGTGGTGACGGCGCGGATCCTCAGCCTCCAGCAGAAGCCGGTCGTCGCTGTCCTGGGCCACAAACGGGAAGGTGAGAGTCTCCACACACCCCGCCTGCACCAAACTGGCCAACACCTGACGGCGTGAGCGCTGCGTGACGGTCAGACCGCGCCCAGCGGGGGCTTGGGGAAGCACCGGCTCGATGTGGTCATAACCATCCAGCCGCGCCACCTCCTCCACCAGATCGGCTGGATCGCGCAGATCCGGCCTCCAGGTGGGTGCGGTGACTGTGAAACCACTCTCGGAGGTTGACACGGCGCACCCGACCAACTCCAGGAGCTCCTGGACCCGCACCGGCCCATAGGAGTGCCCGGCAATGCGATCGGGTAGGTCCAGTGGCAGCGCAATAGGGTGCGGCAGCACCGGCGCTCCCACCACCGTGGCGTGGGCCTGCACGCTGCCTCCGGCGTAGCGCGTCAACAGCTGAGCAGCGCGGGCGGCAGCCACTAACGGCAAGGCGCTATCCACCCCTCGCTCAAAGCGGCGCGATGCCTCACTGGGCAGCTTGTGCCGCCGGGCGCTTCGAGCGATGACCGCTGCAGCAAAGTGCGCCGCCTCCAAGACAATGTCGGTGGAGGTGGGGCTGATCTGCGTGCTCTGACCGCCCATGACCCCGGCAATGCCAATGGCCCCGGAGTCGTCAGCGATGAGTAGATCGTCGGGGTCGGTCAGGCGCATCACCCCATCCAGCGTGAGCACCTTCTCCCCCGGCTGCGCACGGCGCACCCGAATGGGGCCCTGCAAGCTAGCCGCGTCGTAGGCGTGCAACGGCTGGCCCAGCTCCATCATCACCAGGTTGGTGACATCCACCGCCAGGCTGATGGGGCGCATCCCCGCCGCACGCACCCGTGCCTGCAGGGCCAGAGGAGAGGATGCCTGCGGGTCGATGCCCTGGACCCGCAACGCGACAAACAGCGGGCAGCAGGAGCGATCTTCCACCTGCACGGGGTAACCGTGGCTGCCGGCAACCACGGGAGCCACCGCTGCGGCGGGGTCGGTGAAAGCGACGCCATAGGCCGCCGCAGCCTCTCGAGCCACCCCCCGCACCGACAGGCAATAGCTGCGGTCAGCAGTAACGGCAATGTCGAGAACCTCATCGCGCAAGCCCAGCACCTGCAGGGCATCCTGACCCAGCTCCAACCCTTGATCGCCGGGGAGCACCATAATGCCGTCATGGTCTCCACCTAGGCCTAACTCGCTGGCTGAGCAAATCATCCCCTCGGAACGATGCCCGTAGGTCTGGCGGCTAGCGATAGCAAACCCCCCAGGCAGCACCGCACCGGGCAAGCTGACCACCACCAGGTCCCCAGGGGCAAAATTGGTCGCTCCGCACACAATGCTGCGCAGCTCAGGCTCGCCCACAGCGACGTGACAGTGGCGAATGGGTTTCTTGAAGCCTGGCAGCTCAGTCAGCGTCTCCACTCGCCCAACCACGATGGGGCCTGACAGGTCAGCATCCAGGCGGGTGGTTGTCTCCACTTCCAGCCCGGCGCGGATCAGCTTGTCGGCCACCTGGCGCCCGGTCTGCTCCGAGGGGATTGCCGCGAACTCACGCAGCCATGTCAAGGACACTTTCATCGTCTACACCTGCTCTCGCATTGCTTGGGCGAACCGCACATCTCCATCGATAAACAGCCGCATATCAGTCAGGGCGTGGCGAAACATCACAGTCCGCTCTAAACCCATTCCGAAGGCGAAGCCGCTATAGCGCTGCGGGTCGACTCCCGCAGCCACCAGCACCCGAGGGTTGACCATGCCACAGCCCCCCCACTCGATCCACCCCTCGCTGGAGCAGGTGCGACACGGGTTGGTGGAGTCACCCACCGAGCGGCCTCGGCAGGCAAAACACTGCAGATCCACCTCAGCGGAAGGCTCAGTGAACGGAAAGTAGCTGGGGCGTAACCGTGTGCGCAAACCCGCGCCGAACATGGCCGCAGCGAAGGCGTCTAATGTCCCCTTGAGGTGCCCCATTGATAGGCCTTCATCGACAGCCAAACCCTCAACCTGACTAAAGACTGGAGTGTGGGTGGCATCCAGTTCATCAGCACGGTAGGTGCGCCCTGGGCACACCACGTACACCGGCAACGGGCGATCCAGCAAGGCTCGAATCTGAACCGGAGAGGTATGGGTGCGCAACACCAACCCGGCTTGAGGTGGATCCACGTAGAGGGTGTCCGATTCTGTGCGGGCTGGGTGGTCAGAGCCAATGTTGAGGGCATCGAAGTTCAACCAACTAGCTTCCACCTCGGGGCCTTCGGCAATCTCCCAACCCATCGCCACAAAGACGTCCCCCACGCGATCGCGGATCGCACTGAGCGGGTGGCGCGCTCCGATCGGATGCCTGTCCCACGGCAGCGTCACGTCGACGGTTTCTGCCTGCAACACCTGCCGCTCATGGGCGATGTGAATGAGGGACTCACGCTGAGCGAAAGCCTCGTTGACCTGCGCTAATGCTGCGGAGACCCGCTTGCCCGCCTCAGCCCTAGCCGCAGGAGGCAACGCAGCGATTTCAGCGCGAGCCAGTAACAAGGGGCTGCGCTGACCGGTATGCCAGCTGCGCGCCTGCTCAAACTCCGCCATATTGTGAGCCTGGTGACAGGCGGCCAACGCTTGGGACACGGCCAACTCAATGGCCGGGGGCTCCAGAGTGCTGACCATGACTGGGTCGTAGGACTTGTTGGGTGCAGACATCACCTCTCCTTGCTGGAACTCTGCTTGCTGACACATCTCACTGCTGAGCGCGAGCACTGGCATACAGGCACAGCGTGGCCGCACTCGCCACATTGAGGCTTTCCGCCTGACCGTAGATGGGCACCCTCACGGCTGCATCGGCCAATGCCACCACTGAAGCAGGCAACCCCCACGCCTCATTGCCTAAAATCCAGGCTGTGGGTGATGCCAAGCGGCCTTGTTGCTCCACATCCTGGAGGTCAGCCTCACCATGCCCATCGGCGGCCAGAATATGCAAACCATGATCCCGGCATCGAGCCACCGCCTGCTCCACACTCACCCCGGCCACCAGCGGCAGGTGCCACAAACTGCCCGCGCTGGCGCGCACACATTTACCGTTATACGGATCAACGCTGGTGTCGGTGAGAATCAGCGCATCAGCTCCTGCCGCATCAGCACTACGGATGAGGGTGCCTGCATTGCCCGGGTCACGTACCGCAGCCAAAATGACCACTCGACGCAGCGGGTGGCTTGAAGAGGCCAACGCCTGATCCAACGGCTGGTCCACCGCCTGGCACACCGCCACCACCCCTTGAGGGGTGACTGTCTGGGCCAGGCTCTCTACCACCGGCTCATCGGCCAGCACCACGGCCGCTGCGAGTTGGTCCGCTTGGCGCACAAACTCCGGGTAGCGATCTGCCTGCCCCCTGGTGAGGAACAGCTCAGCCACAGTGCCGTGGCGCAGAGCCTCACGAACCGCCTGAGGGCCCTCAGCCAAAAAGAGGCGACTCTGTTGACGAGCAGCCCGCTTATGCAGACGCCGCGCAGCAGCCACGCGAGGTGACTTCAACGACGTGAGAACAGTGGGCGAATCGTTCACCATCGCACCACAGCTTTCTGACTCCAGCGCTTAGGAGGCAGCCGGGGCCGGCTGCGCAGCACGCGCAACCTCCACCAAAGCGTTAAACGCCGGCGCATCGTTGACAGCCAACTCCGCCAGCATGCGCCGATCAACCTCCACCTGCGCTGCCTTCAAACCGGCCATCAAACGGTTATAGCTCATCCCCTGGGCGCGGGCTGCAGCATTGATGCGCACAATCCACAGCTTGCGGAAATCACCTTTACGCTTTTTGCGATCCCGGTAGGCATACACCAGTGAATGAGTGACCTGCTCTTTAGCTTTGCGGTATAAGCGCGAGCGCTGGCCGCGATACCCACTGGCCCTTTCTAGGGTGGTACGACGTTTCTTCTGGGCATTGACTGCTGCTTTAACGCGAGCCACAACAAACTCCTCTAACAATGATCAGCGAACATTAAGGGGTGTCGTGAGACACCGTGGAACTAGATACCCAACAATTTTTTGATGAGCTTGCGGTCTGCCTTGGAGACCTCTTGGTCCTTGGCCACCCGACGATTTTCCGGCCCAGTTTTCTCATGGAACTTGTGCACATTGTTGGTGTGCTCGTGGAAAATCTTGCAGCCTTTCTTGCCGTTTTTGGTCAGCCTGAACCTTTTTTTGGTTCCACTGTGAGTTTTGTTCTTCGGCATAACGCCTTTCCTTCCTGGTGCAGGGGCACCACTGAGGCCTGACTAATCGGCCTCGGTGGTCGGGGGCTTGCTGGGTGAAGGTTTGGCCTTCGTGGTGGTGCGGGGGGAGGCAGCGGTCTTGGGCTTGGTGGGCGCGGCAGGTTCGTCAGACCCCTGCGCCGCAGCCACATCCTGCTGGGAAACTGCAGCCTGCGGCTTCTTCGCCGCTGCAGCCTTGGAGGGAGCAGCGGGAGCTTGCTCAGGCTCAGTCGCAGAGACCTGTTCGGCCAAAGCAGCGGGCTCAGGTTGGGCTGGAGCATCCGCAACCGTCTGCTGGGCGGGCACCAGCGGAGCAACTGGGATGGACTGCTCAGTCGATCCGTCCTCATCCAGCCCAAGCAACTCTGCCCGTTTGCTGGCTTGTTGCGCCGCCCGATAGGCCTTGGCTTCAGCCATGGCCTCGGTCTTGCGCTTCAACGGACCCAGCACCATGATCATGTTGCGTCCATCTTGCTTAGGAGCCGCTTCCACCGCTCCTAGCGCGGCGATGTCCTCGGCCAGGCGTTGCAACAGACGTCGCCCTACTTCGGGACGGGATTGCTCGCGGCCACGAAACATGATGGTGATCTTGACTTTGTCGCCTTGACGCAGGAAGCGCTCGACGTGACCCTTCTTGGTGTCATAGTCGTGCTGGTCGATCTTGGGCCGTAACTTCATCTCCTTGATGACAGTCTGGGCCTGATTCTTCCGTGACTCCCGTGCTTTCAGGGCTGATTCATATTTGAACTTGCCGTAGTCCATGAGCTTGCACACCGGGGGGCGTGCCGCCGCCGCGACCTCAACCAGATCAAGATCAGCCTCGCGGGCCATGCTCAACGCATCACCCACGGACACAATGCCTATCTGCTCACCTTCAGGGCCAACCAAGCGCACTTCGGGAACCCGAATGCGCTCGTTGACGCGGTGCTCTTCGATGCTGATGCTTCCTCCTCCAGACAGGGGAGGGCATGTGAGCATCACTGCTCACTCGGCGACAACCAAGCGTCCATCTGCCACTACGCACAGTTATGCGCGGTGGGTGGACCACCAGGTGGATGACCGTCAACCCAGTCGCATCCAGGTGGAGCAATCAGGGTGGGAGATGCCCTCCGCTTAGATCACCCTTATCGTGGAGATCGCAATCGGTGATTACGCACGATGAGGGAAGGTCGCGACTCACATTAGCAAAGGCCTCCACATCTGCTGGACGCACCAGTTAGCATTACCATGTCTTTACCCACCGTTTTGGGTGAGTTTTACCCAGAATTGAAGAGAACTTGACACCTCGAATTGATCTACAGGCGTCCTTGTCACTGCAGACCGATCAGATTTCGTCGAAAGGTACGCGATGTCCCTCTCACACCAGGTTGATGGGGCCCACACTCGGCTTCGCTCACGTCTTTTCATCGTCGTGTGCTTAGTCGTGCTGACGTTAGCCCTCGGCGGCTGCGGCAAGAGCACCACCACCACGAACAACGGCTCCTCTGGCGTGGCCACCGACACCTGGACTCCCCCAGATGTATCGACTCCCACGATGGGTCAAACCCTGCCCAATGGAGAAACGCCAGTCTCGCCCTCACCAGATGGCCTCAACCCTGACGCACCAGGCAACCCGGGGGGGCGAGCGACCCCCATCGATACCCAAGGTGCCTCTGCGCAAGAGGTAGCAAGCCGGTTTCTGACCGCGTGGGCGGCTGAAGACACCGCTACCGCTGCAGGTCTGAGCACCGACCCCACAAGCGCTAAGGCCGCTTTCGACTCCACGTTGAGTTCATTAAAAGCCACCGTGGACGTTATTCCTGGAGTTTTGCAAGCCAATGACACGACCGCTACCCAGACCTACACCACCGTCATGCATTTAGCCGGCTTGGGCGACTGGTCATATACCGCCACTACGGCCTTGGCACATACAGCCCAGGGCTGGAAGGTGAAATGGGCCCCTAGCATCATTCACCCCCAGCTCAGTGCTTCAACCATGCTGACCAGGGCTGCGGGACCTGCCGGTTCTACGCAAATATTCGACCGTAACGGCAAGCCGCTGACCGAACCCGTCGCTGTTGTAGAAGTTGGAATCCAACCTAACAAACTCACCAATCCAACTTTGGCTTATAACGTGTTGGGACGAATGGGTGTCGATGTAGCCGCTGCCCAGGCCCAAGTCCAAGCCTCACCAGCAGAGGTCTTACTTCCCCAGATCACGTTGCGCAAGGTGCTCTTTGACTCCTACGCCGCCGAGGCCGCTGCTGCGGGCCTGGTCACCACCCCTAGTACACGCATGTTGACCCCCGGGATCAATGTGGCCCGGGGAGTGCTCGCCTCGGTGCTGGGCTCTAGCCATGTCACCCAAGCCTCTGCAGGCACTGCTGTCGTGCTGGCAAGCAAGGGAGCCAACGATGTCGGGCAAGTTCTGCATAACTTTCCCGCCTCGGGCACCAGCAGCATCACCACCACGTTGGACTCCACCATGCAAATACGCGCAGAAGAAGCGTTGAACAATACGGTGAATAAAAAGGCCGCCGCCTTGGTGGTTATGAATAACAAGACCGGAGAGATTTTAGCCGTGGCAAACCGTGATAACACTGGTAACTCCACTGCCTTTAACCGGGCATTTGTGGGCCAGTACCCCCCAGGGTCAACCTTTAAGGTCATCAGTTCCTCCGCCTTCCTACAGGCAGGTCTGAAGATTACCGATCCGGTAGCATGCCCGGGCACTATCACCATTGCCGGGCACCTGTTCCGCAACTACGAATCTTTTGCGTTGGGAACTGTTCCTTTCCGAGATGATTTCGCCTACTCCTGCAATACCGCCATGATTGGGCAAAGTGACAAGTTACTTAATTACAGTTCTCTCAACCAAGAAGCCCAAAACTTCGGCCTAGGGCTCTCCACCTGGGGAATGGGTGTCTCTGCCTTTACCGGCAGTGTCCCAGTATCGACAGGACCAGTGGAAAAAGCGGCCATGTCATTTGGGCAAGGGCCAACGTTAGTCAGCCCGCTAGCTCTGACTAACGTGGCCGCCACCGTAGCTAGCGGTAGCTGGCACGCCCCTCGGCTGATTACTGCAGTGACCCAAGGTGGCAGCACCAAAGCAATCACCAACCCCACCCCCGCCCGTCCTTTAGCCACGGCTGGGACTTTGCAGCAGTTGATGTATGCCTCTGCCACCTACGGCACCGGCAAAAACACGATCGGGACCTTGGTGGGCTCGCGCGCAGCAGGCCAGATTGGGTCCAAAACTGGCACCGCAGAGTTCAGCAGTGACCCAGAAAACACTCACGCGTGGATTATCGGGTTTATCGACGATCTCGCCTTTGGAGTCATCGTCGAGTCTGGTGGAGTGGGTGGCAGCGTTGCTGGGCCGGTGGCCAAAACGTTCCTCCGCAGCATCGGGTATTAGGGGCACCAAGAAGTGGGATGCGCCTGCCAGAGAGCGCACCCGACCCGATCACCCAGGTAGCCTTGAGGTATGCCTGTCACCATTGCCCCGAACCTGCCTGCTCGCGCCATTCTGGAGGCCGAAAACGTCTTCGTGATGACTGATCAGCGGGCTGCCCACCAAGACATCCGCCCGCTGCATGTGGCCATCGTCAACCTCATGCCCACGAAACAGGCCACCGAGACTCACCTGTTGCGTCTGTTGAGTAATTCTCCGCTGCAGGTGCATGTCACCCTGATGCACATGGGTTCCCATGAGTCGAGGCACACCAGCCAGGACCATTTGCAGGCTTTCTATCGCACCTTTGACCAGGTACGCGACCAGAAATTTGATGGCCTGGTCATCACCGGTGCTCCCGTGGAACAGCTACCGTTTGAGCAGGTGGATTACTGGCCGGAGCTCTGCGAGCTGATGAGTTGGAGCCGCACGCACGTGTTCTCCACTCTGCACGTGTGTTGGGGAGCTCAGGCGGGGCTCTACCACCACTACGGAGTGGGCAAGCATCACCTCCCCTCCAAGATGTTCGGCGTGTTCACCCACCGGGTGTGCCAGCCCACCTCTCCCCTCCTGCGCGGTTTCGACGAGGTCTTCGCCGCTCCCCACTCTCGACACACCGAGATTCGCGCCCAGGAGGTCCGCGACGCAGGCGGGCTGGAGGTGCTAGCCGAATCCGACGAGGCCGGAGTGTACTTGGCAGCCAGTCTGGACGGGCGGGATGTGTTTGTCGTGGGCCACCCAGAGTACGACCGCGATACCTTGAGGGCCGAATACGAGCGCGATGTGGCGCGGGGCTTAGCCATAGACCCGCCGCGGCACTACTTCCCCGATGACAATCCCGCCAGCCACCCCTTGGTCACTTGGCGCAGTCACGGCTTCCTGCTCTACAGCAATTGGCTCAACTACTGCGTCTACCAACGCACCCCCTACGACCGACAGGCCATCCCGACGGAGGGGGCGCGCGAGTAGACGGCCAACTCCTACGTCGTCATTGCCTCTGACTGCATCGGTTGGCGGTGGTGCAGGCTTCGCTGCTCCGTGCGCCACCACACGATCACTCCCCACAGGCAAAACGCCCCGTACACCACGTAGAGCAGGGCTGAGGGGTAGTAACCCGCTTTGAGCAGCAAAGGCACACCGACTGCGTCGACGGCGATCCAGATCAGCCAAAAGTCCGACCAGCCCCGAGCCATGCCGTAGGTCGCCAGGATGCTGCCAGTGAAGATCCAGGCATCAGCCATTGGACCCCAGGAGTTGAGCAGTTTAAGCAC
>JBDIAW010000051.1:0-12004 GCA_039812585.1 Actinomycetota bacterium | reverse complement strand
GCCAAGCCCAGCGCCGCCAAGTCGGGTAAAAGCTCCCGTGCCCGGGTTCCCGCTTGGGACGACATCCTCTTCGGAGGCAGCAACTAGCTGCGGATCTCCCGCAGGGGAACGTAAACCTCATCGGGGGTGAAGGAGCCGTGCATCCCCACTAACTCCAATGTGCTGGCTTGATCGGTGCGGCTGTCGACGAAGGCCAGCGGCTCGTGAACCGCGACGATGACATCGCCGATGCGGGGCAAGGTGTGGGGACTCACCGTGGGTCCAAACCATCCGGCAGCCACCGCTTCCTCACGAGTCACCACCCAGGCCTGCTCGCTGTAAGCATCACGCCAAACCCGCGCCACGTGATCCACGTACTCGGGAGCACAGTAGAGGTAGCGCGCCCGCGCTTCCCCACCCACCAGGTGCACGTGACGGTACAGATGCGGGTGAGCGGCAATGTCCACCCGCTCGTGGGCCGCAATATCGACCATCCCGTGATCGGCAGTCACCCACAGGCCGGACTCCGAGGGCAGGTAGTCAGCCAACTGGCTGGCCATCTGATCGGCGATGCGCAACTGGGCCCGCCACTGGGGGGAGTCCACACCATGCTCGTGACCGGTGGCATCCAGATCACCGAAATAGACATAGGTAAGCCCCGGGCGACCAGAGGCCATCGCCTGGGCGGCCGCTTCGACGCGCTCGCGCACCGACTCCCCCACCGCAAACAGCCCACCCCGCAGGGCGGCCTGACTGAAACCGGAGCCCACGAACTTCTCCGGAACCACCTGCACCACCTGCAGACCGGCAGCACGGGCATGTTCGAACAAGGTGGGCACCGGCTGCCACAAGTCAGGCGTTAAGGTCTGGTCCCACTTCAGCGTGTTAATCACGCGCTGTTGGCCAGGGACCGCCACTTCGTACCCCACCAGGCCGTGCTCTCCGGCCATCGCGCCGGTGCCGAACGAGCCGATGCTGGTGGCGGTGGTGGAGGGGAATCCCACGCTGAGCCGCTCATGCTGGCCCGAACGCACCAGGCTGGTGAGGAAGGGAGCATGCTCGGCGTGAGCCTCCAACGCCAAGGTCCCCAGGCCGTCGATGAGCAGCACGCACGCATGGTGAACCCGCCCTCCCAGCCCCAAGCTGTCCCGCTGGCCGGCCACTCCCACCGCCGCCAGCACAGAGGGGAGGACCTGCACGAGTTGAGCAGCATCGGAGCCTGCGTGCTGTCCAAGCAGCGGCGCGGGTTGCAACACCTGATGATGGTGCGCCCCGCTCATGTCACAGCTCCTTGCGTAGCAGCCGGTGACACACCAGCAACAGCAAGCGACAATGCCTGAGCAAACGCAGCCACCCGGCTGACAGCCTGACCACCATCGGCGTCTGCGCTGACCCTCACCATGAGATCCTCTGGGGAGATCATGCCGGTGAAGCCGTGGTCGGCGTCACAATCGGGGTCTCCACAATCCACCGGCCCAGCGTCCAAGCGTGACACCGTGCCCCAGCCGACGGTCAGCGTGACCTCCAGGGGTGATTGCTCAGGGTTGAACGAGGCAGGGTCAGTGACCATCGTGCTCACCACTACGGCGTTAACCTTGCTCAGCGGCACCGTCTCGGTGGAGGTGGTGGCCAGGGCCTCATGTGGCTCCTGCCCCTCTTGTGGAGGGCCTTCTCCATTGTCATCGGTGTGGGCGACGATCAGGCGGGTGGGAGTCAGGACCAGCACCGTCACGTGACGACGCACCTCGTCTTGGTCGAAGGTGGTCTCCAACTGCACGAAGTACGCGCGCACCGCCTCCGTGGCCACGGCCAGGTCCACGCAGGTTCCCACCAGAGCTGGGTAGTAGCCGCTGCGTTCGATCTCGCTGTGGAGTTGCTCACGCAGGTCTGCTTGGTGCAGGGAGGCTGTCTGAACCTCCGGCTGATGAGAACTACCCATGATCCTCCCCTTGGCACGCAGACAGAGATAGGACCGGGTCACAAGCCGGCCGTTGCTGCTCACTCTAGCTGTGATCACGGTTGCGCTGTGGCGGGAAGTCAAGCAAACAGAACAATCCTTTACCTGGCCGCCCCATGGTGGTGGGTTGACGTTTGTGCGGTTTTAGCAGCGCGAGAGCGCTGCTAAAACCGCACAAACGTCAACCCACCACCACCTAGCGGGGCACTACTGTCATAGGCAGCATCTGTTGGCCCACCCACAAAGGATGACCGATGGCACGCCGTAGCCGTTCGACCACGCTGGCCGACGAACCGTTTGATGAGCGCATCCTCGACCTCGATGTCGGTGAGGAAATGCGCCAATCGTTTTTGGAGTACGCCTATTCGGTCATCTACTCCCGCGCTCTGCCTGATGCCCGCGACGGGCTCAAACCCGTGCAGCGGCGCATCCTCTACCAAATGACCCAGATGGGTTTGCGCCCCGACCGGGGGCACGTCAAGAGCGCCCGCGTGGTCGGTGAGGTGATGGGTAAGTTGCACCCTCATGGCGATAGCGCCATCTACGACGCGTTGGTGCGTCTGGCTCAGCCGTTCACCTTGCGTGTGCCGCTGGTCGACGGGCATGGCAACTTTGGCTCTTTAGACTCAGGCCCGGCGGCGATGCGCTACACGGAGGCTCGGCTGGCCTCTGCGGCTATGACGATGACCCAGAGCTTGGACGAAGACGTGGTGGACTTCCGTCTCAACTACGACGGGCGCGAACGGGAGCCCGAAGTGCTGCCCGCAGCGTTTCCCAACCTGCTGGTCAACGGCACCGCCGGGATCGCTGTGGGCATGGCGACGAACATGGCCCCGCACAACCTGACAGAAGTTGTTGCTGCGGCTCGGTTTCTGCTGGCCAATCCCCAGGCCAGCCTGGAGGAGCTCATGCGCCACGTTCCCGGGCCGGACCTGCCTTGCGGGGGGCGCATTGTGGGTTTGGAGGGCATCCGCGAGGCCTACGCCACCGGCCGGGGCTCGTTTCGCACCCGTGCAGTAGCCAGCATCGAGAACATCTCCGCCCGGCGCCGGGGCATCGTGGTGACCGAGCTGCCCTTGGGGGTAGGGCCGGAGCGTATCCGCGAGCGGGTGGGTGAGCTGGTGCGCGCCCGCAAACTGCAGGGCGTGGCCGATGTGGAGGACTACACCGATGCCACCGTGGGGACCCGGCTGGTCATCGAGGTCAAGAGCGGCTTCGACCCGCAAGCCGTACTGGAGCACCTCTACCGCCTGACCCCGATGGAGGAATCCTTCGCCATCAACAACGTGGCCCTGGTCGATGGCCAACCACAAACCCTGGGCCTGCGCGAGCTGTTACAGCTCTACCTGGATCACCGCATCACCGTCGTGCGTCGCCGCAGCCAGTTCCGCCGTGACCGCGCCGCCGAGCGACTGCACCTGGTGGCAGGGCTGCTGCTGGCCATCCTCAATATCGACGAAGTGCTGCAGGTCATCCGCTCCAGCGATGACACCCCCACCGCCCGCACCCGTCTCATCGACGTTTTCGACCTCTCCGAAATCCAAGCCAGCTACATCCTGGAGATGCCGCTGCGGCGTCTGACGCGCTTGAGCCGCCTGGAGGTTGAGCGTGAGCAGGCTGAGCTGCAGGCCACCCTTGAGCAGCTGGATGCCTTGCTCGCCGATGAGGCTGCGCTGCGTACCCAGGTCAGCGATGAGCTGGCCGAAGTGGCCGCCCAGCTGGGCACACCTCGCCGCACAGTCCTGATGGCCAGCGATGGCAGCGCTGCCGCCTCCACGGGCCGCAGCAACGCTGCGACCAGCCTGGAGGTGGCTGACACCGCCTGCCTGGCGGTGCTCTCCGCTACGGGTCTACTCGCCCGCACCGAAGGCCAGGGCGTGCAGGGTCTATCTCCAGCCGCCCAAGGGCTGGCAGCCTTGGCAGCAGCTCAGCCTGCCCAAAGCAGGGCCCGTCACGACGTGGTAGCAAGCGTCGTGGGGGCAACCACCAGAGGTCAGGCCGCCTTGGTCACCTCCCACGGGCGCATGATCCGCCTGCCGGTGCAAGACCTGCCGGCGCTGCCGCCCAGCAGCGGCTACCTCAGCTTGGCCGGGGCCGCCCCGGCAGCTGAGTTCGTCGACCTGCTCCCCGGTGAGCGCGTGCTCGCTCTGACCAGCCTGGCAGGTCCGGAGCACACGGCGGGTTTGGCGCTGGGCACCGCGCAGGGAGTGGTCAAGCGCGTGGTGCCCGACTATCCCGGTGGAGCCGACGCTTGGCCGGTGATCCGCCTGGCTGACGGTGACCAGGTGGTGGGGGCAGTGGAGCTAGCCCACGAGGATGCACGGCTGGTGTTTATCACGAGCGACGCGCAATTGCTGCATTTTTCTGCCGCCTCCGTGCGACCTCAGGGCCGCGCCGGGGGTGGGATTGCCGGGATCAAACTGTCCCAGGGCGCGAGAGTGCTCGCGTTCGGCGCTGCGGCCCACTCAGCCATGGACACCGCTACGGTGATCACCCTGGCGGGAGACACTGGCAGCTTGTTCGGCCAAGTCCCGGGAACGGTGAAACTCACACCACTGGGGCAGTTCCCCGGCAAGAGTCGCGCAGGAGCGGGGGTGCGCTGCCACCGCTTCCTGCGCACCGAGACCCGACTGCTGGCCGCGTGGGTCGGCCCCGGAGTGCCGCTAGCCTGCAGCGAAACCGGGGAGGCCGTGGCACTACCCACCCACCTGGGTAAACGCGATGGCTCAGGCAGCGACCTCGACGGAGCTGCTTTAGCTGGTTTGGGAGTCGCCTTGGCGTGCTAACGCGGCGATTGCACCCTGCAAAAGTTGCGAGGGGCTACTCCGGGGTGTGGACCTGGTGGACCTGGGCCACGATGCGGTCCACCTCAGCTTGGGCCTGAGCCACGACCTGGGCGGACTGCTCAGAGAGAAATTGGTTGCGGGCCCTGACCTGAGAAAGGATGACCTCTGCCTCGCTGCCCGTCGGAGAGGGGTCAAGCGTGGATCCAGCTATCTGAGCGGCCGGGCTGGTTGTCGAAGGCTGGGGACTCAACGAGGATTGCTCCTGCGGCGTGTCGCTGACCTGCACGTTAGGCATGTGCTTACTCTGCTGGCTTTCCTGCGCGGCCAGCAGCTGCCCCATCGCCTGCTGCACCAGCGCAGCGATGACCTGCTCGGTGTCGGTGCCTTGCTGCGCGGCTTTTTGCTCGATCTGCTTGAACGTTTGCTCGTCGATGTTGAGGGACAGGGTGCGGATATCCATATCAGCAAGCCTCCTTGGGTGCCGGTCACGGCGAACAGCGCCTCTGAGAGAGTGACATACGATCGACGCCTGCCGTATGCCCTTTGGTCACAGAAAACTACCGTGGGATTACTTTTGGTCAGTCATCGCCCAGGTGTTAATGAGACCCACTCATAGCCGTCTCTCGCTGTTCATCGCTCAGACTGATCTGCTGATCCGACAACGCAGAGACGGTGGTGTCCTCCCCCTCCATCGCCGGCAGGCCAGCTTTCTCACTGGGAGCCAAGACCACCGGGTTGTCGACCATGTATTGACCCAGGGCCTTGATGGTCATCTCTCCGATGCTCATGCCCTGGTACTGCGCATGTTTGCGGGCCTGCCACCACAAGCGCTCGTCCATCTCAAAGTTCACTTCGGCTGTCGCCATCATGCCTCCTCGCCTACTGCTCGCACGGCCGTCTCCAGTAGAACATGCCCATGATCACTGCCCACCACCCGGTCCCAGGATTACGCGCACTCATGCCCCACCAGGCGAGGGGTGGCTCAGGGGTGGTTAGGCGTCGATGCGCTCGCGGTCAAGCTCCTGCGCGCCACTGACGATGAACTCCCGGCGAGGAGCCACCTCGTTGCCCATGAGCAGTTCAAAGACCTCCTCAGCCGCAGCGGCATCAGCGGCGGTCAGGCGACGAAGCGTGCGACCCCTAGGGCTCATCGTGGTCTCCGCTAGTTGGTCGGCGTCCATCTCCCCCAGACCTTTGTAACGCTGGATGGGGTCCTTCACTCGGCGCCCCTTACGTTCCAACGCGGCCACTGTGCTGGCCATCTCCGCGTCAGAGTAGGTGTAGATCACCTCCGCGGGGGTTTTGCCACTAGCTAGCACTTCGATGCGGTGCAAAGGAGGCACCGCAGCGAAGACCCGGCCAGCTTCGAGCAGGGGGCGCATGTGACGGTAGAACAAGGTGAGCAGCAGGCAGCGAATATGAGCCCCATCGCTATCAGCGTCAGCCAGGATGATGACCCGCCCATAGCGGGCTGCCTCCAGGTCGAAAGTACGGCCGGTGCCCGCGCCGATCACTTGGATAATCGCAGCGCACTCAGTGTTTTTGAGCATGTCGGCCACGCTGGCCCGCTGCGTGTTCAAGATCTTGCCCCGGATCGGTAACAACGCCTGAAATTGAGCATCCCGAGCCAATTTCGCCGTCCCTAACGCGGAGTCCCCCTCCACGATGAACAACTCGCTACGATCAGTGTCGCCGCTACGACAGTCGGACAGTTTCGCCGGCAGGGCGGAGGTTTCCAGCGCATTCTTGCGCCGCTGCGCCTCCTTGTGAGCGCGGGCGGCAATGCGGGTACGCGTGGCGGAAAGCACCTTCTCGGCAATCGCGCGGGCACTGGCCTTCTCCGCGCGTTTGGTGCTGGTGAGGTAGGCCTTCAGCTGTTGCTCCACCAGGCCCGCGACCAGCCCAGTCACTGCGGCGGTGCCTAACACCTCCTTGGTCTGCCCCTCAAACTGCGGCTCGGCGAGCCGCACGGTCACCACTGCGGTCAAACCCTCCAAGGCATCGTCTTTAATGATCGCCGCCTCCCCCGCTTTGAGCATCCGCAGGCTGCGCAGGGCATCGTTGAGGCTGCGGGTCAACGCCCGCTCGAAGCCGGCCACGTGGGTACCGCCGGCCGGTGTGGCCACCACGTTGACGAATGAGCGCACCGTGGTGTCATACCCGGTGCCCCATTGCAGGGCAATATCCACGCCCAGCTCCCGCTCCACGGCGGTAGGAACCAGATGACCCGCCGCATCCAGCATCGGCACGGTTTCGGTGAAACTAGCCTGCCCCTGAATGCTCACCACATCACTGATGGCGGTATCGGGAGCTAGAGCTTGACAGAATGCGGCGATACCTCCAGTGAAGCAAAACTGGTGGATGGAGGCTTCCTCCTCAGCTTGTCCACGCTGATCGTGCACCGTGAGGGTCAGGCCAGGCACCAAGTAGGCGGTCTGACGGGCGCGGCGGCACAACTGCTCTACGTCAATCGCCGCACTGGCTAAGAAGATCGTTGAGTCGGGCCAGAAGCACACCCGGGTGCCGGTGGGTGCCCCCCGTTTGAGCTTGCCGGTGACCTGCAACCCCGCTCCGGGGGTGAACGTGGCGTCTGGCCCGGTGCCAGCGAAACTGCCGGGCGTGCCCTGCCGAAAGCTCATCCCCCATACTGCGCCCTCCCGATGGACCTCCACGTCCAACCGTGCAGACAGCGCGTTGACCACCGAGGCCCCCACTCCATGCAGCCCCCCGGTAGCGGTGTAGGAGCCCTGCCCGAACTTGGCCCCGGCGTGCAGCTTGGTCATGACCAGCTCTACCCCCGATAGACCCGTGGAGGGTTCGGTGTCGACCGGAATGCCTCGCCCGTTATCACCCACCTGCACCCAGCCCTCACCAACGACCACCTCAATATGGGTGCAATATCCTGCTAGCGCCTCATCAACAGCATTGTCGATGATCTCCCACACGCAGTGCATGAGGCCCTTGCTGTCCGTGGAGCCGATGTACATGCCGGGACGCTTGCGAACCGGCTCAAGACCCTCCAGCACGGTGAGGTCGCTGGCGGTATAGCCCCCGGGAGCTGCCCCGTTGCTGACCTTTCCTATTGCCCGCGCCGGCGTGCGCTCCTGCGTCATGACCCCCACCGGTCCACTCCCTCCACCATCAGCCACATCAACGTCTGGCCCCACGCTACCGACCAGCACCGACAAAACCGGCGCAACACCGCCGCGATGTGGTGCAGATGGCTGACCGCTTACTGTGGGTGACTTCAGTCCTGCCCTTTGGGGTCCGATAACCCCTCTACATTGGCCTGGCTTGGCGAACCCAGTAGAAATAATGGCAGGTTGACTCTCATGTGGTGATGACAGCCATAACCGAGACATCAACCTCATCGTTAGGGAACAATAAGCACATAAGCCCTGTTGTTCCTCATGAGCACGATCAACCACCTACCAGTCACACCACCTCACGACAAGGAGCCCCGGCCATGACCCCGACCCTTGCCCCTGAAGCCGAGTTGACCAGCCTGGATCGGTGTGACCGCTGCGGCGCCCAGGCTTACGTGCGTGTGCGAATGAACAA
Organism: Actinomycetota bacterium; assembly: GCA_039812585.1. Lineage (GTDB taxonomy): Bacteria > Actinomycetota > Actinomycetes > JBDIAW01 > JBDIAW01 > JBDIAW01. Next base: position 3,721 of record JBDIAW010000051.1, on the reverse strand, counting down.
CGGCGGTGAGTTGATGTTCTGCGCCCACCACGGGCGCAAGTATGACGACGCCCTGCGCAAGGTGGCCATCGACATTCACAACGACACCGCCCGCCTGGACGCCATCGCCCCCGACGGCGAGCGGTAGAACTTTCACTAAAGCACCAAGTCCGTTCTAAACCGCCCCGGGGCTCATCGCCTTGAGGCCGACGTTGTGAGCGGCTGCCAGGAGTTCTTTGTCGTAGGCCACCAAAATATCGCTTTCTGCCCTCAAAGCGGTGGCCAGGTGAATTGCATCCGCTGCGCGCAATCCCCACCCGCTGCGAGCTGCACGCCACAAATCGGCGCGCTCAATGTCTACCAGATCCATGGCAGCCAGAATCCGGTCGACAGCCACCGGTTCCATCGAACTGGCTCGACGTTGACAGGCGCAGTGCAATTCCGCATACATCAGAGTGGAGGACACGATCGTGTTGCGGGTCTTATCAAGGCTGTCAAGATAACCGGCCAATTCGGAAGTCTCGGGCTCTTCGATGAGCAATTTCAGTGCAGCTGAGGTGTCCACATAAACCAGCATCGCCTCACCGGTCCCCGCGCACGTCGGCTAGGACTTCTTGGGTGGTACTAGAGAGTTTTACTTTGGGGCACTGGGAAAAGAACCGGTCCTCCCGGGGCGCAGTGGCTAGACGAACCCGGCCAGCCTGACGTGCGTGATCCAGCGCAGAAATACCGGGGGGAGACAAGACGGCAGTCAGCTCACCATTATTAGTGACCCCGATTGTTTCCCCCTGTTTGACGCGCTGCAATACCTCAGCACTGTTATTGCGCAATTCTCTATGAGCGATGAGTTCCATAACCTTTCCCCTTGGATGTCAACGTGGAACACCAAATTTCACCCAGCAGAGCATCTTCCCCTCATGACATGCTACACCGTAGCATGTCATGAGGGGAAGATGCTCTGCTGGGATCAGTCCAGATAATCCCGCAACACCTGACTGCGGGAGGGATGGCGCAGCTTAGACATGGTTTTGCTCTCGATTTGGCGGATGCGTTCCCGGGTCACGCCGTAGACCTTGCCGATCTCGTCCAGAGTTTTCGGCTGACCATCGGTCAGGCCGAAACGCATGGAGACCACGCCAGCTTCACGTTCGGAGAGGGTGTCCAGCACGGAGTGCATCTGCTCCTGCAGCAGGGTGAAGCTGACCGCATCAGCTGGAACCACCGCTTCGGAGTCCTCAATCAGGTCACCAAACTCGCTATCACCCTCCTCCCCCAGGGGGGTGTGCAGGGAGATCGGCTCTCGGCCGTACTTTTGCACCTCGACCACTTTGTCCGCAGTCATATCTAGCTCTTTGGCCAGCTCCTCCGGCGTGGGTTCGCGGCCCAAATCTTGCAGCATTTGCCGCTGCACGCGCGCCAGTTTGTTGATGACCTCCACCATGTGCACCGGGATGCGAATCGTGCGGGCTTGGTCGGCCATTGCCCGCGTGATGGCCTGACGGATCCACCACGTGGCGTAGGTAGAGAACTTGTACCCCTTGGTGTAGTCGAACTTCTCAACGGCCCGAATGAGCCCCAAGTTGCCCTCTTGGATGAGGTCGAGGAAGAGCATCCCTCGGCCGGTGTAACGCTTAGCCAGCGAAACCACCAGGCGCAAGTTGGCTTCCAGGAGGTGGTTTTTCGCCTGACGACCGTCCTCAGCAATCCACTCCAACTCTTGGCGCAGCTCTTTGGACAGGCGTTTGGAGGTCTCCAACTTCTCCTCGGCAAACAAGCCAGCTTCGACGCGCTTAGCCAGCTCCACCTCCTGCTCGGCGTTGAGCAGGGCCACTTTGCCGATTTGCTTGAGGTAGTCCTTAACCGGGTCGGCTGTCGCTCCGGCGGTGGCCACCTGCTGGGCGGGAGCATCATCGTCCTCATCGTCGAGGACAAACTCCTCCACCTCATTGGCCAGATCGGCCTCCGTGGGAGCTAGATCGGCATCGGAGAGGTCTTCTAGGCCGGCAACAATCTCGTCCTGCCCGGCTACCGCCACCATGGCTGGGGGCAGGCCGTCCACGGCGACGGGAGCAGCCTCTGCGGGTGCAGCAGCCGAGCTCGCGGGCGAGGAACCTTTGCCTCTGCTCGTCACCTTGGCGTCACCACCTGCTGCTTTTAGAGCAGTCTTCTTAGACGCTCGGGCACTCTTTTCAGCCACGTGGACTCACACCCCCTCACCAGACACCGCGCAAACATCTGACTGTGGGGAATCGTATGCGTGGGTACCAATCCACTCACAGTCAGTCAGAAGCGTCCCTCTATTGATCACAAAACGAACGAGAGATCATTGCAGCTCATGCAACGGTTATCTCCACTCATAGGGGACAAAGTGACTCTTCTTTTGCCAAATATTGGCCTGAATCGCTCGACATCATCTCTAGTTCCCCCTAGCGTGCTGGATGGCCCAGCCTTCTCGGACCAAAGTCCTGGAAGGCAGACAAGGGCACCTGCAGGCGGATCGTGACATGTTTCTGCCCCGACTGACAGGTCAGTGATCTCTCGACCCCCCGGGCAGAAAATCGGCTACACAGCTCCTTGGCCGGACGTCACGACGTGGAGAAAACTCCTCCGTTGAGATCCAGTCATCCTCGATCCCACCGCAAGCCCACCGCATTAAGCAGTCTGGCCACCAGCAGCGTGGCCGCCAGGCTAGGGACATGGCCGCGAAACGTTCGGCCTCGCCTGACCAACACTGCCATGGCCGTCACCGCCGTCACTGGCTTGGTGGCTACCGGAGCCATGGGGACTGCCCTCACGCGTCCCGAGCAGCTTCCCCTCGCCACCACACAGCCGATCTTCATCTCGACGGCTGAGGCAGCCGCCCTCCCACCTGCCACTTCAACTGCTCTAGCGTTGGAGTTGCCTTCCGCCGCTGCCACACTGGCTTTGCAGCAAGCGCAGGAGCAGCAGCGCGCCTCTCGCGCCAAGGCACGGACCACGCCTGTGGTAGAGCGCGCCACTGCCAGTCCTTCACCCTCGACCTCACTGACGGTGGCGGCGGCCAAAGCGTCTGCCAGCACCAGCGCAAAGGAGCCCACCAGCTCCCCCACCACCCGCAAGAAGGCCACCCCGACGCAGACTCCCACCACCACGGTGACCAAGTCCGCCCCGAGCAGTGGTTTCACCGGAGGGTCCACCATCCCGGCCTCGGTCAAGGCACTGGATTGGGACGCTATGGCTCAGTGCGAGGCCACAGGCAACCCCAAGGCCTACAACCCTGCAGGGCCCTATTACGGCTTGTACCAATTCGACCTCTCCACATGGCGCAGCGTGGGAGGAAGCGGCTTGCCCACGCAAGCCAGCGCTGCCGAACAGACCTACCGGGCGCAACTGCTCTACCTAGAACGCGGCGGAGCCTCCGCTTGGCCAGTGTGTGGCAAGCAGTTGTAACGACTGACCATTGACAGGAAGAGGGCCACCGAGTTGTTTCGGTGGCCCTCTTCCTGTCAATGGTCACTCCCCGACGAAGGACAAGGGGCCTCGCGCAGGCCAGGCGCGACGTTGAAGCTGCTCAGAACCAGCCTGGGTTGCCGCCTCGGCCTCAGAGGGTACCGCTTCGGCACGAGCGCGACGCCCTCGCTGAACCGGCATCCCTGAGGTAAATGCTGCGGCGGCCTCCTGAGGCTGCTGTTGGTCCTGCTCCGGGGCAGAGGTTTCCTCGCCCTGCTGGTCAGCTTGCTGCTCCCCTCCCTGACCCTGGAGC
>JBDIAW010000050.1:0-12585 GCA_039812585.1 Actinomycetota bacterium | reverse complement strand
GTCGGGGGCACGCTTTATCGCCAGTGTTAGTGGTGATCTCTACGCCACGGTGAACACAAAGATTGCTCCAGGAGGGATTAATCCGGCTATCTCCCAGTCGCGGATGAAGTGGGTGACCGGTTCATGGCAGGACTTTTTCGCCTCGACGATGAGCCCGGATCAACTGCGCGCCAATCCTCCACCGCTGGGTTGACCTGTTGCCTAGATCGTTGGTGCTTGCAGTGCGCCTCGCGTGTGACGCTCCCGCGCGGCCAGGTCGATGACGTGGTTGGGGTCGCCATCCTGCACCGGCTGGATGACGTGACCCGGGTTGGGGTTGGCGCTTGCGGTCGTGGCGTCCTGATCGGGTTGGCTTGGCTCGCGGGAAGCAGCGCTGGGAGCAGTACTGAACCAGTCCAGGGTGAGGTTCACCAACGCGGTTGCACTGTGTTGTCCGAGACGGTCCTCGCCGTAAATGAGCATGGCTGAGCCAATAATCCCAGCACCTGCAGCCACCAGCGCCAAAGGCATCACCAGGATCGAGGTGCTAACCCAGAGGTATTGGACGGTAAGCACCATCAGTGCCATGGCCCACGCCAACAACGACAAGGCGGCACTGCCAGCGGTATGGCGGCGGTGAGCCAGCATGCTCATCAGCGTGGCGCCGGCGCCCAAGCCGGCGGTGACCGAAGAGACCTGGCGCCCGGTCATTGCCAAAGCAAGGCTGGCGCTGACGAACCCAGCGCTGACCAACCCTAAGGCCCATTGGCGTCGGCCCAGCCTCCATCCCCATGCGGTTACCAGCGTCACCACCGCCAGACCGACCATCCCCCACGCAGCTGTGGTGGCCTGCAGGTACGCCAGGCGTAAGGCAACTATGCCGCTACACGCCGCTAGGGCCACCAGCACTGCAGTAAAGCGGGGTCGACCCAGGCCATGCAGGACGGCAATTCCGGCTAGGTAGAAGGCGAATCCGCACATCACCGTGGTGAGTAGGCTGAAGCGGTTGCTGGCCTGCCCGCTGCCCCAAGCAGCTGTGAGGTAGAGGGTCCCTAGCAGGCACAGGCTTACCCCGAGCATCACCACCGGGCGACTACGAGTCAACCGCAAACCTTGCCAACACATCGTTGTGCATCCCAGGGTGAAGACAGTCACGATGACCCCTACTGGGCAGGGCCACACCGTTAACACGCAGGCGGCCAGGAGGAGGGCATACACCTGGAAACACAACGCGGCAAAGATCAGGCTGGCACGTCGATCAGCCTGTTTCCACCGAGCTTGACGGGGGGTCAGGGCCAGCGCCACCAGCAAAGGAAGCATCACTGCCGCCGCGACTGGCCACACGTGCAGAGCCAACCCCTCGGGGACCCATGCGGGCGGCGTCCATACCCACCACGTCGAGGTAGCCCCGCCCACGTAGGTGGTAGAGGCGTGCAGGAGTGGTGCGCTGGCCATAACTGACAGTGTGGCAGGAAATCGTGGCAGTCCCAGGCAGGCCGCGCTTAGCGGGAGACAACTGAGACGCTAGGTGCCGGAGGTGGCTTGACGTCCAAGGCGGTCGTTGCGTTACACTTTCGAACATGTGTTCGATAATGCACGCTCAGGTCGCTACTGTCAAAGACAGCGATATCCAACGCGCCGATGTCATCTGCTCCGATATCAAGCTGATTGACCAGCCTCGCGCACGGCTGCCTTCCCTGCGTCTGGCGCCGGTTTGTGTGCCCGCCGGTTTTCCCTCCCCGGCGCAGGACTACTACGAGGGCCCCATCGACCTCAATGAGCATCTCGTGACCGACCAGGCCTGCACCTTCGTCGTGCGGGTCAGTGGCCACTCTATGGAGCAGGCCGGTATCAGCGATGGAGACGAACTGCTGGTGGACCGCTCTCTGATTGCGCAGGACGGGTCGGTAGTGGTGGCAGTCCTTGATGGGGAGCTCACTGTCAAACGCTTGCAGATAGGCCAGGAGAGAGTGGTTCTGGCCTCGGCGAATCCTGGCTATCCCGACATTGTGGTGAACGAGCTGTCGGACCTACGCATCTGGGGGGTGGTGACTCGGTGTCTGCATCGGGTGTGATCGGCGAAGAGACACCAGCCGCCCCTGCGTCGCGGTCGCTGGTTGCCCATGTGGATGTGAACTCGTTTTTCGTCAGTGCTGAGCGAGCCTTCGACCCCAGCCTGTGGGGTAAGCCAGTGGTGGTGCTGTCCAACAACGATGGGTGTTGCATTGCCCGCAGCGACGAGGCCAAAGCCTTGGGGATTCCCATGGGGATGCCGTGGTTTCAGGCTCGCCAGTATGGTCGCCGCTACGGCCTGATTGCGCGTTCCAGCAATTACGAACTCTACGGAGACATGTCCGCTCGGGTCATGGAACTGTTGGGCAGGTTCAGTGCGTGGAAGCAGGTGTACTCCATCGACGAGGCGTTCTTGGGCCTGCGTTGCCCGGCAGAACAGGCCAGCATGGTAGGTCGTGACATCCGTCAGACAGTGTGGCGTGGTTTGGGCATGCCGGTGGGGGTGGGGATCGCGCCCAGCAAAACGCTGGCCAAGTTGGCTAACAGGCTGGCACGCCGCAGCCAAGCATGGAGAGGCGTGTGTAACTGGATGGCCCTGACGGCGCGCCAGCAGGAGGCGCTCCTCACCTCCTTACCCGTCAATCACATTTGGGGAGTGGCTTCTCGGATGAAGCGCCACCTGGAGCAGGTGGGCATCACGACAGCGTTGGATTTGCGCGAGGCTGACCCGGAAAAGATGCGGCAGCATTTCTCTGTTGTGCTCATGCGCACCATCCTGGAGTTGCGGGGAATCCCGGCGATTCCACTGGATCCGCCCCAGCCTCCTCGCCAACAACTCATCTTCAGCCGCTCATTCTCCACCCCGGTCACCGCAGCAGCACAGATGCGCCAGGTGATGACGGTTTACGCCCAGCAGGCCAGCGCCCGGCTGGCCAAGCACGGTCTGCAGGCCCAGCATCTCAGCGCGTTCGCCCAGCCCAGTGCCTATGCGGGGGGCGTCACTGACGCTTGGGCTAACGCCGACCCCGCCAAAAACTCCTTTGGCGGAGGCGGCGATGGAGGTTCGGGAGAGGGTGGTGGGTGGAAGACCTACGGCCCGCAGGCCCCCGGCTCGGTCGGGGTGCGGGTACGCCTTCCGATGCCCACCGCCGACCCGGTGTTGCTGGCCCGCGCTGCTCACACCCTGCTGCCCCGCATGGTGGAGGGCACTCGTTATGTGCGCGCTGGGATCGTCCTGACCGATCTGACACCCTTGGGAGGTCAACAGGTGTTGGAACTGTTCGTCAATCCTCATGAACGCCGTGGTATTGGCCCCTTGATTGAGCAGGTCGCCCACAAGTACGGGCATGGCCTGCTCGGCTTGGGTGAGGCAGGCCTGCGCGAGGGGGTCGTTTGGCACATGCGTCGCGATCACCTCTCCCCCCACTACACCACCAACTGGAAGGAATTGCCCGTCGTGAAGGCGGGGTGAGGCGAGATAACGTGGCCTAAACCCTTCCTACGGAGGCGTAGGTTACGGTAGCGTAGGTTTGGCTACCACCCCCTGCATAACGTGAGGAGCAGCTGTGATCGACTCGCTGCACGCTAACCAAACCCAAGACGCATCAACACTTCCTGTGATCATCCAAGGAGGTATGGGGGCAGCGGTCTCCTCGTGGCAGCTGGCCCGAGAGGTCTCCCGCGCCGGCCAGCTAGGAGTGATCTCTGGCACGGCAATGGACGCGGTGCTGGCGCGACGGCTGCAGAAGGGAGATCCGGGCGGGCACATGCGTCGGGCGCTGGCTGCTTTCCCCGACCCTGCCATGGCAGCCAACGTGCTGGACAAGTACTTCATCGAGGGTGGCAAGCCTGAGGACGCCCCTTTTCGCCCCCTACCCAAGCTCACCCTCGATACCTCCCGGGAGTCGGAAGAGCTGTGCGTGGTAGCTAACTTCTGCGAAGTGTGGTTAGCCAAGGAGGGGCACAACGGCGTGGTGGGTATCAACTGTCTGGAGAAGATCCAGATGGGCACTACCAGTGCCATTTTCGGAGCCATGTTGGCCGGGGTGGACTACGTCTTGATGGGCGCGGGCATCCCTCGGGAGATCCCCCGTCTGATCAGGGACTTCGCGGCTGGCAGGCCGGGCAAGATCACCGCTGATGTGGCAGGTGGCACGATGACCCGCTTCATCAGCACCGATCCCCAGGCCGTGATGGGCCAGCACTTGCCGGCCCTCAAACGCCCCCTCTTCCTGGCCATCATCTCTGTCGATGCGCTGGCCACCTACCTGTACCGTGACCCGGACATTCGCCCTGACGGCTTCGTCATTGAGGGGCCCAGCGCTGGTGGCCACAATGCCCCGCCGCGCGGCAAGATGACTCTCGACGAGACGGGGGAGCCGATTTATGGCCCGCGTGATAGCGCCAACCTGGCCAAGATTGCCGAGCTGGGCTTGCCCTTTTGGCTGGCCGGCGGCTTCAACACTCCCGACAAGGTTGCGCAAGCTCTCGCGCAAGGAGCCGCTGGAGTGCAGGTGGGCACCCTGTTCGCCTTAAGCACCGATAGTGGGCTGGAGCCGGGTACCCGCGCCCAGATGCTCGATCAGCTGCGCCGAGGTGAGCTGGAGGTGCGCACTGACCCGCGCGCCAGCCCCACCAGCTTCCCATTCAAGGTGGCACAGCTGCCCGGCACGGCCAGTGTCGAGCAGGTTTACCTCGAGCGCCCGCGCCTGTGCGATCTGTCCTACCTACGCACCCCGTTTGAGAAAGAGGACGGCTCGATCGCCTATCGCTGTGCTTCCGAGCCCATCCACAAGTACCTGGCTAAAGGCGGCACTCTCGAGGAGACGCAGGGTCGCAAATGTTTGTGCAATGGCCTGATGGCCAACATCGGTTTAGAGCAACACCGCAAGGACGGCTACGTGGAAGCCCGTCTGGTCACCCTTGGTCAGGACCTCTCTGGAGCCCCACAACTGCTCCAGCGTCACCAACAGGGCTGGACCGCCCGCCATGTGCTGCAGTGGTTGCTGTCTGAAGTACCGACACCAGCGGAATGTGAGCGTCCGCGCTTGGCAGAACTGTCCAGAGCGTAGAGGGATGCGGGGTGCAGGGTCACTCTCCGCCCCGCACCCCTCAATGCGATCCAATCCCTACGATCATCTCATACCGGAGCTCCATCTAAATCCTGCCTGCTGGTTGCCATCGGCGTGGGCGACGCCAGCAGCGATACCAACAGCGGCGAGAAGCCCTAACGTCACGACAGCAATGGTTTTCTTCAGGTAATTCATCTGGTATGCCTCCTGCATAAGGTAGGCCCCTGCTTCCAGCAAGAGCTTGAAGAAACCGTCAATGGTTCCTCCCGAACTATCGAGTCTTTCTTGGCACACTGATTGGTCTAGAGGGATGAATAAGCCTCTCTCATGTGACCTCATGTGACGTGATACCCCCAAGCCTGGCCAGTTTGCGGCAGAGGACAACAAAACTCACGGTTTACACTGGCGCTGCACCCTGCTCGCCCCCTCCTCAGGACCTCTTATGGTGAAAAAAACTGCGCATGCTCCGGCGACTCCAGCCACCACAGCCTTGGACCGGGCGAGGGTGGACTACACCACCCATACTTACGAGCACGACCCTGCGGCTGCCCAGGGGGTGGGGTATGGCTTAGAGGCGGCCCACGCGTTGGGGGTAGACCCGCAGCAGGTGTTCAAAACCCTGCTGGCTCACGTGGAGGGCACCGGCCTGGTCGTGGGCATTGTGCCGGTGACCAGCCACTTGGACCTCAAGGCGCTGGCCCAGGCGGTGGGAGGTAAACGCGCCACGATGGCCACTCCGCAGCAGGCCCAACGCAGCAGCGGCTACATGGTGGGAGGCATCAGCCCTCTCGGCCAACGCAAACCGCTGCCCACCGTGGTGGATGCCAGTGCCAACAGCTACGCCACGGTGTATGTCAGTGGGGGTCGCCGTGGCTTCGACCTGGGGCTTGCTCCAGCAGACCTGCTGACCCTCACCAGCGGCACCACCGCTGTCATAGCCAGCGCGTAGGGTGGAAGGAGTAGTTATCAGCTGAAGGAGGGTGTGATGACAGACCAGCAGAACAGCAGTATTCCTGACACCCCGGAGGCGGTGCTGGCGGCACTGCGCGTGAGCGGGGGGGTGAAGGACGACGAGCGCGGGCTGGTGGAGGCCACCCTCAACCAGCTGGCTAAACGCCTCGCGCGGATAGCTCCGGCCAGCCTGGATCTGGAGCTCAGCGTGAAGGACCGGGGTCAGAAGGGGCAGAAAACCACCCTGGAGGTATGGCTGCCCGGGCAAAACAAGCTGGTGGGGACCTCAGAGTTGGAGCAGCTCAAGGATGCCCTCAATGAAGCCGAGGCCGCCCTGCTGGCTCAGATCAGTGGGCTGGATAAGCAGCATCCTGCCCACAACAAGCACCAGCGCGACACGATCCGCGGGTAGGCGCAGCTCGCCATCCAGGTGCACGCACGGGGTTGCCCAGCGTGCCGTTGTCGAAACCAGACGTGACCAGGAGTTCTCCCATGCCCGTGGCCGACCACAACCAGCCTGACCTCGCCTCAACCTCGGATTGGGCGCAGGCCCTGGCCCAGCAGATTCGCTGCGGCGCAGGGGGCTACCAGCCGGGAGCGATGGTGACGGTGGCCTCGGGGATCAGCCCCTCCGGCCCGGTCCATCTGGGCAATATGCGGGAGGTGTTCACCCAGCATTTCGTCGCACAGGAGTTGGCCCGCCAGGGCGTGCCAGTGCGCCACCTGCTGTCGTGGGATAACTACGACCGGTTGCGTCGGGTGCCGCAGGGTGTCGAGGGCACGGATGCTAGCTGGGCCCGGCACATTGGCAAGCCCCTCAGTGCCGTGCCCGACCCGTGTGGCCAGCACACCAACTGGGCGCAGCACTTCCAGCAGCCATTGCTTGAGGCTCTGGACACTCTGGGGATTTCCGTGGAGCAGATCGACCAGACCAACCAGTACACCAGCGGGGCTTATAACGAGCAGATTCTGCATGCGATGCGCCGGCGTGACACCATCGACGCGATCCTGGCCCAGTACCGCACCAAAAAGGCTGACGAAACGAGGGAAAACCCCGATTCGGTCGCGCTGGATGCCGATGGCCAGACCAGTGCGGGGCATTATTACCCGTTCATTCCCTACTGCCAGGGATGTGGGACTGATAACGCGCGGGTGACCAGCTTCGACGACCAGACCACGGCCACCTCCTACCGCTGCGACTGTGGCTACAGCCTCAGCGAAGTGCCGCTGGCGCACGTGCCGGGGAAATTAGCCTGGAAAGTGGACTGGCCGATGCGGTGGGCCTACGAGAAGGTGACCTTCGAGCCGGCCGGAGCTGACCACTCCAGCCCCGGCTCCAGCCGCACCGTCGGGGAGCGGTTGGTGCGTGAGATCTTTGACGGGGTGGCTCCGCTGTATGCCGCGTATTCGTTTGTGGGCATCGAGGGCATGGCCAAGATGAGTAGCTCCGCTGGACGGGTGCCCACCCCGGCCGATGCCCTGGAGGTGATGGAGGCGCCAGTGCTGCGCTGGCTTTATGGGCGCCGCCGACCCAACCAGAGCTTCACCATCAGTTTCGGGCAGGAGTTGGCTCGCCTCTACGACGAATGGGATGCCGCACTGGCCCGAGCCGACGCTGGGACGGCCGATGCGTTGGAGCTGCTGCAGGTGCAGCGCGCGCAGGCCACCACCACGGCGGGCCGACTGCCCCAACCCCACCATCGGGTGGCTTTCCGCACGCTGGCCAGCATTGCCGACATCACGGCAGGTAACACGGCGCAGTTGAGTCGCATTGTGGCGGATCTGACCGCCGGGGACCCTCAGGGCTCGGTGCGCGACCTGCAGGAGCTCCAGCCCCGCCTCGGTTTGGCGCAAACCTGGATGGCTCGCTACGTCCCCGAGCAGGAGCGCACCCAGGTGCGCGATCAGCCCAATAGTGAACTGCTGGCCAGCTTGGATGCCACCACCGGGCAGGGCTTAAGGATGCTGGCGAACGATTTGGACTCCCACTGGTCTTTAGAGGGCCTAACCGGCCTGCTCTACGGCATCCCTAAAACCCAACTCGGCCTGCCGCACGACGTCAAACCCACCCCAGAGCTCAAGCGCATCCAACGCGCCTGGTTTGCCACCCTCTACCAGTTGTTGACCTACCGCGACACCGGCCCGCGTCTGCCCACCCTGCTGTTGGCCCTGGGGCAAGACCGCGTCCGGGCGTTGCTCACTCCATAGGTGAGCCAGGTCCTCACCGACATGAGGAGGACCGCAGGCGGCACTAGGCTGGGTACTGAGCTTCCTCCTGCTGTTGACCCCTGCTAGCAAAGGCGAACCCTCATGAACCTGACCTCCCGCTACCGCACGCATACGTGTGGGCAATTACGCCTCGAGCAGGCCCACAGCACGGTCACCCTGTCGGGTTGGCTGCACAACCGACGCGACCACGGCGGGGTGTTGTTCATCGACCTGCGTGACAACTACGGGTTGACGCAGGTGGTGGTGCGCCCGGAGAGCCCCCTGTTCCAGACCTGGCAGGATTTGCCGCGCGAAACGGTGGTGCGCATTGTTGGGGAGGTGGTCCCTCGCGCTCAGGGCAACGTCAACCCCAACCTGCCCACCGGGGAGATTGAGGTGATCGCCTCGCAGGTGGAGGTGCTGGGGGAGTGTGAGCAGCTGCCCTTCCAGGTAGCTGGCAACGAGAAAACCGGCGAGGACCTGCGTCTGACTTACCGCTTCCTCGATCTGCGTCGGGAGGGGTTGCACCGCAACATTGTGCTGCGGGCGGCCATCATCCGGCGCCTCCGCGAACTGATGACCCAGCATGGTTTTACCGAGTTCCAAACGCCGATCCTGTCTGCTCCCAGCCCGGAGGGGGCGCGTGACTTTTTGGTGCCTTCGCGCCTGCACCCGGGCTCTTTCTATGCTCTGCCACAGGCTCCGCAGCAGTTCAAACAGCTGTTGATGATGAGTGGGTTCGATCGTTACTTCCAGATCGCCCCGTGTTTTCGCGATGAGGACAGCCGCGCTGATCGCTCCCCGGGGGAGTTCTACCAACTCGATGTGGAGATGAGTTTCGTCGAGCAGGAGGACGTGTTTGGGGTCATTGAGCCGGTGCTGACCGAGCTGTTCACCCAGTTCGCGCAGGGTCGCAGCGTGCCTACTCCGTTCCCGCGCATCGCTTACCGCGATGCCCTGACTGCCTACGGCACTGACAAACCCGATTTACGCGCGGATGTGACCATGCGGGATGTGACGCAGGTTTTCGCCTCCACCACCTTCCGCGCCTTCGCCGGGCAGCACGTGCGGGCACTGCCGGTGCCTGGTTGCGCCGATCAGCCGCGCAAGTTCTTCGACCAGATGGAAAGCCTGGCTAAAGAGCAGGGCGCAAAAGGGTTGGCCTGGGTAAAGGTGGAGCCCGATGGGGTGTCGGTGACCGGTTCGGTGGCCAAGTTCCTCTCCGACGCCGAGCGGGAGGCTTTGCTGGCGGCCACTGGTGCCACGGCGGGTACGGGGATCTTCCTGGCGGCGGGGGACCCCAGCGAGGTCAACACCTGGCTGGCTCCGGTGCGCGTTGAGGCGGCCCGGCGCACCGGGGCGTTTGACGAGAACAGCTTCCGCTTTTGCTGGGTGGTCGACTTCCCCATGTATGAACTCGACGATGAGGGTAAGCCTGCGTTTAGCCACAACCCGTTTTCCATGCCCCAGGGAGGGATGGAGGCGCTGACCAGCAAGGATCCCGTGGAGATCTTGGCCTGGCAGTACGACGTGGTGTGTAACGGCATCGAATTGTCCTCCGGCGCGATTCGTAACCACCGGCCTGACATCATGCTCACAGCGTTCCAGATCGCCGGTTACCCGGCCACTGAGGTGGAGCAGCGCTTCGGCGGGATGCTGCGGGCGTTGCGCTTTGGGGCACCTCCTCACGGAGGTATCGCGCCGGGAGTAGACCGCATCGTCATGTTGCTGGCTGACCAGCCCAACATCCGCGAAGTGATCGCCTTCCCGCTCAACCAACAGGCCCAGGACTTGCTGATGGGAGCTCCCGCCCCTGCCACCGATCGGCACCTGCAGGAGTTGCACCTGCAGGTGAAGCTGCCTGCTAGTGCGACGAAGAAAGACCCTTCACCGTGAGCTGACCCACCAAGCAGTGGGGATCTTGTCGGTGGGGGGGTTGGCGACCAGCCGCGCACGCTCAGTGCCTACCGTCCGGCGTAGGCTTTCCACCGTGCCGTTTGGGCGTGCTGTTTCGCTTACACAGCCGGTGCACCATCCCCAATCTTTCGAAGGAGTTCTGCCCTGATGCACGCTTGGGGACGCTTCATTGCCACACAAGCCAAGTGGATTGTTCTTGCCTCGGTGCTACTGGCCATTGCGGCTGGCACCTATGGCCTGGGAGTGTTCGGCGCGCTCACCCAGGGCGGTTACGCTGATTCCTCCACCGATTCCTTCAAAGCCGAGCAGTTGGCCAAGAACCTGCCTTCCACTCAACCAGACGTGATCGCCCTCTACACCAGCACCGCGATCACCGCTGGCGACCCGCGCTTTGCTGCGCACGTGCAGGCCAGTCTGGCAGCCATACCTGCCGACGCCGTTGCCCAAGTGATCTCCCCCTTCGGCGTGCCGCCGAGCCCCCCGGCTCCTCCTGCTAGCCCATTGCCTACGCCGGCCAGTGCGATGCCGGTTCTGGTCAGCCCGGATGGTACGACCGTACGGGTGTTCCTCACATTGAGGGGTGAGTCTGAGGAGCAGAAGAAAACGCACTACGATCAACTCTCGACGACGTTGAAAGCCTCAGGAACCCCACTGCTGCCTGCGCCGCTTTTGGCGGGTCGTTGGTCGGTGGCCGATGACATTGACCAGCAGATTGCCGGTGACATTGCCCGCGCCGAAATGATCAGTTTGCCCATTGTGTTGCTGCTTAGCTTGGTGATCTTCGGCAGTGTGGTGGCCGCGCTCATGCCTACCCTTATTGGGGTTTTAGCAGTGCTCGGTGCGTTTGCCATTGTGCGTTTGATCACAGAAATCACTGAAGTATCAACGTTTTCCATCAACATCATCACCATGCTGGGGATGGGCTTGGCTATTGACTACGCCCTGTTTATCGTCAGTCGTTTTCGGGAGCAACTGCATCACTATCCCCAACCCACGCCTGAACAGGTGCGTGGGGCCATCGTGGAGACGATGACCACGGCAGGGCGCACTGTGTTGTTTTCCGGGCTGATTGTGGCGGCATCGCTGGCCAGTCTGCTGTTGTTTCCTTACGCCTTTCTCCGTTCGATGGCCTATGGCGGTATCGCTGCGGTGTTGGTGGCCGCCGGCGCTGCCCTGACCGTGCTGCCGGCGGTGCTGATGGTGCTCGGGCGCCGCATTGACGCGCTGCCCCTGCACCGTCGCCACGTCAACGCTGGGCGCCGGCAGCGCCGCTACGCCAAAGCTTGGCCCGTGCGGGCAGGGCAGGCCCCTCTACCGCCACACCCGCATGCTCCGCAGGCAGTGATGTGGGGCCGCATTGGAGCACTGGTGATGCGTCGACCAGCCTGGGTGACAGCGGCAACTGTCCTGCTCCTGGCGGTGCTAGCCGCTCCCTTCCTCGACGCGCACTGGGGGGGAGTTGATGAGAGGGTGCTGCCCACCTCCACGCCCAGCCGGCAGGCATTGGCCTTGCAACAGCAGAAGTTCGGCGAAATGCCCCTCACCGCCACGATCGCGTTGTGGGGCAGCGATCAGCAGGCGGTGGACGCCTACCTGGCAGCGGCTTCGGCGGTTCCCGGGGTGGGGGCGGTGGCTCCTGCGGGCCAGGCCACGGTTCAGGGGCGTCCTCTGACCGTGGTGCGGGCTAGTTGGCAGGCAGTCCCGGAGGATGAACAGTCCCAGCGGATTGTCTCGGAGCTTCGCGACGTGGCCGCCCCGGCTGGGACTCAGGTGTATGTGGGAGGAGCAGCCGCTGAGGTGGCTGACATTAAAAGTGGTGTTGCCAGCCGGATTCCTCTCATGGTGGGGTTGGTCATCCTCATCATGACGGTGTTGTTGTTTGTGGCGTTTGGCTCGCTGGTGGTGCCGCTGAAAGCGGTGGTGGTCTCGGCCTTGTCCTTGGCCTCCTGCTTCGGCGTGGTGACCTGGATCTTCCAGCAGGGGCACTTTTCCCGGTGGCTGGGCTTCACCTCGGCCGGGCATTTAGACGCCACCATCCCCATCCTCATGGTGGCGATTTTGTTCGGTCTGTCCATGGACTATGAGGTGTTCCTGCTTTCCCGCATCCGGGAGGAGTGGGATCGCCGCCGTAGTCTGGAGCCCGGCGCCCCCTCGCAGGACCATCAGCAGGCCATCGTCGTTGGTCTGCAACGCAGTGGAAGGATCATCACCAGTGCGGCACTGCTGCTGGCGGTAGTCATTGGAGGTTTTGCTACCTCGGGGATCATCATCCTCAAAATGGTGGGTGTGGGCATGCTGGTGGCTGTCTTGCTCGACGCCACTGTGGTACGCGCTTTGCTGGTACCAGCGGTGCTGCGCCTCCTCGGACCGGCCAGTTGGTGGGCCCCAGCCCCCCTCGCACGCTGGTGGTCACGCCACGGAATCCGCGAGTAGCACCCCAGCTCCC
>JBDIAW010000049.1:0-12729 GCA_039812585.1 Actinomycetota bacterium | reverse complement strand
GTAAGGCAACCCACACAACGCGCGAGGGGCCACCCGCTGGTGTGGCGGGTGGCCCCTCGGTGGCGAATAGGAGCGGCTGGCTGTTACCTAGAGGTAGCTAATGCAGGTGCGGGTTCTCCCAAACTGCGTCGTGGAAGGTTAAGACTCACTGTAGAAGCCACACTGCGAGTGGGAGGTTCGAGCGCTATCAAGAGCGCGTAGAACGGTACACCCAGTTTATCTAATTGATCATGAGCTTGGTGGGCTAATTTACTAGCTTCCCGGTATCGAGAAGCCATCTCATCATCCCACGGATTCTCGATTCTAAGCAAAAGCTGTTCATAAGCCTGAGATACCAATAAGCAACTTCTTGGAAAAGATCCAAATAAATGGTAGCCACTTTGGATTTCTTGCGAAGATTTTTGAGCTTTGGATATTTGTTGTGATAATCGGTCGAATGGAACCCGTAATGGAACCCGTAGGAAGTGAGGAAGCTGTTCTATATCGACAGATTCTAGGCACGTAGCTGCGGCTTCAATACATGTGATTGTTGTGCCCAGAGGTCCCCCCAAACCCCCTGGGGAATGAGTGTCATCATCAAGGTTGCTTACCGGGAATGCAGCCGCAGAGATCTCGGTGTTGATGTTCCACCTACCCGCAACGCTTTTGAGGGTAGGTGTAGTTATCCCAGTGACTTCACCCTGTTGGTGGGCAAGCCAAACCTCCCGTGCTTTAGGGTAGCAGTCGTAGGCAAAGATGCTTATTTGTTTCAGTGCCTCCAACATATTAAATGCTACTTCTTGCCCGGTTGTTGTCTTACCTACTTCTATACTTCGCGCCGATAGCGCTCTATGCGCTTCGCGCAGATACTTTTCTGCATCGATGATTTGCTGGAATTGGCTGCTCATTACGGCACTCCTTGTGCATGAAAAACGCTGTTGTTTTCGTCCTACAGAATGCCTAAAATCCTGGCTGCCTGCACTCCGGACTGCGACCAAATCATAGTATACACCCTGTTTGGGAGGCTTGTCCTCTTTTTGCGGTACTTTGTTGCTGTCTCCACGCCAGCGAGGGGCCACCCGCTGGTGTGGCGGGTGGCCCCTCGGTGGTGTGGGTAGTGGGGGTTAAGGGGTGACAGCGCAAGCGGTGACGCGATTGACCTCCACTGCTGCCAACTGGGCCATATCCACTCGCGCGGTGCCCCGGATGGTGATCTTGCCGTGGCGGACCTGGACGATGAAACTTTTCGTCACTGCGGTCTCGCGCCCGGCATCCGCAGCGGGGTCGTAGCGGTGGACCTCCCGGCGGCCTCCGTTGATGTTGAACGACTCCACCCGCTTGCCGGGACGCTGGCGGCGGCCCTCCACCTGGGAACCGTAGGGCAGGCTCCACCAAATCTCGGCCATGTGCAGGCGCACCTGGTAAGTGCCGTTGTCCACCGGCAGGCGGTAGGCGATCTGGTGCCCAGCCCGCTCAGAGCGGTACAGCACATCATCGTCAGTGCCAGCGATGTCAGCCTGGGATGGTGTCGTCCAGGTGTGGCCTCCTCTGCCGTAGGTATCAGCCTGCCACGTGCGCCCATTGGTGGTCACCTCCGGCCCGCCAGCGTTGATCGCATATACCGGGGTCAGGCACGTGAGGGGAGCCGGCGGCATCGCGGCGTTGGCTGAGGGGGCCAGGAGCAGGCCGGCTGTCGCTAGCGCAACGGAAGAGGCGGCGGCAACTCCCAGACGGGTGCGGCTGGAGCGGGCATGAGGGGTGGGGATAGGCACCTGAGGATCTCCTTCGTGGGGGGTCAGTGTGGGCACCCGCTGCCCGCGCTCCTAGGGCCCGGGGGGTGCGGGTGCGCAGCCCAGACAACCCGACAAGTGGGCATGACCACCACCCCCATGCGGCAATTGTGGCGATCCATGCCCTCAGATTGAGCGGATCGGACCGGTGTGGGGTGCTGCCCTGTGGTCCGGCCGTGCCAGGTGGGTGGGTGGGGAAGAAAGGGGGAGATTTCAGGACCGGAAACTGTAGATTCTCTTCCCCGCCAACATTTCTCCTATGCCTGCAGCGTCGCCACCGCGTCGATGCCCAGCAGGTAGGAGTGCACTCCTAGACCGGTAATGGTGGCGGTGGCCACCGGCGCAATCACGTCGATATGCCGGAAGGTCTCCCGGGCGGCGATCTGACTCATATGCACCTCCACCAGCGGCGCGGTCAGCATCTCGCACGCATCGCGCACCGCGTAGGAGTAGTGAGTCCACGCCCCCGGGTTGAGTACCACAGCAATGCCGGCATCGGCCGCCTCGTGCAACCACCTCAGCAGGGTGGCCTCGTCATCGGTTTGGCGCACCTGGGCGGCCAGCCCGCGCTCTGTGGCCCGTTGGCGACACAGGTCGGCCAACTCCTCATGGGTGGTGTGGCCGTAAACCGCAGGGTCGCGCTTGCCCAAACGCCCCAGGTTGGGTCCCATCAGCACCAGAACGGGTCGCGGCTCAGCGGGAATTACCGAGGAGGGTGCAGTCATAGGGTTCAGTATGGTCACTCTCCCAAGACTGGACCCAAACAGACCAAGCCAAGCTGGCAAGCCGTGACGCAGATGCCGAGGAGTAGCTCAGCACTTCGGTAGAAATTATGGGCTAGACAACTCCTCGGGGGGCGTTTTCCGCCTCACTGCTTCCACGCCGCCCATTTCTCTCGCCCTCGGCTACTTCCTCCAAACGATCAGTACCCCCGGCGGGATTCGAACCCGCGCTTCCGGCTCCGGAGGCCGACGCTCTATCCCCTGAGCTACGGGGGCGGGGATATGCAGTGCGCTGCTTCAGTCAGCCTAGCAGTGCTAGCGCAGCGGAGGAATTGGGAAAACCTTGGCCGGGCGTTGGGGAGTGCAACGGTGGCACCTCTATCCCGAATTGGCAAAGTGGGGGCAAGGAGCTTTCACCTGTGGAATGCTGCCAGTTGCCTTGATGATCTCTACCTTGAGGATTGTTGTGACCACCGTCGAAACCAGTCGTCCCCTTGCTCTGCCCCCAGTATCGTGGCGCATCTTGCGCGCCGCTTCCTCTATCTACCCCCCTGCGGTCAACCCTGTCTTCCTTTTCTACCTGTGTGGCATCTTCGTGGTGACCTACAGCTTTCGACTCAGTCTGTACCCGGCCTCGATTTTTGCCTACTGGGCACCAGCGCTAGCAGGCATGGTGGGAACCATGGTGGTGGGGGCTTTTTCTTGTTTGGTTCAGACCCTCACTATGGTCACGCGCATCCAGCAACTCCTGCACCGAGGTAGGCGGCCCCAACGACTGGGCCTGGGTGAGGTAACGCTGCACCACCTGGAGACGGTGCTGATGCCACGGGTATGGGTGCCTGCGGCGGTGGGAGTGCTCTGCCAGGGCGCTGCCCTCCTGGCCGGGGTGGGGGCATCGGGCGCGTTGAGCTCCGAGATGAGCCGCCTGCTGGCGATGGGCCCGTTGGGCGTTTCGGTTGCCCTGACTGCAGTCTCGGTGGCAGCCCTGGCTCGAGCCGTCGTAGGAACTGACGCGCCTGTCGTGGGGGCCCGGGTGCGCCCCCACCCGCCCGCACGAGTCGCTGCCCCGATCCCTCTGGCACCTGCGGCTGTCGACCAGCCCACCCCCCCAGCCGCAGTGGCTCCTGCGTTGGCTTCACACCAACCGGCACCGCGACCCAGCGCCACCCACAGACCTGTTGCCTCTGACTGCTGGACTGCCCTACGCGTGCCAGCGCGGGAGCGCCCCACCCCCGCATGGATGGGGCGCCCGCGTGGATGCCCAGCTGCCTCTAGACACCACCCGAGTACCCCCGTTTCGCGGACGTAAGGGCAGGTTGACAGACTGGTCTCATGCACAGTTGCGAGGTGGCCAGTCCGGTGAGAGTGCCCGCACAGGTCACACCCCCATCCACGCGGACCCTGAGGGTAGCGCTGCTGGGTTACGGGGTCGTGGGCCGGGAGGTTGCCACGTTGCTGCAACACCACGAGCAGGACCTCACTGCTCGGGTGGCAGCGCGATTGCAGCTGTGTGGAATCGCGGTGCGTGACCTGGCCAAGGCGCGCGCCTACGCCACCGCGCATGGCATCGACCCCCACCTCATCACTGACGATCCCAACGCGTTGGTGCGACAGGGCCCTGATGTGGTGGTGGAGCTGATGGGTGGTATCGAGCCGGCTCGCAGCTTGCTGTTGGAGGCCATCGCCTCCGGGGCAAGTGTGGTGACCGCCAACAAGGCGCTGCTGGCCACGCACGGTGAGCAGGTCTTCTCCGCCGCCGAAGCCGCAGGGGTGGATGTGGCCTACGAGGCTGCCGTGGCTGGGGCCATCCCCTTGCTGCGCCCGCTTCGTGAGTCGCTGGTGGGTGACCAGGTGCAGCACGTGTTGGGGATTGTCAATGGCACCACCAACTTCATTCTCACCCGTATGGATGAGCAGGCCATGAGCTACTCCGACGCGCTGCTGTTGGCTCAGCAGGCTGGCTACGCCGAGGCGGATCCCTCCGCCGATGTGGAGGGTCACGATGCGGCGGCGAAGGCGGCGATCCTCGCGGGGCTGGCGTTTCACTCCTCGGTGACCCGCGACCAGGTGGCCTGTGAAGGGATCACGTCACTCACGGCGCGCGATATGGCTCATGCCCAGCAGCGCGACAGCGTGATCAAACTCCTGGCGGTGGCGGAGAGGATTGACGAGCAAGGCATTTCGGTGCGGGTGCACCCGGCGATGGTCCCGCGTCACCACCCGCTGGCCAGTGTGCGCGACGCCTTCAACGCTGTCTACGTGCAGGCTGACGCTGCTGGAGAACTGATGTTTTACGGGCGTGGGGCTGGAGGAGTTCCCACGGCCAGCGCGGTGCTGGGAGACTTGGTGGCCATCGGGCGCCACCGCGTGCAGGGCTCCCACGGGCCACGCCACTCCACCTACGCCGGGCTGCCCGTGGTCGATGCCGGCCTGGCCCGCAGCGCCTACCACCTGCACCTGGAGGTGGCTGACCTGCCCGGTGTGCTCGCGGCGGTGGCAGCGACCTTCGCTGAACAGGGCGTGTCGCTGGCTACGGTGAGGCAAACTCCCGATGTGCAGGCCCCCCCTGAACAGACCCAGTCCGCCAGCTTGCTGTTGGTGACCCACCAGGCCAGTGCTGCCGCGCTGAGTACCACTGTGGCCGCTTTGAAGCAGCTCGCGGTGGTCCGCCATGTCCACAACGTGATCCCGGTGCTGGAATGAGGAGCCACCTATGAGCGAGCCCACTGCCCTCCCCCGTGCCTGGCCTGGTGTCATCGAGCAGTTTCGCGACCGCCTGGAGCTGCCCCCAGGAACTCCGACGGTGAGTTTGGGGGAGGGAGGCACCCCGCTGGTCCCCGCTCCGGCGCTTTCGCAGCGAGTGGGCGCGCAGGTGTGGGTGAAGATCGAGGGATGCAATCCAACCGGCTCGTTTAAAGACCGGGGGATGACCACCGCGATCAGCGTGGCCAAGGGGCAAGGCGCTCAAGCAGTGATCTGCGCCTCCACCGGGAACACCAGCGCCTCCGCAGCGGCGTACGCGGTGCGTGCGGGCATGACCTGTGCGGTGCTGGTGCCTCAGGGGCGCATCGCGGTGGGCAAATTGGCCCAGGCCATTGCCTTCGGTGCCACGGTGGTGCAGGTCAACGGCAACTTCGACGACTGCTTGAACGTGGCGCGCGGGCTGGCCCAGCGTTACCCGGTGGCATTGATGAACTCGGTCAACCCGATGCGCTTGCAGGGGCAGAAGACCGCCGCGTTCGAGGTGGTCGATGTCCTCGGCCAGGCCCCCACCATCCACGTGGTGCCGGTGGGCAATGCAGCCAATATCGCCGCCTACTGGATGGGCTACCAGCAGGAGCACCGCGAGGGGCGTACCACCGAGCTACCGCACATGTGGGGGGTGCAGGCCGCTGGAGCCGCCCCGATCGTGTTGGGTCATCCGGTGCAGCAGCCGGACACCATCGCCACGGCGATCCGCATCGGTAACCCCGCCTCCTGGAGGCTGGCCGAGCAGGCGCGCGATGACTCCGGCGGTCGGATTGTGGCGGTCAGCGACGAGCAGATCCTCGCTGCCCACCGACTGCTCTCCCGTGAGGACGGGCTGTTCGTGGAGCCGGCCTCAGCTGCGCCCGCCGCTGGGCTGATCACCGCCGCGCAGGCTGGGCAGCTGCCCGCCGGTCAGCGGGTGGTGCTGACAGCGACGGGCAACGGCTTGAAGGACCCGCAGTGGGCGGTGAGCGAGGGAGTGCAGCCGGTGTGTATCGAGCCAGACCCCGACCAGGCCGCGCAGGCCTTGCAGTTACAGCGGGCATAAGCACGTGGGGCGTGAGGAAAGGACAAAGACCGTGTCGATGCAGAGTGTGTCTGCCTCCACCGCCCCCATCCCGCTGATGCGAGGCGAGGCACTGCCCCCGCGCACGGTGCAGGTGCGTGCCCCCGCCTCGACGGCGAACCTGGGGGCAGCCTTTGATACCGCAGGGTTGGCCCTACAGCTGCACGACCAGATCACCGTGACGGTGAGGCCCACGGGAGGCATCACCGTGCAGATCGAGGGAGAAGGCGCGGATACCCTGCCTCGCGACGACAACCACCTGGTCGTTCAGGTGATGCTGGATCGCCTGCACCAGCTGGGCTTCCCCGCTCCGGGCCTTCACATGCACTGCCATAACCGCATCCCCCAGGGCCGAGGGATGGGCTCCTCGGCGGCGGCGGTGGTCAGCGGTGTGTTGGCGGCCCAGGCGTTGGTCGACTCCTGCACCGAGCAGCTCGCGCCCCAGCCCGATAGCGCGTTGGGGCGAGAGCTGCTGGCGGTGGCGGCGCGGTGGGAGGGCCATGCTGACAACGTAGCTGCCTGTCTGTTTGCAGGTCTGGTGATGGTGACCCGAGACCCACTTCGCGAGGGGGCCTGGTTGGCCCTTCCCAGCCCCGTGGCACCGCAGATGCAGGTGGCGGTTTACGTGCCCCAGCAGCCCGTGCCCACCCACTTGGCCCGGGAGCAGCTGCCACCCCGGGTACCACACAGTGACGCCAGCGTTAACGTTGGTGCGGCCTGTTTGCTGGGCCCGGCATTGGCTGGTCACCCCGATTTGTTGCTGGCAGCTACCCAAGACCGGTTGCACCAGCAATACCGGGCGCCGCTGATGCCGGCCAGCACCGCCTTAATGGATCGGCTGCGCGGCCAAGGCCACGCTGCGTTCATCAGCGGAGCTGGCCCCACGGTGGGGGTGCTGGGCCTGGATCTGCAGGCCAACCTTGTCGAGGATCTCGCCGGGTTCACCCGCCTTATCCTCCCGGTCGCAACCCAGGGTGTCACCGCCACACTTCTGTGAGCGTTATGCGCGATCGACGCTGTGGTGGTGCTATGCTGACTTGGCATTCTCACAGCGCGAACGCCCACTACCGGTTGATCAACCCGTTGAGTCGTTTCGTTGCTGAACTCTTCCTCACACTGTCTTGCCGGATGAGTGAGGCTAAGAGGGTGTCGTGCCGCGCTGAGGCGCTACCTCGACGATCACGATGGACACCGAGAATGCCCACCTCAGAGCCGTAACTTCTTGCCCTTGCCCCCACGTCGGTGGCAGCCAGGAGCACCTCCAGTTCAAACGTATGACTTCGCCCCACCGTGGGGCACATTTTCACCGAGGGAAAGGACCTTCGTGAGCGACACCTCTACCACCACAGCCCTGACCAGCCAGACATTGCCTAAGCTCAAAGCGCTGGCCTCCACGCTGGGTATCACCGGTACCACAGGGATGCGTAAGGGCGATCTCGTGGCGGCAATTGCCAGCCGTCAAGGCGGCAGTGTCTCCGCCGCTGCCGCACCGCCCTCGGCACCCGCTATGCCCAGCGTTTCGACCTCAACCCCCCACGCCTCCGCCCCCAGCCAGTCGATGAATGGGAGGGCGCCTGCCTCCACCTCCGCCCCGGAATCTTCCGGCTCTTTGGGTGAGGAGGAGGAATCCTCAACCGTCCGTCGGCATCGTCGGGAGCGCCACCGCGATAACCGAGCGCCTCGCGAATCTGCCCCAGCAGACACCTCCGTCGCTGAGGCTACGCCCGCCGAGACCTCCTCCTCTAGCCAAGGCCAGCATCCCCAGCGCGACCGCAACGACCGCGACCGCAACGACCGCGACCGTAATGACCGCGACCGTAACGACCGCGACCGTAACGACCGGGATCGCAATGACCGTAACCGTAACGACCGGGATCGCAACCGCAACGATAGGGATCGCAACGACCGCGACCAGCGCAGTGACAATCGTGGTGTCGACGACGACTACGACTCCCGGCGGAGGCGGCGGGGGCGTGACCGCGACCGCTTCGGCAACCGTGACCGCAACGATCGCAACCGGCGTAACCGTAACCGTGAAGGTTTCGATAGCTCCTACGAGCCGGAGATCCACGAGGATGACGTGCTGCTGCCCGTGGCCGGTATCCTCGACATCCTGGACAGCTACGCTTTCGTGCGCACCTCGGGCTATCTTCCTGGCCCCAACGATATCTATGTCGGCCTGGCGCAGGTGCGGCGTTGGGGTCTGCGCAAGGGTGATGCGGTGACCGGAGTGGTGCGTGCGCCACGCGAGGGGGAGCGCCGGGAGAAGTTCAACGCGTTGGCCCGCCTGGACACCGTGAACGGCCTGCCCCCCGAGCAGGCGAAGGACCGCATCGAGTTCGCTAAGCTCACCCCCCTCTACCCCCAGGAACGTCTACGGCTAGAGACTGAAGCCAACCAACTGACCACCCGCATCATTGACCTGGTGGCTCCGATCGGTAAAGGTCAGCGCGGGCTGATTGTCTCCCCGCCCAAGGCCGGAAAAACCATGGTGCTGCAAGCGATTGCCAACGCCATCACCTGCAACAATCCCGAAGTACACCTCATGGTGGTCCTCGTCGACGAGCGCCCTGAGGAGGTCACCGACATGCAGCGTTCAGTGAAGGGAGAGGTCATTGCCTCCACCTTCGACCGGCCTGCGGAGGACCACACCATTGTGGCGGAGCTGTCCATCGAGCGGGCCAAGCGACTGGTGGAGCTGGGCCACGATGTGGTGGTGCTGCTGGACTCCATCACCCGCCTGGGTCGCGCTTACAACCTGGCCGCCCCTGCCAGCGGACGCATCCTCTCGGGAGGTGTGGACTCCACTGCGCTGTATCCGCCCAAGCGTTTCTTCGGAGCCGCGCGCAACATTGAAAACGGTGGTTCGCTGACGATCCTGGCCACTGCCCTGGTGGAGACCGGCTCGCGCATGGACGAGGTGGTCTTCGAGGAGTTCAAGGGCACCGGCAACATGGAGCTCAAACTGGACCGCAAGCTGGCCGATAAGCGCATCTTCCCGGCCGTGGACGTAGATGCTTCCGGGACCCGTAAGGAAGAGATCCTGATGGGTAAGGAAGAATTGACCATCGTTTGGAAGCTTCGGCGGGTGGCTTCGGCGTTGGATCAACAGTCAGCTCTCGAGCTGATCATGAGCAAACTCAAGGACACCAAGAGCAATACCGAGTTCCTCATGCTGATCCAAAAGTCCACGCCTACACCGTCTAACGGCGGGGGTTCCAGCGACGAGGACGGGGTGTAGCGCCCCGCCGACTGTTGACGGGGGGTCACCATGCACGTGGTCGTAGCTGATGACGATCGGGACATTCGCGACCTGGTGGGCTTTGCCCTGCAACGGGCAGGCCACCGGGTCAGCCCGGTGGCCGACGGGAGGGCGGCGCTGGAGGCGGTCACTTCTGCCTGCCCTGATGCCCTTTTGCTCGACGTGACCATGCCGGAGATGTCGGGGCTGCAGGTGTGTGAGCAGCTGCGGAAAACCCAGGCTTACCAGGGACTCCCCATTTTGATCATCACGGCTAATGACGATCAAACCTACACGCGGCAGGCTTTAGCGGCTGGGGCGACTGGGTATGTCTCCAAGCCGTTTGCTCTGGCCGATCTCGTCGCTCAAGTGGAGGCCTTGGCGTATCACTAAAGGGTGGGCCTTTTGTCTCGATCCGGGCCATGATCTGCCGATGAGGCACTGTCAGGACAAAAAGCAAGCAGTCAGTGGGCTCCAGCAGCTCGATGCCTCAGATTGCCGGTGAGGAGGTGCGGGGTTGGTAAGCCTGCACCAACGCCTCATGCGCGCGTTTATGATCATGTTGAGCATGCTGCTGGTGATGGGCGGTGTGGGGCTTGTGGGCAACCTGGCGACCACGTCGACCACAGAGCAATTGATCAGCAGAGTTGAGCCGATGCGGTTAAACAATGCTCAGGTGGATGCTCTACTGGTGGAGGCTTCCCGGGGAGTGCGAGGGTTCATTCTCACCCGCCAACCCCGCCTGCTGGAACAGTTCACTCTAGCCAGCCAACGCGTGCCGCAACTGCTGCAAGAGCAGCGCAGCATGGCGCGGGGGGTGGAAAACACCCTGCTGGATCAACAGGCACAGGCGGTGGAGGCGTGGCTGGCCTGGCAAGGCACGGCGGCGGACATTCAAAAGCGCTACCCGCCGGGCAAACCTCTGGACGAGCAACGCTTCGTCGAGTCCACCCGTTTGTTTGACCTGGCCCAACAAACCATTCAGCGCTTGGATGAATCGCTGGCTGCCCAGCAACAATCGTTGCGTCAACAAGTGGGGGTGATGCGGGCAGCTGGTTTGGTGACCATGCTGGGATTGGGGGTGTTGTCCTCGGTGCTGGCCTTGTGGTTAGTGCGCCGGTTGAGTCGCAGCGTGAGCCGCCCCCTAGCCAGCACGGTGGATGCTCTTGATCGCCTGGCTCAGGGAGATGTCACCGTACGAGTTCCTGAAGATCCTGATGGCACGCCTGCGGTAGCGGAGGTCGCGGTAGTGGCCCGATCAGTCAATGCGTTAGCTGCCTCGGCTGGTTTGGAGCAACAGCGCCAGGCGCAGCGTGCCTGGGCCCGGCAACGTGCCCGCGAAATTGGCCAAGCGGCCCGTGGGCATCTGGAGGTCAGTGCGATCACCTTGGCGGTGGTACAGGCGACGGCCTCAGCGTTGCAAGCCAAATCAGTGGGGATGTTTCTGCTCGAACAGGGGCGTCTGGTCCGCCACCGACTGTGGTATGACCAGGTCATGATCCCGACTCCACTGCAGGCCCAAACGGCTAGCGCGGAGTCTGCCAACTCGACCCACCACCATGATCCGGACGTTGTTGCAGCACCTCAATGGCTGTACAACCTCTACACTTGCAGACTCGCCTGGCTGGGCAGCAGCATGGCTAAAGACCTGCTTGATCACCAGCAGGGGCGCCTAGACGATTCTGAGCACGCACCAGCGGTCACGCATGGTCTGGCGGAGTTGCAGGTTGGCCAGGTTTTGGAGATCTCCCAGCAGTTAGCCCACGTCATGGCTGCAGGGTGGGCCGATGTCAGCGTGGGCGACTACCAGCCGTTGACTCCCGAGCAAGCGGCCGAAGGAGGATATGACCCTTGGTGTGCGGTGGCCTTCGGAGAGGGTTCCACTCCGCAAGGGTTGCTCGTCGTCGAGCTGCCGCCTGGGCGCTTGTGGACAGAATCGTTGGCCGAGTTCATGCACCTGGTGGCCGCCGACGTGGGCCAGGCGTTGCACCACGCTTGCCTCTATGCCCAGCGCGGTCAGGTGATTGCGCAGTTGGAGCAGTTGGACAAGGCCAAGAGTGAGTTTCTGGCCACCACCTCCCATGAACTACGCACTCCGTTGACCAGCATTTGCGGCTACACCGAGATGCTCTCCGATCAGCCGATGCGCACCCCTGACAAGGCCGGGGAGGGGCTCACCCCCGATCAGCACGCCATGGTGGAGGTGTTACACCGCAACGCCACCCGACTCCGTGGCATGATCGATGACCTGCTCACTCTCTCCCGCCTGGACGCTGGAGCTGCAGGGCCAGCTCTAGCTCCCGTCAGCCTGGAGCACGTGGTGCGTCGGGTCGCTGGTTTAGTGCCTCCGTTGCTGGAAAGCAAGGGGCTGCGTTTGCGGGCAGAGGTGGGACCTGTCGGGCTGATGGTGTGGGGTGATTTGCCTTCGTTGGAGCGGGCTTTGCTCAATGTGCTGTCCAACGCGATCAAGTTCAGTCATGAGGGTGGGCAGGTGCAGATGAAGGTGCAGCGTGAGGGTGATCAGGCGGTGGTGCAGGTGATCGACCATGGCATTGGTATCCCCAAGGAAGAGCAGCAGCAGTTATTCACGCGGTTTTTCCGCGCCTCTAATGCCACGGCGGCTGCCGTTCCCGGTACCGGTCTGGGCCTGAACATCGTCGCTGCCATCGTGGCCCACCACCACGGCACCGTCGACGTGCAATCTCAGGAGGGTCAGGGCACCACCATCACCTTCCGCCTGCCCGTCGCCGAAGCCACCCAGGCGGAACTACCGGCCCAATCCACCGGCACCCACGACACCACCGCTCACACTCACAGCTCAAACGACTGATCGCTATCTTTTAGGTTTGGTGAGGCGTTCATTCGTTGGCAGAATCTGACGAGGGTTTCGAGGAGTTGGTCGGCGGTTTTGGTCCACATCCCGGGTCCTTGGGCAGCTTCCAGGAGTCCACCAGATACGGTTTGAGTCCGAACGCCCGCCAGGTCCCGCACGCGGCGGTTTGGTTTAACCCTGGTCGGCAGCTATCGACCGCGCCGACTCATGGGTGTCGCCATGAGGGGGTGGCTTGCAGCGTGCGGGTGATCAGCGCGTTGATCTGCTCATCGGACCTGACTCGTGCCACTTTTGGCTGGCTGGTGGTTGGGTGTGGCGTTGTTGCTGGTCAGCGGCTTGGTGGGGTGGCT
>JBDIAW010000048.1:0-12830 GCA_039812585.1 Actinomycetota bacterium | reverse complement strand
TTGCTGCCACGATTGCTCAGATCGCTTCGGCGAGCAAGGAAACCACCCAAGGCGCAGAAAACACCTCAGACGCCGCTCAAGTGCTCTCGAGGATGGCCAGCAACCTCAAGCAAGTGGTGGGCCAGTTTCAGTTGAGCTCATCGCCCCGGTAAAAGGCAGGGGCAACCTCTCAGCCGGGCATGGGCCATGTCGATGGTGGAGGCAAATGCGCCCTGCCAAGGTGGCAGACCTGCAGGGTGATGGTTCAGTCGGCGCACAGACAGGGAAAGGCTCACGGTGGCACCCATTTCTGTTCTTGTGGTCGACGATTCGATGGTGATGCGTCGACTGATCACCGGAGCGTTGGAAAACGACCCAGGGATTGCGGTGATGGCCACGGCTGCTAACGGCAAGTTAGCGATTGAGCAAATCGCCGCCACAATGCCTGACGTGGTGACGCTAGACATTGAAATGCCCACGATGACTGGCCTGGAAGCCATCAAGATCATCCATGCTCGTTGGCCACGCCTACCGGTGATCATGTTCAGTACGTTGACCGAACGTGGTGGTACGGCCACCCTTGAGGCCTTGGCCAACGGGGCAGCAGACTATGTCACCAAGCCCTCCAACGTGGGCAACGTTGCTGAGTCAGTGGCCAGAGTCCGAAATGAGCTCGTCCCCAAGATCAAGGCGCTCGCCTCTCCAGGGGGCTCGCGGGTTTTGCTCGCAACCAACCCTGGCCCAGCTGTGCGTGGACAACCGCTATCCACCCCGGTGTTGCCCCGCCAAACCCTGCCGGTTGCTGCCGCACCGATGGCCCGTACGCCTGTTCCACCGGCTCAGGCACCGACCACCATGGGCCAGGTGGAGATCGTCACCGTCGGGTGTTCCACAGGTGGCCCCGAGGCGTTGACTCAGGTCCTGAAAGGGTTGCCTGCCTCCTTCAGCGTGCCGATCGTAGTCGTGCAACATATGCCTAAGATCTTCACGCGGCTGTTCGCTGAACGTCTAGACGCCGGGACCAATCTGAAGGTTCATGAGGCTATCGCTGGAATGCCTTTGCAGGCAGGTCACGTGTATATCGCCCCTGGTGATTACCACCTGTGCATCAAGCGTGAGGGCACAGCCGTGGTGACCTGCCTCAACCAAGCTCCGGCGGAGAACTTTTGCCGCCCAGCAGTAGACCCTCTTTTCCGTTCGGTGGCTAAGGCTTATGGCAGCAAGGTGTTGGCAGTAGTCCTGACCGGTATGGGTTCGGATGGCCGCAGTGGCGCACAGGCTATCCGCGAAGCTGGAGGCACGGTGATCGCTCAAGACGAAGCCACCTCGGTGGTGTGGGGCATGCCTGGTGCGGTGACGACGGCCGGGTTGGCCAACTCTGTGGTTGCCCTGCCTCACATTGCGCCGATGATTGCCTCGGCGGTACGCCCAGCTTCTACCCCCAAGCCGGGCGGCGCCGTTTCGACGCCTGCCGGTCAGGGGGCCTCATGAGTGTCTCCAAAGAAACCTTCGATCACGTGGCTGCTCTGGTGCGCCGGGAGGCCGCCATTGTGCTGGAGGTGGGCAAAGAGTACCTCGTGGAGGCTCGATTGGTTCCTCTGGCCCGCAAAGCAGGTTGCTCAGGGGTGGATGAATACGTTGCTCAACTCAAACGCATCAACGATCGCCACCAGATTCAACAAGTGGTCGATGCACTGACCACCAACGAGACCTCCTGGCTGCGTGACAGTGAGCCCTTCCAAGCGCTGGTCTCTGAAGTGGTTCCAGCGGTGATGGCCAGCAAACGCTCCAGCCGAACGCTGTCGATCTGGTCAGCTGCATGCTCCAGCGGTCAGGAGCCCTATGGCATCGCCATGATGCTGGACGACTTGCTACGCAACACCGGTTGGCGCCTTGAGATCTTGGCCACGGACATCAGCATGGACATGCTGGAGCGGGCCCAGAAGGGCGTTTACAGCCAACTGGAGATGAACCGGGGGCTACCGGCCTCGATGCTCGTGAAGTACTTCACTCGGGAGGGAGCCTCCTGGAAGATCAACGAAGCCCTCCGCCAGTCCATCACTTTCAAGCAGGTCAACCTCGCGCATCCCTTCCCCTTGATGCCTACCTTTGACGTGATTTTCCTGCGCAATGTGTTGATCTACTTTGACCCCCCCACCAAACGCTCCATTCTGCAGCGGATGCAGCAAGTGTTGGCTCCTGACGGGTTTCTGTTTCTCGGTGGTGCGGAGACCACGCTGGGCATTGACGACACCTGGGAGCGGGTGAAGGTGGGGCGCTCCTTCGCCCACACTCCCCGCCTCAGCGGTGCCAGCGCCCATAGCGCCCGGGCGGTGGCGGCTGCCACCGCGCCCTCGGCCAGCGCAACGGTCATGGGCAAGTCCGCTCCAGCGACCCCACCCGCCTCCGTGCCACGTCCCAGTACTGGCCGCACGCCGATGCCTCATCTGCCTCAGCCTTCCAACAACTCCAGCAACCAGAGCAAAGATTCCGTACGTTGGCACGCCAATGCGCCGTTGGGAGGCAGCAATGCCTGATCTAAATCCTGTCTCGGGGCTGGCCCCCGGCAACACTGCAGCCCCCACTCCCACACCCGGGCCGCTGACCATCCCAGCCTCCTCTGCCCTGGGAGCGCTAGTCATCGACGACTCCCGAGCGATGCGCTCTATCCTCAAACGCATCATGGTGGAGGTCGGCTTCACCGTTGCCGAGGCGGGCAACGGCCAGGAGGCGCTGGATGTGATGAGCGCCGGCTTCATCCCCAGCATTTGCCTCATTGACTGGAATATGCCGGTCATGGACGGCTTGGAGTTCGTCACCCTGGTGCGCAGCCAGCCTCAGTGGCGTGGGGTGACCCTGATGATGGTCACCACCGAAAGCGAACATGGCCAGATCGTGCGAGCGCTAGCAGCTGGAGCGCATGAGTATGTCATCAAACCATTCACCCCAGACGCTATCCTCGACAAGCTGTCGTTGCTGGGTCTGCTTCCTGCGGAGGCCTCGGTATGAGTATTCCGGTGCAGTCTGATGTCAGTTCGGTGATGGAGACGCCCAATGTGGCTGCCTTGATTAGCTTCGAGGATCTGCATGCGATCCTGGAGCAGGTGTGGGCCAGCTATTTGCACTCAGGAGACGAGTTGGTGCCCTTAGCCGCTGCTCCCGCAGTTGAGCAGATCTCGGCCAGCGTCTCGGTCTCTGGTGCGTTCATGGGTCACGTGGTGTTCGCCACCTCCGCCAGTGCCGCTACCCAGATCGCCGCGATCCTGATGGACCTGCCCCCGCAGGAGGTCAGCGAGGATGATGTGGCCGACTGTGTGGGAGAAATGGCCAACGTGCTGGGGGGCAACCTCAAGTCCCTGCTGCCCGGCCCCAGTGTGCTCAGCCTGCCCATCGTCATGTCCAGCAACGGAGGCAATGCCATGCGCTGGCCCGATGCCACTGTGGCACTGGAGTCGGAACTGACCTGGCATGGGGAACCGATCTCGGTCACTGTCTGGGCTCAGATCGACCCTGACCTCTGAACTTTGCGCCCAGTCCATCTCCGACACTGCTAAGGAAAACCCATGAAGATACTCGTTGCCGACGACAGCAAGGTGATGCGCCAGATCGTGATTCGCACCCTGCGTCAAGCCGGTTACTCCGACCACGACCTGGTCGAGGCCGTCGATGGGCAGGACGCCTTAGAGCAGGTCAGCTCCGAGAAGCCTGATCTAGTGCTCTCAGACTGGAACATGCCCCGTATGACTGGTATCGAATTGCTGCAGGCCCTGCGCGGAGCGGGCCAGACCATGCCCTTCGGGTTTGTCACCTCCGAAGGTTCCCCGGATATGCGCGAGCGAGCTGAATCGGCCGGGGCGAATTTCCTCATCTCTAAACCCTTCACCCCGGAGGGTTTCAAGGAGCACCTGGACCCTATTCTCGGGTAGAACCTGGCAACTGAACCTGGAGGAGTTATGGCCGACACCGCGCTACCCAACCCCAAAGACGTACGCGACATGCTGGAGGGGCTGTTGGGCCGCGACGTTAACGTCTCACCGGGCAAACCCCCCGAGACGGATAAGCCCCTGGCGATCGGCGTTTTCGTGGACGACTCCTTGCAGATGCAAGCGCTGGGGGTGGCCGACTTATCGTTTGCTGCTTTCGCCGGGGCTGCGATCGGGCTCATCCCCAAGGGGGGGGCGGAAGGGTGCATTGAGGACGGAGAGTTATCCAATTCGGTGAAGGACAATTTCGGTGAGGTCCTCAACGTGGTCTCAGCCCTGTTCAACCTGCCCGACCACCCGCACCTCAAGCTCTACGGCACCTATTACCCGGGGGAGACCCCGCCTGGGGACGTCTCAACCGCCGCCCGCATCTTGGGTCGACGCCTCGACCTGGAGGCCAGCGTGGCCGGCTACGGCACAGGCATCTTCAGCCTGGTGTTGACCTAACCCGCCGCTGCGCCCCAGACCCCTCCACCTGCGTCCCGCTCCCTCGCCCGGCGTCCCCACCTGCACCCTCGCCCGGCGTCCCCACCTGCACCCTCGCCCGGCGTCCCCACCTGCACCCTCGCCCGGCGTCCCCACCTGCACCCTCGCCCTCCACCTGCACCCTCGTCCGCGCGTACCTCCCGCCTCCCACCTGCACCCTCGCCCGGCTCGGGCTGGGGGCTGGGAACGTGGCGCGGTGGGGGCTGGGGGCTGGGAACTGTTGGGTCGAGGGCCTAGGGCCGAGGTCAATAATTCGGTTGTGCGATCGTGGCGCGGGGTTTACCCTGGGCGAGACGTTGTTAACGCCTGCAGGTCTGCCTGCGTAGGCGAGGCTGGAAGGAGGCAAGGCGATGGCGGTTTTCACGCAGATCGCGCCCACCAGCATCCTCATGCCCATCACCGAGCAGTCCCCAGCAGGACTATGCCCAGATTCGGTCAGCCGGTTGATGGGTTCAACTGCTTTTCCGCGCCCGGAAACATCCTCGGCGTGGCGTCAAGGCGTTGATCAGGTGGCTGTCCAACCAAGTAAGCACACCAATGAGCGCTATGGCCACGTGGGGATCGCCCCGCTCGGGATGTCTGCTGCGATCAACGAGGTGAGCCCCTAACAGGTTCCCTTACCAGTTTTGATCAGCCGCAGACACACAGTCTGCGGCTTTTTTGTTGCCTTGAAACAACTTTTTGGAGGTTGTCATGAACGTCACTGCATTAAGACCAGTCGCTGCCGCGCCTGGCGCAGGGACCCAGCTGCCCTGCCAGCGGGTCCCCGCCGACTGGTTCTTCCCCGAGCTGCCCGAGCAGGTCCAGCGGGCCAAGGACCTGTGCGCGACCTGTCCCCTTGCCCCCGCGTGCCTCGAGCTAGCCCTCGATCGCGCCGAGCCCTGGGGAGTCTGGGGAGGCCACCTGTTCCAAGCTGGCGAAGTCATCGCCAACAAGCGCCCCCGGGGCAGACCTCGTAAAGATGCCCTCGCTGCCTAACAGCAGCGAAGGCATCGGGGTTAACGGCCGTTGCGGGTTCTCGCATCAAGCTTCTCTAATGAACCAGCCACAATAGCGTGGCGTTTGTGGTCCAAAGCTCCCACCAGTGCAATTAAATTTGGGTCCTTTTTAGGGTCGTGAGTTCCAAGTGAGCCAGGAATTCTAAAAGTGTTCGCAGGCTTCTGTGTTGCATTCGGGGAATTTCCAAGTTGTGTTGTCATGCCCTCATGATGCGCCCGCGCTTAACTCAATGCACCCCAAACCGCCAAACTCCCTACTCGGGCGTGTCGATCTCGTGTCCATCGTCACCGTTCGGGATTCTCCCCATCCTCCTCCAGCCCCAACCCACCCAGGTCCACTTCACTGTCGGTGCTGGGGCTGCGACGGGCTGCAAAGGCGGCGGGGTCGTTGAGGTCTTCGGGATCGGGCAGGTAGTCGGGGTGGTCCCAGACGGCGTCGCGTTCAGACAGGCCTCGGGTGGCCTCCACGGTCTGCCACAGGGTGGCCGCTTCGCGCAGACGCCGGGGGCGTAGCTGCAGGCCGACCAGATTGGCAAACGTAAGCTCTGCAGGGCCGCCGGCGGCGCGCCGGCGGCGCATGGACTCACCTAAAGCTGCAGCTGTGGGCAGGTGGGGGGTGGCCGCAGCGGTGACCACAGTGTCGACCCATCCCTCCATCAAGGCAAGCAGTCCCTCCAAGCGGTCAAGTACCTGCTGCTGAGCGGGGGTGTGGGTGGGGGTGAACAGGTCGTCGAGGATGATCGTCGCCCCCGAGGGATCCTCCAGCAGGGAGGGGTCGGACAGCATCGCCGGGTCCAACTGGGAGGCCACCTGCTCCAGGCGGGCCGTGTCGATGGTGATGTCGCTGGCGTAGCGGGTGATGTCAGTGCGCAACCGCCCCGACAGCCACGCTGCATGGGCGAACAGGCGCCCCGCCGCCGCCTCACGCAGAGCCAGATAGTGCAGCACCTCCTGCGGGTCACGGGCTACGTCGCGGGCGAAAGCCTCCACGTTGGTGGGCAACAGTGCGGCCACCCCGTGTGGGGCTAGGGGCAGACCAATATCGGTGGTGCCTAAAACTTCCTGCGCCAACCCGCCCAAAGCTTGGCCTAACTGGGAGCCGAACATGGCCGCTCCCATGGTGCCCATGAGCTGGCTGAGCTGGCCGCCCATGGCCGCGCTACCCATCTCCGGCGGTATTTGCGAGGTCAACACCTCCCCGAGGGAGCTGGCCACCCGCGCTGCGATGGGCTCCACGTAAGGCTTCCACTGCGGCAGGCTGTGGTGCACCCATTCGGCGCGGTTCCACGCCACCGGTTTGCTGGCGCTGGCAGGAAGAGAAGTCACTGGATCCAGCCACAGCTGCGCCACCTGCCAGGCGTCGTGCACTTGCTGCTGTTGGCGGGGCGTGATGGGGGCATCGCCAGCCACCTCGGGATTTTGGCGGGCGAGCTCGTTGGTCAGGTCCCAGTTCACCGGGCCACCGCTCCAGGAGAACATGCGCCCTAGCTGGGTGAACAGCGCCCCCAGATCCGGCATGCCGCCGGGACCCATCGGCACATTGCCCATGATCGAGCCCATGCCTGACAGGTCAGGGGGTTGAGGAGGCAGATTGCTGTGATCGTCAGGGTCCTCCGGGCCAACACCAAACGGGGGAGTGGTACTCATCTCAAGGCCCTTTCGCCGGCAGAACTGCTGCCCACGCTAAGCGAATGCGCCAAGCAACCAAGCAGCCCGCCCCGGAGCATCAGGCGGGGCGTGGGGCTCATTAAGCTGGCCTGCACGGGGGTGAACAGGTCCCCCGAGCGTGGGGAAAGGGGGGTCATGTCAGCGTTTTCCTCCATTGCGCTGTGGTGGGCCATCCCTGTGGGTGCCACCTTGGTGACCATGCTGTGGGTGTGGTGGGCCGGACGCACCCGTAAACCTGACGATATTTTGGGCAGTACCCAGCGTTTTGACCAGTTTCGTCGCGCGATGGATCGCCCCCCCTCGACGGGCAAACGGGGCAGGGCTTTGCCTCCCGCCCGGGGCCGCCAGATTGATCTGCGCTCCCAGGCAGAGCAGGACCAGCACCCCCGCTCAGGACGTACCAAGGCCACACGTCGAGGTTTTCGCTCCCATTAAAGTTGCCTCCCCAGTGGTCGACGCGCATACGCTGCGGGGGAGAACCCACGCTGATCGCTTCGGCCCGACCAGTCAGATAGGTGCTTCGTGCAGCAGATTCCCTCGCCCCCGCCCCCTTGGGCGCCGCCGCTTCCCGCTGCTCCCGCATCGTGGGGTCGGCATGCGTGGGTCAAAGCTCTGATTCGAATGATCCACCTCAACCCGATTGTCGCTTTGGCTTTTGCGGTGGTAGGGCTGATCCCGATGCTCTTGCTGCCCACTCCTTTGGTCAGTTTGCAGCCGGGGACCACGGTCAACATGCTGGGCGATGACCCAGGCTCCACTACCCCGGTCAAGATCATTCAGGTCAGCGGTCATGACGTCTTTCCCACTACAGGGCAGTTGCGTTTCACCACCGTGGGAGTGGTGGGTAATCCGCAGAGCCATATGAATGTGGCCTGGACGTTGGCCAACTGGTGGGCTAGTACTCAACGCCTGATCCCGATGGAGGTGGCCTACCCGCCCCAGTTGAAAACGGAGGAAGTCAACAACTACAACCGCCAGATGATGAGCAGTTCCCAAACTGATGCCAAGGTAGCGGCCCTGCGGGCGCTGGGGGTCATCCCCACAACGGTCAATGTCACGGCAGTGGGGCAAGGCATGCCAGCCGAGAACGTGTTGCAGGTGGGCGATCGGATTGTCACTGTAGCGGGCGTGGCGATCACCTATAGCTCTGAGGTCTCCAGGGTCATTCAGCAGCAACCCGAGGGCACGCCGGTCAGTTTCGAGGTGATCCGCACCTTGATGGATAAGAAAACTCAACGTCTGCGGCTGGAAGCGACCCCTCGCCGACAGAACCCCAACAATAAGTCTGAACCCCTCCTGCTGGGGATAGGGCTGGAGAACCGCTATCCGTTTCAGGTGGAGATTCACATGTCTGAGGACATTGGTGGTCCCAGCGCTGGAACCATGATGGCACTGAGCATTTACGACGAGCTCACCCCCGGCGCTCTCACTGGCGGTAGGACGATCGCAGGAACCGGCACCATTGATGAGCAGGGCAATGTGGGGGAGATTTCTGGTGTGGAGCAGAAGATGGCCGCCGCCAAACGTGATGGTGCAACAGTTTTTCTCGCTCCGGAGGGTAACTGCTCTGCCGCCAGGGCGCATCTGCCCGACGGGCTCCAACTAGTGAAGATCCGCACCCTGCAGGAGGCCATCGATTCCCTCAACGCCATCACCAGTGGGCAGGGTGAGGTCCCCACGTGTTGAGGTGATGGGTATCAAGATGATCCCTGGTGTGTGTCGTTGGCCCTGCTTGTCAGACCTGCTTGGCATGATGGGCGGGTGAAGGTAGCTGCCGTGAAGGAAGGGACGTGCTGCGATGAGTGACACCACAGCTGGCCAAGAGCAGCCCATGGGTCCGCGACGATTCGGCAACGGTCGTGGAAGGCAGGGCCCCGGGAAACCCCTGGCTGCGTTGTTTGGCTCCCCGCGTGGCCGGGTGTGGATTCCCACCCTGGTGGTGCTGCTCATTCTGGCAATGGTGGGCTGGCAGGTAGCCAACTTCACCACCGAGTGGATGTGGTTTTCCGCTGTGGGGTACTCCTCGGTGTTGCGGCGGGTGATCTTGATCAAGTCGGTTCTGTTCGTGGTGTTCGGGTTGGTCACAGCCGGGGTGGTGGTGGCCAACTTCCTGGTGGCCTACCGCAGCCGACCGGTTTATGTGACCTCCAACCCCAGTCAACAGAGCTTGGAGCGTTACCGCATCGCGCTGGCTCCCTATCGACGGTGGATTGTCGTGGCAGTGGCCGCCGTGATGGGCCTGCTGGTGGGCACGTCAGCTGCCAGCCAGTGGGAGTTATTTGCCCTGTGGAACAACAGTGTTGATTTCGGCGTACGCGACCCGCAATTTAACAAGGACTTGTCGTTTTTCGTTTTCCAGCTGCCTTGGTGGATGTTTCTACTCAGCGCGGTGGCCACGTTGGTGGTGCTGGGCTTATTGGTGGGTTTAATGACCCATTACCTCTACGGGGGCTTGCGTCTGCAAGGGCCAGGGCAACGCACCACAGCAGCCGCGCGGGTTCATCTTTCTGTCCTCTTAGGCATTTTCGTGCTCGCCAAGGCTGTGGGCTATTGGTTGGATCGTTTCCACTTGGCGATGCAGTATTCCCCCCGCACCTTAGGCAACGGAGAGGGAGGTTTCACCGGCCTAACCTATACCGACGTTCATGCCGTGCTGGGAGCCAAATACGCCCTGGCTGTCATTGCCCTGCTGTGTGCGTTGCTGTTTTTCGTCAACGTGGTGCGCCGCACTTGGATGCTGCCGGCTGTCGGGGTGGGGCTGCTCGTGGTCTCCACGGTGGTCATCGGAGGCATCGTGCCCCAGGTGGTGCAGCGCTTTCAGGTACGACCCAGCGAGCAGCAGTTGGAAAGGCCTTATCTGCAGCGCCATATCGAGGCAACCCGGGCTGCGTATGGAATCTCCAACTCTCAGATCAGCCCTTACGATGTTCAGCAGTTGGGCGCGCAAGACGCGGCTAACCAAGCGGGTGCTCAAGTGGCTGGCGCTCGATTGGTGGACCCCAACGTGGTGTCCCCGACTTTTTTGCAACAGCAGCAAAACCGTGGGTATTACCGTTTTGCCCCCACCTTAGACGTGGACCGCTATCTGCTCGAGGGTAAGCGCCAAGAGCTGGTCGTAGGTGTACGTGAGATCAACCCCGCTGATTCCCAGCAGCAGCGCAACTGGCAGAACCAGCACACTGTCTACACCCACGGTAAGGGAGTGGTCGCAGCTAAGTCCGATGTCACGACTGCTAAGGGTGAGCCCGAGTACGTTGAGCGGGATATCCCGCCGGTGGGGCAACTGGGCCCCTATGAGTCTCGGATCTACTTTGGGGAGTTCAGCCCGGATTACTCCATTGTCGGCGCGCCGCAGGGGGCTGCTCCCCAAGAGCTGGATTATCAGGTTGATGTGCCTGGCCAGGGCCAGCAGCAGCAAAACACCACTTTTACCGGTCAGGGCGGTGTGCCCATTGGCTCCCTGGGACGCAAATTGCTTTATGCGTTGAAGTACCAGGAGCAAAACATTGTGCTGTCCAAGTCAGTTAACTCCGCTTCCCAGATCCTCTATGTGCGCCACCCCCGCGACCGGGTGCACAAGGTCGCTCCTTGGCTGACCTTGGATGGTGATCCCTATCCGTCGGTGATCAACGGCCGGGTGTTGTGGATGATCGACGGATACACCACCAGTTCGCAATATCCGTACTCTCTGCACACCCAGTTAGATCAAACCACCGAGGATGCTTTGGTTGCGCGTAACACCATCGCAGCCCAACCCAACGAGCAGATCAACTACATTCGTAACTCAGTAAAGGCCACCGTGGATGCCTACGACGGCACCGTGACCCTCTATGCGTGGGACGAGCAGGACCCGGTGCTTAAGGTGTGGCGCTCGGTCTTTCCTGGGGTGGTCAAAGACCGCGCGGCCATGCAGGATGTCCCCGGTTTGTTGGATCACGTTCGTTACCCCCAAGACCTATTCAAAGTTCAGCGCACCTTGCTGGGTAACTACCACCAGACCGATCCCGACCAGTTTTATAACAGCAGCGACCTGTGGCATCCGGCCAAAGACCCGGGTATGGGCGCGCAGGGGGTCAACCAACCCCCCTACTACCTGTCAGTGCAGATGCCCGGGCAGCAGCAACCGACCTTTTCGCTGACTTCCACGTTTGTCCCTCGCCAGCGACAGAACCTCACAGGCTTTGTGGCAGTTAACTCTCAATATGGCCCGGATTACGGCAAGATGACCGTGCTGAAGATGAATGCCAACTCTCCCGTTTTGGGCC
Source organism: Actinomycetota bacterium (assembly GCA_039812585.1). Lineage (GTDB taxonomy): Bacteria > Actinomycetota > Actinomycetes > JBDIAW01 > JBDIAW01 > JBDIAW01. The sequence continues at coordinate 1,451 of JBDIAW010000048.1, read as the reverse complement.
CTGAGCAGTTTGCCCAAAGCTGGCGAGCCAATGAGACCGTGCGCAAAGAATTAACCCCCCTGGAGATTGGACAGGCTCGTACCATCATCGGCAATGTGTTAACCCTGCCCGCCGCGCAAGGGTTGATGTATGTCATGCCGGTGTATGTGCAAAACACCACAGCCGGTTCAGCGTTTCCCCTCATGCAGTTGGTAGGCGTGGGATACGGCGATCAATTCGGGGTGGGACGTACCCTGGCCCAGGCGTTACAGAGCTTGAGCCAAGCTCCAGTCACTCCGCCAGGTCAGACTGGAACCCCCACGCCTCCAGCGCCCACAGGTCAGCGACCCACCACACCCGTGCCCACTGGCCAACCCCCAGCCACGCCTGCCCCTGGCGGGCCGTTGGTGATGTCGCAGCCTTTGCGTCAAGCGATCAGTGATGCGCAGAGCGCACAAAAGGCCAGCGAACAAGCGCTAGCCAAACCTGGAGGTCCTGACTGGGTGCTCTTTGGTCAAGAGCAGCAGAAACTCTCTGAGGCGCTCAACCGCATCTGGGACCTGCAACAAGCCCAGCGCCAAGCAGCTCCCCCTGCTACCTCCGCACCTACCCCGAGCCTGAGTGCCTCAGTTAGTCCAGCCGGATAAAAAGTTTGGCCTAGGCTGGTGGCTGCGTGTATGGTGGAGAAACCGACGCGGGGTGGAGCAGCTCGGTAGCTCGCTGGGCTCATAACCCAGAGGTCGGCGGTTCAAATCCGTCCCCCGCTACCACTAGCAATTCACAACAGTCCCGGACTGATAAAGTCCGGGACTGTTGTGTTCCTTAAGGAAATGCCCACAAGGGTGTTCCAGCGGAGAAAAGGCTGATCTGTGTCAAGGGGACCTGTCCAAAGAAGTCCTCATGCACATTGAGGGGTAATCCGTGGAAGGCAAGGAGGGCGAGGCGGAAAGTCCTGGGACCCCACCCTAACCGCCCATCACTAAGCACCTGGTTTTGAATAAGTTTCCTGGGTGAGAGGAACAGCGCTTTATGGTCGCGTTGGCAGGGTTTGCCACGAGAGGTTTGGAGGATATTCTTGTCCATGAGTTGGGGGAGACTTTCTGTGGTTTATCAGTGGCGTGCCGCACCAAGCTGGTGCAGTTTGAACTGCCTGAGTTAAACCCGGTGGTAGGGCAATCCCTTTCTGACCTCAAGACCGCTGACGATCTGTGTGTTGTGACCGGCTGGGGTGGGGATATTCACACGGTGACAGACATGGAGGCGCTTTTCGCTGCTGGACATTGGTCAGAGGCCCTCACGGTTATTCGGGATTTTCGAGTAACTGCCAGAGATACGAGAAATTTTTCCGTGACGGTGACGGCGGCACGAACTCAATTAGGCAATAGCGCCAAGCTGGCCGAGATGGTCGAAAGCTTCATGGTTCGGGCTACAGGCCTGCAACCAAGCCCCCCGAGAACTCGTGCTCCCATTGA
>JBDIAW010000047.1:0-13980 GCA_039812585.1 Actinomycetota bacterium | reverse complement strand
CTGCACCAACTCAACGGGGCAGAGGCCTTCGAAACGTTCCTGCAGACCAAGTATGTGGGGCAGAAGCGGTTCTCCCTGGAAGGGGCGGAGTCGACCATCCCGCTGCTGCACGCCCTGCTGAGCGCCTCCGCCGCGCAAGGGTTGGACGAGGTGTGCATCGGCATGCCGCACCGAGGGCGGCTCAACGTGCTGGCCAACATTGCGGGCAAGAGCTACAGCCAAATCTTCGCCGAGTTCGAGGGGCAAGACCCCGGCTCAGTACAAGGCAGCGGGGACGTGAAGTACCACCTGGGCACCGAAGGCACCTACACCGCGCAGGATGGCTCCACCACCAAGGTGTACCTGGCTGCCAATCCCTCCCATCTGGAGGCGGTCAACCCGGTGCTGGAGGGCATCGTGCGGGCGAAGCAGGACCGGCTGGACCGGGGGCGCGGTAGCAGCTTGTCCTACAACGTGATGCCGATCCTCATGCACGGTGACGCCGCCTTTGCCGGGCAGGGAGTGGTCTCAGAAACCCTGACCCTGTCCCAACTGCGGGGGTATCTCACCGGGGGAACCATCCACGTGGTCATCAATAACCAGGTGGGGTTCACCACCGCCCCGACCTCCGGGCGTTCGTCGCACTACTGCACCGACGTGGCCCGTTCGGTGCGCGCGCCCATCTTCCACGTCAACGGCGATGACCCCCAGGCATGTGTGCGGGTCGCGCGTATGGCGTTCGAGTTTCGCCAGCGCTTCCACCGCGACGTGGTCATCGACGTGGTGTGTTACCGCCGTCGAGGCCACAACGAAGCCGACGAGCCCTCGTTCACCCAACCCTTGATGTATGAGCTGATCGATAAGAAACCTTCAGTCCGAAAGATCTACACCGATGGCCTCATTGGCCGTGGCGACATCACCCCGGAGGAAGCCGACGAGGCGCTGCGCGATTTCCAGGCCCAACTGGAGCGCGCCTTTGTGGAGACCCGCCAAGCCGCCGCCGAAGGCTCCCACCAGAAGTGGGAAAAGCCCGCTGAGCAGCAGCAATCCATCGAGGACGACCGTCCCACCTCCATCGACATCGAGAAAATCAAGCTCATTGCCAATGCCGCCACCGCTATGCCCGAGGGGTTTGTCGTCCACCCCAAGCTGATGCCCCAACTCATCAAGCGCGCCGGCAGTTTGCAGTCCGACCCCGATCAGCCGGGCATCGACTGGGCGACCGGGGAAATGCTGGCTTTCGGCTCGCTACTGCTGGAGGGCCGCCATGTCCGTCTGTGTGGGCAAGACTGCCGTCGCGGAACGTTTGGCCATCGCCATGCGGTGCTGCTGGACCGAAACACCGGCGAGGAGTACACCCCCCTGGCGAACCTGGCCGAGAACCAGGGCCGCTTCTGGATTTATGACTCCCTGCTCAGCGAATATGCCGCCCTGGGCTACGAGTACGGCTACTCGATCACTCGCCCCGATGCACTGGTGCTGTGGGAGGCCCAATTTGGTGATTTCGTTGATGTCGCCCAACCCATCATTGATGAGTTCATCTCCTCGGGGCAGCAAAAATGGGGGCAGCGCTCTGGTGTGGTGCTGCTGCTGCCGCACGGCTATGAAGGCCAAGGGCCGGATCACTCCAGTGCCCGCCCCGAGCGCTTCTTGCAGCTTTTCGCTGAAGACAACATGACTATTGCCTGGCCCTCCACCCCCGCCAGCTACTTCCACCTGCTGCGCCGCCAGGCCTACACCGAACCGCGACGTCCTCTGATCATCTTCGCACCGAAGTCGCTGCTGCGTCTGCCCGCTGCCGCCTCCAGCCTGCAGGAGTTCACCCACGGCCGGTTCCACCGCGTCATCGGCGACCCTTCCCTGCCTTCCGACCAGGTGCAGCGCGTGCTGCTGTGCAGCGGCAAGGTGTACTACGAGCTGGCCGCCGAACGCACCAGGCGCGGGGATACCTCCACCGCTTTGCTGCGCCTGGAGCAGCTAGCTCCCCTACCCGCAGACGCACTGGCCCATGAGTTGCGGCGCTACCCCAACGCCAGCCTGACTTGGGTGCAAGAGGAGCCAGCCAACCAGGGCGCCTGGAGCTATCTCGCCATGAACCTGCCCCCCTTGCTGGGGGAGCGCCGCCTGCGCGCCGTGACCCGCCCCGCCTCGGCTTCCCCGGCCACCGGCAGCCACCGCAAACACGACCAAGAGCACGCCGCGATCCTGCGTGAAGCCTTCGAAGGCTAGGGCCGATGCAGGTTGAGGTTGACGTTTGTGCGGTTTTAGCGCGCTCTCGCGCCGCTAAAACCGCACAAACGTCAACCTCAGGCGGCGTGCGCCACACTTCTCCGGACTGAAAGGACAGGCATGTACTTCACCGACAGGGGGATCGAGGAGTTACAGCAGCGCCGGGGACAGGAGCAGGTCAGCCTGGACTGGGTGGCCCAACGGCTGGGCGAGTTTGTGGACTTGAACCCGCAATTCGAGGTCCCCATCGAGCGCCTTGCCACCTGGATGGCCCGGCTGGACGATGAGGACGAGTAGCCCGCCCGGCGAGCTCGCGTTAGCTCTGGTCAACAGTGAGAATCGCAGCCTAGGCAGCGATGCACTCGTGGATGCTGCCAACGCGCGGACTTTCCTGGCCGCCCACCCCCTGACCGCTGGTGCCACTCCGACGCCCCTGTCCCCCACCGAACTGACCCTGCTGGTACGGGTGCGCCCCCGCGTGCGGGAGGTGTTCATCGCTGCCCGCGACGAGCATCACGCTCACGCAGTGGTCACCCTCAATCAGCTTCTAGCTCTGCATGCTGCCCGCCCCCATCTGGTAGGCCAGCCTCCTCGACTGAGTGTGGTGACCTCCACCGCCAGCTACACGACCACCTGGGTCAGCGCAGCATTGGTGGGCCTGGCCCAGGCTGTGGAGCTGCACGGTCTTGACCGGCTAGGCACGTGCGCCGCTTTGGGTTGCCAGCAGTGTTTCGTGGATACCTCCCCGCGCGGTGATCGGCGTTTCTGCACCCGCCAATGCGCCAATCGCACCCACACTGCCGCTCTGCGCCACCGCACGACCAGTGCTCAGGAGTAGGCACGCAGAGTCCCACTAGGTTTAGTGGATCACTCCCATACCCCGTAGGCGCACGGTGAGATCTTGGGGATTGGTGGCAGCGGCCAAAGCTGCCTCCAAGGTGATCATGCCGGCTTGAACCAGCTCAGCCATGTGCTGATCAAAGGTCTGCATCCCGTAGTAGCTGCCATCGGCGATCAAGTCGACGATGCGACTGGTGCCCTCCGGGTCGGCAATGGCCTCAGCAATGCGCCCGGTGCCGACACAAACCTCCAGCACGGGAACCCGGCTGTTCTCTTCCGGCGTGGGAACCAGGCGTTGACTCAGGATTCCTCGTAGTGAGCCTGCCAAAGAAAGGCGTGCCTGTTTTTGCTCATAGGGGGGGAAAAAGTCGATGATGCGGTTGACGCTTTCTTGGGCATCGGCGGTGTGCAGCGTGGACAGCACAAGGTGCCCAGTTTCGGCAGCGTTCAACGCCGCAGAAACAGTTTCGGCGTCGCGCATCTCACCAATGAGGATCACGTCTGGATCTTGGCGCAGCGCCCCCCGCACGGCAGTAGCGAAATCGTGGGTGTCAACCCGCAGTTCCCTCTGATTGATCATGGACAGCTTGTCGGAGTGCAACACCTCGATAGGGTCCTCAATGGTGACGATGTGCACCTCCCGCGTGGAGTTGATCGCATCGATCATCGCAGCCATCGTGGTGGACTTACCCGAACCGGTCGGGCCGGTAACCAGAATCAGCCCACGTGGTTCCATCGCCAGAGTCGTCACAATGGCGGGAAGCCCCAGCTCTTGCACCGATAGAGCTCCGATGGAGACTCGGCGAAACACCAAACCTACCGAGCCTCGACTACGAAAAGCGTTGACCCTAAACCGTCCTAATCCGGCCTGGGAGTAGGCAAAGTCGGCCTCGCTGTGTTCGAGAAACTCCTCCACACGGTGGGAGTTCATAACTTCTTGGGCCATGTGCTCGGTGTCTATGGGGCGTAGAGAAGGAGCCTGCAGTTTGCGCAGCTTCCCATTGAGGCGAATGCGCGGCGGCGAGCCCACTTTGCAGTGCAGATCAGAGCCTTGGACCTCTGTCAGCATCTGCAGAAAGGGCCTGATTGACAGCGCTGCCCGGTCTCCGGTAGCGCCGGGAACACCTACGGGGGCTGAGGTAGCTGCCAAGGCCTCGTGCCGCCCGGGCACAGGGGAGGCGGCTTGGGACTGAGCGGGAATCATCCGCTGGTGTCTACCTATCGCAGGTGCTGCCGGAGCAGATCCACTTGCAGGTACGGAATCTGCTGGTATCTGGTTACCCGCAGGGATCGGCAAGGCAGCAAAGGGTTGGGAACTGACCACCAGTACCCCTCCCGCCGCTCAGGTCTTGACTTGCACCCCATCGGCGGGCCTGACGGTGAGCTGAGCAACGAAGAGGTGATCAGCCCGCCAGGCGGACCTGGTTGCGCAAGGCCTCTCTGATGGCCTGACCCAGTTGCGGAGCCATCGTCGCGGCGAAGGTGGCCGTGAGGTGGTGCCGATCGAAATAGACGATCACGCCCCCTATCTGGCTCTGGCATACACCTTCGGGGCATAACAGCGGCGTCACATCGAGGATGCGCACCAGCCCAGAGCGATCAGCTTGAGCCGCCAGCGCGAGTGGGTCCATCGCAACCACCTGGGAAGCGGGGCGTTGGCAACTCACCCTGCCACTGCGGCGATCCTGAGCCAGACAATCCGGTACCAAAAAGTCGAAAGCAGGCGTGTCGCGGATCACCACCACGGGTATCCCCGCGTGAGTAAAAGCGCTCAGCGTGTCAGCGTAGGCTGCCTGCTTGGCTGCCATCTGCTGACCAGGATCCACTCCAATAATGGGTGCATAGCTTCGATTGGAGATCACCACCAGGCTGGGTTTGGAGGAGACGATTGCGCCAATGGCCCACTGATTCCACTGTTGGCAATGCTCCGATAAGCGATCATTGCCAAACTCCAGACGGACGAAACGCACCGGGTAGCACTCGGAGCTCACATACGTGCTCACTGCCCAGCCATGCTCGGTAGCGGCTTTGTCCAGTGCAGGAAACCAGTGCCCAGCATGAGAATTACCGAGCAGGGCAATGGTGGCAGCGCCACCAGCCGCACTGGGATATTGGCAGACACGTCGATCGGTAAAAGGGCGTCCATTCCAACAGTTATCGGCGTAAAGCACCGACTTGTCCTGTTTAGCAAAGGCCGGGGAGGTCAGTTGAGGCGTCGCTTTGCCGCTGCAGGCCGGGTTGGCGACCGCATCGGCTCCGGCACACGGCACATAGCCGTGGGCAATGTGATCGACCACCCGCTGGTCAGCCTGTTGTTGGCGTTGCTGGTTGACCAACAATCCAGCACAGACTGTAACCACGACCACGCTGCACACCGCTCCCAGGGCGAACGAGCGCGGCAGAGTGCGCACGATCCCCCGTTGATAACGCAGGCGATCCTCGACGAAGACTTTGGTCAACCCGGAGATCAGCATCACCAGTGCTAGCAGCATCAACTTCTGGGGCCAGGTCAGCGCCTTGACTCCTAGGGCAAAGGGGGCGATGACCACCACCGGCCAATGCCACAGATACACCGAGTAGGAGACATCTCCCAACCACTGCACTGGACGCAGTCCCAGTATCACGGAAGGTGACCATCGACACTCATCGGCAGCAGCAGCTATGACCGCCGCAGCCCCTAGCGTGGGCAGCAGGGCCATCCATCCTGGAAACGGCGTGCGGGCATCAAAAGTAAGCCCTGCCAGGGCAACCACGCCCAAGCCGAGCCAGGCAGTCAGGCTACGCAAACGATCTTTCGGGCTCAGCATAGGGGTGGCCGTGGCTGCCCATAAGGCGACAATAGCGCCTAAGGCCAACTCCCACATGCGCACCTGGGTGGCGTAGTAGGCCATCACATGGTTACTGGCTGTCACCATTATGGAGATCACCAGCGAGCCACCGAACACGGTAAGCACCCCCGCCCACAGCAGTGCAGCGTGACGGTTGACTCGGCGACCCATGACCACCAAGGCGGCGATCAGCAACGGCCACAGGAGGTAGAACTGCTCCTCGACCGACAGCGACCAGTAGTGCTGCACGGCGGTAGGAGGCTCCTGCGCGGCCAAGTAGTCGGTGGCATCGCGCACCATGGCCCAGTTGGCGACATAAACGGCTGCAGCACCGGCGTGACGCAGGGTTTGCGGCAGCAGCGTGTCGGGCAGCCAAGCCAGGCTGGCCATCACGGTGACGCCTAAAACCAGGGTGGCCGCAGGCAGCAGCCGCCGCACCCGCCGGGCCCAAAACGCCGCCAACAACCGAGGTGAGGTGGGAGGTTTGCGCAGCAAATGATCGGTAATCAAGAAACCGGAGATGACGAAAAACACGTCCACCCCGACGTAACCGCCGGTCAGTCGGTGAGGCCAAAAGTGAACGAGCACCACCATCACCACAGCCACGGCGCGCAACCCCTGAATATCCCGACGCGGGGCATCGTCACGCACAGTCGCAGCCTTGGTGGATCTCACCGTGCCAGGGTAAGGGGTGGCACCGCAGCCCTGGGGCGTTTCGGCCAACCTGTCACGCCATGGCGGTAAAGGTTAGCCCAGCGCATGATCGAGGGCAGTGCGGACTTCGGCGACCATCGTGGTGGTGTAGGTCGCCGTGAGGTGGTTGTTGTCGAAGTAGGCAATGACTCCCCCAATGACCGCCGGGCACGTGGTGGAGCTACAGAGCAGGTCGTTGAGATCCTCCACACGAACGCGCCCACTGGAGTCCAGCCGACCCGCCTGCGCCAAAGGGTCAGGCTCCACTGCTTCCTGCCGGGGACGGTCACAGGCAGAGGGATCCTCCAGGTGAGCCTGCACACAGTCGGGAATCATGTGCGTAAACGCTGGAGTATCCCGAAAGATCAACACCTTTGGGGTGGACGCGGTGACTGTTCGTAACGTCTCGGCGTAAGCCTCTTGAGCGGCATGGGTCTTGTCCACCGCCGGCACATCCTCCAACGGCTGGAAGGTGCGATTGGCCATCACCACCAAGCTGTAACCACCCTGAGCAATCGTGTCCAACGCCCAACGGTTCCAGGCCTGGCAGGCGGCAGACAGACCCGCCTGATCCCAGTGAATCCGTACGGTGGTTACGGTATAACACTCCGGAATCAGATAGGTGTGCACGAGCCATCCACGCTCCTGAGCCACCTGACGAATAGCCGGAAACCAGTTGGCGATGTGCGAGTTGCCCAGCAGCGCCACCTTGACGGGAGCATCGGCAGGCCCATAGGTGCACCGCTTATGACTGGTGAAGGGTTTATCGTTCCAACAGTGGTCTGGCCACACCTGGGGCATGTCCTTTTTAGCGAACAGCGGTGTGGTCACCAGTGGAACGTCCTGGGACTGACAGGCCGGATCGCGCCTGCTGGCCGCCCCAAAACATTGCTGGTGAACGCCAGAGGCTACCCGCTCGCGATCACGTTGCTGCTGGGCCTGTACGTGCCCCACCACGATGGCGCCACTGAGCACCACCATGGTGATCAGGGCTGCTCCCATCGCAAAGGATCGCGACAGAGTGCGCACAAGACCCTGTTGGTAGCGCAGCTTTTCCTCCACGAACACCTTGGTCAACCCCGCAGCCAGCGCAATCCCGGCGATGAGGCCTACCATCACCACCCAGGGTTGCTGACCATTGGGCCGCCCCAGAGCATAAGGAGCCAGCACCACCACCGGCCAATGCCACAGATAGATCGAGTAGGAGACATCCCCCAGCCACTGCACCGGCCGCCGTCTCCATACCCAGTCAGGAGAACCTGGCAACCCATCGGCCGCCGTCAGCATGACCAGTGCCGCTCCGCCGCAGGGGATCAGTGCCCACCAACTCGGGAACGGCGTTGAGGCATCGAACGTGCTCATCGCTGCCACCATGAGCACGACTCCGCCATAGGCGCCCAGCACCCGAGCTGGGCGCACCCAACTCCCCCCTGGAGCGGGGGCATAACGCGCCAGCCAGGCCACCACCCCGCCCAGCGCTAACTCCCACATCCGCACATGGGTGGCGTAGTAGGCCAGGTCTGGTTGAGTAGAGGTGATCCACACTGATAGCACCAAGCTGCTACCGGTCACGAGCAACAACCCCGCCAGGAGCACCTGCTTCGGGCGTCCCAGTTTGGCTCCCACCAGCGTCAAGGCAGCCAGCAGCAAAGGCCAGATGATGTAGAACTGCTCCTCGACCGACAACGACCAGTAGTGTCGCACCGGGGAGGCCGTCTCGTGAGCGGCTAGATAATCACTATTAGTGATGGCCAGGTACCAGTTTTCGCCGTAGAGTGCCGCTGCCCCAGCCTCCCGCGCAATGCCGATCAACATGGTGCGTGGCGCCCAAACAATACTGGCAGCAAGTGTGGCCAGCAACACCAACGTGGCTGCGGGCAGCAGCCGTCGCACCCGGCGGGCCCAAAACGCTGCCAACAGCCGGGGTGAGGTGGGGGGCTTACGCAGCAGATGGTCAGTGATCAAATAGCCGGAGATGACGAAAAAGACGTCTACCCCAACGAAACCCCCAGTGAGCCGACCAGGCCAGAAGTGGTAGATCACCACCGCTACTACTGCCAGCGCTCGCAACCCCTGGATATCGCGGCGAGTCAATTCCGCGTGGGGCACAGTGGCACTCATGCGAAAGGAAGAATCAGTTTTCAATCTCTGCGATCAAATCGCCCTCTTGGACCACGTCCCCCTCGGCGATGGACACGTTCGTGATGGTGCCGTCAGCTTCAGCTAAGACAGGGATCTCCATTTTCATGGACTCGAGGATGGCAATGGTGTCGCCGTCGCTGACCTGGTCACCATCTTTGACCAGCACTTTCCACACGTTGGCAACCAATTCAGCACGTACTTCTTCAGCCATCAGTGTTTCCTTTCACGTTCGGTCGCGACAGTGGCCCCCACGACATCGCCTCCACTGTAGCCGGTGATCACCTGCGTGATGGGTGCTACAGCCAACTACGTCCACGCGTCGCGCCACTCATGGCCGCATCCGCTCCACCAGGCCGGTGTCGTAGTTACCGGAGATGAACTCAGGGTTGTCCAACAGCTCAGCCAGGAACCCAAGATTGGTCTGTAGCTTCTCTCCCTCAATGACAAACTGAGCCACTGCTTGCCGCGCACGCTCAAGGGTTTCCTGCCGATTACGCCCAGTGATGATGAGCTTGGCGATCAGTGAGTCGTAGTGGGGGGTCACCGTGGTGGCCTCAGCGTAACCTGCATCCACCCGCACCCCCTCCCCAGTCGGGGCCTGCCACCGCTGGATCGTGCCCGGGCGAGGCAAGAAGCGCCGGGAATCCTCAGCGTTGATACGTAACTCCAGGGCATGCCCTCGAGGGCTCAGCGCAGTGGGGTCGAACCCGGCGGGCTCCCCCGCCGCCACACGCAACTGCTCAGCCACCAGGTCGATCCCGCAGACACTCTCAGTAATGGGATGTTCGACTTGCAGGCGGGTGTTCATCTCCAGAAACACGAAATCCCCAGCGTCCACATCAACCAAGCATTCAATGGTTCCCGCGTTGCGATAGCCAATGGCCTGGGCGGTTTGGGCGGCCACAGTGAGCATCTGCTCCCGAAGCTGGGCAGAGATACCCGGGCAGGGAGTCTCCTCCGCCACCTTCTGATTGCGCCGCTGCACGGAGCAGTCGCGCTCACCCAACGCGACGACGCGACCATCGGACAAGCCTAAGATCTGCACCTCTACATGGCGAGCGTGAGCAATGTAACGCTCGACGAGCACCGCGTCGCTGCCAAAGAGGCGCTGGGAGGCGGCCAGCACCTTCTCAAATCCTTGAGCTACCTCTTCAGGAGTATGGGCGATGGCCATGCCCATCCCTCCTCCTCCGGCTGAGGCCTTGATCATCACCGGCAGGCCAATCTTCTCGGCAGCAAGAACTGCCTGCTCGGCGTCGCTGACCGGATCGGCTGTACCGGCAGCAATCGGCATCCCTGCATCGGCCATCGTGTTGCGGGCGGCAATCTTGTCACCCATACGCTCAATCAGGTCGGCGCTGGGCCCTACCCAGGCAAGCCCCGCCTGCTCCACCGCGCGAGCAAAGTCGGCGTTTTCGGAGAGAAACCCATAGCCAGGATGGATAGCCTGCGCACCCGACTCACGGGCGGCGGCCAGGATTGCCTCGGCGTCGCGATACACCGCAGCCGGCGCCCCCGGCAGGCAGACGGCCTGGTCGGCCTCGGCCACGAAAGGCAACCCAGCATCGGCTTCGCTGTGCACAACAATGGCCCGAGCTCCCAGGGCCTGCACCGACCGCACGATGCGGCGAGCAATCTCCCCCCGGTTGGCCACCAGAACTGCATCAAACATAGGTTCGCTATCCCCCTTGACGTGCTCCACCTCACGTGGATCGGTGCTTCCACAACCAATAACTGCTGGGCAGAGGCTATCGGGACGCGCCACAATATGCGGGAATTGTTGGCCAATGTTTGGTCAAGAACGCCGATGGGGCAATCTTTAGATTGCCTGGAGCAATTCACCTATACTTCATGATCATGAATCTCACTCCACCTCATCCCGATCATGCAGTTAGTATTCGCGGCCTCACTAAACGCTACGGAAATGGATCATCGGCCAAAATGGCCGTCGATGCCCTCGACCTAGATGTCTTCTTGGGCGAGGTGTTCTGCCTCTTGGGTCCTAACGGCGCCGGTAAAACCACCACTGTGGAAATCCTTGAAGGATTCCGTCGTTTCGACGCAGGAACGGTCAACGTATTGGGCGTCACGCCCAGCAGCGACAACCGAGCATGGAAGGCGCGACTGGGCATCGTTGGCCAGGACACCAGCCAACGGGGAGAACTCACCGTCAGCGAAATCATCACGTGGTACACCTCCTTCTACCCCCATCCTCGCCCGGTGGAGCAGGTCATCGAGTTAGTGGGCCTAGCCGACAAACGCAACGCCCGCACTCGCACTTTGTCGGGAGGACAACGCCGCCGGGTAGATGTAGCCCTGGCTCTGGTTGGCCACCCCCAACTGTTGTTCCTCGACGAACCCACCACCGGCTTCGACCCACAGGCCCGCCGCGCCTTCTGGCAGATGATTAAGGACCTCAAGGCAGAAGGCACCACCATGATCCTGACCACTCATTACTTGGAAGAGGCGGAGGCGTTAGCCGACCGCGTGGGGGTGATGGCCCAGGGCAAACTGGTGGCGCTGGACACCCCCTCCCAACTCGGGGGCCGCGACCGTATCAGCTCCGTCGTGAGCTGGCAGGACAACAACGGGCGTCACGAGGAGAAAACTGATGCCCCCACTGCCCTACTGGCGCAACTTATGGCTCAGACTCCCCCCGGCCAAGAGATCGCCGACCTCAGAGTCCGTCGCCCCACTCTGGAGGAGATCTACCTCCAAATGATCACCAAAACCACTACTGGGGATGTCGCAGGATCCCCCGAACCATCAAAGGCCTTCTCATGAGATCCTCTACCTCTATCCCATCTGATGCCGCCCAGCGGTCACTCTCCACGATTCGCCTGGGATTGATCTGCACCCGCTACGAACTCAAACAGTTCTTTCGCCAGTGGGAAAGCATGGTGTTCGGCTTTCTGTTCCCCATTCTGATGCTGGTCATATTCGGAGCGCTGTTTGGGGAGCAATGGGACCAGGGAATATCGGTGCGGCAATACTTTACCGCCGGCATGATGTCAGTCGGGGTCATGATGTCCAGCTTCCAAACCCTGGCCATTTGGCTGGCCGAAGAACGTGAAGACGGCACCCTCAAACGGTTACACGGCACCCCTTTGCCACCAGTAGCCTTCTTCCTCGGAAAGATCGGGCAAGTCTTGGTGATCAGCATGGTGCAAGCAATCATTCAGTTGCTTACCGCCCGGCTTTTCTTTCAGGTTCCTCTGCCCGCCACCGCTGAACTGTGGCTGCGCCTGGGGTGGATCTATGTGTTGGGAGTGGCCGCCGGAACTGTTCTGGGAATCGCCGCCTCCAGCCTGGCTCGCAGTGGTCGTAGTGCACCCTCGATCATCACCCCTATTGCCTTGGTGCTGCAGTTCATGTCGGGGGTGTACTTCGTGTTCACCCGCGCCCCCGGGTGGGTTCAGACCGTAGGGGCGCTGTTTCCCCTCAAGTGGCTGGCCCAGGGCATCCGTTCGGCACTTCTCCCCTCCTCAGCCCAGGTCTTGGAGCCCGCTGGGACATGGGAGCTGGGCCGTATCGCCCTGGTGTTGGGCGCCTGGCTGATCGGTGGACTGGTGCTGTGTACCCATAAGTTTCGCTGGCTGCGCCCCAGCGACCGGTAGAGTGACAATGACCTGACCAATCCCTGACGTAAGGAACTCCTCATGAGCAAGCGCAGCCGTAAGCGTAAAGACCGCAATAAGTCCAAAGCCAACCACGGCAAGCGCCCCAACGGCAGCTAACACCGTTTGATCCCAGCGGTCCCACCCCAACCAACGCCAGGGCAGGACACCTACTCTTCGGGGTAGAGGGTGAGCTCGGTATGGGTGAGGCTGACGTGGGTGGTCAGCGAGTCTGCCTGCCACACCGTGGTGGTGCGACTCACTTGCACCGTTGACATTTGGCCCAAAACCGCAACCACCCGCTCCCGTAACTGCAGGGGGGCTGGAGTGGGTGCTCCGCAGCAGCGCTGCAGCAGCCCCAGCAGGCGTTGTTGGGCGTCGAAGGAGTCCGCCTCACAGGTGCAGCCAGCGCAGCGCTGTAAGTGGCGAGCCAACAGGTGACGCTCATGGTCGGGCATGGGGGCATGCAGGTAGGCATCCAATTGCTCCATCACCCGGGAGCAGTCATCACCGTAAGGATCTTGCGCATCGACTCCCTGGTAACCGCACGGCTGAGGGGGGGTGGGATCAGTCATCGCTGGTCGCCTCCTCGCGCGTCGATGCGGGGATCAGACCTAGTTGGCTGGCGTAGTCGGCTAACGATTCGCGCAGTTGGCGCCTCCCGCGATGCAGACGTGACATCACCGTGCCGATCGGGGTGCCCATAATCTCGGCAATCTCCTTGTAGGCAAACCCCTCGACGTCGGCGAAGTAAACCACCAGGCGAAACTCCTCCGGCAAGTTCTGCAACGCCTGGGTGACTGCGGAGTCAGGAAGTCGGTCCAGCGCCTCCACCTCCGCCGAGCGCAGGCCGGTGGAGGTGTGGGACTGGGCTGCGGCATCCTGCCAGTCCTCCAGCTGTTCCCCGTGCGCTTTCTGCGGCTGCCGCTGGGCCTTGCGGTAGGCGTTGATGTAGGTGTTAGTCAGGATGCGATAGAGCCATGCTTTGAGGTTGGTCCCCGGCGTGAACTGGGCAAACGCCGCATAGGCCTTGACGAAAGTGTCCTGCACCAAGTCTTGGGCGTCGTCGGGATTGCGCGTCATCCGAAGCGCTGCACTGTAAAGCTGATCCAGGTAGGCCAAGGCATCGCGCTCAAAGCGATCATGCCGCTGTTGAGGGGTTTCAACGGCAGAATCAACCTCCGCCCCCTCAGGGACGGCCAGATCGGCAGACATTTGCGTGAAGGCAGGCATCGCCTGCCAGCCTAACGGATGTTCAAGCACCATGGTGGTCATCGTGAGGGGTTCAACCCGGGGCGGCTGCTGCGCATTCCCTGTTCGGTTCTGCTCGCCTGGGGGCAGACAGCTCACCAGGGTGACCTCGTGGTTAACTGCCTCGTCTGACCGTTCGGTAGGGCACTAACCCTTTTGCAGACCGATGAGCGGGAGAGGTAGCCCCCCGTGCTAGGCCGGACCTCTCACCCTGACTGTTGCTTCCCCGGCGTGTGAGAGGTCGAGCCACAGCCACTCCATGTGCGCTGACGCTCTTTCGGTTGCTCGTCACCAATGCCGATACTGCAGCATCAAGTGAAGCTCTGAGGGTTATTCAGTTGTGGGTGTAGAAGTATAGGGCTATTACGGTTCTGAGTGTGTCTGGGAATGTTGTTGGTGGT
>JBDIAW010000046.1:0-14435 GCA_039812585.1 Actinomycetota bacterium | reverse complement strand
CCTCCATCCTGCGAAGACCTTGACCCTCACCCCGCCAGCGACGCGCGCAGAGCTACACCCTCAAACCGGAAGAGCCACTTTTCTGGCGAAACTGGCTCTGGGTGGCAAACCGCAACATTTTCTCCAGCCATACAGGTATCGCGCTGGCACGTGTATGTGGTAGGCGTTTTCATGCCCAATGGAAATTACTCTTTAGATAATAACTATTTCCTTAACAACTCCATAAATAAACAGCTCATAGCTTCGCCATCTGGCGGTGCCAACGGGCAAAATGGGTTACTCCGTTACGGTGCTAGTGCCGTATTTCCTGAACGTTCTCCAGGGACTTTTTCAAGCTATGGAGTTGATTTTACGTTGTCGGTGCGTAGCCCTGCAGCAACGCCACCTATTGTGCAGCAAAACTCAGGGTCAACCAGCGGAGCAAGTACTACAGTAAATCTTTCACTCCCTTTAGAAACCACCGTAGGTAACTCGTTATTAATTGGGGTGGTGTCTGAAGCTTCGGTAGCGACCCCTTCTGGTTGGACTCTAGATAAGTCACTAGTTAATTCTAATGGCACCTATCTATTCCGTAAAGCAGTGACGGTAGAGGAAACTTCTTGGACAGTAAGCTTGGGTTCTGCGTTGAGCGCTGCTTGGTGGGTGGGTGAAATCACAGGTATGCAGGCTAGTCCTCTTGATGTGAGTGGTTCTAGTGGGAACACCACGCCTGGAACTTCGCGAGCATCTGCAAGCATTAAGCCCTCTGCGGGAAGTCGTTGGCTAGTTGTCATTGCCGGGCGAAAAGGCGCCAATACTGCGTTGCTTGAAGATGTCAGCTTCAATAGCTCTTTTGTGAAAGTGGGTGAAGCAGTCTGTTCAGTCACTACTTCTTCTTGTTCAGCTATCGCGGTTGCAGCTCAGAGCGTTACCGCTAGCGGCAGTGGTTCGTATTCTACTACAGCTAGTTGGGTAACATCGCTAGCTAATAACAACATTAGCGCTTACTACAAAATGAATTAACACTCCAGAGTGATCGGTAATTCTCACGGGGTAGCTAAGTTCAAAGCAGCATAGTGGTTAGCTATTTGAGTAGCCGATAGCTGTTTACGATAAAATGCTACTTCGTCCAAGTCATTAGGGCTAGCTCCATCAACGTCGTAGGCAATGTGCATGCCGTCCGTTCCAGCAGCGAAGTCTACATAGGGGCTGGCAAGAGTACAGGTAGTGCTTAATACTCCATCTAAATATACTTTGGTGGTGAGATTTCCGTCATGGGTGACCACAACGTAATGACGATTACCCGCTCCCGTAGTGGGTTGAGATTCGCACTTCACATCTTTCCGCATAAAAACAAAAGTTCCAGTGGACATTTTAAAATAGTTAAACCAGCCAGTGTTATCAGCGCTATAGCCACTAGCTAAAGATACTTCCGCAGGACCGAAGAGAGCAGTCGCCTTCAGGTTCGTTGTGTACTCGAGGCTGAAAGGCTTACCGGCTCCAGGTAAAAAGGTCGCATGTCTTGGGATTGATACCTGGTTGTCTGTTCCGTCACCCACCAACCTTTTACTACCATCGTTGATAAAGGAAGCAGTATTGTTCCAGCCCGACAGAGTCCAGCCTGTCAGGGTCATATCGGGGCTTCCTAAATAAGTGCCTGGATATTGGTTAGTTTCTTCCTTGGCAACTGTGGCCCCTACTCCATCGCTTAAGCGCCAATAAGCAGCAGGTTGATCATTCAAAACCCGGTCTGCATATCCAGTCCCGCCTGTAGGATGGCGTACTTCCCACGTCAATCTACCTGTTGCTGATAATTTTTCTATAGATGAGGAATAATCCAACAGGATCGACAATCGGTAAGTTTTTGTTAGTGCTCCACTAACAGGAATCCACCCGCCGAATCCATGCTCATAGTCATTAAAATTCGTGGTGAGCTCAGAGAGCTTTCCTTTCCACACAGGAGAACCCTCTGCGGTAAAACCAGAACAAGAAGAGGATGTCCCCCCTGTACCCCGATCAACAGTTAGTGTGATGTAGGGTGCCAAGCTGCCACTCCAGGTGCCATGGGTCTTGACCACAGCTCCGTTTGTCAAACCAGTCCATGTTCCTGAGTAGGTAACCTGCACGCACCTCGTGAGGGAATACCCTGGCGGTATGGATTCATCCGTTGCGCTAAAAATAAACGAGTCAGAAGCAATATCATCGGTTAATACCATTTGCCCTGTTTGCCATGCATCACCCGTATTAGTATTTGATGCAGTAAAACCGGCCTGACTGGTATGCCAGACAGTAATGAGGATGGCCAAGATACATCCAGATATTAACGGCACTATTGTTTTATGCTTCATGTCACCTCCTTTATGCCGCTCATCGACACTGCAAGCTGCTGGTTAAACTCTTTCCCCCTCTCTATGAAATATCTGAAGACGCATGAGAGCTTGCTGCGGGGATCAGATCCTTCTCAGCGTCGTACTGCCCCAGGGTGTTCCTCCTCCAACGTCAGGCCACTCAAGTGACCTTATCGCCGGCTATAAGGTGTGTTCTGCCTACCCCTCAGGCTTTCTCGCCTTACCCCTACCCTGAGAGGGAAGATCCATGTGCATCGACATAGAGGAGGCAAGGAGGTTGATATGCGGAAGAGTTCGCTGAGGGCGCGGCAGTGGTGGTTGATGCTCATGATCGGAGTGGGGATTGCAGCCGTGATAGCAGCTGTCCTCCTTGGCATGCACGCGATAAGGCAGAGTTCTGGGGCCACAACAGCGACACGGGACGGCGGAGCCCAAGTCACCCCGACTCTTACTGCGGATTCTGGGGCCCCATCAATCGATGCAACCATCCCGATCCAGTTCACTGCCCCCAGCGAGGCCAGCTCAGCAACGACTCTGCCGAGCAGTCCACCTTCCTCGGCTCAGGCCACGTTGGGGGATGGCACATCCGCTGGCGAACCTGCTGCCTCTGAGGCCGCCGTGAGTGGGCCAAAGCTTCACTGTGTGCAGCGGCCCTCACAGTGCGGGTTTCCTGACGCAACGAACACAGGGGTCAACCCCACTGCAGTGCTCAAACAGGTGCCTCAACAGGTGAGCTCCGGTTCTGGATGGCATTGGGATACACGTGGATGGGTCGTTATTGATGAACCCGAGGCTGTGTTTTCAGGTTTCGACGTAGCTGCACCTGTGAATGTGGATGCCAATGATGTGGTGATTCGCGGTAATCGTCTGCATCCCACTGGCAATGTGTGGGCTGTCGGGTTAAACCACGTTCAACGGGCGCAAATTGTTGGGAACACTATCGGGGTGGTGGGCGCCAGGCCAAGGATTGAAGTGGGGGTTAAGGACGTTTATGGAGACGCTGGCGGCACACAAGTCATTCGTAATAATATCGCTAATACCAGTACTGGGGTACAGATTCACGAGGGCTTGATAGAGGGTAATTATATTCACGATATGGGCCTTCAAAAAGGAGACCATATTAACGGGATTACCACTAACGGTGGAGGCAGCACATTATTAACAATACGTAGAAATACAGTACTGAACCAATTCTCTCAAACTGATGCAGTAAGCTTATTCCAAGATTTTGGTTTACAAGTGAACAGGGTGATAACCGGTAATTTGCTTGCTGGCGGAGACTATGCCATCTACGCAGGAGGCGAGGGGTCTTTTGGGCTAAGTCGATCGATCGTGATTACTAATAACCGCATTTCACGTATCTTCTTTCCCAACGGTGGTTACTGGGGGCCATTGGCAAAGTTTGATCAAGACGGCCCCGGAAATGTATGGGCAAATAATGTGTGGAATGACACTCATCAAGTGATTAACTAAAAAAATTGTCAAGCTGAAAGTTGTCTTCCGCCTCGACATGTGCCCTTTTCTTACTTTGCTAAGCCTCATAGCATGTCTATCCAGATGATGAATCCAAGGTTCTACTAGGCTGATCCATGGAGGCGAGAGATGCATAAGAGGGCCAGAAGAATTGCTGCAGGGTTAGCTATAGCGATCGGGTGTATGGTGACAGCGGTCAGTCACTTTGATCGACAAGCCCAGGCCGCTGACCCATTCAAGAGTAGCGTGGCGCCCAATCCACTATCGGTCAGCCTGATCGTGATGCCTCACCCTGACGATGAAATGGAAGCCTGGTCACTCATCGAGAATTCACCTAATAATTACAAGGTTTTTGTCTTTGTCACCCGAGGTAACTCCACTGGACATTGTAAAACCTCGGCGGGACTGCAATCGTTGCAAACCCAGTGGGGAGAAATAGATCCTACGCCAAACACCGGTGTTACGTGGCCTCTCAGCCAGGACGAATGTTCCACGTTGCGTATGAGGTCGACCGTGAACTTCCTCAATGCTATGAGCCTACAAGACTCTTACCTTCCCAGTGCTCTGCATCGCGTAACCACCATACGTCTACCGTTAAATGGAGTTCGCCTTCCTAGCGGGGATAATAGTGCAGAGGTTTATGATGGTGGGAAATATGGCAAAGTCATCTTTTTTAATCTCACCGATGGAACTGTCAGTAAACCAGGTGTCGATTGGGTGGTTCAGTCAGTGATGGGCAATAAGCCCGAATTAGGAATACCCACCAACTTGCCCGTCTACAACATCTTGGGACCTTTTGCGAATAATATCCCCTATCCTCGCTGCTCGCTTTATCCTCATCCCGACCATGAAGCTGTGCACCAAGCCCTGTATCACACCAACTTCGGTGTGACCGGTTATCAGGCTGGGGCAACCTGTGTGACGGACCGCGATGCGGTGCTGACCAAGGACGTCACGCAGGCAAGCTGGGAGCGGGCGTTTGCTCTGGATCGCACCACCCTGCAGCGTCAGGGACTCTTTGAGCAGCACTACGGCTGGCTCAACTCTGATCTGACGGGCTGGAATGACAACCCCAGCACCGTGACCCAGGTTGTTCTCGGGGCGTTACCTCACACGCCGTTTATGCGTCACCAGTCGTTCTGGAAGCGATACGGCGGCCAGGGGAGCTGGTAATTTCCGACCCCGCCCCTCCCAGAACCAAATACGCTAAGTTACCATTTCGCTTCATTCAGTGATATTTGTCTCTGGGAGCGGCCCTCATGTGGCGAATGGTGATCTATCGCCTGCTTGTGGCGGCAGCCGTGCTGACGGTGGCGATTTCGGCATTGACGGCTGCAGTGCAGGCAGGAGTCGTGCCGCCGCCTGACCAGTGGGCCTCCCGAGGGTTGGTGACGCCCCAGTTTGGCCAGGTCGCATCGGCTGGGGAAGTCCCAGGGCAACCTCCCCTCCAGGTGCGGTTAGTTGTCTTGGCGCATCCCGGTGATGAGATGCAAGTGTGGTCGCAGGTGGAGAACAATCCAGGCAGTTTGACAGTATTTGTCTACCTCACCCAGGGTGAGCGCTCCCCCGCGTGCCGGCGCGAGGGCTACCGGGCGAGTTTTCAACCCCAGTTAGGAGAAGTTGCCCCCAACCCCTGGCCGGTGATCACTAACCCGGAGGACAACAGCTCTTGTCAAAATGCCTTGGTCAACAGTGCGGTGAACTTCCTCAACGCCATGGGCCACATCGATCGCACTTTGCCTACTGATTTGAGGTTTATCAGCACGCAAACGCTGCCCCCAGAAGGAGCCAAGCCCTCTCGATGTTTTGGTGATCAAAGGCAAGGTGAACAAAACATCCAGTGCGTGACTGACAGTAGTGTGCGGGTGTTTGCCTCCCAGCCTGCTCGATCAGATCAAGTGGCTACCCAGCCGGGGATGGCCCTCTTTTTCAACCTGGGCGATCGGGATTTGGACAGCATGGAGGTTTCCTGGGCGTTGCGCTCCGTCATTACCCAACGAGAAAAGCTGGGGATCCCTCTGAGTTACCCGGTGACCAGCATCGTGGGAACGTACTACCAGATGTGGGGCTACCCGGGTTGCTCAATCTGGGCCAACCCGGATAATTTGGCCGTGCATCGCGCACTCTATCGGGACAACTTTGGCGTCACCCAGGCGCAATGGGGAGCTACGTGCGCTTCTGATGCCGATGCAGCGCTGACCCGAGTGGTATCGGGCCAGGCGTGGAACGCGGCTTTGGCAATGGGACCTGCGCGGAAGGTAGACGGTCGCCCTGCGCCGATGAGAATAGGCGCCTTCCAGCGATACTACGGATGGACTGATTCCCATCCCGGTGGGTTTGTGGTGATCAGCAATCCCGGAACCCAGATGGCACGCACCTCCGAAGCCCACATTGGCATCATGCGCCGCCAATCGTTCTGGCACACCTGGGTGGGTGCCGCCCAGGTTGGTGCGGGCTAGGACCCACCCACTGGTTGACGCAGCTCAACGATTTCCGTCAACTACTGGGCCGTAAAACGCGAGCACCGTCAACCACTGGGCCAGCGTGGGCCAGGGCGGTGGGACTCAAGGGGCTAAAACGGGCAGGCAAAGCGGTTAGGCCACACCAGCGTTAGCCGATGGGAGGTCGTGACTACTGCGCCGGACCAGTCGAGCTCCACGGAGGGAGCGCAAACTGCTGCGGCGTCGGTACCAGAGGGGGAGCAGGCCTCCGCCGCTACGCTTCCCCAGCAGGTCGGAGGCGGCAAAACCGCCACAGTGGGTCGGGTGAACAAGGGGCGCCGGCAGCGTGGAGGCGGCGGCCCCCAGGCCTACGACTTTCGCCGCCCCACCAAGCTCTCCCGCGAGCACGCCCGCACCCTGCAGATCATCTTCGAGGCGTTCGCGCGGGGGTACTCCACCCAGTTGACCTCCACGCTGCGCGCGGTGGGGCAGGTCAACTTATTGACCGTAGAGCAGTTGACCTACGACGAATACTTGGCCTCTTTGAACAACCCGACCGTGATGAACTTGCTCTCGATCGACCCCTTGCCGGGGGTGGGGGTCTTTGAGCTGTCGCTAAGCAGTGCCATGTCCATGGTCGACTATCTGCTGGGCGGTCCTGGCAGCACGAACCAACCCGAACGCCCCCTGTCCGACATTGAGATGGTGCTGCTGAGGGAGTTACTACTGCGCGGGCTGAAAGAGTTGAAATCGGCGTTCGAGTCCGGCCTGATGCCTCTAGATCCAGAGATCGTCAACGTGGAGTACAACCCGCAGTTTGCTCAGGCGGCGGCAGCCTCGGAGATGGTCTTGGTGGCCACTTTAGAGCAAAAGATCGCCGATGCTGAGTCATTGATCACGGTCTGCTTCCCCTTCAACCCGGTGTTTAACAAACTGGAAGCTGCCGCTGGTCAGGGCATCACCAGTGAGCGGGAGCGCCTGTCCCGCCTCAACGCTCGCCTGGCCATGACCCGGCGTCTGGAGGACGTGCCGGTGGAGGTCGCGGTGCGATTCACCCCCACCGCAGTGCCCTCTGGGGAGCTCTCGGACCTGCAGGTCGGGCACGTGTTGCCACTGCGCCACGCCCTGAATGCTCCCCTAGCGGTAACCGCCGCCGATGTGGACTTTGCCTACGCGGTGCCGGGCAGCAAAGGCAAACGCATGGCTGTGCTCGTTGTCGACCCTCCGCCTAACGCTTGAGTCACCACCGTTCGTAACCCCCAGTCTGAGGAGAACACCCGATGAGCTCACTTGAACCCGAGGCGGAGGCCACCCTGCCCCCGGAGCTGATCCAGGCGGTGCTCGTCGCTGCCCAAGCCGCCGCTGCGCGTCTGCCTTCCAGCCAGCCGTTGCAACCAGGTCAGCCCAGCAGCGACATCGCTGACCCTGCGCTACTGCCAGAGGACGCGGCCGGTGCGGTGACCACCCGCCTTTCGGGTGCGGTGCAGGGTGAAGCGGTGCTGGTGGTCGCCGGGGAGTTGGTCCAGGCGTTGCAGGAATCTCCCTTGGGGGCGTTGGAGTTGGCTCCTGCCGTGCAGCCGGCGTTCGAAGCGGCGGCGGCGACTCTGGGCCAGGTGATCGTGGAGCCGGGCCGGGAGCTGGAGGCTGAGCTGGCCTTGGACTCCTTGCCAGGGGTGGGAGCAGCAGTGGTCGTGCCTTTGGTGAATGCGGCGGGGGAGGTCAACGCCACCTTCGCCCTTGCCTTGGCCATCCAGGCTGCCTCGGCTCCAGCGCCGCCCCACCCCGGCTCTGCAGGAGCGGCCACGGGTCAACCGGGCCAACCTGGCCACCTTGGGGCGGCGATCCCTCAGGCCCGCCGTGCTGCCGGCTTGGAGTTGCTGCGCGACGTGGAGATGGAGGTCACCGCGGAGCTCGGGCGTACCCGCATGACCGTGCGGGAGCTGCTCTCCTTGGCCCCGGGGGCTGTGGTGGAGTTGGATCGCACGGCCGGTAGCCCGGCAGATGTGCTGGTCAACGGCACCTTGCTGGCTCGCGGTGAGGTGGTGGTGGTCGATGAGGACTTCGGTATCCGTATCACTGAGATCGTGGTGGAGACCGGCGACTCCGCCGACGCCGCCTCTGCTGCTGCGATGCCTGGCCAGCCACATGCTGCGGCTGCGGGATAGGGGCGTGCGGTGATGGGCGGCTGGAACACCTTCACTCTGCTGTTGCAGATGGTGGTGGCTCTCGGGGTGGTGCTGGCGGTGATGTGGCTGGCTGCGCGCCTGCTACGCAGCGTTGGTCCGGCCGGTAATGAGGCGCTGCTGGAGCTGGTGGCTCGCCAGCAGGTGGGGCGTACCGCCTCGGTGGCGGTGGTGCGAGTGGCTGACCAAGCACTCGTGGTGGGGGTCACTGACGATCAGGTGTCGCTGCTGGCGGAGGTGGAGTTGGGGCAGGTCGAGCAGGCCGTGGCCGCCCAGGAGCAGGCCCGTGCCGCCCGCCGGGAGCAACGCCAGTCCCTCCTGCCCGGCTCAGGCAGGTCGGGTACAGCATCCTCAGGATCTTTGACGGGAAAAGGGAAACTCCACGGCTCGATCCTGGCTGGCTCCACCTGGAAGCAAGCGCTCGAGGCCCTGCGGCAACGGACGGCCCGTCGTGGGTAGGGCAGCGTGGCGCGACGGCGCGCGTCGTTGGGTGGCCAGCGCCGCCCACGAGGAGCATCCGCTGTTCACGGCCACGGCGCGGCGCAGGCGGGCGAAGGTGGCTGCGGTTCTGGGCGTGGTCGGGCTGGCCTGGTTGCTCGTGGGCTGGCTCGTAGGCAGCGCCCCGGCAGAGGCCGCCAACCCAGTGGGTGGTCGCATTTACCCGGGTGAAATGGCCACTATCACCCGGGTAAATGCGACCACCCACTGGGGGGAGACGCTGGCCGGGGCGGTGGCACTGTCTGCGGCCCCGGCGTTACCGGCGGCCCCAGGAGATCCAGCTACTCCCACTGCGCCACGGACTCCCCAGGCTCCCATCGCTCCCGGAGGCGGGGGCAGCGTCACGGTGGATCTCAACGGAGTCAGCGGTAAGCCCAGCACCTCTCTGACTATCATCTTGGGGCTGACGATCCTGTCCGTGGCCCCGGCCATCTTGCTGATGACGACCTGCTTCACCAAGATCTTCGTGGTGTTGGGGCTCACCCGTAACGCTCTGGGGGTCACCAATGTGCCTCCTAACCAGGTGTTAGCAGGGTTGGCGCTGTTCCTCAGCGTGTTCGTCATGGGTCCGGTGCTTTCCCAGGTCAACGAGATGGGGGTCCAGCCATGGCTCAAGGGTCAAAAAACCCAATCGCAGGCCTTCACCGACGGGGTGGCGCCCCTGAAAACGTTCATGCTCAAGCACACCCGTGATGAGGAGATGGCCCTGCTGCTGCGCGTGGCTGATCGACCCAACCCGCAGAAGCGGGAGGATGTGGGTCTAGACACCCTCATCCCCGCTTTCGTTCTGTCGGAGCTGAAATCTGCCTTCATCATCGGCTTTGTGATTTTCATCCCCTTCCTCGTGGTGGATGTGGTGGTCTCGGCCTCCCTGATGTCTTTGGGAATGATGATGCTGCCCCCGGTCATGATCTCTCTACCGTTCAAGATGCTGCTGTTTGTCGTCGTGGACGGCTGGGGTTTGGTCGTGAAAGCTTTGGTCGGTACCTACCGCTAAGCTGCCGGCATGAACAGGCGGCGAAGGATAGTGGCGACACTATTGGTGATCCTGGTGGGTCTGCTCGTGGTAGGGGCGGTGAGGCAGCAGTCGTGGCGGCCAACCGCCACGACCCAGACCCCCTCCGAGCAGGCCTTGACGCCGGGGGCGCAGCAACCTCCGTCTGGCCCCACACCTGGCCAGTCGTTGGAGGAGTCGACTCAGTCACAGCTGTTGCCGACCCCCAGTGGACCGCAGCGTCGCGTGGGCACGGTGAGCCTGACTCCTGCCACGGGGGATGTGCCCAACACGGGCCGGGGGCAGTACCTGTGGTTCCCCGATGACCATCCGGCAGGGGTGGGAGGTCTGAGTGCCACCGACTCCTACGTGCGGTATTCCTGGCGCCAGGTGGAGCCCTCTGCAGGCCAGTACACCTTCACCGCCATCGAGCAGGAGTTGGCCAAAGCAAAGGCGCGCCGGGGGCAGTTTGGGTTTCGCATCATGGCGGTGTGTTCCGGCTGTGGGCAGTCGATGCTGCCTGATGATGTGGATGCGTTGCCCACCACGTGGACTACCCAAGCTGATGGCGCCACGATCCGAGTGCCTGACTGGAACGACCCGGCGCTCTTAAGCCGCTGGGAGTCGCTGATGGCAGCCCTCGGTCAGCGGTTCAACGGCGACCCACGGCTGGGTTTCATTGACGTGGGAGGTTATGGCAACTGGGGAGAGGGTCACAACTGGCCCTACGAGTCCACCTACCCCGGCCCTGGCGGTCAGCAGGAAGCCAGCATCGCCTCGGCCACGCGCATCATCCGCGCCGTTACTGCAGCGTTTCCCCGCAGCTTCGTGGTGCTCAATCCCTTTCAGATGCGCGCGGCGGGTCAGTACAGTCCCACTGCCACCTACTCAGTGCTCAAGCAGGCCATGCTGGATTCCCCGCGCACGGGCCTTCGCAACGACTGTGTGGGTGGAGGCAGCGTGCAGCAGTCGGCGGTGGACCTGTTCGCCCAGGTGAAGCAACGCTCGGAGCAGGAGGGCTTGCCCTGGAGGCAGCGTCCCATGGAGCGGTGGCGGATCGCTCCCTTTATCACCGAGTGGTGTAACAACATCGCCCCTGGCACGACCGATGGCACCTTCACTCAAGGAGCCCAGCAAGTACGTGATTGGCATATCAGCCTGGTCAGTAATGGCAACTTCCAGCAGACCGTGGGTGCCTACCCCGCCGCAGCTCAGACGGCATTGCGTAGCGCAACGACCCTGGCGGGGTTTCGTTTGGGCGTGAGCAGTCTGAGCCTTGACCAGGGCAGCACCACGGCAGACCTGACCGTGCGCGCCCGCTGGGTCAACACGGGGGTGGCTCCGCCGTATCACCCGTGGCGGGTGGAGTATCAGCTGCGTAACTCCTCAGGTGCCGTGGTGGCTCGGGGTGGTAGTGGGTTTGAGGTGCGCACTCTGTTGGGTGGGGGTTCTTCCCGCGATGATGTGGTGGTCCTCGGCCAGGGACGGCACTTGAGCGGCGCGCTGAGCGTGGAGGTTCGCCTGCTCGACCCCAGCGCTACCCTCCCGCCGCTGCGTTTGTCCACGGGCACCCGGACCTCCGACGGGGCCTACCGTCTGGGGCAGTTCAGCGTGCCGCGAGCCTAGAGCGGTCGGCCTCCCCGTTAGGGCCCTAACGGGGAGAACCATGTGCCAGTGGTGGTGGAACGGTCGTAACAGGTCGAACTGGTTGTGGAGGTGGGGGGTTAATCTCGGTCAGTTGTCGTTGCCTTGTCGGTCCTCTCCTTCACGGCCACGCGCAGGCTGAGGCTCTGAGCCTGCGAAGCTGCGTTGAGCCCCAATGCAAGGTGGGCACGTCAACCAACCGTGGACATTGGTGACAACTCGGGTTACAACCGCACCACGTGCTGGATTGTTGGCTGGAGAACTCACCGGGCTGTTCGTCGAGGTGAGGCCGGGCAGGCCAGAAAACGGTCAGAAGGCCTGTGCAAGGTTGACCTGTTCTACTGCCAGACTCGGACCCAGTCCACCTGCAGGGGGTAGTTCATTCCACTACCCAGAATCAGTGTCATGCCATTGGGAACAGTATCGGTATCCATATTGCTGAAGGTGCCGACTGGGTGTCCGGCCGGATTGGGGACGGGAACTCCGTGGGTGGAGTACTTCTGGGTGATCACCGGAGTGCCGTCGAAATACCAGGTCACCGAACCGGGTTGCCACAAACAGCCGTAAGTGTGGAATTGTTGGAAATCAACATGGGGCAACAAATGGTAATTATTGGGTTGACTGGAGCGATCCTTTTCGGGATTTCCGGCGGTCAGGTCGTGCAGGGTGCCGACTAGCGCTTTCTCAAAAGCGGTTTTCGGGGCGTGGTAAGCCTCAAAAAAGTCCAATTCGGGCCAGCGGGGGTTGGAGCTGCGTCCGGTGATGCTGTCAAACTTCAGCGCCCAAAACGACGGCCATTTGGTGGAGGTCAAGCTGTGGCTGGGGTCGAAAGCCAGACGGGCCTCAAAGTAGCCAAAGCGAAACCCTCGCCCCTTACCGCTTTTTGCTGAGGCGGTGAACAATCCCCAGCTTTCCTCACCGCTGGTTTGGTTGATGGTCAACACTGAGCGGTTGGCGCTGAGGCTATCTGCAGGTAGGGCAGGCCAGCCGAAAGGGGCGTCGGTGTACCACAGATACCCATCAGCTCCGGTTTGGCCTAGATCGATACTGGCCAGGGAGTTGAACTCCTCTCCCATAGCCAGTTTGGTGTAGCCCGCTGTGCGCGCTGCCTGCGGTGCGGGTCACAGTGCCGGGGCGCTGGAGCGTTGGGGCTAGGCCGCTTGGCGTTTCAGGGTGATTGGGGCTCGCGGAGAGTGTGCAGCGCGTCCGGTTGGGTGGCCAGCGGTGCGGTGTCGGTAGTTGAGGTCGGTACCGAGGTGAGGTTCGGTGGGGGTGTGTCCACGAGGGAGGGGTTAGTCAACGTGATCGGGGGGGTGGTGGAGGAGGATTGGGTGGTGCTCGACCCGCTTTGGGAACAGCTGACCAGCAGAGCGCTCACCCCGATCAAGGCAATCCCGGCCAGTACCCGTCGGGGGAGCGGCAAACCACCAGTATGGACCGCAGCAAGGCGAGGTCGTTGGATCATAGTCCTGTTCCCTTTCCTGTGCCGGTGCCCTGGGCCGGATGTGGTGGTCAGTTGAGAGGATGCGCGGATAGGTGGGTGGCCCAGACTGGCCACCCACAGAGGATAGTTCTAGCCACTCGGGGAGAGCTGGTGCACGTTGGGCCCCGTTGACCCTACAGGCGCAGGGCTGCTCCGAGGGCTGGAGCCAGCCAACGGCTGTAGGCAGTGGAAATGTGGGACTCGTCCCGGTAGACCAACAGGTTGCTCACGATGACGGGGCAGCGGTTGTCGATGCACATCCACGTGGTGGGGTCCACACTGGTCGCGCCGTTTAGCTGGGCGGCGTCGGCCTTGCCAGCTACCCATCTGACCATCTCCACCAGTACCAGGACTTTTGCCCGACCTCCTGGCCACGAAGGCAGATGAGTTGGCAGAACTCTAACATTTTGTTAAGGTTCTGCCTTATGAGACTGGTGACTCATCTAGAGCAGTTGCGTGAGGTGGCCTTGGATCAGCAGGGTTACGTCACCAGCTCCCAAGCAGCTCAACTCGGGATCACTGGCGCGCACCTGTCGACAATGGTGGCGCGAGGGCGCCTGGAGCGCGCTGCTCATGGGGTGTATCGGGTGCCCCAAGTGGCCGAAACCCACGCAGATCATTATCGACTGGCAGTGCTCTGGACCGGGGTAGAACAAGCGTGTCTAAGTCATGAGACGGCTCTGCAAGTGTGGAATATCAGCGACATTAACCCCGACGCTGTTCACGTGTGCATTCCCCAGCATCGGCGACTGCGGCGCAAGGGGGGCAAAGGTTACGTTGTGCATCATGAAGATCTCGACCCTGGTCAGATTGGTTGGTGGGAGGGGATCCCCACGGTCACTGTGTACACGGCGATTGCCCAGTGCATCTCTACCGGGGTGCCCTCCTACCTGATCCGACAAGCATTGGAGCGATCTAGCCAAACCAGTCAACTGCTGCCCACCCAACACCATCTTCTGACTGATCACCTGGAGCAACGCGATGCCTCACCCTGAACCAGTACCCCTATCGCACTTGTTGGAGACCCTGAAACCCAAAGACAAAGCCCCAGCTTCAGCGCGTGTACTTAATGCGTGGTTGGCTCAAGCTCAGGAACGTCTGAGCCTCGTGGGGCCGCGCCTGGGGTGGCTAGTGGCGGCCACCGTTGTGTGTGCCTGTCTGCAACGTGTGGTGGATCAAGAGGGTTTGACCCGGTTTTTAGTCAAGGGCGGCACGATGCTGCAATACCGCCTGCCGGGCATGACGCGCACCACAGGAGACGTCGATGGGTTGGTTCGGGGAGACATTGACAGTTTCATGCACAAGCTAGATGAGACGTTGTCCCAACCGTGGGGAGCTCTGACGGTGGTACGTGGACCTGTGGAAACCATTAATGTGCCCAACCGCATCATT
>JBDIAW010000045.1:0-14467 GCA_039812585.1 Actinomycetota bacterium | reverse complement strand
CCTAGCCGCCCGATCGGCAGCCCAGCTCCAGAGGGCAACCCCTGGCTTAGCACCAACGACCCCTGCCCAGTGGGAAGGGGCACGGCCTGGCTCCGCCCTACCCCGCCGAGGCAGCCACGCCGACCCGACGAGAGGCAGGTTCATAGGACATCGTGTGGGGTAATGCCAAGCCGCCTTAACCGTTGCGTTGATCGACATGTGTCGCATCCTCGACGAGTGACAGCAAGGAGAGCACAGTGCGGGTGGTGTTGGCGGATCTGGATGCCACCCTGGTGGACACGGTTCAACTGCTGGTACAGGGCCAGTACCAGGCCTGCTGCGAGGCGGTGACAGCAGCCGGAGGCCACAGCCCCAGTCTGGAGCAGTTCAGGCAGGTTTTCGCGGTGCGGCTGGGAGGAACGCTGACCGAAACCTTGACCGCCACCCTGAGTCAGCTCTACCCCGGCCCGCCGTGGCCTGAGCACCCCCTGCTGGGTCGCATCGAGGTGGAGCAGTTGTGCCAGCGGGTCGATGCGATCCAGTCGCAGCTGGCTGCCCGTTTGATCCGCCCAGCCGATGGGCTGCACCACCTGCTGGACACCCTGCGCACCCTCGGCCTACCGCTGGGGATTGTCACCAGCGGCAGACCCCTGCACCTGGTGCGCAACCTCAGTTTTGCTTTGCCGCACCTGGGTTGCTCCCACCTCTACCACAGGTGCCGCACCGACAGCTCCGCCACGGGGCCTTACAGTGCTGGTGCCCGCGCGGCGCTGAACACTCTGAGCAACGCCCTGCAGATCGACCTCGGCGTACCCGTTTGCCTGATCACCAGCGGGGATGTCTGCCATGCCAAACCCCATCCCGAACCTATCCTGTTGGCGCTGGACCGTTTAGGGGCTAGCCCCAGCCAGGCCTGGATGATCGGAGATCACAGCGTCGACATGCAGGCAGCGCAGGCTGCAGGAGTCGCCCGACGCATCGGCATCACCACCGGTTTGACCAGCGCCGGGCAGCTACGCCTGGCCGGAGCTACCGACATCGCCACAACCCTGCACGAGGTGGCCAAACTGCTGCAGGGCTAGCGCCGGCGGAGGGTGAGCACGGCGGCATCCACCCTCGGGCGGGGGGTGAAGGCGCTGCGCGGGATCAGCATGCTCACCGACAGCTCGAAGCGCGAGTGACCCAGGCGCACCTGCCCAGTTGCCCAGCGTTTGGCGGCGGCGCGTTGCAGCACCACATCGGCGCGGATCAGCCGGGAGCCGGGCGCGGTCAGCAGGCGAATCAGTGGGGTGGTTAGGGCGAATGGCGGGTTGGAGACCACCCGAAACGGGCGATGCGGCAGGTACCACTGCAGCAGGTCGCACTCCACCACTGTCACCGGGGCATCGGCAAATCGCCGACGCAGTTGTTGGGCTCGGCGTGGGTGTTTTTCTACGGCAACCACCTGTGCCCCAGCGCGCAGCAGCGGCTCTGTGAGGGCTCCCCGACCCGCACCGAGGTCGCACACTAAGTCCCCGGGCTGAAGCTGGTGTTGCTCCAGC
This sequence comes from Actinomycetota bacterium, assembly GCA_039812585.1. Taxonomy (GTDB): domain Bacteria; phylum Actinomycetota; class Actinomycetes; order JBDIAW01; family JBDIAW01; genus JBDIAW01. The sequence continues at coordinate 12,947 of JBDIAW010000045.1, read as the reverse complement.
GACCACTCAACGAGGCGTTGTGCCCACTCGGGTTGCAACTGATGCCAGCCCCAGGCGGTGCCCCCGTACACGACGCACCATCACCATGAAAAAGCTCATAGGCCCAGGTTAAATCCCCAGATAGGCAGAGGCTACCGATTTTCACATCAGTCACCATTTCAGCACCATCAGGACAACCTCATTGACAGCTGTGATTAGCTATTTTTCATCATCAACATCGAACAGTGAATGAGGCTGTCATGGAATCGACACCACGCGTGTCCGCTCGGGGACAATCAGGATGGCAGGCTATTAAAAAGGGCCGACTTCGAGCCGAAGATGCCGCCAAAGCGCAAGTTTATGAAATGCCTCGCGACCAAGACGTCACTCTCGGGCCGATTATTGCTGTGACAATGCCTGTCCTGGCCGCCCAACTGGCCCGGATCCTCCGGGAGACCACAGCGGCACCCGCCGAACCCACTGCACGACATTTAGCTGTCGTCGCTCTAGTGCATAGCGGCAAACAAGTCGGGGTTTGTCTAGTGACTTCCCCCACGGCCTTCACCGATAGTCAGAGGCGCTCTGAGTGGCGCTTTTGGCCCCTTGCGAGGGGGACAGGAAGCGGTCAAACTCATACCTTCAGGGTCGCTCACCCTGACTCCGCTGCTATGACACCGGGCAAAGTGTCGTCACCGCCACTCATGGCCTTAACCGCGCAGACATCTGCGGCAATAACCAGGGACGCTGCCCGGTCCATGCGTGATTACCTCAGAACACATGCTGATCCTGATCACCACCACGTCCTTCACCCCCAAACCCCCAGCCGCCGCAAGCAGCCACTACAACCCGGCAGAGGCGAGGGTGGAGCACGAGTGCATGGCACTACTCGCCCCGCTCGCAGATGACCCTGCGCTACTGACCAGTGTTCACCGGCACTAGTGACAGAGGTCAAGCGGAAAGACCTGGCACTGTCGACGACCAGCAGGCGTCAGTAGCCCGAGCAGGGCGGATGAGTGGGCCTATAAGCCGGGTTCTGTCTCCCGTTGGAACGGGAGGACGGCCATCCCTCTAGGGCTGACGTTGCCGTCAGCCTCATGCGGCCTACCCGTGAACTCGGGCGAGCAGCCCTGGTAACGTCCACGCAGCTCCGCGCTGGCGAACCAACGCGGTGCCTCTTGGCCTTGCTTCGGGTGGGGTTTACCGAGCCGATGTTGTCACCAACACCGCTGGTGGTCTCTTACACCACCGTTTCACCCTGACCTGGAGGCGCCGAAACGCCCACCAGGCGGTCTGTTTTCTGTGGCACTGTCCCGCGAGTCACCTCGGGTGGGTGTTACCCACCACCCTGCTCTGCGAAGCCCGGACTTTCCTCAACCAGCCCAGCCCCACGGCTGCCTGGCTGCGACCGTCCGGCCCACTCATCCTGCCCCGCCAGTGTAGTCACGCCGAAGTACGGCTGCGTCAGATGAGAGGGATCGGTGTTGCCTCCGCAGATGATCACTGCTACTCGCTCGTCGGGGTGAGGCTGGTAGGCACCGGACAGCAACGCCGCCAAAGCAGTGGCACCACCAGGCTCGGCGGCAATACGCACGTCATCCCACAAACGTTGGCGGGCAGCGATAATGGCCTCGTCGCTGACCAACACACTGTGCACCCCTGCGGCTTGGACGACATCGAAAGCCACGGTGCCGATGCGCGTGGCTCCCAGAGAGTCGGCTGCAATGCCACCCACTTCAACGTCGACTGGCTCTCCCGCCAGCAGGGCGGCATGGAGAGTGGGGATGCGCTCGGGCTCCACGGCCACCACGCGGGTCGTCTGGCCCAGCGCGGCAGTGATGCCCCCAACCAGACCTCCCCCGCCGACCGCCACCACCACTGTGTCGATAGTGCCGACCTGGTCCAGCAACTCCAACCCGAGGCTTCCCTGCCCGGCTACAATCTCGGGCTGATCGTAGGCATGCACCAGCAGAGCTCCCGTCTCGTGGGCCCGTTGCAGGCATGCCTGCTGGGCGTCGGCGTAGAGCGCCCCTGCAACCCTGACGTGGGCCCCTAGATGGCGTAAACGTTGGACCTTCACTGGGCTAGCAACTTCGGGGACGAAGACCTCCGCCCGCACCCCCAGCGCCTGGGCAGCGTAGGCCAGGGCTAGCCCTGCGTTACCTCCCGAGGCCCCAATGACCCCGGCAGGAGGTAGACCTGAACTCTCCTGGGCTGCTAGCAGGCGGTTGAACACTCCCCGAGGCTTGAAGGAGCCTGCGTGCTGGAATAATTCCAGCTTCAACAGCAGTGGGGTCGGCGTCGTCCACGCTGCTGCCTCCACCTGCATCATCGGGGTGCGGCGGACCCTACCTTAATTCTGATTGCGGCCTTTTAAACCTGTTCACGGGTGAGCATGTTCAGACATTAGTTCACACTAAGCTGTGATCATGACTCTCACCTTTGACTTCACCCCTGCGGTGCAGGCTCCTGCCCTGCTGGCCCCCAGCGTGCACCAGCGCCTACTGGAGTGCCGCAATCACGTGGATATTGAGGCCGTGAAGGTGGCTCCTATCGACCCCGAGCACGCGGGAGGCGAAGACATCCTCAGGGTGTACGGCGTGGCCCCGGAGGCGGCAGGCAACTGCCTCATCGTGCAAGCCCGGCGCGGCACCCAGACCACCACTGCCGTCTGCCTGGTACCGGTGGGTTACCGTGCCGACCTCAACGCAGTCGCGCGTCGCCACCTGCAGGCTCAACGCATCAGTATGGCCCCTATGGAGCAGGCGGTGACCGACAGCGGCCAGGAATACGGCAGCATCACTGCCATCGGCTTGCCTGAGCAGTGGCCAGTGCTGGTTGCCGAGCAGTTCGCGACCTCCCCTGCGATCATCATCGGCAGCGGTCTGCGTCGGTCCAAACTCCAAGTCCCCTTCGAGGCCTTACTCACCCTCTCGCGGGGGCAGATCGTGCCGGGGTTGGCGCGGCCGGCCTGCTAGCTACACGCCACGGTCCATGGCTTGGTTGGCCAGGGCGTCGGCGGCGCTGTTGAGGTGGCGGGGCACCCAGGTGTAGGTGACCTGCAGGCCAACAGCCACCCGTTGGGCCTGCACCGCCAACTCCCGCATAGCTGGATGCTTAATCTTCCAGCGCCCACTCATTTGCTCCACCACCAACTTGGAGTCCATGCGCACCTCGATCGCGGCGTGCGGGTCCAGAACCCGCGCCGCCTCCAGACCCGCGATCAGACCCCGATACTCCGCCACGTTATTGCTGGCCAGGCCGATGAACTCAGCCGCCGTGGCCAAAACCTCCCCGGTCACAGGGTCGCGCACCAGAGCGCCAAAACCCGCCGGCCCCGGGTTACCCCGAGAGCCCCCGTCGGCCTCCACCACCAAAGCGCGCCGGGTCGATGCGGCGGGGCTCACAGCCCAGACTCCGCTGTGCGCACCAGGATCGCCCCGCAATCCTCGTGGGTGAGGACCTCTTGGGCATCAGCTTGGCGCACCTGGCTCAGTTCAGCACCCATCAACTCCATCTGGCAGGCCCCGCAACGGTTGCGCTGCAGCAGACCGGCCCCTCGCCCCGTGCGAGCCACCTTGCGCTGGTAGAGGTCCAGCAGGTCTTGGGCCACCGTTGGCGCTAGCTGCTCCCGCTGGGTGCGCGCCTGGCTGGCCTGGGCGTCGAGATCCTCCAACGCCTGCTGGCAGGCCTGCCCCGTCTGCTGCTCAGTGTGCTGTGCCTGGGCAATCTGCTCCTCAAGGGCATGGATGCGCTGATCGGCATCCTCCACGCGCTGCATGATGTCCAGCTCAATGTCCTCCAGCTCAGCCTGGCGGCGGTGCAAGGAGGCCACCTCGTGCTCCATAGCCTGCAGATCCTTGGGCCCCAATTGGCCGGAGGTCAACTGCTGCTGGTCACGTTCAATGCGCTGGCGCACCTGGTCCACGTCAGAGTCGCTGCGAGCACGCTCCCGCTCCAGGTCGCTGAGCTCGGTTTGCGCAGCCACCAACTGCTTACCTAACTCGTTTACCTGCGCTTGGGCCTGCATGAGCTCCTGCTGTTGGGGCAGGGTGTCACGGCGGTGAGCCACCTGGGCCAGCAAGGTGTCCAACTCCTGAAGCTGCAGCAGAGTGTGCTGCTGGGAGGGGTGGGCGTGCATGGGCGAACCCTTTCTACGCGGTGGGGCCGGTGGGCAGCACTTGCGCCCACGGGTCGGTTGGGGTGGAACTGACGGTGGTGTGCACGCTTAACCCGTGCACCGCTAACTGAGCCCCCAACGCCTGGGCTGCCACTGCCAGCCATGGGGACTCCGTGGCCCAGTGACCGGCATCGATCAGCGCGGGCCCAGCTGCGGTGCGATCTCCGGTGGCCTCGCTAGCCGGATGGTGGCGCAGATCGGCGGTCACATACACGTCTGCCTGGCGTGCTGCCACCGTGGCCAGCAGGCTGTCACCCGCGCCGGAGCACACAGCGACCCGCCGCACCAGCGCATCGAGGGGGCCGCTGACCCGGATGCCCACGGGGGCGTGAGGCAGCACCCGCGCCACGTGTTCAGCAAAGGCGCGCAGAGTGCTCGGCTGCTGCAGGGTGCCCATGCGGCCCAAGCCGGCTGCTGCGGGGGCGTCGGGATGCTCGACTGCCTCCAACGGCTGCACCTGACCCACGCCCAGCAGATCAGCCAAGGTGTCGTTGACTCCGGCTGGGGCGGCATCGGCGTTGGTGTGCGCGTTGAACAGGGCAACGTCGGCCTTGATCAGGCGGTGGATCAGGCGCCCTTTGGGAGTGGTCGCCGCCACGCTGGAGGTCCCCCGCAGAAACAACGGGTGATGAGTGATGATCATCTGGGCTCCGGCGGCCAGCGCCTCGTCGACAACCACCTCCACCGGGTCTAAGGCAAACAGCACCCGCTGGACGGCGGCCTGCGGGTCTCCACAGATCAACCCCACCGAGTCCCACGTGCAGGCCCACTGCGGGGGGTAGAGGGCATCCATCGCCTCCACCACATCAGCCACCCTAGGGGTGACACGCTCGGCAGGTGCAGGCTGCGACATGGGCCAAGCCTATGCGGGCCCGGCCAGTGGCTTACTTCGGCGGAGCCGCCGGACCTAACCGCTGGAAATCCTCCAAGGTGATATCCGGGTGGGGGTAAGAGAAACTGTTCTGCGCAAAGGGAATGTAGAGCCCCTCGGGCTCTGACTCCAGAAAGTAATTGCCAAACCAGCGGTCGGGGCGCATTGCGTGGGGGTGGTCGATGGCATTGAAACGAGCCCCGATTGGTTGGGTCGTGGCGTGATCTCCAAAAACGGCGCGTACCGCGAAATCCACATAGTTAAGGTATTTGGGTTTACCTCGCAGGTTGGTGTCTTGAATACAAACCCCCTGCACGATATCCCGCACGTAGTACAAGCTGGCCAAGTCGCGGACCACAATATTGAAATCATGGGAAGCGTCATGCTGCATCATCAATCGATGGTATGGGCCGTTTTCTAGCACTTCCTGCACGTAGCTGGGTATATCTCCTCGCCACAAACGGATGTGAGGAGCATGGGGCCCTAAAGTGCGCCGCACCCGCTCGTGGGTGAACCACAAAAAGTCTGGGTCTATATCAATGAGGTGTAAGGGGATGCCACGCGAAGCAGCAAGAGCACCCAAAAAGATCGACGCTCCCCCTAAATACACCCCAGCTTCCACGATCAGGTCGGCATCGGTATCCAACTGCTGGTCGAAAATCTGGCACATGTCCAGGTAATAACGGGCTTGGCATTGGTCTTCAAACGTCCCCTGAAAGTTGTCGATCTGGCCCACCACGGCGTCGAAAACGGCGTTGGAGCCCACTAACGCACCGACAGCGGCATGCTGGCCCCCAAACACCGGCGCGCGCAGCACCTGGTTGAGGTCAGCATCAGCAACCCGGGCCAACCCTTCCGGCACCGGCAACCATCCATAGTCGCGGGGACGCTCAAATGCCACCTGAACCCTCGCCGGAAGCCCCGTTGTCGCCGTCATCGATCTGCCTTTCCCTCCACGACCAGTGCTACGCGGAGGGTATCGGGCAGCCGCGCCGCCTCAACGCAGTGGGGTGGCTTTGGCCCCCTCCGCCTTACCCTTTGCGCCGGCGGCGGGCAGCAGGAGCGCCGGTGTAGTCCCAGGTGCGCACCGTGTCCAGGGCGGCGGCCAAATCGGCCGGGAAGGGGGAGGTGAAACAGACCTGCTCACCGGTGGCTGGGTGGGTGAAGCTCAACTCCCGCGCATGCAGCCATTGGCGCTGCAGGCCTAACTGCGCAGCCAAGACCGGGTCGCTACCGTAGGTGTCATCTCCCACGACCGGATGACCCACAGCAGCCATGTGCACCCGGATTTGGTGGGTACGCCCGGTCTGCAAACCGATATCCAGCAGGCTCACCCTCGGGAAAACCTCCACCGTGTCGTAGTGGGTGATGCTGGCCCGGCCCGAAGAGGTGACGGTGTAGCGGTAGTCATGGCCGGGGTGGCGCCCGATCGGCGCGTCAATCGTGCCCCGGCGAGGGTCGGGGAAACCCTGCACCAGCGCGGAGTACCGCTTGCTGACCTGCCGGTACTTAAACGCCCGTTTCAGGTGGGTGTAGGCGCGTTCGGAAGCTGCCACCACCAGCACCCCGGTGGTGCCCACGTCCAGGCGGTGGACCACCCCCTGCCGCTCGTGAATACCCGAGGTGGAGATGCGAAAACCTGCCGCTGCCAGGCTGGCCAGCACGGTGGGACCACTCCACCCCACGCTGGCATGGACCGCGACTCCCACCGGCTTGTCAATGACGATGATGTCGGCATCGCTGTAGAGAACCTCCAGCTGCACCACCTGCTCTGGTGGCGGCGGGCAGGTGTCCAGCGGGGTAGGCAGCTCCGGCTCGGGCAGCAGGATCTCCACCCAACGCTCGGCCTGCAGGCGGTCGCTGCGGCTTAACGGCACCAGCGAGCCGTCCGCTAGGACCAGGCACACCCCACCGCTGTCTGCACACCCAGCGGCTTTGGTGCGCGAAAGGCCGAGCATGCGCGCTACCCCGGCATCGACCCGCTCACCGTGCAACCCCTCGGGCACGAGCAGGCGTCGAGACTCAGCCATGACCACGCCCATCCAGGCTGCGCCCACTGACGGTCAGGGCCACGATGAGCACTGCTGCGCTGACAATGGCGCTGTCCGCCAGGTTGAACACCGGCCAGTGCGGCAGCGCTAGGAAGTCCACCACGTGCCCGCGACCAACCCCTGGAGGGCGAAACAGCCGGTCGGCCAGATTGCCCAATGCCCCTCCCAGCAGCAGCCCCAGCGCCACTGCCCAAGCGCGGCTAGCGAGCCGCCGGCTGAACCGGGCAATGACCACCACCACCGCCAGCGCCACCACAGGAAAGATGATCGTCAGGCCGCTGGCCATCCCAAAGGCCGCTCCCGGGTTATGCACCAGGCGCAGTTGGAGGAACTCCCCGAGGATCTGCACCCGCTGACCGGGGTGCAGCACCGCCAGCATCCACTGCTTGCTGGCCTGATCCAGGGCCACCACCAGGGCGGCAATTCCGGCGAGCAGCACGCTCAGGCGACGGGCGCGCACCGGGTGTGGAGCAGCGTCGGCGGCCACAGACTGTCGGGCAGGCTGTGCTAGCGGCGTTCTTCCTTGGCTTTGCATGTCACACACAGAGTGGCACGAGGATAGGCTCCCAGGCGGGCCTTTCCAATAGGTTGACTACAACTTTCACAGTTTCCATAGGTACCAGCGTGCAGTCGGGCAGCGGCGCGTTGCGCCTGACCCAGCAAATCCCGGGCGTTACGCAGCGTGGCCAGCTCCTGTTCGCGTTCGAAGGTTTCGCTGCCCATGTCCACCTGATCATCGCCGCTGCCGTGCCCGGTTTCGCGCAAACTGGCAGCAATCTCCCGCTCGGTGGTGTCGATTTGGCGCTCGAAGCTGGAGATCTCCTCGACCAGGTCGGCATAGACCTGAGCCCGTTCAGCTTCGGTCCAGGCTGACTCTCCCTCACGTATCGGCAACTGGGCGGCAGCAGGCGCATCGCCCAGCTCACGGGGCTGGGATGGTTGAGACGCCATGGGGTTCTCCTCCCGGTTGGAACACTGACTCGGGTCTGCATCGGGCGGGTTGCAGGGCCAACTATCGGCATTTGCGGCTGGGGCTTAACCCCTCCCGCCGCCTTTTCTTTCCTGCGCCCTGCCAAGGGGGTGCCAGTGTGAACTGAGCATCGGGCGGTTCCCAGGGTCGAAATGCCACTTATTCAGGCGCGATGTCCAGACCGAGCGGATAGGCTCATAGGCCGGTGACCCCATTCCCGCCAAGGAGAATCTCCCTGTGACGCACAGTGACTCTGCCCCCACCTATACCCCCGTGTCCGCTCGGGTGGATCTGCCCGCCCTGGAGCACGAGGTGCTGGGGCAGTGGGAGCGCGACCGCACGTTCGAACGCAGCCTGCAGGCCAGTCGCGGTAAACCCAGCTGGGTGTTCTACGAGGGCCCCCCAACCGCCAACGGCACGCCAGGGACTCACCATGTGGAGGCGCGCGCGTTTAAAGACATCTTCCCCCGCTATCGCACCATGAAGGGGTATGACGTGCAGCGTCGGGCCGGGTGGGACTGCCACGGCCTGCCGGTGGAGTTGGCGGTGGAGAAGGAGCTGGGGATCAGCGGTAAGCCCGACATCGAACGTTATAGCGTGGCGCAGTTCAACGCGCGCTGCCGGGAGTCGGTATTGCGCCACGTGGACGAGTTCAGCGTCATGACTAGGCGCATGGGCTACTGGGTAGACCTGGACAGAGCCTATTGGACGATGGATACCAGCTATATCGAGTCGGTGTGGTGGTCGCTAGCCCAGATCGCCGCCAAAGGCCTGCTAGTGGAGGATTACCGGGTCAGCCCGTACTGCCCCCGCTGCGGAACCACGCTCAGCGATCACGAGCTCGGCCTGGGCGGCTATGAGGAGGTCACCGATCCCAGCGTGTATGTGCGCTTCCCCGTGGCCGATCCCGCCGCGCTGGGCTTGGCCGAGGACGGCCGGTCGGTGAGCTTCCTGGTGTGGACAACCACCCCATGGACGCTGGTCTCCAACACCGCCATTGCAGTGCATCCGCAGGAGTCCTACGTCGCAGTGGCCTGGGGCGAGGAGGTGCTCATCCTCTGCGAGCCTTTGCTCAGCGCAGCGCTGGGCCAGGCAGGTGAGTCCGACAGTGAGCCTGTAGTGCTGGCACGCTGGACCGGCCAGCAGTTGGAGGGTCTCGCCTACCGGCGACCCTTGGATCTGCTTGATGCACAAGCTTTTACCGACGCATCCGCCCCTTCAGCCACCGGTCACCATCAACCCCCGTGGACGGTGCTGCTCGCCGAGTATGTGACCACGGAGGATGGCACCGGTATCGTCCACCAGGCTCCTGCCTTCGGCGCGGAGGACCGCGACACCTGCCGCAAATACGGGCTGCCGGTGGTGAACCCCATCCAACCCGACGGCCATTTCAGCCCCGAGGTGCAGATCGTCGGCGGCCAATACTTCAAGCAGGCCGACCTGCCTCTGGTCGAACTGCTGCGCCAGCGCGGGTTGCTCTTCGCCCACCTGCCCTATCAGCACCCGTATCCGCATTGTTGGCGCTGCCACCAAGGGCTGCTCTACTACGCCACCCCCGCCTGGTACATCCGCACCACGGCGATCCGTGATGCCCTGCTGCGTGAGAACGAGAACACCACCTGGCATCCCGAGACCATCAAGCACGGTCGTTACGGGGATTGGTTGCGCAACAACGTCGACTGGGCCCTGTCACGGGAGCGTTACTGGGGCACCCCGTTACCCGTCTGGCGATGCGCAGATAAGCACATGACCGTGGTGCAATCATTGGCACATCTGAGCGAGTTGACTGGCAGCGACTGCTCGCAGTTAGACCCCCACCGACCGTTTATCGACGAGGTCCACTTCCCTTGCCCTCAGTGTGGTGCGCAGACCACCCGAGAGAAAGCGGTCATCGACTGCTGGTATGACAGCGGTTCCATGCCTTTTGCCCAACTAGGTTTTCCGCATCTGCCCGATAGCGACGCACAGTTTAAGGCGTCCTATCCCGCGCAGTACATCTGTGAGGCGATCGACCAAACGCGCGGCTGGTTTTACACACTGATGGCCGTTGGCACGCTGACCTTTGACCAGTCCTCCTATGAAACCGTGCTGTGCCTGGGCCACCTGCTGGCCGAGGATGGCCGCAAGATGAGTAAACACTTGGGCAACATCATCCTGCCCGTGCCCCTGATGGATACTCATGGAGCCGATGCAGTGCGCTGGTTCATGCTCTGCGGGGGCAGCCCGTGGCAGGCGCGCCGGGTCGGCGATCACGTGCTGCAAGAAATTGTGCGCAAGGTGCTGCTCACCTACTGGAATACCGTCTCCTTCCAGACCCTCTACGGCTCGTTAGCTGGATTCTCCCCCCTGCACACCCCTGCTCCCCCGCCCGCTGATCGCCCCTTGTTGGACCGCTGGGCACTCTCCCGGGCTCACACCCTGGTCCGTGATGTGGACGCTGCCTTGGAGGGGTTCGACACCCAGCGCGCCGGAACACTTCTGGCCGACTACATCGACGAGTTGTCCAACTGGTACGTGCGCCGCAGCCGCCGCCGCTTCTGGTCCGGCGATGCGGCAGCGTTGGCCACCCTGCATGAGTGCCTGCGTCTGCTCACCCTCATGCTGGCCCCCTTCGTGCCCTTCATCACTGAACGGGTATGGCAAGAGGTCGTGGTGGCTACCGATGCCAACGCCCCGGATTCGGTGCACCTGGCCTCCTGGCCGGAGTGTGACCTCACCTGCATCGATCCCCAGCTGGAGGCCGACGTGGCCTGCGTGCGTCGCCTGGTGGAGTTGGGCCGCTCCGCCCGCGCCCAGTCCGGCGTGCGCACCCGCCAGCCTTTGGGCCGTGCCCTGGTGGCCGCCCCCGGTTGGGCCGGCTTGCCGCAGCAGTTGCGCGACGAGATCGCCGAGGAGCTCAACGTGGAGTCGGTGCAAGCCCTGGATGCCAGTGTGGGTGAGCTGGTGGATCACAGCGTGAAGGCCAACTTCCGCGCACTGGGTCAGCGTTTTGGCAAGGGTACCCAGCCAGTGGCCGCCGCCCTGGCCGCCGCTGACCCCAGCAGCGTGGAGGCCGCGCTGCGCGAGCAGGGCAGCGTGCTGGTGCAGGTCAACGGAGAACCCATCACCGTGACTGCCGATGAGGTCATCCTCACCTCCACTCCCCGCCAGGGTTGGGCTGTGGAAGCATCGGGTGGGGAGACCGTGGCGCTGGATCTGCACATCACCCCCGAGCTGTTGCGCTCCGGCTACGCCCGCGAAACTGTGCGCCTGATCCAGGAGGCCCGCAAAGCCGCCGGCCTGGAGGTCAGCGACCGCATCCACCTGTGGTGGCAGGCCGAGGTCCCCGACCTGGCCCAAGCCCTGACCGAGCACAGCGCCACCATCACCGAGGAGGTCCTGGCCCGCAGCTTCACCTCCACCGCCGAGCAGCCCGCCCCCGCCGACGCCCACCCCGGCCAGGACCCCGACCTGGGGTTGACCTTCTGGCTAGCGAAGGCGTAACACCCCCACCAACGCTACGGGTGCTCAGGAGGACCAGTCGTCACTACGGCGAGGCGGCCTCGACCTCGATCAGCTCGGCCAGGGTGTAGCCGGTGCTGCGGCCACCGGCGGGCAGCTTGCGCAACACTGCCCACTGCATCAACGCGGTAATCTCGCGCAGCGCAGTGTCGGGGGAAACCCGCTGCAACTGCGCCCACTTCCGAGCGGTGAGAGTACCCACCCAGTCGCCGGTCAGATGGTGGAGCATGGCAATCTGGCGCGCATTCAAAGGCAGATCGGCCCAGTGCTGCCAGAGAGCTGACTGTTGCCGCACCGCCGCAGTGGTGTGTTCGCTGTTGTCTACTGCACCCAGGATCACCTGCAGAAACCACCTCAACCACACGGTCACCTCCAGGCTGCCGCGTTGGGTGGACTCCAACACGGTGTAGGAGTCGTTGCGCTGCCGCGCAATCTGCGCCGACTGGCTGTAGTAGCGCCTCAGGCAGCCATCTGCGCGGGCCAACAAGGCATCTGCCACCGCGCGCGACAGCCGCCCGTTACCGTCATCGAAGGGGTGGATGGTGACCAGCCACAAGTGGGCCAAACCGGCCTTCAGATAGGGGTCGAGATCGGCCTGCTCCCCATTGAACCAGTCGAAAAATCGTTCCATTTCCTCAGATATTCGGGCCGCAGGGGGTGCCTGGTAGTGGACCCTCTCGCGGCCGAGCATCCCTGAAACAACCTGCATCGGTCCTTGGCTGTCATCGCGCCACTGACCAATCCGTAGTGCCCGCCACCCACCCCGCCCTGCTCCGCCTGGGGGAAACAGTGCCCGATGCCACGCGTGCATCCGCTGCTGGTTCAGCGGCAGGTGAAGCACCCCCAGCTCGGTCGTCTCCACCATCATCTGGGCCAAACCCTCGCAGCGACGGTCGACCGGAAGGTAGCCGCCGATATCCACTCCTAGCCGACGCGCCAGGCTGGAGCGCACCGAACGAGCGTCCACCACCTCCCCTTCAATGGCATTGGTCGTCACCCCGTCGTCGGTACGGACCTCCAGGCTGGTCAACTCCTGCTGGATCGGCAACAGATTCTCCATGCGCCCCAGCAGATAACCCACCCGATGGTGCACCTGGGCCAGCAAGCCGCTCAGCGCCGCGTTGTCATATCGCCACGCTGGCCAATGACGCTGCTGCCAGATGTCATCGACCACGACTCCTCCTTCCCCGCCATTCTCCGCAGACGTGCGGGTCAACCAGTGGGCAGATATCGGGTGTTCAGGCGGGGGGAGCACCAAGGCCTATGAGGCATAGCGGCCCAAGTTGGGCAGATCCGACGCCTGTGGGCGCACACTAAGTGACTTAAAACACCTTCAGATAGCGGCTGTAGGTGGCCTGCTCGACGAAACCCAACCCCCGGTAAACCGGTTCCCCCTGA
>JBDIAW010000044.1:0-16015 GCA_039812585.1 Actinomycetota bacterium | reverse complement strand
TTCTTTCAGGAAAGGACCGTTACGCCTATGTCAACACGCCAAACTTACCCACAAAACACCCCCACTGAATAACCCTCTCTGAAAGGATCGGACATTGGCAGGAAAACCTGTTTGTCACCCACATTCATGGAAATGCGTGCCGCCTGACCCCCATCTAACTCAACCTGGAGTGTTGTCTGTTCTAGGGATCCGCTCCTTGAACGCCATCCCAACTCAACGGTGAGTAAACGAGGAGATAAAACTGGTGCTTTCATCTTCGCTTGTTGTTGACTGAGTCTTTCTTGTGCGTCTGTGTTGATTTTTTGAGAATCTAAAAGCACGGCTTGCCTCAGGCACACGCTTTGCTGCTTTCTTCTTAATTTTTTGAGAATCTTTTTGATGATGCCCCATCGGATAGTTTCAAGTCTAGCCCGCTTTATTTCTACACTTCTATTTTCTGTAATAAGAGTAATAGGTATGTTGTTTTCATTATTCTTATCAACGAGAAGAAAAAGTAATTCGAGTATGTTGCTTTGTCTGTCGCTGAGCTTGATTTGCCGTAAAGTCTGTCCTTTCTCCTGCCTATTAATCAAGCTTTGCCGTCCCGAACTTTGCCTACCTGAATTAATCATCTGAGTGAGGTTCCACAGCTTCTGAGCTCCCGCCAGCGAGCGATGCACATTCTCAAGTTTGACTAAATCTTGCTTGATGCGGGGTAGGGCAGAGTCCCACTCTCGCTTATTGTTAATCTCGCCAAGAATGTTATCAAGAAACTCAGCCATCTCATGAGCTAAGCTTTGGTGATGTTGAGCTAAGGAAAGAAGAGTCCGACTGTATTCGAGTCTAGGGTCTACTTGATCCAAAACAAGCGTTATGGTTACTTCGGTTCCCACTGGAATTGCCTGTGGACTTCTATCGTGGTAACTAGAATATTCAATACCTCTTAAGCCATCCAAGAGCGAACTGTAAAGCTGGCCAACGCCAGGCAAAGCAGATGCAGTAGTCATTATTGTTGTCCCCCCGTTAAGTCCAGGACAGACTACGTTCGTATCGGGGTAGAAAAAAGGAAGAAATTGCGTTTCTGTCATTCAAACTACAAGAGAACTTGCCTCCAGTGCTCAAAGTGCGACAGAAATTGTCACCCTGTGTTAATCGCACCACATAAGATGTATAAAAATGACAACACTGACTGGCGGGCCATTTGCTGGGGTGGAGTCCTCCCCCACGTGCACAGACCTACCTCACCCGGTAGCCTTTGCCATGAACGTTCACCTGCTCCCCTAGGAGGAACCCATGACCCTCGCCCGGCGTATTGCTCGACCACTGTTGGCTGGTTACTTCATCTATCGCGGGGTGCAACTGCTGCGTAATCCCGAGCAGGGGATGGCTTCGGCCCAGCGGCTCAACCAGACCGTCGCCAACGTTTCCGGCGATAACCCCGCCCTGCACGTGGAGCCCAGCACGCTGGTGAAGCTCACCGGCGCCGTTCAGGTGGTGTGCGGCAGTGTGATCGCCCTGGGCAAGCACTCCCGCCCGGCGGCGCTGACCCTGGCTGCGATCACCGTTCCTTACGCTGTGTCTGACTTCCCCTTTTGGGAGCAGGAAGACCCCCAGCTGCGCGATGAACAATTGACGGGGCTGTTGGCCGATCTGAGCATGGTCGGAGGTTTGCTGCTGGCAGCGGTGGACACCAGCGGCAAACCCTCCTTGGGGTGGCGTGCTCGCCGCGCCGCCCGCGAACTGCCTCAAACCACCGGCTCCACCTGGCGTCACGCCCGACGCGAAGCCAAGCTGGCCTCCTACGCTGCCAAAGCACGGGCCCACGATGCGGCCGACACCCTCACCAAGACCTCAGCAGGGGCAGCTCAGCGAGTCACCGACGCAGTGGCCGATACCTGGGCAGGAGCGGCCAAACGCTCCCCCTTCAGCGGTGGGAGCTCCTCATGGGTCGACACTGTGCGCGAGTCCGCCCAGGCCACTGCGCAGAGGGCGTCTGCCGCCGGCAACGCCGCCCAGCAGGCAGCCAAGCAGGCACAGAAGAAGGCCAACAAGCAGGTCAAGAACTTCCCGTGGGGCAGTGTGACCAAGAAAGCCCGTGACCTGTCCCCCGTGTAGTCGGCCCCACCGACGATGACCGCCTCTGCCCTTCCGTGGTGGGCTGCTCCCGTTGCTGCTGAGCCGATTCAGGCAGTGGTTCACCTACCCGGCTCCAAGTCCCACACCAACCGCTACCTGGTCTTAGCGGCGCTGGCGGGCAGCCCCACCATCATCGACAACCCCTTGCAGGCGCGCGATACCACGCTGATGGTTCAGGCGTTGCAGCAGTTGGGGGCCGACATCGCCACCACCAACCCGGGCAGCTGGATCGTCACTGCCCATCCTGCCGTGGGAGGTGACCACCAGCCACAACGCTCCCTCAAGGAGATCGACTGTGGGCTGGCCGGAACCGTCATGCGGTTTGGGTTGGTCGTGGCCGCCCTGACCCCTGGGCAGTGGCGCTTCGATGGGGACACCTCAGCTCGGCTACGACCGCTGGCTCCCCTGGTGAGGGCTCTGCGGCACCTGGGAGTTGACCTGAGCGGCGACCACCTGCCGGTCACGCTGGCGGGAGGTCGTCACCGGGGTGGGGTGGTCCAGGTGGACGCCAGCGCCTCCTCCCAATTCCTCAGCGCGCTGCTGCTGGCCGGCTGCCGCTTCGAGCAGGCAGTCACGCTGCGCCATGTGGGCGCCCAGCCTCCCCCTAGCCAGCCTTACCTCGACATGAGCGTGGAGGTCTTGCGCCAGGCCGGGATTGAGGTGACCCAACCCGATGCCTGCACGTGGAGCATCCCACCGGGCCTGCCCCACCTAGGACGCGTCCAGGTGGAGCCGGACCTGTCCAACGCGGCACCTTTTCTGGCCGCAGCACTGGTCACCGGTGGCCAGGTGAGTCTGCCGCAGTGGCCCCACCGCACGAGTCAGCCCGGCGCGCAGCTGCCTGACCTGCTGCGCCAGATGGGCGCGCAGGTGAAACACGATGACGCCGGCCTGCACGTGCAGGGGCCGGAGCCGGGGCTCCTGCGACCGCTGCAGGCCGACCTGCGCGCGGTGGGAGAGTTGACCCCGGTGCTCGCCGCGTTGTGTGCCCTGAGCGAGGGGAGCTCCACCCTTCGCGGCATTGGACACTTGCGTGGGCATGAAACCGACCGACTGGCGGCCATTGGCACCGAGTGGGGGCGCCTTGGTGTGCCCGTGGAGGTGCTGCCAGACGGCTTACGCATCCACGGGCGAGCAGCCCACCAGCTGCACCCAGCCCCTCTGCTGACCTACGCCGACCACCGCATGGCCACCGCCGCAGCCGTGTTTGGCCTGGTCATCCCCGGTATCCAGGTGCAGGACGTGGCGTGCGTGGGCAAAACCATGCCCGACTTCCCCGACCGGTGGAGCGCCATGCTAGGGCGAGCATGAATCAGCGCCCCCACCGCCACCTCGATGAGGAGGATGTGCGGGTACGCGCTGGTCGGGGCAAGTCACGACCGCGCACCAAGCAACGTCCGCAGCATGAGGATGCCCAACCCGCCCGGGTCGTGGCGGTTGATCGTGGTCGCTACACCTGTCTGGTACAGCAGGAGCAGACCCAGCTGATCATCACCGCGATGACCGCCCGGGAGTTGGGGCGTTTGCGGGTGGTGGTGGGCGATGAGGTGGGTCTGGCTGGAGCCTTGGATGCCTCGGGAAACCACCTGGCCCGGATTGTGCGGATCTTCCCACGTAGGAGCCTGCTGCGGCGCAGTGCCGATGACACCGACCCGGTGGAGCGCCCCCTGGTGGCCGGGTGCGATCAAGTGCTCATCGTCACCTCCACCACCGACCCGGCACCACGCCCAGGGCTGATTGATCGTTGTTTGGTCGCCGCCTACGACGCGGGGATGACTCCCCTGCTGGTGATCACCAAGATTGACCTGGCTCCCGCTGACCCCCTGCTGGCCCTCTACGGCCCGCTGCAGGTGCACACGCTGCAGGTGGCGCTGCGCCCAGGCAGCACCCTGCCCGTGGGCGTGGATGAGGTTCGGCAGTGCCTGACCGGGCATCGCAGCGTGTGCGTGGGGCACTCCGGGGTGGGCAAATCAAGCCTGGTCAACGCCGTCGTTCCCGATGCCCATCGGGTCACCGGCCGGGTCAATGGGGTAACGGGACGCGGGCGGCACACCTCCAGCTCAGCGATTGCGCTGCCGTTGCCCGATGATTGCGGTTGGCTGATTGACACGCCAGGAGTACGTAGCTTCGGCATCGCCCATGTGCAGGCAGCCACCATCCTGGCAGCCTTCCCGGAGTTGGATCAGCTCGCCCAGCACTGCCCGCGCGGCTGCACTCATGCCGCTGCAGAGCCCGGATGTGCCCTCGACCAAGCAGACGGCGGGGTTTTCCCCCGGGTGGAGTCGCTGCGACGGCTGCTGGCCAGCAAACAGACCCTTGTCGAGGGGTGAGCTGTGTGCCTGGGCTAGACGTTGACGCGGTGCCGGCGAAGCCAACTCAGCGGGTCGACGGTGGTCAAGCCGGCGGAGCCATCGGGGATGCGCACCGCTAGGTGCAGGTGGGGCCCGGTGGCCTCGCCCGTGGAGCCTACTTCTCCAATCTTGGCCCCGGCGCGCACCCAACCTGACCACACGGAGATGTGAGAGAGGTGGCAATACCACGTGTGGGTGCCATCGGAGTGTTTGACCACCACCCGGTAGCCACAGGCGCCGTACCAGCCTGCATCAACCACGCTTCCCGCCGCAACTGCTCCCACACGGGTGCCGGTCGGGGCCGCCAGATCCAACCCTTTGTGGCCGCTGCCGCCCCAGGGGCCGCCGTACTCCTCAAAAAATCCGGTCAGCACGTAGCTATCCGCAGGCATCGGGTTGACCACAGTGCCGATGCGAGCCAGGTCCAGTCGTTGCAGCGCTGCCCAGGTGCGCGGGCCCACGTAACCCACCGTCTCTAAACCCACCCGCGCCTGGAAGCGCAGCACCGCCGCTTGGGTCAACGGGCCGAAGTAGCCCGTGCGAGGGCTCACTCCCAGAAGGCTCTGCACCCAGGCCACGTCCGGGCCGTAGTCGCCGTACTCCAACGGCTGGTAGTAGTACCCGCTGGAAGCCACGAAGGGCGTGGTGAAGGCTGAGGAGACCAACGCGGCGGCGGGCACCGGCACCGCCTGAGCAGCCCCGGAGGAACCGGCCAGCATCCCGATTCCGGCAGCCAGGGCGGCTGCGGCGCGGCGCAGGGTACGGCGCGAGGTCTGACGGTGACGCCCGGGGCGTCTGACCGGCTCCTGATCAGCTGGGGTGGGTGAGGATGAAGAGGTGAGAAGCGAAAGTGGCATGCCAGTTATCTTTGGGCACAATCAGTAGGTCTTTGGTCCTGGGGAAGTAAAGATCTGGGAGAGTCTTACCCCTTAGGAGGCCAAGCCCAGTGCTGCCATGCGTTTGGTGTGGTTCTCGGTGAGCTGGGAGAACGTCCGCGCCAGCAGATCCAAATCGATCGTCTCGGCCTGACCCCCGCGCGTAGCGATCAAGGCGGCCAGGCTCTCATGCTCCTGCGCCACCCACTGCGCCTGGCTGAGGGCCTCCCCCACCAGCCGCCTGCCCCACAGCGCCAGCCGCCCCGCCACGCTGGGGTCGGCGGCAATCGCCTCGCGGACCCGCTCGACCACAAAATCGGCCTGGCCGTTCTCTCCCAACGCCTGCATAATCACTGCGGTGGTCTGGGGGTCGGCGTAGCCGGCGATGGCCCGGTAAAACTCCTGCCCGATGGAATCGCCCACGTAAGCCTTGATCAAACCTTCCAACCAGTCACGTGGGGTGGTGCGGCGGTGAAACTGCTCCAAGGCTTCGACAAAGGGACGCATAGCCTGCTCCGGGTCAGCCCCTAACTGCTGCAAGCGGTCGCGCAGCAACGTGAAGTGCGTGAACTCCTCCACGGCCATCTGGGACAGGGCCGCTTTGTCGGCCAACGTTGGAGCAAGTGCCGCGTCCTCAGCCAACCGGTGAAACGCTGTCAGCTCGGCGTAGGAGAGCACCCCCAGCAGATCCACCACCGCCGGGCTGGGCTGGGCCGGCGCAACCTCGGGGAGGGGTTCAAACGCTGCTGCAGCACTCACGGAGCTCTCCTTTAAGCCACACATCACTACCGGTCACTGTAATGAGAGGGCTTCAGGCTGGCTGAGTTTGCTCACCCACGAAGCTCAACAGTTGGCTCCACACCGCCTCATCAACATCGACCTCACCGGAGTGCTGGGCTTGGGCAGCCAGGGCATCCCCTCGTTGACCAGGCAGAAGCACCTGCTGCCCTGCGATGGGCGGCGCAGCGGTGACGCTGTCGACAAACTCCCGGCTGCGTGTGAGGTACTCCTGCCGGCCCGCAAAAAGGCCGGGATCCAAAGCGATGATGCAGGTACCCGCATCATCGCCGCTGTAGTGACCAGGAAAACCAGCTAAGGCAAAGGCTCCGCCCAGCACTTGAACCAGCAGAGACAACCCAAACCCTTTATGGCCGGCAAAAGTGACCAGGGCTCCCGCCATCGCCTCGTTGCCTCCAGTACCCAAGACTTCAGCCGGATTGGTCGTGAACTCTCCTTGGGCGTTCACCGCTACGCCGGGGGGCAATGCCTCGCCCTTGAGCATGGCCTCCACCACTGCGTAATAGGCCATCGCGGAGGTAGCAGTGTCGAAGACCACCACTCCTCCCTCATAGGGAAAGGCGTAGGCCAGTGGATTGGTCCCCAAGCGTGCCTGCGCCGAACCAGCAGGTGCCACAGCAGCCCAGTCACCCGTACCCACAAAAATCAACCCGATCAAACCCTGCTCTGCCACACGGCGCACGTAGTAACCAATGGCCCCTGAGGAGGTATGGACCCGATGCGAACACACCACCGCCACCCCTTGCTGACGGGCCAGCTCGACTGCCTTATCGGCCGCCTGGGCCGTGGCCACCATTGCGTTACCCCCGCTGAACAGGGCAGATACAGCGGTCTCTTTAACCACACACAAGGGCTGCACCTGATGAGCGGGAGGCACCCCACCGGTGGCAAGCTTGGCGATTCCTTGGTTGTTACCGCGCAACTGGGCGTAGAGCAGCACCTCGACAATGACCGCTGCATCGTTGCCTTGGTAACCCAACTTTTCTACCCCTGCTGCCACCTGGGCGCCTAGGTCAGACAGTGCCACTTTCACGATGAGCCTCCCCCAAAGGTGATCTGTGCAGCTCAACTTACCCTCAGACATCGGAGGACAACCTGGGTGTTCCCACCAACGGGGCCAGCCTTGGCAGGTAGAGTGTTGTCGTGGGCATGTTGCCCGGCGTGGGCTCTGAGCTACCTGCGCATCGAATGAAGAAACTGTTGGTATGACTTTACTTTCCGAACTTCCCTCTGAATCCCCGGCCCCATGCGACCCCCAGAAAACATTTACTGACTACGGCGTAGACGCTGATATTGCCCAGGCGTTAGCAGCGGCGGGGATTACGCATCCTTTTCCCATCCAGGCGATGACCCTGCCCTTGGCTTTAGCAGGCAATGACATCATTGGGCAGGCGAAAACCGGCACAGGCAAAACGTTGGGCTTTGGTATTCCGCTGCTCCAACGCATCCCCGCCGGTAGCCCCCCCACTCCCCGCCAACCGCGAGCGCTCGTGGTGGTCCCCACGCGGGAGTTGGCCATTCAGGTCGCTGAGGACCTGACCCGCGCTGCCTCCAGACGCGGCAGCGTCGTGCTGGCCGCCTACGGAGGGCGAGCCATCGACCCACAAGTGCAAGCTCTAGCCGCCGGGGTCCACCTCGTGGTGGGGACCCCCGGACGCCTGATCGACCTGACCCGGCAACGGGCCTTAGACCTATCGCAGGTCACCGCACTCGTGCTGGATGAAGCCGACCAGATGTTGGACATGGGCTTCTTGGAGGACATGGAGCAGATCATCTCCATGACCAACCCGGTGCGACAGACCATGCTGTTCTCAGCCACCCTGCCCGGCCCCATCGTGGCCTTGGGGCGGCGTTACCTGAGTAAACCCACTCAGATTCGCGCGGCGGACCCCACCGATGACCGCGCCACCGTCGAAGGGGTCACCCAGCACATTCTGCGGGTGCACAACTTGGACAAAAACGAGGTGCTAGCTCGGATTTTGCAGGCACGGGGGCGAGGGTTGACCATTGTGTTTACCGCCACCAAACGGGCCGCTAAAAACGTCACCGATGAAATGAATGATCGTGGATTCTGCGTGGGAGCCGTGCACGGGGACCTGGATCAGGCCAGCCGAGAACGAGCGCTGCGCGCCTTTCGCACCGGCAAGGTTGACGTGCTGGTGGCCACTGATGTGGCTGCGCGCGGGCTGGACGTTGATGATGTGACCCACGTGGTGAACTACTCCTGCCCCAAAGATCCCCAGATCTATTTGCACCGCATCGGGCGCACCGCCCGGGCCGGAGCCGAAGGAACCGCAGTCACTTTTGTCGATTGGGACGCCATGCATCTGTGGGCGGCGATCAACAACGAGCATGTGTTGCAGATCCCCGACCCGCTGGAGACCTACTCCACCTCCCCGCACCTGTACGAGTTGCTGCAGATCGACCCCAGCGTGACGGGGCGGCTGCCCCGCTCCGAGCGCACCCGCGCCGGGCTGGATGCCGAACAGTTGGAAGACATTGGCGCCACCGGAGTTCGGGTGGCCCGGGAACGGCAAGGGCGTGAGGGCGGGGCGCGGGCAGGCTCCGGCTCACGGGCCGACTCCCGGGGACGCACCCAGGAGAGCGAGGCCAAGCGCGGGGAGCCCTCCTCCTCTCGACGCCGGCGCTCCCGAGGAGGCCAACCACCAGCCGAAGGCGAGAGTGGGCAGGCCGGGAACCGACACACCCGCGCGCGTCGACGCACCCGCGCGGGGCAAAGCTTCGCAGTGGGCAACTCCACCTCCGCCGATCACGAGCAGGCAGGTAACTCCGGGGGCGAGAAGCCGTCGCGTTCACGCAGCCGCCGCCGCACCCGCAGGGGGCAAGCCAGCACCTCCGCCGCCGCAGAGTAAGTCAGGCAGAGTTGGTCAGCAGGGCACACCGCGTGGTTTACCCCTGCCTGGCTCCCTCCCACCCCCAACGAGCGCGTCGCATGGCATGGCGCAGAGCTTCATACTGCTGCGGGTCGGTGGTCTCCTGGCCGATAGCGATGGTCTTTCCCGTGCCGTGATAGTCGCTACTGCCCAGCTTGACCAGCTGAAGTTGGTCGGCCAAATCGGCCAGAGCGGGGCGGATCTGTTGCGGGTGGTCGGGATGGTCGACCTCAATGCCAACCAAGCCCACCTGACAAAGGTTAGCGATCAGCTCATCGCTGACTTGGGCACCTCCCCGACCAGCCTTAGGGTGAGCGATCACCGCCACTCCATCCGCAGCGGTGATCATCTCCACGGCGCTGGCGGGGTCGAGCACCCGGTGAGAGACATAGGCCGGGCACGAGCGGTTGAGGTAACGGGCGAAGGCCTCGTGGCGAT
This sequence comes from Actinomycetota bacterium, assembly GCA_039812585.1. Lineage (GTDB taxonomy): Bacteria > Actinomycetota > Actinomycetes > JBDIAW01 > JBDIAW01 > JBDIAW01. Next base: position 6,544 of record JBDIAW010000044.1, on the reverse strand, counting down.
CGGCCACCACCCCGCGAGCCACCATCGCATCGGCGATGTGAGGACGGCCCACCACGGTTTCGTTGCTCACCTGACCCACCACATCCTGCCAGGTGATCTCCACACCTAAAGCGTTGAGGCGGCGCACCACCGCCTTGGCGCGAGGCACCCGGTCGTTGCGGATGCGTTCCAGCTCGTCGGCCAGCTCGGCATAGCGCGGGTTGATCCCGTAGCCGAGCATGTGGATGCCGACCGGACCCCGCGCGCAGGAGATCTCCACACCGGGGATGACCTCCACCCCCAGCTGCTCCCCCGCAATGATCGCCTCCAGCCAGCCGGAGGTGGTGTCGTGGTCGCACAGCCCCACCACGTCCAGCCCCGCCTGGGCAGCGGAGGCCACCACGTCAGCCGGAGGTTGGGACCCGTCGGAGACGTTGCTGTGGGTGTGCAGGTCGATTCGCACCCCTCCAGGGTAGGCAACCCCTGCCTCCCCCTGGCCGGGGCGGCCCGACTAGGCGGCGGGAGCCGTGGCAGCTAGCAGCGGGCAGAGGGCTCCGATGGGGAGCACATCCAGGTCGGCAGGCATGGCACGGGCATCACATAAGCTCAGCGCGTTGATCACCATGAGGCCGGTGTCAAACGGTTGCAGCACCAGCCACAGCCATACTCCCTGCGACTCACCCACATAGACGGCTCGATCCATCGCAGTGTCCAACATCCACAGCCCGGTGGGGTGCCCCGCCACCGGCACCTTGACTGTGGGGGCGCTATTGAGCATCTCCACACCCGGATCAGTACCCTCCAGCCCGGCGAACTGCGCCCCGAAACCGATGCCGGGCTCCTCAGCAATGAGCAGGATCTCCCCCGCCCCGCCCATGGGAGCCGGGCCGGAGCAGGCCAGCACTGTGGCCCGATGGCCAGTGCGCTGGTCACCCACCCCTCGGACCCCGGTCACCACCCACCCGGTGGGCAGAGGCCAAGGCACCCACAGAGGCACCCGCGCCTGCTCGGCCACGCTGCGCAGTAGGGCGTTGGTGGGAGCCACCACCGGCAGGGCAGGCAGGACCTCGCCGTGAACGGGGCAGGTGTAGGAGCTGGTCCACAAGCCGGGGGGCTGTAGGGCCGCGCGGCAGCGGGGACAGCGGGAACACTGACGTGGGGAGGGGTCAGACAAACTCATAGGATTAACAGTCCACTTACTCTGCGTGATCGTCAAGGGGACGCATCGGGGCGTTTCGGACTGCTCCGCCATGGGTGGGTACCCTGGCTGACTATGAGCGCTCGGCTGGCGATGACCCAACCCATCCCCTCGACCCTGCCCGCCTCGGCGTGGCAGACGCTACGCGAGGAGTGCACCAAGGGCCAGACCATGGCCTGGCTGACGCTGCCCACCCCCGCACCGCAGGGGTGGCGCTCCCGCCGCCGACCCGCTCGGGCGGCCACGGCTCGGCTGGTGTGGCTGGGCTGGCAAGGGCAGTCGGCACTGCTGGTCGTGGGAGCAGGCGAGCAGCAAGTACCGGGCCTGCTCCAGGCTGCTGAGCAAAACCTGGAGATCACCCTCACCGTGCGAGGCAGCGACACCAAAGCCCGCCTGCTCAGCTGGCCCACCCGGGCGGTGATCCTGGACCCAACCACCGACGCCCAGGAGTGGACCCAGGCAGCCCGCACTCTGACCTCCCTGCGTCTGAACGGCCCAGTGGCAGGCCTGGCCCTGCCTGCGGTGTGGAAGGAGCACGCCACGCTCCTGCGCCTCGATCCTGTCGACTCCAACGGCCAGACCAGCGGGGAGCACCCCGCGTTCGCCTCCACCCCCAGCACCCTGCCGACGGACTCACTGGCTGCCCCACCGATGGCTGCCCCACCGCGTTGAGAGGTTGACGTTTGTGCGGTTTTAGCGCGCGCAAGCGCCGCTAAAACCGCACAAACGTCAACCTCGCTGCAGGGGCCTGCGGCTACTGCGTCGGGGTGGCTAGGCGGGTCACGCTGTCCAGGGAAGGGACGTGGACCTGCACCGGCTGGTTCCAAGCGCTGTACGTCAGGCTGGCCTGCACTGAAGGATCATCACGACGCACCCAGGCGGGAAGCGCTGGGCCGGTCGGGGGCAGCGCCACCTGGGCGGAGGTGATGGGGTTGGTCCACACCACCAGACCGTTAGGTTGCACCTGATACTGGCCTAGGGAGATTCCCTGCGCCCAGCCCACGATGGTGGGCAGGGAGGTGAAGTCGCTGAGGCTGCGCATCCGAGGGTCAGCGGTGCGCACCTGCACCCAGCGCCCCAGTGTGGCGGGTATCTCTGAGGCGGGCACGAGGCGTTGGTAAGCCACTGGGGAGTCGCTGCGCAGGTAGAAATCTGAATCCACCCGCACAAACTCCACGCGCACTGCGGGACCCGCCACGGTGGGCTCCTGCGGGCCTTCCACCACACCAAAGCCCCCCTTCTTGTGGACGCTGGCTGTCAGCGTCGAAGTCCCCGCAGAGGTGCGCACGCTGCCCTCGACGTGCACCGACCAAGCATCGTCCACCGCCTTGGTCAGCGCCTCCTTGGCTAGGGCCGGGTCGGTAGGCACCGGATCGGTGGGCTGGGAGGTGGCGGCGTCGGCTCCCGCGTCCTGTGCGTCGAGGCTGACCGTGCGCACCGTGGAGGTGGGGGTCTGCTGGTCCAGCCCCCGCCGCCCTGAGACAGCCGTGCCCCCGGAGCCCGAACAACCCGCCACCAACGCCAGCGCGACGACCAACACCCCACCGACCACCCAGCGACCCATCATCGTCATAGGAACTGAGCTTAGTAACGTGAACGGGCGTTTAGCGGGAGGACTTGCTGGGGCTGGGGGCCGCCGGCGGGCCAGGCTTGACGGAGCTGTCGGCGGCGGCCTTCGACATGTCGAACTGCTTGTCAGCTGGGGGCTCCTGCACCTGCACGGTTTGGCCCCACTGACTGAAGCGGTACTTCTCTCGGTCGCCGCCGAGCATGTCCACACCCAGCACGTAGGGCTCACCGCGCGTGGCCACGTAGATCACCTTGGTGGCGTCGCGCACCTCAATGGCCGGACGCCCGTCGATCGTGGCAATCTTGCCCTTGGTCAGGGGTGCGGTCATGGGCAGGGTCCGAGTGGTGAGAAAACCAAAGTCGGCGAAATCGGCCACCATCGCCGGTCCCGCCACCTTAGCGTCAGAGACCAGCCAATAGTTGGCCCACACCTTGGCCCATTGGTCGCTGCCAAAGGTTTGCTTGTTAAACGCTTCGCTGCCTTTGATGAAGACCCGGCCATCGATGCGCAGGAACTCAAAGGAGACCCCGTTACGCACCACGCTGCCCTGGCCCTGGGTGCCCACCATGCGCACGTCGACGGTGTAGGTGGAGCTTTCCTTGACCTCGTCAAAGCGCATCCGCACCGAACCGGCTTTCTTGGAGGCCTCCAGCGCCTTGGCGGCAATGAGATCGGCTGTTAGGGACTCCACACCGTTAGGTTGCCCCTCCACCGCTGGATCCATGGGGGCGGCCTGGGTGGTGTCTGGCCCCCCTCCTCGCCACAGCAGGAAGCCTCCCAGCAACAGCGCCACCAGCACCACGGCAGCGGTAACCAACGTGAGGGGGCTTGCGCTGGTTAACCACCGCCGTCCAGGCAGGGTGCGGCGGGTGCGGCGCGACGACCCCAGCACGGTTGCGGCACGTTGGCGGGAGCCCTCAGCGCGGGTTGGTCCTTTGGCGGCGGTGCGGCGGGGGGTGCTTTCGCCCTGGAGCTGCTGGGTGCTGGCCTGCTGTGACCACGCTGGATGGTAGCTACTCGCCGCAGCGGAGTAGCCCGGCGTGGTGGTGCCACGGTGATACTGCTGCTCGTAGTGGGGCTGCTCGTAACCAGGTTGGTCGTAGCCAGGTTGGCCATACCCCGACCCATAACCCTGGTAGCCGTCATAGCCCTGCTGCTCGTACTCCGAAGGCCAGGAGCCTTGCTGGTCGTAAAGCTCGTCGCTACGAGAGTCAAGGTGAGCCGGGGGAGGGATGGTGATGCCGGTGGGCCTGGGGGTACGGGAGGGAAGAATCCCTCCCAAGGCCTGTTTCCAGGCAGGTTCGGGCGCGGCGCGACGGCGACCTCCCGAGCCTGTTGAACGGGTCATGCGGGTCGAACGCGCCGAACCCGATGACTTGCCAGATGCGTGACGACTCATAAGCGCAAAGTCCCCCAGATGCGTCATGACGTGCCCCGAGGGTCGCCTCCGGGTCACCGTGGTGCGTCAGATCCCGCACGACACGGGCCGTTGACTCGACCCACTTCTAGATACGCTAGCTACCCTGGGCACGTGAGTGCACCCCATCGCGTTTATCTCGCCCGTCTGGCGGGCAGCCATGTGCTCGATCCCAACGGCGATACCGTCGGCAAGGTCCGAGACATTGTCGTTGCGTTACGCCTCGGTCGCCAAGCGCCACGAGTCCTGGGGTTCGTCGTGGAGGTCTTGGGTCGGCGGCGGGTCTTTGTGCCGATGGAGCGCCTCACCAACGTCGATGTCGGCCAGGTGATCACTTCCGGCCTTCTCAATGTACGCAAATTTCAGCAAAGGACCAGCGAAACGTTGGTGTTGGCCGACATGCTCGACCGTCGCGTCACCCTGGTGGAGGACACCAGCCCCGTGATTGTTACTGATGTGGCGATGGAGAAAACCCGAAGCGGCGATTGGGTGCTGTCCAAAGTGTTCGTCACCCGCCCCGGGCGAGGTTTGCGCCGCTATGGAGAGAGCCTGACCGTGGACATCGACGCGGTCACCGGGTTTAGTCTGCCCGAGGAGGGGCAGGGCGCGGCCAACCTGCTGGCCACCTTCGAGGCTTTACACCCCGCCGATTTGGCGCATGTGCTGCACGAGCTGACTGCCAAACGCCGCAGTGAGGTGGCAAGTGAGCTGGATGATGAGCGGCTGGCTGACGTGCTAGAGGAACTGCCCGAACGCGTGCAGCTGGAGATTTTCGCCGCGCTGGGTGACGAACGCGCGGTCGATGTGCTGCAGGCGATGGCTCCTGATGACGCAGTGGACCTGCTGGCCGAGATGCCCCCCGAGCAGACCAATCATCTGCTGACCCTGCTCAACGAACGCGAACCCGGCGATGCTGCCGCTCTGCGCCGTTTACTCAGCTACGCCCGCAACACGGCGGGGGGCATGATGACCACTGAACCGGTGATTCTGCCCCCGGATGCCACAGTGGCGCAGGCGTTAGCGCGGGTGCGCGAACCGGAGCTCTCAGCAGCCACCGCTGCCACCGTGTTCGTGTGCCGCAGCCCTTTGGAGCCTCCCACCGGGGCGTTTATCGGCACGGTTCACATGCAACGGCTGCTGCGCGAGCCTCCCTCCAGCTTGGTGTCCGAGGCGTTGGACCTGGACTTGGAGCCCTTGCGTCCCGATGCCTCGTTGCGCACAGTGACCAGCTACCTGGCCACCTACAACCTGCTGGCTGTGCCGGTGGTGGATGCGCAAGACCGGCTGCTGGGCGTGGTCACCGTCGACGATGTCCTAGACCACCTGTTGCCCGATGATTGGCGCGCCGCTCACACCAGCCAGTCGGGGCGCTCCCGTGGGGGTGCCGGCAGCCCGACAGCCGGGGCTCAGGCAGGTGCTCGTGGCTAGCTCCAACCCCATCAACAAGATCACGGGGCGGCGACGGTCCTCCGCCCCTGTGCGTGCGGATCAACCGCGCCAGGTGCGCCGGGTCACGGTGCGCCGCCCCACCTACGACGCGGAGGCCTTCGGGCGCGCCTCAGAGTCGATCGCCCGCTTCCTAGGCACCGGGCGGTTTTTGATCTATATGACTGCCTTCATTGTTTTGTGGTTGGTGTGGAACACCTTGGCTCCGACGGATTGGCGTTTCGACCCCTATACGTTCACTTTTTTGACCCTGCTGCTGTCGCTGCAGGCCTCCTATGCAGCTCCGTTGATCTTGCTGGCGCAGAACCGCCAGGACGACCGCGACCGGGTCAACCTCGAACAAGATCGGGAGCAGAATGCTCGAGGCCGGGCCGACATGGAGTTTCTGGCCCGCGAGGTGGCCGCCCTGCGCATCGCCCTGGGAGAGGTCGCTACCCGTGATTTCCTGCGCGGGGAGCTGCGGGAACTGGCCGAGCAGATGGATCAACGCCTGCAGCGTGCCGAGCAGATTGTGGAGCAAGCCGCCGACCAAGTCGCCGACGCCGTCGAGGAGTTGGACCCGCTGCTCGACGAACCAGACGAGCAGCCTCCTCCCTCGGCCCAAACCTCCCGTTATTCCGGGGGGTGACCACGATGAACCCCACAGGTGAATGGCGGTTCACTCAGCGCCAGTGCTGCCTTCCCTGACGCAGGCAGCACTGACCCATGCCCAGTTTGAGTCGATCCGGCCCTTGACCACCCGCACCCGCAGCCAGGTGTACGGCGTGAGCGGCCTGCTCGACGCAATGGATGATCTGCACCTGCGTTTCACTCACTCTGCTGCTTTTGACTCCCACCCGTAGGCCTGCGGGTGGAAGTCAAGCTGGCCTGTTTGGGTGTCGATGTCCTCCGGGAGGACTGGCACGGCTGGACAAGCAGAGGGTTAATGGGATGG
>JBDIAW010000043.1:0-17248 GCA_039812585.1 Actinomycetota bacterium | reverse complement strand
GGTCTGGCCCGCTGCCGCGACCGCCTGCGGGCCGCTCGCGAGGGGGTGGCTGTAGCCAAGCTCAGCGGAGCGGTGGGGACTTATGCCAACCTCGACCCCAGCGTGGAGCAGAAGGTGGCCCGCGAGCTGGGACTTCGCCCTGCTGATGTGGCCACCCAGGTGGTACTGCGCGACGGGATCGCCGCGTGGGTCAGTGCCCTTGCCGGTATCGCCACCCTGTGCGAGGCGATTGCTGTGGAGGTCCGCCACGGGCAGCGCAGTGAAGTGCGGGAGTTGTGCGAGCCCTTCGGCAAGGGGCAGAAGGGCTCCTCGGCGATGCCGCACAAGAAGAACCCCATCCTCTCCGAGCGCATCTGCGGCTTGGCTCGCATCGTGCGCGCCCAGATTGTGCCGGTCATGGAGGGCATGGTGCTCTGGCACGAGCGTGACATCAGCCACAGCTCCACCGAGCGGGTGGCCCTACCCGACGCGGCGATTGCCACCGACTACCTGCTGCATTTGACCACCCGCCTCATGCAGGGGTTGGTGGTGGATCAGCAGCGGATGCGCGCCAACCTGGAGTCCACCGGCGGGCTGGTGTATAGCTCCTCGGCCTTGTTGGTGCTGGTGCAGGAAGGCTTATCGCGTGAGGACGCCTACGCCTTGGTGCAGGAGGCGGCGATGCAGACCTGGCAGACCGGGCAGCCGTTACGCGAAACCTTGCGCGAGGAGGCAGCCACGCGCGGGATCACGTTGCCGCAGCAGGAGCTGGACGCCCGATGCCAGCCCCAGCGCTACCTGCAGCGCCTAGGCGGTATGTTCGATCGCCTCGCCGCCCTGCGGTAGCGGGCGGGGTTGCTGTTTGATGCCCGGCGCTGTAGCGTCCAGCGCCCTCGATCACCCTTTCCAGGGGTCGATCAGCGAGACGCCTGTGTGCGCAAAATCCTTGGTGTTTCGGGTCGCCAATGTGGCTCCCCGCACCAGACACACGGCGGCAATCTGGGAATCAACTGTGGAGATGCTGCGTCCCTTTTTCTGTGCCGTGACCAGTAGGTCTGCGTGGGCATAAGCCGCATCGGCGTCGAAGGTCGCAATGCTGTCTCGGAATTCCTTCAGAATCAGACGACCTTGCTGGTCAAGACTATTGCGGCGCTGCCCTGCTGGCAGACGGCGAATCCCAAACAGGATTTCCGACACACTCATGGCGGTGATCCAGGTGGGTTGTTGAAGCCTTTGCAGCCAGCGCCACACCTTGGGGTCGGCCTGAGTTGCTTTCATCGCCTCGGCAATGACATTGGTATCGAGAATGATCATCAGAAGGTGGCACCTTGGGGGCTGTCTGTTCGCGCAGGCAGATCGAGGGTAATTCCGCCGTTGGCTAGGCCGAACTCCATCAGCGCTTGAGTGAGCGTACGGGCTGGTGGAGCCACCGCATCGTCGAGGATGAGACGTGCTTCGGCCTCCATGGAGTGCCCGTTTTCCGCAGCGCGTTCCCGCAACCGTTGATGGCAGGTGGTGCTGAGGTGGCGAATGGTAATGGTCGGCATATTCCCCTCCTTGGGCAGGAATGGCGCGAGGTATCGCGGGCAGTTAGTACGGATGATGCTAGCATATTGCCCGGCAATGCTAGCATCATCGCTAGCTTTTTGGCAAGGGTGCTCAGAGGTGCCGCACCTGGGCGGTGACGCGATGCTCTACCCAGAAAGAGAGCAGGGGCACAGTTCCGGCTAGCATCACCGCGATGGTGCGTCGCCACGACCAGCGGGCTGCGCTACTGAGCAGGTAGACCACCACGAGGTACGCCATGTAGGCGAAGCCGTGGATCGGGCCGATGGTTTCCACCAGCAGGGGCCTGTCGGCGAGGTATTTCAGCGGCATCGCCACAAAAATCAGGGTGATCAAGATACACCCCACCACCCATGCCGCGATGCGGTAGCGCAGGAGAGGGCCGATCAGGCTGCAGTACCGGTCACAATCAGGAGCAACATCGGTCACGGTGACAGCTTGCCACGCAGGGGCAATGAAGGCCGGCCTTAACGGCTACGGGCCCCACGATGCGCTGAGGGTAATTCACTGCGTGTGATCATTGAGGTTCAGCCAGGGGTTTATTCAGCCATGAAGCCCCGATTTTCCGGGGCGCAGGGGTATTGACAAGAGGATTTTCTTGCTCTCCTCTCGACACATTTCTCACGATGAAACGATGTACGCATGGGGAGGTCAGTCATGAAGTGGAGTAGGAGTGGGGTCGCGCCTGCATTTCCAATCACTGTTTTTCTTCAACTGGATTTGCAAGACATGCCTAAGGCATCCGCGAGCATCCAGCGGGAGATTGAGCAGCTTCACGCTACCGTCTTGAGAGAATTACTTCATCAACAGTTTTGGACCAGTCAATGGGTGAACTTAGGGTTGGGAACCCTCCCAGCTGGTTCTTTGATGCCAAAAGTAGGTTACCAAGCGGCTCATCTCTATGTTGCCCATCCAGAATTAACGGAGGGTGCGTTAGCAGCTCAGGTCATGACACAAACAGTTCGTAGCACTTTGCAGACTTTATGTCCCGAACGCCTCACGCGAGGATCAGCTGAAATAGCACGCCCTGAACTTCAGCTCTTCAATGAACAGGCCCCACCCACGTACAGTTGGTGGGTGGCAATACCTCGCACTGCTCTAAGCTCTGGGGAGATTGACGGGGTCACTCAGAAACTCGCCAGTAATGGATTTATAGCTACTCGACGTTATTTTGGCCCAGATGCCTCAGTGCTTGTTGGATATACGTCCCGAGTTTTTCCTGACGACATCCAGGCAAGACGATGTCTCAACGATGCTGCTTCATATGCGCAGAAACCGCTGAGCCAGGTCGACCCTTGCCGGGACCTATCTGCACCATCTCACTTGAGGCGAGGCAACTTCGCACCTCCGACAGACCTGGTGAGCCACTGTCGCACCGACCTACCCCTGACTGGAGCTGCTGGCTATCGTCGCAGGATGATGGCGGCGAGTCCTTGCGGTCACGAACGAGGCCCCTTCAAGCCCCACGCTTAAAAGGGTTTCATCCAGTCACGGTGAGCGTCAGGGATGAGTGGGTCTCAGGCCCTATTCCGATACCTCTTTGGCCTTTGCAAAAGGGATGTCTACCCCAGCTTCGGCGGATATTGCTTGTCGTCTCCATCCATCGCGCAGGATGCGCCACCACAGAAACACCACGAATGCGCTGAAAGCCAACCATTGCAGGGCATAGGCGGCGTTGCTGAAGGGCGCGCCGGTATCGGAGGTCTCGGCGTTGGAGGCGGGGATGCGGGTCAGACTCACCCCGGCCAGATCTGTGGGTGGTGGATGTTCGGAGGAGGCCAGCAGGTAGCCCTCGTGCAGCGCCGGGTTACCCCAGAGCGGGGAGAGGGCCGCTAGATCAACCGTCGCCACCTCTCCCGGTCGGGCTGAAGGTCGGGCTGGCGCTTGCTCCGGGGGTAAAAAATGCCCGCTGAGCTGCACGGATACTGGAACTTCCCCAGTCGTTATCGACTGGTCGCTCCAGCCGCGCACGACGGCAAGCACGCTGCCATCAGGTAGGCGCAAAGGAGTGAGTACCCAGGAACCTGAGCGACCGTGCAGCATGCGATCGGGGATAAGCACGGTCTGGGCGGGCAGATAGACGCCTTCGGCGGTGATTGGTCTGTTGAACGCCTCCGGGGAGAGCTGGCCCGGTTGGCTCACCGACTGCACGCTCACTGATGGTTGCCCAGAGGGTGCTTGGTGTGGATGCTGCGCTTTGCCTAACTGCCAGAGGCACAGCCACGTCATCGCTGCCACCAAGACCAGCATGAGGACATGCAGCATCAGTTGCCGGGGTGCTACCAGAAACCGCATCACCTGCTCAGGTTAGCCCTCAGCCGCCGAGGCTGGCCTGCAGAAATTTCATGGCCGGCCACCCGTTGGCTTTATCCTGATCGATAAACAGGGTGTATTCGTGCTCTATATCGAAGTAGGTGTAGGGGATGTCCACACCTTGGGAGCGAAAGGCTTCCACCACTGGTTGTACTCGATATCCGCACTTTTGCCCCCCCACGGTGTAAATGCGGGTGTGGGCTGCCTTCGTTGCTTCTGCGTAGGGCAGGTAGGTGTCTGCGCCGACAAAAGCGCCGTCCACGGAGTAGGTTCCAGCAAACATGTCTGGGTATTTCACGGCAAAGCGAAACGCCCCATGGCCACCCATAGAAAACCCTGTCAGCAAACGATTTTTTGCTCCCGGCTTGATACGGTAATTCTTCTCGATGTAGGGAATCAACTCCTTAATAAAGTTATCCTCCGCTGGGCCTTTGGCACCATTCTCCCAACGCCCGTCAATATAGCTATCAGGCGTCACAATGACTACATCGGTCAGCACCTTGTCCTCCACTGCTTGGCGAATGCTGGTCGCCGCCTTTAAAAAGCTTCGGTTCGAGTCTTCCTTTCCATGCAATGAATACATCACTGGATAGGTGGTGCAGGAGGTGTAGTAGTCCTGGGGCAGGCTCACACTGAACGTCACCGGTACCCCAGTGGAGATCCCCATAAACTCCCGGTCCTGCCGCAGCGGCCCGGAGCTGCCGGAGGTGCAGGAGGGGGTGCTGGTGCGCGAGGCTGCCGGGGAGGCGGAACTGCTCTTTGTGCTCGCGATCGTGGAGGATGGGCTGGTCGACGTGCTGGTGGGCGCGGGGGGTCCCGTCAGCGGAAGCGTGGGGGGCACCGTGGGCCCCAAGGAGGTGCTAGGCAAGGGGCTCTGCGTGGCGGTCGCCACGGTGCCAGCCTGCTGTTTATTCGGCGCGGGAGGCCCAAGGATCACCCCGGCGACTAAAGCACTCACCCCGACGAGGAGGGAAATGATCACAATGGATCGGTGGTTCACCGGCCTGGCGCGTCCTAAATCACTCATGATCCCAGGCTAGGCGTCCTGCCGACCCTCAGAGGGATAAACCTGCGATTCAGACCTAAGTGGCTCCCTGGTGCTTACGGCGGGTTCGTAGCAGAGCCCCCGTTACGGGCCGGTACGTACGTGGCCGCAAGTCTTAGATCGGCTGACCGGCGCACATTGCCACCGGCTCACCGCGATTTGTCTTTGAAGCACCCCTCAAGTCGCTGGCGGGGGGCTCCGATATCCAGATCACGGATGACACCATGCCTACGGACGGGCTCATAACAACCAAGCGATCTTCCTGCGCGCACGCTGGCGCGCTTCGCTTGCCCTGCCGTAGGAGCTCCTGTGCTGCGTTCCCTTTACTCCGGTATTTCTGGTCTGCGCCAACACCAGACCATGATGGACACGGTGGGCAACAACATTGCCAACGTCAACACTGCCGGCTTCAAGTCCAGCGGGGTGGTCTTCGAGGACACCTTGAGCCAAATGTTGCGTGGAGCCGGGGCGCCTGACCCGCGCACCAACCAGGGAGGCACCAACCCTGCCCAGGTCGGCCTGGGGGTGCGCCTGGGGGCGATCACGACCAACTTCAGTCAGGGGGCAGCCCAAACCACCGGCCGCTCGACCGACCTCATGATTCAGGGAGATGGGTTCTTCTCTGTGCGCCAGGCGGGGCAGACCCTCTACACCCGCTCAGGGGCGTTCAACTTTGATGCCAACGGATGGCTGGTGACTAACTCCGGCGCCAAGGTGCAGGGGTGGACTGCCACCAACGGTGTGGTGGATGTCAACTCTCCTGTCGGCGATCTACGCCTGCCCGTGGGCACCCTGCTGGAGCCCCAACCCACCACTACCTCCACCATTGGGGGCAATTTGCCGGCCAACGACCCCACCGGCACAGTGATCTCCAGCAGCATGAAGATGTACGACGCGCAAGGCACGGAGCACACGGTGACCTACCGTCTGACCAAGGCCGCTGCTAACGACTGGACCTTGGATGTACTCGAGGGTGCCACCTCCTACCTGAGCACCTCGGTGACCTTTGACTCCTCAACGGGGCTGCTGACCAGTGCCTCTCCGGTGACGGCAACTGCCAGCTGGGGGGCGATAGATGTGGACGTGACCGGTCTGACCCAGTTCGGTGGGTCCAATACCTTTGCTGCCACCCAACAAAACGGTTCGTCCATGGGATCCCTGCAAGCGTTCACTTTGGGTAACGACGGAACCATTGTGGGGGTGTTCTCCAACGGTTTGAAGCAAACCCTGGGGCAGGTGTCACTGACCAGCTTCAACAACCCTCCGGGGTTGGAGAAGGTTGGTGGGTCGTTCTACCGGGAGACCGTGAACTCTGGCCTGCCACAAACCGGAACAGCTGGCGCGGGAGGTCGAGGCATGCTCTCCAGTGGCAACTTGGAGATGTCCAACGTTGACCTTGCCTCGGAGTTCACCAACCTCATCGTTGCCCAACGCGGTTTCCAGGCCAACAGCCGGGTGATTACCACCAGCGACGAGATCCTCAACGACCTGATCAACATCAAGCGGTAAGCGCATCAGGGGCGTCGTTGGTCTGAAGGGACCAAATGCGCCCCTGTTGCTGTATCTGCTCCGCCAAGTGCCTCAGTCCTGCATAGTGGGCGACCGACAAGAAGTCTGCGCTGCCTCTGCCGACCCGTCTCCTCTACGAAGGTGCCCATGGTGTCCTTGCCGACCAACCCGCGCGCCCGGCTGTTGTCTGCGGTGGTGGGCGCTCTGATGCTGACGGCTGGTTTGGTCGGGTGTGGGCGCAGTGCCTCCCAGGTGCAGGCCACCGATGGGGCTGCCTCCTCTGGATCGTCCAGCTCCACCCCGCCGGCCGCTCAATCGCGCCCAGCCCAACCACCGCAGGCACCTGCGGTGGACTGTGCGGTCGCCAAATGCCTAGCGTTAACTTTCGATGACGGCCCCTCAGCTCTCACCCCCCAGCTGTTGACCACGTTCACTACGCATCAGGCAAGGGCGACGCTCTTCATGCTGGGTCAAGCCGCCTCGCTGCACCCACAAACCGTGCGCAGTGCCTTTGATCAAGGGTTCGAGATCGGTAATCACACCACTGATCACAAGATGCTCAACTCAATTTCCTCTGATCAGGTGCGCTTCCAGCTCAGTGATACTCAAGAGCGTCTACGTTCCATGACTGGAGTCAACCCCACGGTGATGCGCCCTCCGTATGCCGGACGCAACAAAGCCAGCGATGCGATATGCGCTCAGCTGGGGTTGGCGGTGGTGATATGGACCGACAGCCCCTCTGATTGGGTCAACCGCGATAAGCAGACCATCATTGACCTCACCCTGAAGCGGGCCAGGCGCAACGCGATCATGTTGTTCCACGACACCCACACCTGGACGGTGGAGGCCATGGCTACCCTCGTGCCCAAACTCCAGGAGCAGGGCTACACCCTGGTCACTGTTTCTGAGCTGGTTGGCCACCCCGAGCCTGGAAAGTTGTACTCATAGGCGCTCACTGCGTGAGCTGACGTGGAAAAATAGGTCCTTGTGACGATCCCACCCACTCTGAGCCATGACCTATCGTCCGAACCAGGCCATGACCCCGAGAACATGCACGAGTTGTTCAACCCCCACGATGTGACCTGGACACCGGTCAGTCGAGGGCTACGCACCGTGCGCTGGATAGTTTTCGCTTGCTGTTGGCTGCCCTGTGCTGCCAGCTGTCTGCTCGTCGCAGCGCTGTTGGCCCACCGATGGATGTGGGTCGTCGTTGCCGTCCTGCTCCCACTCACCCTGGCGTGGGGGATGTGGCTGATCCACCGCCAGGTGGCGGCGCTGGCTTATGCCGAGCGCCACGAAGACTTCCTCGTGCGACGGGGAGTGATGTTTCGCAAACTCACAGTGGTGCCCTACGGTCGCATGCAGTATGTCGATGTGCAAGCCGGGCCGGTGGAGCGGATGGTGAAGCTGGCAACCGTGCAGTTGCATACCGCCGCACCAGGAGTCGATGCCTCAATCCCCGGATTAGGGGCGCCGGAGGCCGCCAGGTTGCGGGAGCGGTTGGCCAGTTTGGGTGAGGCGAAGCTGGTGGGGCTGTGAGTTCTACCAGCACTGAGGAGGTTGCTGGCTGGCAGTCCTCCGGCCAGCAGGGTCAGGCCGATGCCGGCGGTTGGCAGCGTATGCACAAACTCACCCCCTTGATCAAAGGCTGGACCTATCTGCTGGGTGTGATAGCGGTGGTGAGCCACAGTGTGTTGGGGGGCTCGCTGGATCTGTCCCATTCGCCCGCCAAGGTTTTGCCTGCCTTCGCGGTCATGGCAGCGGTGGTATTGGCCATCGTGGTGCTGGCCTGCTTGAGCTGGTGGACTACTGCCTACCGCCTGGGTGAGGCGGTGATTCAGCACCGCAAAGGGATTCTGTTTCGCCAGACCCGCCAGGCCCCTCTGGATCGGCTCCAAGCTGTTGATGTGGTGCAACCGTTGCTGGGCCGGATCGTGGGGCTCAGTGAGCTGCGTCTGGAAGTAGCCGGTGGCACCGGTGGTGATTTTCGCCTCGCTTATCTCTCCGATGCCAATGCCCAACGCTTGCGCCGTGTGTTACTCGCGCAGGCTGCTGGCCTGAGCCTGACCGATGGGCAGGCGGGGGAGCAGGAGGCGCCGGAGGCTCCTCAGCACCAGGTGTATGAGTTATCTACCGGCACGATGGTGGCCGCCGGACTGCACAGCACCGGTACGCTCATGGCTGCGTTGTGGGTGGTGGGCGCGATGGTGACCTCCCTCGTGGTTGGCAGTGCGACGGTGTTGCTGGCGCTGCTGCCGGGGCTGTTCACGACGGCCACGGTGGTGTGGGCGAGCTTTAACTCCCACTTCGGGTTCACCGTGGCCACCTCTCCAGACGGGATCCGCCTACGCCACGGGCTGTTGGAGCGACGCAGCCAGACAGTGCCTCCGGGCAGGGTGCAGGCGTTGGAGATTAGCCAACCTTTGCTGTGGAAGGGTCGCGGCTGGTGGATGATCAAGATGAATGTGGCGGGGTACGCGAACAATGTCACTACCGATCAGTTATCCGCCGTCCAAACCCTGCTCGTGCCCGTGGCCACGATCGAACAGGTAGCTTTAGTGATCAGTTTGGTGCTCCCAGATGTGGGAGTGCCCGACCCCCGCGAGGTGCTGCGCGCGGGGCTGCTGGGACGTACAGGGGATGGGAGCACCGATGGATTCGTGGTCGCCCCCACCCAGGCACGGTGGTTGGCCCCCGTAACGTGGAGCAGGCGGGGGGTGATGGTGACTGATCGGTGTGTGCTCGCCCGGTCGGGTCGGCTGCGACGATATCTGCGGATCGTGGCGCACGAGCGCATGCAGGCCGTAGGGGTTCGGCAGGGTCCACTCCAGCGTCGGCTGGGCCTGGCCAGCGTGGTGGTGCATTCCACACGCGGCCCGGTACGTCCTCGAGTGGATCACCTGAGGGTGGCTGATGCGGCCGCCTTGGTCAGTGCGCAGTCGGCTCGGGCTCGGGATGCGCGGGCGGTTGCCCAACAGCAGCAGTGGATGAGGCAGGTTGCTCCGGTTCTGGCTGATGCGTTGGCGGCTGGCTCAACGCCAAGTAGCCCAAACCTGCCAACGCCGCCGCAGTAAACCCGCAGGTGAACACCGCCAGTATCGCCCAACCCTCAGGGAGATGGTGGTAGGGGAACTGCAAAAACAACGGTTCCACCATGGTGATGGCCATCACCATCAGGGCGGCGCCAAACCGCTTCTCCCGCAGCAACACCGCTGCCAGAGTCAGCAGCCACACCCAGTGATGGCTCCACGAAATGGGGGAGATCAGCAGCGAGGTTAACCCCACGGCGGTGGTGACCGCGAGGGCGTCGTGATGGTGAACCCACCGTCGCCACCCGGCCACAATGCACAGGGCCACCGCGATTGCGCTGAGCCCCAGCACCAGCCAAGAGGCAGGCTTGTTCTCTCCTGCCAAACGCCACAGCGCCCCGGTGAAACTTTGGTTATCGAGGTAGGAGATCCCTCCCACACGGGTGGGGTCCCAGAGGAGATAGCGCCAATACTGCCAAGAGTCGTCTGGAGTGATCAGCCAGGTCAGCGCCAAGGTGACGGAAAAACCCACCCCCATCTGGAGCACGGCACGCCAGTCGCGCCGCAGTAGGAAGGCCAACCCCATAAACGCTGGGGTCACCTTCAGGCCGGCGGCCACCCCTGAGGCGTAACCGCGCCACCGCGCCGGTAACCACAGGTGATCAGCCAGTAATAAGGTGAACACCAGTGGGTTGATTTGCCCGAGGTAGATCGAGCGCATCATGGGGGCGCTGCACAGGGCAATGAGAACCACTAACCATCCATACGCTTTGAATAACCGCCGCATCAGCCACACGCACAGCGCGGCGCTACCCGCCACCACCAACGCTGCCACCCAGGGACGGGGAATCCACGTCAGCGGTACCATGACCATGCTCACCAGCGGGGGGTAGGTGTAGGGCAAAGCTCCTGGTTGTTGGGCATAAATGGTGTCCCCAGCCAGTAAGTCCTTTCCGGCCCGGTAGTAGACGAAGAAGTCTTGAATACTCAGGTTGCGAAGCTCCCAAGCCCCTCGAGCGATCGCCATCAGGACGAGGACGGACAGCGTGAGCAGCACCCTGCGCTGTTGGGGGGTGGAGTCCGGAGGAAAGGCATTGGCGCGCAGGGGGGACAGGCGGGTGTGGATCGAAGCTGGTGTCTCTATAGTCACCTGACCATTTTGCCTGGCGTGGCCAATGACTCCGGGGAGTTGCCAGGGGCTCTTTATCTGAAGAGGGCTCGGAGCAGACGGTGGGGGCCTAAAATTGTTACTGACGTGTCTTTCCCTACTACCACCCCTTGTAGCGGTGTCAGTAACAGTGTGGAGTGCTGTCGTCGCTTTGGAATCTTGAGGAGGCCTTGTGGGCGGCAAAAAGGTCTGGATTGCAGTCATCGTTGGTTTGATGGCTGTCAGTTGTGGACCTTTAATGCTAGGAATTGCGATGTTCGCAGGCGGAATGGGCGGGGGTTCAGGCGGCGGACAGTATGGAGCTTTAGACGGTTCAAGAGTTCCACAACCCGCTTGGGCGCCGTGGATTGAAAAGGCGGGTTCATTATGCCCGGAAGTGCCACCTCCCATTATTGCCGCTCAAATCGAAGCAGAGAGCAACTGGAACCCCCAAGCCACGTCCAGCGCTGGAGCTCAGGGGTTAACCCAATTCATGCCGGGAACCTGGGCGAGCTATGGGAAAGATGTTAATGGTAATGGTGTTTCAGTCTTTGACCCACCGGATGCAATTATGGCGCAAGGCCATTACATGTGTGATTTAGTGAGCCAAATCAAGGCAAGCAAGATACCCGGTGATGTCACGGCACTTGCCTTAGCGGGCTATAACGCAGGTTTTGGAAATGTACTTAATTACGGAGGGATTCCTCCGTTTTCAGAAACTCAAAAATACGTTCCAAAAATCTTGGGATTAACCACTCGTTACAGCATTCCCACAGCATATGGTGGAACTGGTAGCGCCAAAGGCGTTATTCAAGCCGCTATGAATGTATTAGGTAAGCCGTATGTGTGGGGTGGTGGGGGTAAGAATGGGCCTACTGGATCTAGCGATGAGTCGGCTGGCTTTGACTGCTCGGGACTCATGCAATATGCTTTTTGGCAAGGTGCTCGCGTTGACCTTCCGCGTACAACCACAGATATGATGAACTCAGGAAAACCTGTACCTTTTGCTAGTGCTAACAAAAATACGGCACTGATGCAGCCTGGTGATATGATTGTATTCATTAAATATGATACGCCCGATAATTACTCGGATCACGTTGGTCTTTATATAGGGGAGGGCAAGATGATTCACGCCCCCCAGCAAGGCCAGCCTGTCCAAATCGCCGAAGTCGGATCGTATTGGCAAAGTTATGCCCGCTGGTATGTACGGAGGCTTGTATGAAAAAAGTCTTCATATTTTTTGCTTTACTAGTTGTGCTCGCATTTGTTATCTTGAGTTGTTCTAAACACAATAACATAACACCCACAGAAAATAATAGTGCTAATAGTCAAACAAGTACAACAAGTGTGGATTCACCTTCGATCTGGCCGACTCCACCTCCTCGTAGTGTCGACACCAAGGCGACCCCTCGTGGCCTGGATCAGCAGTACCTCCGCATAGACCGCAACAATCCGGTGCAAGTGGCCAAGAGTTTTAGTGCATTGAGTTATATCGTCGATGCGCGAACTGATCTGTCTCCCTCTGATGGGGGTAAGCGCGCTGCCCAATTCGCCGATCCTGTCTTACGTGCAAAACTGAGAATCGACTCGCCCGAAAGGGGAGATAATAGCTGGAATCAGTTGGTAGCTCGCGACGGTTACACGTCAACTCAAGTCACTATCAATAATCAAGATGGTGCACCGCCTCCAACCAATGTGAAAAGATACATTTCTTGTAAGGTTGAAATAACTGCACACCCTCAAGAAAGCTCTTCTTCGTATGTGCTGTATATGGAGCTAACCAAAAATCCGCAATCACACAATTGGGAAGTCAGCTCTTATACGGTAACGACCAATTAGTCACTACGTCTGCTCCAGCACACTGCGGGTGACGGCAGATTGTTCAACCAGCACTCCGCTGATGGTGTTTTGAACTTCGTTGATTTTGTCGACTGTTTCTCGCACTCCGTTGAGGGCATGGACCACACCGGCGGCGTCAGTTTGAATGGCTCCTACTTTGGATTCCACTTCCTCGGTGGCTTTGGCGGTTTCTTGGGCCAGGTCTTTGACCTCGTTGGCGACTACGGCGAAGCCTTTACCCGCGTCTCCGGCACGGGCGGCCTCGATGGTGGCGTTCAGGGCTAACAGGTTGGTCTGCTCCGCAATGCCAGTGATCACCTTGACCACGTTGCCGATTTCGACGGATGAGTTGTTCAACCGGGCCACAATATCGGTAGCCTGCTCGGCCAACTGCTGAGCGTCGGCGGCCACGGTGGAGGCTTGAACCACGTTTCGTTCCACTTCGGTGATTGATGCGATCAACTCTTTACCCGCTAAAGAAATCTGAGCAGCTGCGCGATGGCGCTCAATAGCCGTGGAAACTAAAAAAGCGGTGTTACGCAGCGCGTTGGCTCGCTCCTCGGTGAGCTCGAACGATTGTGTGGAGAAGAAGTCCACGGTCCCGATAATCTCGCCATTCACCATGATCGGTAGACATACCCCTGCCTTCACCCCCGCACGCTGGGCGGCCGGAGCCCGCACACAGTCATTGACTAGTCCCAAATCGGGTTCAAAGACAAGGTCTTTCTTTTGCCAAGTACGCCCGGCAACCCCAACACCGTAAGCGAAGGTAGCGCTACGGGTGACTTGGCGGAACTCCTCTCCAGCGTCACCGGATTCCACGTGGAAACGCAGAACCCGCTCTGCCTTATCCACCAACCACACCGAGCCGTACTCCCAGTCAAACTCGGTACGCACCGCGTTGAGCGCAATCCCCATGGCCTCAACCTCATCACGGGCACGCATCACGGTGGTCAGCACTGTGTTGATGGCTGCGGACTCGCGCTGGCGTTCGGCCTGCAAATGGGCATCACGTACCCGGTTGAGAGCGTGGATCACCAACTGCCCCAGCACCCGCAGTGTTTGCATAGTGGTTTTTGATACGGTTTTGGGCTCGGTGGAGGCAAAAACCATTAAGCCTTTCACGGTGCCGTTTGGACCACCGCACAAAAGTGGTACAGAAACAGCACTCACTGCCCCCGTTTTTACTGCCGCACGTGCTACATCGGAATCAATTTTTGTCAGATCAGGAGTGAAAACAACCTGTTTGTCCTGCCATGCCTTCCCAATGGCCCCTGTCCCTGGCCGCAAAGTCGCATTACGGCTAATTTTTTGTAATTCTTGGTATTCGTTAATGTTGTTGAGCACCATGTGAATAGTGCCATTCGTCGGATTGTTCTCCCAGTAAGAGCCACTGGTCCAACCAAACGTGTGGGCAAAGGCATTAAGGGCGGCCAGCAGGACTTCATCAGGGGTACGCGCATGGGCAATGCCGTCCATGACCTCACTAATGGCCTCTACGTCTTGTTTGTGGTCATTTTCGGTGTAGCCAGATTCCGTGGTCGCGGATTTACGTCCCCATGCCATAACCGGTCCTTTCGCAGTCTGGAAAGATGTGCCAGGGCAACGCCGCTGATGCGTCCGCCTCCCATCGGTTAGGTGTGCATCAGTTCAAGCGGTTTAGTTTGCTCAGAAGTACTGGGGATAGTCACCTCTACAGATGCACTCTTTACCCTCCGATGAACCTCATGTCAGCCACGGATGGCGCAAAAGGTGGCCCCCAACCCCAAGGACGGTTGCAGTGATCATTCTTACTCGGCTTAACGGTGGTGAGTTCGCCCTCAACGCAGAGTTGATCGAGCGGGCGGATGCCACCCCCGACACAGTGTTGACCTTGACCGATGGCACCAAGTACGTGGTGGCTGAGTCGGTGCGCGAGGTGTTGGTGCGGATGCGAGATTTTCGGGCCTCGATATTAGCTCGCTCCCATCTGATGGAGGTCAACGACACTGCGTTGATCAGCGAGCCGTTCCGTCATGGGCACCTGGACGCAGACGGCGGTGAGCCGCCGCAGGAGCAACCGGTCGAGCCAGAAGATGACAACGTGCGTGTGTTGCGGCCTGGGCGGGGGCAGTGATGGATTTCGCCACTATTGCGGGGCTGGTCATCGCCTTCGCATCGATCTTCGTTGCCGTCGTTATCGAGGGTGGAGATCCCACCTCGATGTTCTTGCCCGGACCGATGCTGTTAGTTATTGGAGGCACGTTAGGTGTGGCAGTGGCGGGAGGTCTGATCAAGGATGCCACATCAGTGATCGGCGCGACCAAAACTGCCCTCTTAGGAGGGGTGACTCCGCCTGATGAATCAGTGAACCAAATCGTCAAGCTGGCGGAGCAGGCACGTCGCGAAGGTCTGCTTGCGTTGGAAGACGCTGCGCGCAAGGTTGATGATGCCTTTCTGCGTAAAGGGATGGAGCTAGCGATAGATGGCACAGATCCTGATGAATTACGCGAGATTCTAGAGGCGGAAATCTCGGCTAAGAAAGCGCGTGACAAGGTCGGATATAAGGTGCTCACGGACATGGGTGCTTACGCCCCCACCATTGGCATCATCGGGACAGTGATGTCGCTGGTGCATGTATTGGAAAATCTCAGCGAGCCTGAAAAGCTAGGGGAGATGATCGGCGGTGCGTTCATTGCCACCCTCTGGGGTGTCATGAGCGCCAACGCCATCTACTTCCCACTGGCCAAGAAAGCTCAGCGCGTCTCCGAACTGGAGGCGCAGAAAATGGAGCTTGCTGTCGAGGGGATCATGGCAATCCAAGCAGGTGCCAATCCGCGCGTCGTGGGGCAAAAGTTGCGCAGCTTCATTGGGGCTCCCGCCCCTGAGCCCAAAAAGAAAGCTGCTTAGGGGTGAGCTGAGATGAGCCACGCCTCGAAAAAGAGACATAAAAAACACGCTGAAGAAGAGCATGAAAATCATGAGCGGTGGTTAGTGACCTACGCTGACATGCTCACGGTGCTCATGGCGCTTTTTATCGTCCTGTTCGCTATCAGCTCGGTGAACCGGGAAAAATTCGACGCCTTGGCCGCAGGGTTGGCCAATGGGTTCGGCGGACCACCTGGGGTGATCGCTGGAGGCAGAGGCGTGTTGGATAAAGATGGAATAGAAGATCCTGCGTTCAATTTGCTTACTGCGGTCAAACCTCCTAGCGACGGCTCGATTAAGCAAGCTGTCGAGTCGGCCCAGGATGAGAAAAACTTGCTGTCCAAGCAGGCTGCAGTCAACGAGGCCAAACGCTTGGAGAACCTGAAAACAAAGCTTCAGGATGCCCTGAACCGCAAGGGGATTCCTGACGCGGCCAAGTTCCGTATCGACGAGCGAGGCCTGGTGGTCACGATCGTCACCGACAAGGTGATCTTTACCCCGGATCGGGCTGAGCTGCAAATCAGTGGCCAGAAGGTGCTCGATGCGGTCGCTCCGGTGTTGGAGAGCACGCCCAATGGGCTGCTCGTGGAGGGGCATACCAATACCTTGCCGGTGCAGACCAAGTTCTACCCCAGTGGATGGGAGCTGTCCTCGGCGCGGGCCAGCGCGGTGGTGCGTTACCTCACTGAAAACGACCATATCGCCGCGCGTCGTTTCACTGCAGTGGGTTATGCCGATCAGCGCCCGCTCTACGGGCCTGAAAACCCCCGCTACAACGACCTCAACCGTCGCGTGGAGTTAATCATTCAAACCAATTTGCCCCCGGCTGCGGCGGGACTTCTGGCGGCGGAAGCCAAGAAGATCGCCGCTGGTTAAGGGGCTGGCAGGTCTACAGGACGCCAGAGTTTCGACCGATCATCCAAGGGCAGACGAGCCCCCACTCAGACAGGACGTGATGAGCATGGCGAAGGACAAAGAGGAAGATGTTGTTGAGGAGAAAAAAGGCGGCAAGAAGAAGCTCATCATCATCGGAGTGGTCGTAGGTATTGTCCTGGGCGCCGCCGGATTCTTCTTTCTCAAGCCTGGTGGTGATGCAGCGGCTAAACCGGCTCCCAAAGAGGGCGCAGTTTTGGTAGCAGACGCTATCCACATCAACCTGGCTGAAGGCCACTTCCTCAAGATCGGTATTGCTTTACAGGGGATCGAAAAGCCCAAGGCTAAAGAAATGGACGCCTCTAAGGCGTTAAACGCCACGATCATCATGTTCTCGGGCAGGGACATCAAAGAGCTGGAAGACGGCAAAAAGCGCGAGGAACTGCGAGCCGAACTGAAGGAGACCGTGGCCAAGCTCTACGAAGAGGACGTCATGGACGTCTATTTCACCGAGTTTGTGGTGCAATAGCCCGGTCGCTTGAAAGTTAAGCCCCCTAGAGGAGTGACCGATACCTCATCTATGCGGAGGGTGACTGCGTTAGTTCCACCTCGGGGTTGGATCGCTGCCCACTGGCGTGGGTGTGTGCTTTGCGGTTTGCTTGCTTTGGTGGTGTTCGGATCAGGGCTTCCCGTCGTGAACGCAGGAGTAGCTGGTATCAATTCTGTCACCGGCAATACCATTACCTCCAGCTCTTTCAGTGAATCATTGTTTAGCAGTAGTGATGTTCCTGCTGTTGCGAGTTACAGTGATTCTGCGGCAGTCACTGTGGGAGTGAAATTCCGGCCGAAAGTTACAGGTGAAATCACCACCATAAAGTTTTTTAAGGGTGCAACTAATACGGGGACCCATGTAGGTAAAGTTTGGTCACTGGATGGAGTTGAACGAGGGACCGTAAACTTTTCTGGCTCATCCGGTTTGAGGGTGTAGTCGGGGTCTGAATCCGCCGGCTTCCAGGAGTGATCGGGCGATGTAGTTGGTGA
>JBDIAW010000042.1:0-17780 GCA_039812585.1 Actinomycetota bacterium | reverse complement strand
TTAAATTCTTTATCGTTCTCCGTCAACTCTCCATTCTTAGGTTTCTTGATGGGCGTGAGAATACCCTCGTCACACTGGTAGCCCTTATCCGCAATAACATTGTTTGGATTTACTTTTTCAAGAAGACCGGAATTGCGTATTGCTGTGAGATCATGAGTATTTCCAGTATAGGGCTTACTCAACCACGCTACCCTGCCTTCTAAAGTGACAGCAACCTGAACATTCATGCCAGTTTTCTTATGTTTTCCAGAGTAGAGACAGCGACGGTTTTTGTAGGACCAGCAAGGCAAAAGTGTGCCATCCACGATATAAACACAGACCGAACTAAGCCATTTTAAGGTCGGAAAAAATGCTCTTAACACTTTCACTAACAGAATAGTGATCGCTTTAATAGCTCGAGAGATCGTGGACTGGGATGTTTCCATCGTCTCTGCTATGTCATGTTGACGACGATTGCCTCGTAAATACCTCAACGTGGCGATCAAACTATTACGTAACCCAAACTCGCCAGGCCATTTTTCCTCTTGCGCGGTAATACGACACTTAGCCAAGCGACTCACCAGGTCGTCCAACTCGGTATCTGTCAGTCCTGTAGAATACAACACGGTACGGCACTCCATTTCTAGAAGAGATTTGTTTTATAGCAAAAACATTCTTCTAGAAACAGTGCCGTACCTTAAGATCATCCAGCCAAAGTCACCGTGACAAAAGACCTATCCTCTGATTCCTGAATAAGCCTCACTGGTAGCCCTTATCCGCAATAACATTGTTTGGATTTACTTTTTTAAGAAGACCGGAATTGCGTATTGCTGTGAGATCATGAGTATTTCCAGTATAGGGCTTACTCAACCACGCTACCCTGCCTTCTAAAGTGACAGCAACCTGAACATTCATGCCAGTTTTCTTATGTTTTCCAGAGTAGAGACAGCGACGGTTTTTGTAGGACCAGCAAGGCAAAAGTGTGCCATCCACGATATAAACACAGACCGAACTAAGCCATTTTAAGGTCGGAAAAAATGCTCTTAACACTTTCACTAACAGAATAGTGATCGCTTTAATAGCTCGAGAGATCGTGGACTGGGATGTTTCCATCGTCTCTGCTATGTCATGTTGACGACGATTGCCTCGTAAATACCTCAACGTGGCGATCAAACTATTACGTAACCCAAACTCGCCAGGCCATTTTTCCTCTTGCGCGGTAATACGACACTTAGCCAAGCGACTCACCAGGTCGTCCAACTCGGTATCTGTCAGTCCTGTAGAATACAACACGGTACGGCACTCCATTTCTAGAAGAGATTTGTTTTATAGCAAAAACATTCTTCTAGAAACAGTGCCGTACCTTAAGATCATCCAGCCAAAGTCACCGTGACAAAAGACCTATCCTCTGATTCCTGAATAAGCCTCAATTATGTTGACTCGAAGTCACATGGTAATGAATGTTTCGACTTTGGTAGTCCTGCCTTGACGATAAAGACCTACAAAGAACTACACACAGTGCCTAATCGTCGGCTTACTCCAGAAGATTTAAAAATGGCTCGCAAGGTACGCGCGAGGATTGCCGAAATGGTCAGTGCAAAATCCGCTCTAACGAGACCTTGAGCTTTATTCGGGTGATAACCATGAGTGGTCAAGTGGTGATGTCCCCGCTGGCCGCTAAAACAGGACTTATGTGGAGGAGTACGTCTCCTCCACCACGCCTTCGCTGGGGAGGTTCTGGCGAGTCATGGGTCTGGTTCTGCCCAGGCATGGGCATCCGGTCTCGACATTGGATGGCATGTGTCGGCCACTGGCAGCACTATGGCGTGATGAAGAATCAGGCTGAAAGCGTCGTGCACCTCCGAGCGGCGCGACTGGAGGACGCTGAAGCGATTGAGGCCGTGCGTGTCGAGGGGTGGCGGCTGGCGTATCGAGGCATCATGTCCGACGCATTCCTCGACGGCTACACCGCAGATCCTGAACACCGGCGTCGGCGCATGATCGAGGGATCCGCTGACAACGTTGCCGAGCTGGTCGCCGAGGATGTCGACTCGCGCATCGTGGGCTGGATTGTCGCCTCGCCTGCTGACCGGGATGACGACCTGGACCCGTCGAAGGTCGGCGAAATCGACGCCTGCTACGTGGCGACGAGCTTCTGGGGTTGCGGCATAGGTCGCGAGCTGATGAGCGCTGCGTTGGTGGCGCTAGCTGACGCCGGCTATGGCGACGTCACGCTGTGGGTGCTACGTGACAACGTGCGAGCCAGAGCCTTCTACGAGTCCTTGGGGTTTCGCCCCGACGGCCACGAGAAGACTCACGACTTCGCAGGAGTGGTCACCTCGGTGCGTTATCGGCGACATGCAGGCTCACCAGATTGAGGCATCTTCGGTTCTTGCCTTGTTGTACCCTAACACTTTGTCCTGCTGTACCCTAGATGCTCGTCCTGTAGTATCTTAGCCGCTATGGAAACCCGTGGATCTGGTCGACCTGACTACCACCATCGGGTGGTGGACGATGAGTTGGATGAGTTGTTGGCAGGCATTCCGGCGGTGGTGTTGGAGGGGCCCAGAGGCGTGGGAAAGACTGCCACCGGCTCTCGACGGTCTGATACGGTGCTCAGCCTGGACCGTTTCGAGGTTCGACAGGCATTGAAATTGAACCTTGAACGCCTGGAGACGGGGGAAGGCACGTTTTTCCTTGATGAGTGGCAGCGCTTGCCGCAGGTGTGGGATGTGGTGCGTCACGCTGTTGATCACGGTGCGCTGCCGGGGAGGTTCCTGCTGGCCGGTAGCGCGGTGCCCACCATCTACCCGGCCCATTCGGGCGCAGGGCGGTTGGTTCGGTTGCGGATGCGGCCGTTGGCGCTGGCTGAGCGAGATCTCGTCCAGCCCAGCGTCAGCCTGGCGAGCCTGCTCACCGGGACGCGCCCAGCCATCAACGGCCAGTGCCCGCTGCGGCTGCCTGACTATGTGCAAGAAATCACTGGCTCGGGGTTGCCGGGGATTCGCCGGCTGGCTCCCCGGCTGCGGTCGGTCCAGCTGGGTGCCTACGTGACCAACCTGATCGAGCATGACTTCCCCGAGCAGGGCCACAGCGTGCGGCGACCTCAACTGTTGCGGGAGTGGTTGTCGGCCTACGCGGCGGCCACCAGCACCTGCGCCACCTACACCGCGATCATGGAGGCCGCCACCCCCGGCCAGGGCGAGAAACCGTCCCGGAAGGCCACCACAGCCTATCGGGAAATCCTGTCCCAGTTGTGGTTGTTGGACCCGTTGCCGGGGTGGCTACCTACGCATAACCGGTTAAGCCGACTGACGGTGGCTCCTAAACACCACCTGGCGGATCCGGCGTTGGCGGCTTGGTTGTTAGACGTGGATGAGCAGGCTCTGCTGGCAGGGCTGCCGGCCACAGCCCATCGAGGAATGCAGCGCCAAGAAGGCTCCCTGCTGGGTTTGTTGTTCGAGTCGCTAGTGACCTTGAGCGTGCGCACCTATGCCCAAGCGGCGCAGGGCAGGGTGTATCACGCCCGCACCAAGAACGGGGAGCAGGAGGTGGATTTGATCGTCACGGGTAAAGCGGGCCGAGTGGTGGCTTTGGAGGTCAAACTAACTGCTTTTGCTGATGATGACGATGTGAAACACCTGCGGTGGTTACGCACCCAACTCGGTGAGAACCTGGCCGATGCTGCCGTGATCACCGCTGGCCCCATGGCGTATCGCCGCGATGACGGCATCGCCGTCATTCCCGCCGCCCTCCTAGGACCGTAAGGCTTTCGCTAGATGGAGAGCTATGGACGGCGTTCATACTTTCCGCTAGAGTATGAATATGAAAACTCGTGTAACGATCACCATGGATCCCACCCTGGTGGCGCAGGCTAAGTCTTTGGCAGTGGCTCGGCGTACTAACCTCTCGGCATTTTTTGAGGAGTTGGTCAGGCGTGCCAGTGCCTCAGAGCACCCTCAGCCCAGGTTTTCCCAGAAATGGTTGGGCAAAGTTCAGGCGAAATCAGCCGATCCCCACGATGAGTTGTTAACAGCTTTGCAAGCCAAACATGGGCTGTCGGGAAAGTAAATATGAGAATTCTTATCGATACCAATGTTCTTCTCGACGTGGCGCTGAACCGCGAGCCTTTCGCTGCTCAGAGTGCACAAGTGGTGGATTGGGCTCAGGCTTATCCGGGGGCAGCAGCCGTGGCTTGGCATACCGTGTCGAACTTTGACTACCTGACCAAAGGCAAATCCCGTGATTTTCTCGCTGACCTTTTAGCCTTCACTGATGTTGCTGCAGGGGATGCGGCGATGGTGAGACAAGCTCTGACTATGCCGACCCCGGATTTCGAAGATGCCCTCCAGGTGGCGGCTGCCCTGACTTTTCAGGCTCAATACATCGTCACTAGAAACGTTCGGGACTATAAAAAACTGGCCGTGCCAGCCATTACTCCCACGCAGTTCAACGCCCTGTAGGGCTTGGCCATTGCGCTAACGTCCATTGCGCTAACCAGCTACTGCGGCCCCTCGGCGCAGCCGGAGTAGGCGCAGCAGGGGGTCGATCTCGTGCAGGCCTATGAGTCGAGCGCTGGCCAGGAAGGTGCCCAAAAAGGCCAGACAGATGGCGGACAGGCTCAGGATGGGCACGGCCAGGCGAGCCAGCAGGGCGCGAGAGGTGAAGGCATCGGAGTCGGTGTAGGGGGGCAGCCAGCCCGGGGTCCCCAGCCAAGCGTCCACCGCCCACCCAGCAGCAAGGGCGGCTGCTACTGCGACGACGCAGCAGAGCACCAGGCGAATACCGAAGGCGACCAGCTGCCGGGTCTGCAAGCCCCCGGTGTGGGCGCGCAGCCACAGAAAGGTCCAGACTGCCGCAATGAGGTAGGCCACAGTGTAGGCCAAGGCTAAACGAGGGGCGGTCTGTGCGGGGGAGATGGAACGGGTCAACACCCACGCCAGAGCGATGTTTCCTCCCGCCGCCACGAACTGACTCACACACGCTTGGCGGTTCATCTCCAGGGCATAAAACCCGCGCAGCAGCATGAAGTGTGCGGTGAAAAAAGCTAGCCCGGGAGCGAAAAGCACAAACGTCTGCGCGAACGGGCCCACACTGCCATTGGTGGCCCCCCATCCGTAGATCAGGCTGCAGGTTTGGTAGGCGAT
Source organism: Actinomycetota bacterium (assembly GCA_039812585.1). GTDB lineage: Bacteria > Actinomycetota > Actinomycetes > JBDIAW01 > JBDIAW01 > JBDIAW01. The sequence goes on along the minus strand of JBDIAW010000042.1, from coordinate 12,654 downwards.
CAGGGGAGTCAGCGCCACGAAGGGCACGATGACCAGTAGACACAACCGCAGGGTGGAGGCAAGGCTGTCGCGAAATTGCTGCATGTCACCGTGGTGAGCAAAGGCCGACAGACGCGGCAGGATGGCCGTAGCCAGCGACACCGTGGCCACTCCATGCGGCAGCAAAATCAAGGTATAGGCGCTGGCATAGACCGTGTTGCCGGTGCCAGAGGCATCACCCCCGCTGGTGCCTGCGGAGGCCAGTTTGGTCACCGCGAAAAACGCCAGCTGCAACCCCACCACCGACAGCAAGGTCCAGGCGCTGAGTTTGGCGGTGTGCCCCAACCCCGTATGCAGGAAATCAAACCGGGGTCGAAAGCGCAGACCCAACCCGCGCAAGTAGGGCAACAGCAGCAGCGCTTGTGCCACAATGCCCAGCGTGGACCCGACCCCCAGCAAGAGCTCCTGCTGTGTGGTGTAGGCCGGTTGATGGTGTTGTGTGCCGTACAAGGCGATATAACCGCCCAGAATGCTCATCGCGATGACGTTGTTGACGATGGGAGCCCACATCGTGGGGCCGAAAACACCCCGGGCATTTTGTACTTGGCTGACCAGGACGAACATGCCGTAGAAAAACACCTGAGGCAGGCAGTAGCGGGCCAAAGCCACCATGGATTCCCGTTGAGGTTGCATCTGCGGGGTTTGGTACTTGCTATCGATGACCAGCGAAATAATCACCGGCGCGAGAAAGACCAAAATCACCGTTACTGCAGCAAGAAAAAGCAAACCCAAGGTGAGAATGCGATTGATGTAGGCCTGGCCCTCCTGCTCGCCCTGGCCGAGGGCCCGAACCATTTGCGGCACCAGAACCGCAGTGAAAACTCCCCCCGCTAGCAGGGTGAATAGCGCATTGGGAATGGTGTTGGCAATGGTGAAAATGTCGGCGTGAATCCCGCGCCCCAAGGCTGCCACCAACAGGATCGCCCGACCCATACCGGTGATGCGGGAGACGAACGTGCCGATGGCCATGGTCAGACTGGAGCGGCCCAGGCTGGGGCTAGCCGTGACGGCAGTGGAAGCAGCAGACATGCCTCCATCGTAGGAGGCCCGGAGCCAGCCAGGCCCACCGGTGCGAATCAGTGCAGCAAACCCCTGGAGCCGCCCAAGGCGCGCAGCAAGGGTTGCACCTTGCTGGTGGTCTCAGCCAATTCGGCGGCGGGGTCGGAGTCAGCCACGATGCCCGCACCCGCGAACAGCCGTAACCTCTGGCTTGCCTCGAGGTGGCCACACCGCAACGCGATGGCGAACTGGGCCGCTCCAGAGGCATCAAACCAGCCCACCGGGCCGGTGTAACGGCCCCGGTCCAGACCCTCCAGGCGGCTGATCACCTCGGCGGCGGCCTGGCGGGGGGCTCCGCAGATGGCCGCCGTGGGATGCAGCGCTGCCAGCAGCTCCCACAGCGAAACGCCAGGGTTGGCGCGGCCAGTGACGCCGGTGGCGAGGTGGGCCACGCCTGCTAGACGCAGCACGTGCGGCTGGGCGGGGGCGTGCACCCAGGAGCAACAGCTGGCCAGCGCGTCGGTGACCGACTCCACGCTGAGGCGATGCTCGTGCAGGTCCTTCACCGAGGTTTGCAGGGCTGCAATGGCCTGCTCATTGCTGGCGGGGCTGTTGGCATCAGGGGTGGCGACGGTACCCGCGAGCACCATGGAGCTCACCGTCTTGTCTTGCAGGTTGAGCAGTAACTCCGGGGAGGCCCCCACCCACCCGTCGAGGGCGAAGCTGAAGCACTGCGGGTAGGTGGCGGCTAGGTGGATGGCCAGGCTGGGCAGGTCCAAGTCGGCATCCAGGTGGGCCAGGATCGAGCGGGCCAGGACCACTTTGCTCAGCTGGCGCTGCCGGATCAGCCGCACCGCCTGGGCGACGCTGTGTTGCCACTGCGCCGGATCGAGCGGTCCCTGCTCCACAGCGGTGACTTCAGGCAGCCGGGTGGGGGTGCTGGAGCTCCACGTGGGGCGCTGGTCGATCCAGCTCAGGTGGGTGCCGTGGCTGTCGTGGCGAAGCACCGCCTCGGGTAGCAGCACCGTGGAACTGGCGTGGTGGCTGTCGAAGGCAAAGCCTGCCAAAGCCAGGGGGCTGACCCGGTTGAGGTCAAGGTGATCGAGGTGCTGGTGCCACCACTGGCGCGCCTGGGCCATAGGCTGCGGCCCGTGCAGGTGGGCCTGGTCGTGCACCCCCAACCCCACGATGCACTCACCGTGATGAAGCCAGATAGCGCTGATCGGCAAATCGGCCCGCAGGCGCTCTTGCAGCACAGCCGGCACGATGCTGGGGTCTACCTCGGTGCGATTCACACCAGCTGACATTAAACGGTACGTTGAGGCAGCACCCAGTCAAGGATCTCGGTGAGGATCTCCAGACCTTGGGGAGTCAAGATTGACTCAGGGTGGAACTGCAACCCGGCGTAGCCCGGGCCACGCAGTGTAACCACCTCACCCTCCTGCGCACTGATTTGGCAGCCAGCGGGGGCAAAGCCGGTGTCGAGCGCGGTGAAGGTGTTGTAGAACCCCCCCACTCGAGGGCGGCCAAACGCGGTGACCTGCCGCTGCGCCCCCTGAATGACCACCCGCTGCCGGCCCAGAGTGAACCCCAAGACGTCGGCCAGGATTTGATGCCCCAGGCACACCGCAACCAGCGGCTGGCCGTGGTCTAACCGGTGCCTGACCAGGGTGCGGGCCGTGGCCATCCGGGGATCCTCGGTATCGCGGGGATCCCCGGGGCCGGGGCCCATGAGCAGGATGTCCTGGCTGAACTGCGGGAAGTCAGGTCGCGCTGCCGCCTCCCGCCAGGTGAGCTGGTTGACCTGCACCCCCATGCGGCGCAATAAGTGGGCCAACATGTGAGCGAAGTTATCCTCCGCGCTGACCAACGCCAGGCTCACCCCACGAAACCGTGGCGGCAGGCCGGTGTGCTGTGGATCTGCGGAGCTGTCCTGCACCCAGAACGGAGACAGACGCGCGTTGCGTCCCATCAGCAGCGCGGAATCTGGCGGGACCAGTTCGTGGATGTTGGGCCACTGCATCGGTGTGCTGGCGCCCTGCCCGATGCCCAACGCTGTCTGCAACCCGGCCAGCTTGGCGCGGGTCTCGGCCACCTCATACTCCGGCACGCTGTCGCGCACCAGCGTGGCCCCCACGCTCATACGCACCCCACCATCAGCAGCGATGTCGGCGGTGCGGATCAGAATGGGTGCATCGAGAGTTTCTGCTCCGGTGGCATCGCGCCCGATCTCAGCCAGCACTGCTCCGTAGTAGCCGCGCGGGCTGGCCTCATGGCGGGCAATGATGCGGCAGGCGTTCTCCACCGGGCTACCCACGACGGTGGCGGCAAACATCGACAGGCGCAGCAACTCCACGGCCGGCAGGTCGCTGTGGCCTTGCAGCAGGTATTCGGTGTGCACCAGATGGCTCATCTGTTTGAGCATGGGGCCGATGACCTGGCCACCGTGAGGGCACAGTTGGGCCATCATCTTCAGCTCCTCGTCCACCACCATCATCAGCTCGAGGATTTCTTTCTCATCGCGGAGAAACTCCTCCAGCAGGTGGCGCAAGGTGTCGGAGTCGACTGGCTGGGTGGGTAGGCGGAACGTGCCGCTGATGGGGTTCATCATCACCGTGCCCCCCTGGGCGCTGATGTGGCGCTCCGGGGAGGCCCCCAGCAGCACGCGCGTGCCTAGGTTGACCGCGAAGGTGGAGTAGGCACCGCGCTCGCTGCGCAGCAGTTGGGAGAACAACCCCACCCCTAGTGCGGGTGACCAGCCGTCCAGGTGGCCGCTGAGGGTGCGGCGGACGACAAAGTTCGCCCCTTGCCCAGTGCCGATTTCGCGGTCAATGACCTGGCGCACCATCTGGGCATAGGCAGCATCATCGCGGTCGTAGCTGGCCTGCCTCAGGTGGGCTTGCTGCGGAGGAAAGGCACGGCAAAACTGCTCCAGGTCCACCTGATGGTGGTCCTGAATCTGCAGGTAGACCAGCGGGGTGTCATCGGCAGCGCTGTGGTAGCCCAACTCCTGGACCTGGGCAAACGGGATCGCGGCCAGCAGGTCCGGCCCTCGGTGCTGCGTGCCGCGTAGGGGCAGCTGTGCCAAGGTTTGCGCGGTGCCCAACGTTCCCCCATAGACATCCACCACGGGGGAGTTTTCGTGCCGAATGACTGCAAAAGGGGCGTCGGTTTGCAGGGCATGGGTGAGGAGGTCGGTGGGGTGGGACATGGGACCCCCTTGGGGTGGTGGCTGGGCGGCGCACGTGCAGGCTGCCGTGGGCAGACTACCGGGTGCGGGCACTCACCCATGTGGGCCAGTTGGCGGCTTGGAGTGGGCGTCGATGCGTTAAAGGTGCCACGGATGGGCACACCCGTTTCCAAGGATGTCGAGGATGATGAAGGGTTTCGTTTCGTTTCGTCAGGTTGTCGTAGGGCTGGCTGGAATGGCCACCCTCAGTGTGGGAGCTGGCCTGGTGGTGGGCGGTGTGCCCGGCCAGCAACCCAGTCAAGTGCCCGCCCCCAGGCTTGCCCAGGCCGTTGCGCCCGAAGTCTCCCCGCCGAATGCGAGCTCTCAGCTTTCAGCCGCTCCCTCAGCGCCGGCTTCCTCGCAGCCTGGTCTGCAGGTGCAGGGGGTGGCCCCTGGGGGAGTCACGGTGACCGGCGTTGCCCCGCTGCGACCTGAGGATCCCAGGCAACTGATCGTCACCCGTGACAACGTTGCTTCGGTGGTCGCAGTTCCGCCAGGAGTCTCCACTGCCGCTTACAGCCGCACGGTGGCCCAGCAGGCAGGGGTCACTGGAGTAGCTCCTAACACTCGCTACTACCCCTTCGAGGCCACCCCCACCAGCGATGATCCGTTGCTGCCCACCCTGTGGGGGTTGGGGCCCAGCAGTTCCTACGGCATCGACTATTCCGTGGCTACGGTGCGTGAGCCCGGAGCCAAGCGGGTCATTGTGGCGGTGCTCGACAGCGGGGTGGACATCAGCCACCCGGACCTGGCGGGCAACATTTTCACTAACCAGGCTGAGGCCAATGGGCAGCCCGGAGTTGATGACGACAACAACGGTTACATCGACGACGTGCATGGCTGGGACTTCTTGCACAACGACAACACTGTCTATGACGCTGCCGATGGCGACAAGCACGGCACCCACGTGGCTGGAACTATTGCCGCTACGGCCAACAACGGCCAAGGAGTGGCCGGGGTGGCTCCTGGGGTGACGATCCTGCCGCTGAAGTTCATCGGCCCCAGTGGGGGAGACACGATGGCTGCAGTGCGGGCGATCTCCTACGCCAAGGCCATGGGAGCCACCGTGATCAACGCCAGTTGGGGAGCTCCCGGGCGCAACTACTACCTGCAGGATGCCATCACGCGCAGCGGGATGGTCTTCGTGGCCGCTGCGGGTAATTCTGGGCTTAACATTGACTCCTCGCCCGTCAGCCCGGCCTCGCTGCTGTCTCCCAACATGGTGACCGTGGGGGCTATGGCCAGCGACGGTTCGGTGCCCTACTGGTCGAACTACGGGCGTAGGAGTGTAGATGTGATGGCCCCGGGAGTGAGCATCCTCAGCACGGTGCCCGGTGGGGGCTATGAGCAGTTGCAAGGCACCTCGATGGCTGCTCCGCACGTAGCGGGGGTGGCCGCCCTGCTGGCGAGCCGTTGGCCTGGCTGGGATGTGGTGAAGGCCGCCGCTGGCCTGCGTGCCTCGGTGATCAAGTATCCCCAGTTTGCCTCGCGGTGTGCCACCGGTGGGGAGATCAGTGCAGCTCTGGTGCTCAACGTGCGTCCGGTGGGTTCGCTGGCCGCGTCCTGGTACCTGGATAAGCTGCGGTTGAGCTGGAAAAACCCGGTGGACGCGGCGTTTGTGCGCACCGAGGTGCGGCTGGCCTCTGGTGCTGCGGTGCCTGGGCCCACCGAGGGGACACTGGTGTATAGCGCAGGGCCCCAGCTGATCCCCACCGCAACCGTGAGCACCATCCTGCCCGCGCTGGATGAGAAGTTGGACTACACCGTGGCGGTGTACGCCATCGACTCGACTGGTCCTCGGGCTGCGCAGGTGGTGCGGATCACCGGCACCACCCTCACCAGCGCTGATGCCGGCTGGGGGCTGTGGGCGCGTTTGACCTCCACGACCACTGGAGCACCTCTGTACCGCCAGCCGGTGGACCTGCTGAAATTGCAACCCGATGGCACCTATCGCAGGCTCTACCGCCGCAGCACCGACATCAACGGCTTCGTGGTGACACCCCGGTTGACCGGTACCTTCCGCTGGCAGTTCTTGTCGATCGTGTCTGCAGGTCGCTACTACAACCACGTCACTGTGGGGCAAACAGTGAGCTAAATCTGTCCCCCCGCCGTGGTAGTGGTGGGAGGGTGAGTGAGGAACAGTCGTTGGTGCGGCGATGGCAGGCGGGCTATCCGCTGGAGTTGGCTCGGCAGTTAGCCGATCTGCGCCGAGGCAACGCTGACCCTACTCACGCCTGGATCAGTCGAGGTCCGGCGTGGCAACACGGTTGGTGGCGCACGAGCCTGACCCCCCTGGGTCCGGCCACGCTGCACCTCAGTGCCCTAGGCGCACAGGAGGTCCACGCCCAGGCGTGGGGCCCCGGCGGCCCGTGGGTGTTGGAGCAACTGCCGCGCTTGCTGGGTCAGGCCGACCAACCCCAGGGGTGGAGGCCCCACCATCGCGCCGTGGAGCTTGCAGCCCGCCACTGGGGGCAGTTGAGGCTGGGGCGCACCGACCTGCTGCTGGGCGTGGTGATCCCCGCCGTTCTGGAGCAACGGGTCACGGGCCTGCAGGCGTGGCAGGCCTGGCGCAGCCTGCTGCGCCAGTACGGCACGCCTGCTCCTGGACCAGCGGGCCTACCCCGTGACTGCGGCGGCCTGGGAATGTGTGTGGTGCCCTCTGTCTCAACGTGGAGGATGATCCCCTCCTGGCGCTGGCACCAAGCCGGAGTCGATTCTGCTCGTAGCGCCACCCTCTTGCGGGTGCTACGGCTGCCGCTGTGGCACCAGCATCTTGACCCGGTGCAGCACGAGGCGCGTTGGCGTCAGGCCCTAGCCCGGGTGCCCGGGGTGGGGGTCTGAACTCAGGCCGAGATTGCGCAGCGCACCTGGGGCGACCCCGACGCGGTCTCGGTGGGGGATTACCACCTGGCCGCCAATGTGGGGTGGGCGTTAGCGGGTCGCCCCTTCGACGACGCCGAGATGGTGGAGCAGCTGGCCTGCTACGGCGGCCATCGGCACCGAGTGACGTGGCTGTTGCGCCAAGGCCACGGCGCAGGGCAACGCCCACGTTTTGCCCCCCGCTACAGCCCTCAGGATCAACGCCGCTGGTGACCTGAAGAGGGTTCCCCATCATGCAAGTCGGCAAGGTCATAGCGGGTAAGCGATCGATTGTCACTTAACGCCTACGGCGTGTCGCGCCACAAATCCGAAATTTCTGGAGATTTTTTCTTGTTACTCTCCGTAACAACAATCACGCCTATTCACCCATAAACCCGCGTAGTTGCCCGATTTTTGCTGCACATCATCACTACATAAAGTGACGACCTTGGGGGTTGATCGCGAACGCCCCCCATATCTTGGGCTTGACGGTAGGGGAATAACGCGCTTGTAATTTCAACCACGCAAGTCAATCGAGTCGGCGGCTTCACTCTGGTGCCAGCCAGTGCTGCCCCCGTTGACGAGCGCAGCACCACTCCACGGGGAACACCACCAGGCTCCTGGCAGGCTCGGTTGACGGGGAAGGAACATGATGTCCACCAGTGTCGCTATGCGGGTTTTGCCCCCGCTGCGTGATCCTCACCAATGCCAGACCGGCTATCAGCACACCTCGCCGGTGCGCGAGCTACCCAGCACCGATTCAAGCGTTGTGGCTCTACCCACTCCGGAATGGGTGGATCCCGCCTGGGTCAGTCCGAGTTGGGCGAGCGTGACCAACTTAGTGGGGGAGGACACCCACGAACTGCAGTGGCAAGATCGCGCCTTGTGCGCCCAGACCGACCCAGAGGCGTTCTTCCCTGAAAAGGGAGGCTCTACTCGGGAGGCTAAGCGGGTGTGTATGGGCTGCGAGGTGCGCGCTGAATGCCTGGAGTATGCGCTGGCTCGTGATGAGCGTTTCGGCATCTGGGGGGGCTTGTCTGAGCGGGAGCGCCGCCGCCTGCGCCGCGCGATGTAGCGCTGACGCGCAAGAGCTGCCCGCCGCAAGCTACAGCGCAGGCCCGTCCTCAGGTCCCTCTTCATCAGCCCAACATGAGGGGTCGACCTGTTCGGCGGGTAGCCCCAGCAGTTGAGCCACCTGGTGGACCATCACCATGTGCACCAGGTCAGCCAGCCCGCGCACACTGCCGCGGGCTCTGCGTTCCAACGGCCACCTGTAGACGATGATACGGGTCGGTAGGTGGGCGTGACGGGCCACGATCCGGCCGAAGTCGACCTCCGGTGACTCGTTCAGGTCTGCCAGTGCCGATGGGGCTGGCGCAGGTTTCACGCTGGGCACGTCGACGACGGCAACCTCCACCTGGCGCAGCTGTTTGGGCCAGCGTTGCTCCAGGCGTTGGAAGGAGTCCAGAACGTAGTCGTCAAACCGGGCGGCGCGAGAGCGTCCCAAGCGGGTCTGTGGTGGGCACAAGGGACCGCGTAGCCCTTGGCCGTGGCGGTCACGTCGACGCGGTTTCACCCCGCCAGCCTAGGGCCATCATGATGGTAAGGCGGCGCGACACAACCCGCGTGTGGGCCCCAATCCGGGCCAAAAGGATCGTTTCCGGCTACGGTCGGGGGCGTGAATCCTGTTCGCCGTTGTTCGCGCACCGCCTGTGGCCAACCGGCAGTGGCCACCTTGACCTATGTCTATGCCGAATCCACTGCAGTGTTGAGCCCTCTCTCGCCTGCGGTAGAGCCCCATTGCTATGACCTGTGCGCGGCACACTCCCGTCGGTTGACCGCTCCCCGGGGGTGGGAGGTGGTTCACGTGGAGTTACCTAGCGCTACCCACCAATCTCGCCCTGTCGATGATCTGGAGGCACTTGCGCTGGCGGTGCGGGTGGCAACAGCCCGTACGCAGCCTCCCGCTCCCGGGGAAGGGCTGGTGGAGCAGTTGCGTGCCCAGGGGCATGTGGTCAGCCCTCAGCAGGTGTCCAGCGCAAGCGTTGGAGTCCGTCGGGGGCACCTCAGTGCCGTTCCCTCCCTCGAGTAGCTCGCCTGCTGGGTGGTGTGGATCTACCCAGGTGGAAAAGACTATCTTCCTCGCCTGTGCGCGCGCGGTGAATGGTCAACTCGGAGGGTGGAGCTTAAAGGCCTGGTGCCACGTGCCGATACGGTGGCCATGGCACGCTCCTCCCGGCAGTCCTCCCCTGCGGTGTCCCTGGGGTCTTTGACCCAGCAAGGGGCTCGGACGGGCATCACCTGCACCAACTGCAACAGTGATCGGGTGACGCGCCTGTCGATGAGCCTGACTGACGGTACGGCAGTGGAGTTCACCTCGTGTCACCGTTGCGAACATAAAACCTGGGCTGACGCTGCTGGTCAGCTGTCGGTGGAAGAAGTTTTGGGCCGTACCCGCAAGGGCTGACATTCACGCCCGTCAGTTACCCACCCCGCCTTGAGACCACCCGTGCCGCCTTGAGGCCTTTCGTCAGGTCCGACCAGTAAGCTCCCCTGCAGACGTGGGTTGATTCTCAACCTGCCCCGAAACCGTACCGGAGTGTGTCATGTCTGATCATCGCCTTGCCACCCTGGATGCTCTCGCTGTTGGCTCATGGGATCTGCCCAGCGCTTCCGCAGCTCTATCGGCCATCGTCAAGGCCTACGACGTGCGCGGAGTGGTCGGTGAGCAACTCAGCGAACAGATCGCTGAGGCGATTGGGGTAGCCCTGGTGGACGTGCTACGCGCCGATGGGGCAGACGACCCCTCCGCACCGGAGATCACGCAGGTAGCGATTGGCTACGACATGCGCCCCTCCTCTCCAAGTTTGGCGGCAGCGTTTGCTCGCGGAGTCACCCGCCGAGGCGTCAATGTGATCAACTGTGGGTTGAGCTCCACCGACCAACTCTATTTCGCCAGTGGCCACTTGGGTTGCCCCGGGGCGATGTTCACCGCCAGCCACAATCCGGCCCAGTACAACGGCATCAAGATGTGCCGGGCGTATGCCGCCCCGATTGGCGCGCAAACCGGGCTGGCGCAGATCCAAACTCTGGCTGCGGGCTACCTCGCTCAGGGCCTACCCCCGGTCGCTGCCCAACCGGGAACGGTGACCACTCGGGACACCCTGGCTGACTACGCCGCTTTCGTCCACCAGTTGGTTCCGTTGCAGGCTGCCCGGGCGTTGAAGGTGGTTGTCGATGCCGGCAACGGCATGGGTGGTCACACTGTTCCTGCTGTTTTTGCCAGCCTTCCCTTCCAGGTCACCCCGCTGTACTTCGAACTGGATGGGACCTTCCCCAACCACGAAGCCAACCCGATCGAGCCGGAGAACCTGCGCGACCTACAGGCCAAGGTGCGCGAAATCGGAGCGGACATTGGGCTTGCCTTTGACGGCGATGCTGACCGTTGTTTCGTCGTGGATGAGCGGGGGGAGATTGTCTCTCCCTCGGTCATCACTGCGCTCATTGCAGTGCGGGAGTTGGCGCGTAAGCCCGGCTCCAGCATCATCCATAACCTGATCACCTCTCGGGCGGTGCCTGAGATTGTGGCCGAGCATGGGGGGACTCCCGTGCGTACCAAGGTGGGACACTCATTCATCAAAGCCACGATGGCGCAGACCGGGGCGGTTTTTGGTGGGGAACACTCCGGGCACTTCTACTTCGCCGACTTTTGGCGCGCCGACTCGGGCATGTTGGCTGCACTGCACGTGTTGGCTGCTCTGGCCGGTCAACCCCAGTCGGTGACGTTGTCCCAGCTGTTGGTCGACTACTCCCGTTATGTGCCCTCCGGGGAGGTGAACTCCCAGGTCAGCGACCCGGCGGCCACCTTGGAGCTGCTGGCTCAGCATTACCGCCAGCAGCCGGAGGTGACGGTGGACTTCCTCGATGGAATGACCGTTATGGCAGCCTCGTGGTGGTTTAACGTGCGCCCCAGTAACACCGAGCCGCTGCTACGCCTCAACGTGGAGGCTGATGACCAGGCCACGATGGAGCAGGTGCGTGACGAGGTGCTCCGGCTGGTCCGCAGGTAGGCCAACCGGCGCACCGAGAAAGTGAGACGGTAGTGGACGAAGACCTCCTCGACGACCAGGATGGCCTGGCTCGTGCTGACAGCGGCCAGATGTTGCCCGCTGCGGCCACTGCCGGTGCCCAGGTGCGTCACGGCTGGGCGTTGGCGGCTGAGGCCGACCTGGCCGCGTTGACCAAACCGCGCGCCTTGGTGGTGTGCGCGGTGGGAGGTTCGGCTCAGGCAGCCGACCTGATGAACGCGGTGGTCGGATTCGACGCCAGCGTGCCGGTGCACGTGGTGCGTGGGGCTGCCTTGCCAGGCTGGGTGGGGCCGTTGGACGTGGTGTGTCTGGTGTCTTGCTCGGGGCAGACGCGCGAGACGGTGACCGCCGCCTATGAGGCGATCCGCCGGGGCTGCCAGGTTGTGGGGGTCGGTTCGCCGAACTCGCGCCTAGCTGAGGCGGTGCGTGCCGGCTCTGATGACTTGTTCATTCCGGTGCAGGCTCAGGGGCGTCCTCCCCGGATGATGCTGTGGGGGCTGGCTACTCCTCTGCTGGCGGTGGTCAATGCCTTAGGGATGGCCACGGTCAGTGAGGCGCTCATCAACGACACGGCCGATTGTCTGGACCAGTGGGCTACGCGCTGCGGCCCGGCCTCCTCCTGGGCGGTGAACCCGGCCAAAGAGTTGGCGTTGGAGTTAGCTGATCGTCTGCCTCTGGTGTGGGGAGCGGGTGAGGCTGGCCGGGCGGTGGGGCGCCGCTTTGTGGGTCAGTTGGCGGAGAACGCTAAGCGTCCCGCCTTGTACGCCGCCTTCCCGGAGGCCGGCCACGGCCCGATCATGGCTCTGGATGGCGAGTACAGCCGCCAGCAAGCGCTGCGGGTGGTGTTGGTGCGCGATGGTGATGAGCCACCCCCTGTGGCGGCGATGGCCGACGCGGCACTGCAGGTCGCTGATCAACGCGGCGTGGAGGTCACCCAGCTGCGCGGCGAGGGCTCTCACCCGCTGTTGCGGTTGGCTCACTTGGCGTGCGTGACCGACTTCGCCAGCTTGTATGCCGCCTTGGGCCACTCGGTTGATCCGCAGCCGATTATGGCCATTGAACAGGTGAAGGATTACTCCGCTGCTCACTTGGAACAGCGTCACGGTAGCGTGGCCTGATCAGCACTTTGACCTAAGGAGCAGTCGGTTGAGTTCACAGGGTGGAACCAAGGCAGTGGTGGCTGCGCTAGCAGCCAACCTAGGCATTGCGGCCACCAAGTTCCTCGCCTTCGCGTTAACTCGCTCCTCCTCGATGCTGGCCGAAGGGGTGCACTCCCTGGCCGACAGTGGCAACCAGGTGCTCCTGCTGTGGGGAGGCAAGCGCGCTCGCCGTGGCCCCACCGCTGAGCATCCGTTTGGCTATGGCCTTCTCCGGACTAACGATGGGGTAACAATGCGGCCTTGGGCGTGCCCTGTCGGGCGAGAGGGCGGGTTACGAGTC
>JBDIAW010000041.1:0-18247 GCA_039812585.1 Actinomycetota bacterium | reverse complement strand
GAACGACACCACAGCGCACTCGGAGGCCAACCCCCGATCAGCCGTCTGCTACCAACCTGATGGCCGGGTACAACTAGGGGGTCGACTCCTGTCTCACCCTTGGTGCACTAACCAAAGGGTGCCCAGAGGAGGCACCCGGAGGGTGGCGGATGCGGGTTGGCCGTGCCATGGGTCGGTTCCTGCCTCCACCTGCCCGAGGTTACCCACTCCGCTACCTGCGTAGAGCTCTGCATCGGTGTTGAGCACTTCCTGCCACACTCCGGGGCGTGGCAAACCTAAGCGATAGAACTCGTGCGGAACGGGGGAAAAATTACAGACGCAAGCCAGCATGTGCTGTCGACCCCCGGCGCCTGGCTGGCTGCGTCGAAAGAAGGAGAATACGTTGCCAGCGCTGTCGTTGGCGTCAATCCAGGCGAACCCGTCAGGTTGGTTGTCCTGGCTGTACAGGGCAGGGTTGTTGCGATAAAGCTGATTGAGGTCGCGTACGAGATCGTTGATGCCCCGGTGATCGGGGTTGTCCAACTGCCACCAATCCAGCTCTCGACCTTCAGACCACTCTGCTTGCATGGCCATTTCTGCCCCCATGAAGAGCAGTTGTTTGCCGGGATGGGCCCACATGAACGCGAGGTAAGCACGCAGATTGGCCAACTGTTGCCAGCGATCCCCGGGCATCTTGCTCAGCAATGATCCTTTGCCGTGAACCACCTCGTCGTGGGACAGGGGCAGAATGTAGTTCTCCGAGTAGGCGTAGATCATGGAGAAGGTCATCTCGTGGTGGTGCCACTGGCGGTGGATGGGCTCCTTGCTCATGTAGTTGAGGCTGTCGTGCATCCAGCCCATGTTCCACTTGAAGCCGAAGCCTAGGCCTCCGACGTTGGTAGGGCGGGTGACTCCTCCCCAGGCGGTGGACTCCTCGGCGATGATGCTGATACCGGGGTAGCGGCGGTAGGCGGTGGCGTTGACCTCCTGTAAAAACGAGACCGCGTCGAGGTTTTCCCTGCCTCCGTACTGGTTGGGGCACCACTGGCCGTCTTGGCGGGAGTAGTCCAGGTAGAGCATGGAGGCCACACCATCTACCCGCAGCCCGTCGATGTGAAACTCCTCTAGCCAGTACAGGGCGTTAGCTACCAGGAAGTTTCGCACCTCACGGCGACCCACGTCGAAGATAAACGAGCCCCATTCGGGATGCCAGCCGCGCCGAGGGTCGCCATGTTCGTACAGGGCGGTGCCATCAAAGCGCATCAACGCCCATTCGTCGGTGGCAAAGTGCCCCGGAACCCAGTCGAGAATGACCCCGATTCCTGCCTGGTGCAGGCAGTCAACCAGGTAACGGAAGTCATCAGGGGAGCCGTAGCGGGCGGTGGGGGCATAGTAACCGGTGACGTGATACCCCCAGGAGCCTCCAAAGGGGTGCTCCATGACTGGCATGAACTCCACGTGGGTAAAGCCCAAGTCCTTCACGTAGTCGACCAACTCCCGGGCCAGATCGCGGTAGCTGCGACCCCATCTCCATGAGCCCAGGTGCACCTCGTAGATGCTCATGGGGCTGGTCACTGCTCCGCCATGATGGCTGATGTCAGCACGCTGCCGCAGCCATTGATCGTCTTGCCATTGGTAGGTACTGGTTACCACCTTGGACGCTGTGGAGGGGGGGCATTCGGTGGCCTGAGCCATGGGGTCGGCCTTTTCGCGCATCCCCCCATCGGGGCCGACAATCTCGTACTTATACAGCGACCCTGCTCCCACTCCAGGCACGAACAGCTCCCACACTCCCGCCGAGCCCAAGCTGCGCATGGGATGGCCTTGCCCGTCCCAGCTGTTGAAGTCGCCCACGACACGTACACCTTGCGCGTTGGGTGCCCACACCGCAAAGGAGGTCCCCTTGACGGGGCGGGTGCTGCCGGGAAGGGTCTGGGTGCTCTCATGGGCACCCAGCACCGCCCACAACTGCTCGTGGCGACCTTCGCCAATCAGGTGGAGGTCCACCTCTCCCAGGGTGGGCAGGAAGCGGTAGGCCTCCTCGTGGACGTGCGTGTCTTGTCCGTAGGTGACCTCCAGGTGGTAGTCGCCCACCCCGGCTCCGGGCAGTTGGCTGGTGGGGATGGTGGTCTCCCACACGCCTTGATGGACATGTTTGAGTTCGTGGCGTTGGCCGCTGGGGGTCATCACCATCTTGACTGTGTTGGCCCAGGGGCGTAGGGCACGCACAATAACGGTCTGGTCATCGGGCTGGGGGTGGGCCCCCAAGATGCTGTGGGGGTCGTGATGGCGGCCTTGGACCAGCCGGTCCAGCTCGTGCAGCGGCAGGGTGGAGCCGGGCGGGGCGTAGCCATCTTTGTGTGGTGCGCTAGCTCCCGTGCCTGAGGCGGAGGTGGCTGGTTGGGTGTGGCCGGTGGTCTGTTGGGGCATGGTGACTTCCTCGGCTGTCATGGCTGGCAGTGCCCCTTGCTCCCGGGTGGAGGTGGAGCCGGAGGTGCTGGGCCGATGCGAGGCACTAGTCATGGCGCAGAGCCTACGACAGTGGGTGTTCCTGGGTGAGCGGGGGAGCCCACTGCTGGTTGATGCGAAAAAAAGGAAAGTTTTCAGTGGCACCTCCATAGGTACTGTATCTATGGTACGGTACCTATGGAGGTGCCGTAGTGACCACTATGACAAGGAGTTGATCAAAATGGACAAGCAACAGCCCATCACCGGGTTGATTTTGAGGTACGCCGGGGTGATGACAGCTCTGTGTGTCATCACGCAGATCGTTATCGCCCTTCGGGGGAGCCGCATGGACTGGGTGGCGACCATAGCGCTGTTACCTGCTTTTGTCTATTACCTATATTTCCATCTCGCGCACCGAACAGTTTTGGGTAATCTTCGCTTCGGCCGATTAGTGGCACATGGTATAGGTTTCCTCATTGTCAATCTCAGTTACCACATTCACGCAGCTTTCTTGATTATCAGCGAAACGGCTGGAAAAGGTCCAGAAGTTCATCTCACTGCCGGGTGGTTTGGGGTGCTGTTTGGCATGTTTATCTTTTGGGGTTTAGGCCTGGGGATTCACACAGTCGCCTCGGTAGCCAACAAAGGTTATGAAGGGTTGGACGCATGAGTCGACCCACGCAGGAGCAAGAATTGGCTGAGGAGATCGTGGCACGATGGACCGAGTCGCACAAAAAGAGCATGCTGACTTTTATTGCCCTGATCGGCCTCACCCACCAATCCATGTGGTCGAAGCAGCTGGAGACCTGGCTGCATGAGGTCACTGGGTGGGAGGTCACCGAGCGCGGCCTGCATCGGCTGCTGCAGCGCATGAACAACCTCAACCTTATCGATCACCGCACGCAAGCCTCGGCAAAGTCGGGAGCCGATCGCAAGGTCTACTCAGCCACCGAGTTCGGCCGTAGCGTGGCCTCCATGATCACAACTAGCGGCCTGTCCTACCTGCAATCCCCTCAACTCGTGGCCCTCCTCCCCGGCACCCCCCACTGCACAGCCAGCCAAGCCCAGCAGACGCAGTAATGCAGGTGGCAGACCGCGTTCTCCACCTGCGGAGTCCAGCATCTCCTACTGGTCTCTCCGGACGGAACTGTCAACACTGGGCAGGGCCAGCTCGTGATCTATGCGCAATGCAGGATAGTGGGATACAGGCTTCCTTAAACCGAGTTGTTGATCAAGAATGGGGGCGACGGTTGGCCAGCAGCGGAGCCGTCCTGAGCGAAGGTCCCAAAGCGTGTGGTAAGACAGCGACAGCGTTACAGGTGGCTTAGACGGTGATGCCCCTCGATCCCCGCCTACCCCTCAATGAGTTGTATCCGGTGTTAAGGGTTCGTGACGCGAAACTGGAATGGGTGAAAAAATCACGGGATAGCACTATCGGAGGCGCGTGAATTGAAGGGTATGCGCTGGGCCGGGATCAGGTGCCAGTACTGCTGCGCATGGTGGCCTTAGCAGCGATCTCCCCCCACCTCGACGGGCGTAGAGACGTAGGGTTGCCATCTACCCTTCGGCGAGGCGTTCGATGGCGGCCAAGGGGATCTTAACCCAGGTGGGGCGGTTACGAGCTTCGTAGATAACCTCGTAGACAGCCTTGTCGGTCTCATAGGCGCGCAGCAGCACAGCGCTACCGTCGGATTCGTCGCGGGGGTCGTGGCCGCAGCCGGCGGCGTAACCCTTGCAGAAAGCGTCCCGGTTGCGGGCCGCCCACTGCTGGGCGCGCAGCTCCCGATCAGAGGGGGTAGGGGAGACCTGCGCGGGCGCGGAGGCAGGCAGGTGGCCCATCGCGGGAATGTCACCAGGACGTGAGGTCATGGGGGCGTTGCGTTCCATGAGCATGTGTCGGGCGGCGTAATCGTAGCTGCGCAGCATGCCCGCCACATCGCGCAAAGCGCAATCCACCGCCCGGCGCTCGGCTAAAGCCCGCGCAGGTTCGCCCTCAAAATCCAAGATCTTCCAACCGTCGAGGGTGCGTAGCACCTGCCCGAGGTGGAAATCCCCATGGACCCGTTGCAAGGTCACGGGCATCGTGAGATGTGCCATGGCGGTGAAGGCTTGGGTTAACGCTGGTACGTAGGGGGCCAACTGCGGCACCTCGGTGGCACTGTGCTCCAGGCGTTGCTGCATGGCCTCAGCGCGCTGAGTCAGCCACTTTTCATCGGCTACCTCCGTGGGCAGGGCCTTGGCCAGGCTTTGGTGGACCTCTGCGGTAGCCACCCCGAGGCGGTAGGACTCGTTCGAAAAGTCTCCCCCCGCCTCGGCAGGGGTGAGGTCAGCCTCGCCCAGCAAGTCACGCACGCTGGCGGCAGCCAGGGGCCAGCCGTCGGTGGCGCTCCGCAGATGGGTCATCAACAGGCCGAGGTTGCCCTCCACCTGCTGGCCACTGGTGGGGTCCACCCAGGTGGCGGTAATCATGCCCATAGGGGAGGCAATATGTTTGCTACCGACGCTAGCCAAGGCTTTGTGCAGCTCAATGTCGGGGTTCAGCCCTGGCTCCAGGTGGCGAAACACCTTGAGGATGGCCACCTGGCCAAACGAGAGGTTGGTGTTGCTCTGCTCGCCCGGATGAACCAGCGAGGCGGTGTTCAGCGGTAACTTCTTGCTCTCCACGAGGCTGGCGAAAGTGGCGCTGTAGTCACTGGATTCCCCCTCCAAACGCCACCCCTGATCCATGGCGGTGATCCATAGGCCGGTGACCTCCTTGATGTGCAGGGCGTCGTAGACGTGGCAAGGTTGGCCCAGGCCGGCCTCGTCGTCGGTGTCCAGGCCCACATAAGCGTGAGAAAGATCCGGGCGCTCGTGGTCGAAATAGGCCAGCGGGACTTGGTAGATCTGGGTGTCAGTGGGGTAGGTGACGGTGAGCGCCGCCAGGCGCACTGCGGGCAGTTCCTGGCGCAACCAGCCCAATGTGGCTACCCCGGTGACCCGACCCTGGCGGTTCTTGCCGGGGAACCATCGCTGGTTGGTGATGAAGGTTTCCAGCAGAGCCTGTGTGGTGGTCTGCTCGGCCAGTTGGCCGCTGATGGCTGCCATGATGTCTCAGCTTTCTGGGGCGGTTTCGTGGGGGCTGGGTCAGAGGTTATTTCTCGGGTGGTTGCAGGCGGAACCAGTAGAACGCGTGCCCGCCCAGAGTCAGCAGGTAGGGCAGCTCACCGATCAGGGGAAACTCGGTGCCACCAAGCATCTCAATGGGGCGGTAGCCCTCCCAAGCGCGCAGATCCAACTCCAGCGGTTGGGCGAATCGCGAGAGGTTGTTCACACACAGCACGACCTCGTCGTCATGCACCCGCATGAACGAAAGCACTGTGGGGTTGGTGCCGCCCAGGTCGTTGAACGTGCCCAGGCCGAAGGCGCTGCTCTGTTTACGCACCTGGATCATGCGCCGCATCCAATGCAGGTACGAGGTGGAGTTGCCCAGCTGGGCCTCCACATTGGTCACCGTGTAGCCGTAGATCGGGTCCATGATCAGCGGGGCGTAGAGCTGGCCGGGGTTGCAGGTGGAGAACCCTGCATTGCGGTCAGGAGTCCACTGCATGGGGGTGCGTACCCCGTCGCGATCTCCCAGCCAGATGTTGTCGCCCATGCCGATCTCATCGCCGTAGTAGAGCACGGGCGAGCCCGGGAGGGATAACAGCAGGGCAGTGAACAGCTCCAGGGAGTGGCGGTTGTTATCCAGCAAGGGAGCCAGCCGGCGGCGGATCCCGATGTTGGCCTTCATGCGGGGGTCTTTGGCGTATTCCGACCACATGTAGTCGCGTTCTTCGTCAGTGACCATCTCCAGCGTCAACTCGTCGTGGTTACGCAGGAAGATCCCCCACTGACAGTTATCGGGGATCGCTGGAGTCTCTTCCAGAATCTCGGAGATGGGGTAACGCGTTTCGCGCCGTGCCGCCATGAACAGGCGCGGCATGACCGGGAAGTGGAAGGCCATGTGACACTCATCGCCGTCACCGAAGTACTCCACGACGTCAGCTGGCCACTGGTTGGCCTCACACAGCAGCACCCGGTCGGGGTAGTCGCGGTCGACCTCTTTGCGCAGGTTTTTAAGGATCTCGTGGGTGCGGGGCAGATTCTCGCAGTTGGTGCCCTCCTCCTCGTAGAGGTAGGGCACAGCGTCCAGGCGGAACCCATCGATACCCAGATCCAGCCAGAAGCGCAGGGCGGCCACAATGGCGTCTTGTACCCGGGGGTTTTCAAAGTTCAGATCAGGCTGGTGGCTGAAGAACCGGTGCCAGAAATACTGCTTACGCACCGGGTCGTAGGTCCAGTTGGAGGTCTCGGTGTCGACGAAAATGATGCGGGCATCGGAGTAACGCTCATCGGTGTCACTCCACACGTAAAAGTCACCGTAGGGGCCGTCGGGATCATTGCGGGAGGCCTGGAACCAGGGGTGCTGGTCAGAGGTGTGGTTCATGACGAAGTCGATGATCACCCGAATACCGCGGGCGTGGGCGGCCTGAACGAACTCCGTGAAGTCCTCCACGGTGCCAAACTCGGGCAACACGGCGGTGTAGTCGCTGACGTCGTAACCCCCATCACGCAGCGGGGACTGGAAAAAGGGAGGCAGCCACAGGCAGTCAACGCCCAGCCAGGCCAAGTAGTCCAGCTTTTCCATCAGGCCACGTAGATCACCAACGCCGTCGCCGTTGCTGTCCTTAAACGAACGCACCAAGACCTCGTAGAACACTGCTCGCTTGAACCAGTCCGGGTCTTGAGAGGTGGATTCTTCAATGGCCTCGTTCGATTTAATGGTGGTCACGTTTCACGCCCTGACGTTGCGGCTTGTGGGCGGTGCGCCGATGACGAACTGCTCACAAGGAGTTGCTAGTGGAAAGTGTGCTTGGACCGTGTCGCATGCGACGCGGTACTGCCAAACCGATGCCTCAATGGCGGTGAAGGTAGTAAATCGCAACCTGTCGTCACGACCTTCGGTGGGGTCGTTATCAACTGCGATGACTCCTCGTTGTTCCTGCCGATTCAGGCCGACTTGACAGCCACTGACCCAAAATCTATCCCTCACCGGTGGTGAAAGGAGCGGGGATGGTGAAAATGTGAACTGGTTCTTTCCACGGGTCTAACTGCACCCAGGCATCACGGCCCCAGGTGTAGCTCTCGCCGGTGATCTGGTCGGTGACCTCGATGAGGTCATCAGCGGCATAGCCCAGCGCGTGCAGATCCAGGTGAACCCAGCTGTTGCGCACTGCGTGCGGGTCCACATTCATCACCACCAGCACGGTGTCAGCGGGCTGACCGGTGTGGGGATCGGCTGGTTCATGCTTGCTAAAGGCCAGGATCGCCGGGTCGTCGCAGGCATGCACGGTGAGGTTGCGCAGCCGTTGCAGGGCACGGTGCTGCTTCCTGATGGTGTTCAGGCGAGTCAGGTAGGGAGCCAGGCTGCGCCCGGCCTCCTCCGCGCCTTTCCAATCCCGGGGTCGGTACTGGTACTTCTCGGAGTCCAGGTACTCCTCGCTACCAGGTCGTAGCGCCACGTGTTCGTAGAGCTCGAAGCCGGAGTAAATGCCATAACTTGGGCTGGCAGTGGCCGCCAAGGCTGCACGGATCTTGAAGGCTGCAGGCCCCCCATACTGCAAGGACTCGTGGAGGATGTCCGGGGTGTTGGTGAACAGGTTGGGGCGCATGTAGGCCGCCGCGTCTCCGCTGAGTTCACGTAAGTAGTCCTCAATCTCGGACTTGCCGGTGCGCCACGTGAAGTAGGTGTAGCTCTGTTGGAAACCGACCTTGGCCAGCTGGTGCATCATGGGCGGCTTGGTGAACGCCTCGGCCAGGAAGATCACGTCTGGATCGGTGCTGGTGATCTCCCCAATCAGCTGCTCCCAGAAGTGCACGGGCTTGGTATGGGGGTTATCAACGCGGAAAATCCGCACCCCGTGGTCCATCCAGTGCCGCACGACGCGCAGGATTTCAGCGTAGAGACCCTCATAGTCGCGGTCGAAGTTCAGCGGATAGATGTCCTGGTACTTCTTCGGAGGATTCTCCGCATAGGCGATGCTTCCATCAGCCAGGATGGTAAACCACTCCGGGTGCGCTGCTACCCAGGGATGATCGGGGGCGCACTGCAACGCCAAGTCCAGCGCCACCTCCAAGCCGTGCTCGTGGGCCGTGGCCACGAACGCGTCGAAATCCTCCAAGGTGCCCAGGTCGGGGTGGACCGCGTCGTGGCCTCCTTGAGCGCTGCCAATCGCCCATGGGGAGCCAGGATCACCCGGAGTGGGATTGAGGGTGTTGTTCGGACCTTTGCGGTTGATCTGACCAATGGGGTGGATCGGAGGCAGGTAGACCACGTCGAAGCCCATCGCAGCGATCGAGGACAGGCGCAGCGCGGCGGTGGCGAAGGTGCCACTGTGCCACTGGCCGGTTTCCTGATCGTCGCGCGCACCCTCAGAGCGGGGGAAGAACTCGTACCAACTGCCCACCAGCGCCCGCTCGCGCTCCACCAGCAGAGGCAAGGCGGGACCCTGCGTGACCAAATCACGCAGAGGGTGCTGCTGCAAAGCGTGGCGCACCTGCTCAGTCTGGGCGGCGGCTAGCCGAGCCTGGGCCGGGCGAGTCTGATCACGCAGAGCCTGTGAGACCTCCAGCAGTGCCTGGGCGTCCTGCTGGCTATGGCCGGGGTCTTGGGCAGCCCGCTCGAAGAGTCGAGCCCCTTCCTCCAGCATCAGCTCAGTATCCACATCAGCGGCGATCTTCAACCCTGCGTTGTGACTCCAGGTGAACATCACGTCTTTCCACGCCTCGATCGTGAAAGTCCACATCCCCACGCTGGTGGGGCAAACATCGGCCACCCATCGGTCGGTGCCGCCCCCATGTGCGGAGTCCACATGACTGTCCCCGGCCGGCAGCGCGCGCAGGGGAGTCCACGGGCCCTGCTCGCCGTTAGGTCCGCGCAGCACCACGTTGGCGGCGATCGCGTCATGTCCCTCACCGAAAATCGTGGCGCTGACGGCGAAACGTTCACCGACGACAGCTTTAGCCGGGCGATGCCCCTGGCTGACCATGGGCAAGATGTCGATGATCGGGATGCGCCCTGTGGTTGGTTCCGGTCGTTGGGAGTCAGCGTGGGCGCTGGCCGTGCTGGCCGCTGCCGCGTTGCGCCGGGCGGCAGTGGTGGCGGTGGCTGGGGGGGCGGCTGCCCCCACGCTGGGAGTGCTACGCCGGGTGGCCCCAGCGCGCGGGGCGGTGGAGGTGTGGGCTTGGGCCACCGTACCGGCAGGCGCGCAGCCGGGTTGCTGGTCGGAGACCGCCATCGCCGAACGGGTGCGAGGTTTGCGTTTGTTGTGGCTCATCATTCCTCCGAGCTGCACAGGGATTCCGGCGCGGACATACTGGCGCTAAACCTACCGCTCCGTTGCCGTGCCAACCCGGCCGGGTCGCGACAAAGGCAGCTAGTGATGGTGCTCCAGGTTTTGTCGGAGCCGCCTACTACGCTTGGCGACGTTTCTGATCGAATGGACATCGAAGGGTTGACCTGTGTCTGCATCCTCATCTGCCCCTGCGGCCTCTGCTGCACCTGTCGGGGCTGACTACGCCGACTTTCCCGACAAGATTGACGGGGCAGTCCTTAAAGTGGCCGCAGTGGTCGTCTTAGGCTCGATTATGTCGATCCTCGACATCACCGTGGTGAACGTGGCCTTACCCACTTTTCAAAGGGTGTTTGCCACCGGGTCTGCCCCCTCGCTGAACTACTCCACCGTGGCGTGGACCGTGACGGGGTACACCCTGGCGTTGGCCACCGTCATCCCCTTAACCGGGTGGGCTGCAGACCGCTTCGGTACTAAGCGCCTATTCGTGGCCGCAGTGACGTTGTTCACTCTGGGCTCAGCTTTGTGCGCCAGCGCGACCAGCATCCATCTGCTCATCGGGTTCAGGGTGTTGCAGGGCTTGGGTGGTGGCATGTTGATGCCTCTAGGCATGACCATCCTGACCCGCACTGCCGGACCGGCGCGGATGGGCCGATTGATGGCCATCTTGGGAGTGCCCATGCTGCTGGGTCCGATTTTTGGTCCCATCCTGGGAGGTTGGCTGATCCAGGATCACAGCTGGCATTGGATTTTTCTGATCAATGTGCCGATCGGGGTGCTCACCGTAACGTACGCATGGTGGGCCTTACCTTCCGATCGCCCTCACCCCAGTGAATCGTTTGATCTGCTCGGGATGCTGTTGATGTCACCCGGTTTAGCGCTGTTTTTGTTTGGTGTTTCCTCTATCCCGGAGGTAGCCCAACGTGAATCAGGTAGCCCCCTCTTGGCTCCCCGGGTGTGGGCCACGGCCCTGGTGGGGCTGGCTTTGATTGCCACGTTCGTGGCACACGCCCTGCGCGCTAGGCATCCCCTGTTGGACTTGCGCCTGTTTCGTAACCGCGACCTCACCATTGCCACGATCACCATGTTCTTGTTTGCCGGCGCATTCTTCGGCGGGCTGCTACTCGTGCCGACCTACTTCCAAGAGGTTCGCGGCGAGTCCACGCTGCATGCAGGGTGGTTGGTCGCTCCGCAAGGCTTTGGAGCCATGCTCACCATGCCGATCGCTGGGTTGCTGGTGGACAAGATCCCAGTGGGACGCATTGTTCCCTTCGGACTCGTACTCATCACTACTGGTATGTTCACCCTGACTCAGATCACCAGCACCACCAGCTATTGGGTGCTGGGAGGAACCCTGTTCGTCATGGGGTTGGGTATGGGAGCCACCATGATGCCCATCATGACCTCAGCGCTAAAGACCTTAAGTCGGCACGAGGCAGCCAGGGGTTCCACGTTGGTCAATATCGTGCAGCAGGTGGCCAGCTCCATGGGGGTGGCCACGATTGCCGTGCTGTTTACTAACCACCTCAGGGATGCTCCTTTGGCCGGTGCGGCCATCGCCAGTCGCGACCCTCGGGCGGGCATCCACCTCGACGCTGGGCAGCTCAGCGAAGGCCTCGGTCAGGCGGCGCATGCGTTTGGCCAGACCTTCTGGTTTGCCGCCTTCATGGTGAGCTTGACACTCATACCAGCGTTTTTCCTCCCCCGTAAGCGCCAGCCTCAGCATGATCAGGAGACCGCTGAGGAAGCTCCGGCGGTGATGATCCACTAAGCAGGATGGCGCCCTGGGTGCGGGTCGCGTTGCGTACGGTTGGTGGTAACGGGCAGACTGCCTCAGGTGACCCAATCGCCCTCGGCTCCATCAGGTACCGACCCGAGTCCTGATCGGGTGGGGGCACCGGCAGTCACCCCGGGGGTTCCTCTGCAGGGCGGCAGCGTTGCCCCAGGGGTGGGACAACCGGGTTATCGACACTTCTTCCGCACCCAGGAGTATGGCCGCCCGATGGCCCAGCAGTCGGAGGGACCAGCTCCGGTGGTCTCCACCCCCGCCCCTTCTGGTCAGCCTCCGGTCAGTCTGGCCGATCAGTTGCACTGGCCGGAGTCTCCCCGCCAGCTGTGGGAGCGCCTGCATCGCCCCACCTCCCTCAAGCGCGAACTGGCCTTGGTGGTGATCCTGGCGTTGGGGATCTCCATGGTGATGAAGACGTTTTTTGTACAAACCTTCACTATCCCCTCCGGGTCGATGGAGAACACCTTGCTAGTGGGGGATCGCATCATGGTCAACCTGCGCACTGACCCGGCCACCCTCAAACGAGGCGATGTCATCGTCTTCGAAGATCCCGGCGGCTGGATCGATGCCCCCCCTCCCGCTGGATGGCCGTTGGGAGTCGTGCGTAAGGGGTTAGAGTTCATCGGCCTGGCGCCGGTGAGCAAAGGGCACCTGGTGAAGCGGGTCATTGGTTTACCCGGAGATCATCTCGTGTGCTGTGATGCTCAACGACGCATGACCGTCAACGGGGTGGTGCTTCAGGAGAGCTATCTCTACCCGGGGGAGTTAGCCTCCCGCGATGATTTCAACGTCACCGTCCCGCCCGCTCGCCTGTGGGTGATGGGGGATCACCGCAGCGTGTCCTGGGACAGTCGCTATCACCTGCCGCCGGGGTACACCCAAACTCAGGAGCACGCGTGGAAAAACCGGGCCAGCGTTCCGCAAGCCCCGTTGGCAGCTGCGACCCAGGCCACCATCAGCTACGACCTCGTGGTGGGGCGTGTGGTGTGGCGGATGTGGCCCGTGAGTCGCTTCGGCGGGGTTAACGACGCTCAGTAACCTCCGCCTCTACTCCTACCTGGGGCCCAATGTGTCCAGAAAGTGGCGTAGATCGGCCGTGCAGCGGGTGTGTGCGGTTTGGGTATTAGCTCCGCGCAGGCATTCGGTGTAGTCGCGGTAAGCGGGCACAGCCCACAAAGACACCATGCTTGCCAGTGCCAGAACCAAGGTGACGAGGCTGACGATGACGGTCAGCCAGGGGTTAAGAGTAGGCAAGTGCAGCCGCCGGCAGTAGTGGCGGGCATGCAGGGAGTACCACAGACCGGCGGCGGCCAGCAGTACCGCTGCCGCCATCACCGCCCCCAAGGTTGCCGGGCTGACCCGGGGAGGGTTGGTCAAGACCACCAACCCCGCGACGGTGCACAGGAGGCCACGCAGGAGGAAGCGCCTCAGCGTGGCCAAGTTGTGGGGGTTGGAGGGTCCGGTGGAGGCCTCACTGCCTTTGCTGCTCCTGCTGCTGTTCTTGCCTGAAGCCACTGTCACCCCCTGCTCCATCGTTGGGCACGCCACCGATCAGTGTAGGCAGGGTGGGAGGGTCCCGTGGTTGTCCAGTGAGCTTTGGCTCCAGTAGGTGGCGACGAACTGCATGGCCATGCGTTGTTGCTTGACCGCCTCCTCGTTCACCAGGCTGCCGTGGCCAGCGTCATAGCGGTAGAACTGCACCGGGTGACCACGTTGCTCCAAGGCCTGCACGTAGTTTTCGATCTGGCGGATGGGGCAGCGCGGGTCGTTATCTCCGGCCAAGATGAGCACCGGAGCGATGAGGGCCGAGGCGTAAGTGAGCGGGGAGCATTGGCGGTAGAGGTCGGGGAACTGCTGGGGGGAACCGCCGAACAGTGCGTTGTCGAACTCTTTGAGCGACTCCATCTCCTCGGCGTAGGCGCTGACATAGTCGGCCACCGGCACGTTGGCCACACCCAGGCTCCAAAGGTCGGGCTGTACCCCTAGCGCCAGCAGCGTAAGGTAGCCCCCCCAAGAGCCTCCGGTGATCGCCACGCGCTGGGGATCGGTGAGGTCGTGGTCCACGCACCACTGGCGGACGGCGGCAATGTCCTCGATCTCGGTCAACCCCGGGCGCCCCTCATTGCCATCGCGCCACGCCGTGCCATATCCGGTGGAGCCTCGGTAGTTGACCCGTACCACTACATACCCCTGGTCGACCCAGGCGGCGGTTTCCACGTCCATGGCGTCGCAGTCGTGCCAGGTGGGGCCGCCATGGATGGAGAAAACCGTCGGCAGCGGGCCGAGGTGGGGCTGACCTTGGGCGTCCAGGGGGCGAGAGATCAGCGCATGCACGTTGCCGCCGGGCCCAGGTACCCAGGCGTCCATCACCGGTACGGAGCCAGGCATGGCAGCTCCGGCTGGCTTGGGCAAGGCCACCCCGGCGGTGGAGATCAAACGCTTCGGGGTGGCCGAGTCGGTCCAGGTGTACTCCACCGAGCCGTCAGGCCGGGCGGTTGCCTCCAATACCGTTCCTGATGGAGTCGGGATGGCAGTGAGGGTGCTGGTGGCTAGCTCATAGCGGTAGAGCTGGCTGCGCCCCTCATGACTGTGATCCACCAGCAACGCAGTGGCATCGGGGAACCACTGGGCGCCAATTTGGCCGGGCAGTTCCAACGGGAGCTCCCGTTGCTCTCCGGTGGCCAGATCCCACAGCAGTAACTCGTCACGCCCGCGTCGTTCGTGCTCCACCAGCAGACGCATATCCCCAGCGTGTGGAGCAAATCCTAGGCTGTTCACACCTTTGCCGGGGCCGTCCCACAGTTGCCCGATGGTGGTCACGCTGCCATCGGCGCTCAGGCGCACCACGCGCAGTGCTGGATGCCGCTGATCTCCTTGCTCGCTGTGGGCATAGGCGATCAGCGTGCCATCCTCAGAAAGGTCGCTGACAGCGGCAAAATCTGGCGTTTGGTAGAAGCTGACTGGTTCCCGCTGCCACGGCTGCCCCAGTGCACCAACCCGGGCGGAAAGCAGCGTGGTGCCCTCGTTGTCGGTGCTGCGTCCTACTACCACTAGGCCGTCGGGTCCCAATTCCAGGCCGGCAGGGTAGGAGGGGGCTACCTCGGGCAGAGCAACCTCGGCGGGCGGCCCCTCTTGGGCGCAGGTGTGGAAGGATTGGCGACGCCAGATGCCGAACTCGTCCCCGTCGGTGTCGTCGAACCACCACACGCAGTTGCCGTCAGGGCTGAGCGTCCCGGTCACTGTCCCGTTGGCGCGCTGGGTGGCCTGGCGGTGGGTGTCGGTGTCACGGTCCCAGGTGAACAGCTCGAACGTTCCCGTTGGGTTGGAGACGTAGAGGCAGTGTGAGGGGCGGTCGTGCGCCCACTCCGGCAGGGAGATTCGGGTACTGCGGTAACGCTGCTCCCACACCGGTAGTGGCTGGTCGGTGGGTGGTTCCCCGTGGTTGGTCATGGCGCTAGCCTAAAGGGGCCCCTGGGTCTGGGTGCAGCGCTGTGGCAACCTCGGGCCCACTACCGCCGGAGGTCCCATGACCCGCAATGCCCTGCCTGCCGCCTCCACTCAGACTGCCCTGGTGGCGGGAGGTTCGCGCGGGTTGGGCCTGCTGGTGGCCCAGGAGTTGGCCCGGCTGGGCTACCAGGTGCAGGTGTGTGCCCGCGATGCGCAGGAGCTCCAGCGGGCCCAGCAACGCAGCGCCGAGTTGGGCTTAGCGATCCGCACGACGGTGTGTGATGTGACCGATGAGCAGGCGGTGCGGGCTTGGGTGGCCGCCGCAGGCTCACCCCAATGCCCCATTGGGGTGGCTATTCACGTGGCAGGCGTTATCCAGGTTGCTCCGTTGCAGGCTGTCACTGGCCAGATGATTGACACCTGTGTGGACGTGATGACGAAGGGGCCGGCCTACCTAGCCCTGGCGGTGCTGCCGGGGATGCGTGAGCGTGGGTATGGGCGGCTGGGCATCGTGGCCTCCATCGGGGGAGTGCTGGGCGTGCCGCATCTGGTGCCTTACTGTACGGCCAAGTTCGGCGCGGTGGGTTTGGGCCAGTCACTGCACGCCGAGTTGGCCGGGACCGGGGTCAAGGTGACCACGATCCTGCCCCCGCTGATGCGCACCGGCTCCCACGTGCAGGCACAGTTCGCCGGTGATCAGGCGGCGGAGTACTCCTGGTTCGCCCCCGGCGCGGTGCTGCCCGGGGTGGCTATGAACGCGCGGAAGGCCTCCCGCCGCATCGTGCGCTCCACCCTGCGGGGCCGCCCTCTGGTGGGTCTGTCCCCACTGAGCCAGGTGGTGCTGCGGGCGCATGGCATCGCCCCGGCCACGGTGATCCGCTCCATGGGAGTGATGGGGCGCCTGCTGCCTGCTGGGCAGCCGGGGGAGCTCCTCCCTGGCCACCGCATCCCCGCCGCCCGGGTCCACCCCGTGGTCCGCCGCCTCGCCCCGCCTCAGCAGGGCTGACTCCCGGCTACCCGCAAGGGTCGGTGCCACGGGGAGCATCACGGGCCAGAGGCCCAGGACGTTAACAGATCGCCCCTGCTTACTAGAGGTAGTCGTCGGATCGCGGGCGCCCAGACTCAGTTCTAGACTGCGGTCATGAGCAGGCGCGTGGCCATGTTGGTGGGTCTGATTCTGGCTGGGGTGATCATTGGAGTAACGGTGACCATGGGGGGCCGGGACCGCCCCGAGGAGGACAACCACTCGGTCGTGGTGGTGACGGCTCCTCCTTCTTCTGACAGCGACTCCGCCCAGCCCCTCGGGCCGCTGCCTACCCCGCCGACTGCCCCCCAGCCCTTGGGCACGCCGGGTTTCTTGGGCGCTTCCCCTGTCGTCCCCTCGGCCCCTACCTCCCCGCTTCCGGGAGCTACCAAGCCCTCGGCCACGCCAGGTGGACCCAAGCCTCCGCCGCCAGCCGCCCAGGCGGGTTACTCCCGTTTAACATTGTCCGACGAGTTCACCAGCAGCTCCACCGTTGACGTGGCAGGCACCGGCAAACCCGGTTTCACCTGGTACACCGACCAGCCCTTCGGCTGGCCCGCACCTAGGGCAGAGGTCAAGGTGGCCAATTCCACGCTAACGATTTTGCCTCGAGCCGATGACAGCATTAACTGGTCACTGTCTACCGTGTCCCCAAAGACGAATGCAGGGCAGGGATTTACTTTCGCTTATTTCGAGGCCAGAATGCGTTTTAGTAATCCGCCACAACCTAAAACTCGGGGCTGGCCATCATTTTGGTCGATTGGCCGAAAGATGGTAGTGCAGCGAGCTCACATTCGCTATGCAGAGCTTGATTTTTTCGAGGTAGCGGATAACAACTCGTTTATCGGCAGTGTGCATGATTGGTCACCAAAAGCAGGTACGGATTTTCAATTTAATGACTCCATGAATCGAGCAACGGCGCGTGATCCGCATAAGTACGATTTCACCCCATGGCACGTCTTCGGTTGCTTATGGCAGCCGGGAAGGGTGCGTTGGTATCTGGATGACAAACAGCTGATTGAGCAGCGTTACTCCCTCTCTGGAGTTCCTGTGCCCAATGCCGAGGGTCACCCCGTCGGAACATATTCAATTCTCGATCAAGAGCAGATGATGGTGATTCTGGGAACTGCCAAGAACTGGCCTCTTCAGGTTGACTGGGTGCGAGTTTGGCAGCGGTAACGCTTGCTCTGGCGTCGTGGCACATCCCTCAATTGATGCTCCACTCGTTGAGCTCATCCGATTTAGGTCGATAAGACGGTAGCAGGCGGCCAGGTGGGTGATGCGGAGCTCTTGGCGGTAGAGAATCTTGCTCAAGACCCAAGCCTCGGGATCAAACCACCAAACCTAAGAGTCATTGGGTAAACGATATTCCATGTCGTAAGCCAGAGAAGATTAAAGTTTATACAGGTTGTTGGTTCAGTGGCTCATCACCATCAGGGGTGTGGGGGGAGTGGAATGAGCTGATTGACGCGAGCTTGGATGAAATGGTTAGTGAGTGTGGGCCATCCCGTCGGCCCCTCCTCATGTATCGATAGACGTGGACGCGGTCGATGTCGCGGTAGTCACCGATCAGCTTGTGGTGCGATGCCTAGTTGCCTCGACTTCACCTTGTTCATGACGATCAAAATGCCGTCAACTAGAGCGCTGCCTGTTGCTGAGCACCTCGGCTCGTCTGTAGATAGCTTCGGCCCTGCCAGATACCACCGTGATGTTCCAAAATGCGATAGTGATTGAACCAGCCGATCTATCCTGCGGTGAGGTACACGACGATCTCCAAGATCTTAGCGAACTTCGCGGTTTGATCAACCGAGTCTGTGCAATCCGTCTGCGCGGGAGGTGGGGACAGAAAGTCTGCCCACAAGCAGCCATGGCCCGCTGGGTCGTCATCGAGGTGCTGCTCCGTCTGCGCATATGTCTCAACACTGCAGCGGAGTGCAACCCTGATTGTGACTGAACTGCTCTATCGCCATCAGATCCGACCAGTCATTCAGTCCGGGCGATGGTGATTGATCAACTTTTTGGTCAGCCAACCACACCCAAAGGAACCGGAGATATCTAACTGAATGTCTAACCCCGAAAGATCATCCCAGATCGTGCTAGGAGAGTGTCGCCGAAAACCCCTTACCCCACAATGCTTTCTCGAAGTCGGGGTGGCGGGATTTGAACCCACGACCTCTTCGTCCCGAA
>JBDIAW010000040.1:0-20455 GCA_039812585.1 Actinomycetota bacterium | reverse complement strand
CTACGTAGGAAATAATAGCATTCACACGGCCCAATTCAATTCGGGAGAAGAACGAGAAGCATGCAGAAAGGCGACTAAATATCGCTGCACTTGGATCCAGACTTCAGGAACATCAAAAAAGGAAGATGCAATTCCTTCCTCCACAAATCCGATTGAGCATAGACCTTATTACAAGATCTTCTACACGCTTCACTGCCCCACACAACCAACTGGTGAGGATTTTATTTTATTTGAAAGCGCATTCATACCAGTATCTTCAGGATCTCCAGTAAGAAGCCACGGAGATGTCCGAAGTCGAGCGATTTCTGCTGCGGCCCAATTACGCCTCCCTGCCCCCAAGCCTTATCTCTCGTTGGCTGCAGTTAACGGTGTTGATTACACGGTAGTGAATGGTTATACATGGTTTTCCACTGATGATGATGTGATGGTTCAGCGCAGTAAGCGGGTAGATGCGGGGGCAACCTGGGTGGAGGTATTTGCCGTTCCAGTGGCCCTGGGGTTCATGGCTAATGGGGAGTCAGTGCAGTGGTGTAACGGGCCAGGGGATGACCTGTCCGTACAGAACATCAACACCTTGTGGAACTCCAAGAAAGTGCGCCCGTTCTACCACCCAGCTCCGGCGGGGTGCAGCAAGAAGTTCACACGTACCTCCCCTGGCTTGCCCAACCAACCGGTGACCGGGACCATGCAGATTCGGTGGCACATTAGCTGGGTAGGTTCGGGCAACACCGAAGGCACCCTACCCGACATGTACTCCACCGCCACTACCATCCCATTCGCCATCACCGAGGCCCAAACTCTGGTCACCCGGTAACCACCTCCATCAAAGATTGAGACATCTTCGGCTCCATTGAAAGCATTAAAGTCGCCGTCTACGGGTACGTTGCCAGTGGTAACACCCGAAAAAATTGGGATCCCTACCGGGAAAGTACTTGTTAACGTGATCCTGCCCGAGTCGACTGAGCCATCGGCCATCTACCTAAGAAACCACCCCACTAAGCCCTCTCCACCGGGCTTAGTGGTCGCCTTTGCGGCGTTTGTGTTTGGCTTGGCGGCGGCGCTCGGCGCGGTTGCCTGAGGTGGGAGCATCCAGCTCATCGTCGGAACCGGCAAAGTACTCGGCCTGCGCACCAGAGGGACCGTCGAGGGAGGGGGCGCTGTAGCTGAGCTGCTGCGGACGGGAGCCCTCCAGGCCACGAGCCCGTACCTCCGTGCCGGGATGGTTAAACAGCGAGGTGTACTCCTCGGTTTGGAGGGGTTGCTCGGCCGAGGCGGGCATCTGGGAGGTGTCGACCTGCTCTACCTGGACCTCCAGGTTGAACAGGTAGCCTACCGACTCCTCTTTGATGGCATCGGTCATGGCCACGAACAGGTCATACCCCTCACGTTGGTACTCCACGAGGGGGTCGCGCTGGGCCATCTGGCGAAGGCCGATGCCCTCTTGTAGGTAGTCCATCTCGTAGAGGTGCTCGCGCCATTTGCGGTCCAGAACCGCCATGAGCACCCGGCGCTCCAACTCGCGCATAGCCGGGGCGCCTAGCGCTTCTTCGCGACGTTGGTAGGCCGCCAAGGCGTCCTCCACCAGCTCTGCCTCGAGGAAATCGGCATGGAGATCCTGAATCTCCTGCCCGCCAGCTTTAGTGATGAGTTGCTCGACAGTCAAGGACAGTGGGTAGAGCAACTTCAGGGAGGTCCACAACTGATCGAGGTCCCACTGCTCAGGCACCCCATCAGAGGTGGCTTCGCGTGCGTAAGCCGAGACCACATCGATGATCATCTTCTGTACCTGCTCGCTGAGATCCTCACCCTCTAACACCCGGCGGCGCTCGTCGTAGATGACCATGCGCTGCTTGTTGAGCACCTCGTCGTACTTGAGCACGTTCTTGCGGATTTCGAAGTTCTGCGACTCCATCTGGGTCTGCGCCGAACGCACCGCATTGGAGACCAGCTTGTGTTCGATTGGCTGATCTTCGGGGAAGTTCATGCGTGTCAACATGTTTTCCACCATGCCGGAGTTAAAGCGCCTCATGAGTTCATCACCCAGCGAGAGGTAGAACCGCGACTGCCCCGGGTCGCCCTGACGGCCGGAGCGACCACGCAACTGGTTGTCAATGCGACGCGATTCGTGGCGCTCGGTGCCCAGCACGTAGAGCCCGCCGAGGGCCACCACCTCCTCATGCTCGCGCGCCACCGACTCCTCCGCGCGCTTTTTAGCAGCCGGCCAAGCCGCCTCGTACTCCTCGGGAGTCTCCACCGGGTCGAGGTTCTGCTGGCGAAGCCACGCATCGGCGATGAAGTCGACGTTGCCGCCCAGCATGATGTCGGTACCACGACCGGCCATGTTGGTGGCCACCGTCACCGCGCCTTTACGCCCGGCCTGGGCGACAATCGCGGCTTCACGCTCGTGCTGCTTGGCGTTGAGAACCTCGTGGCGCACTCCGCGCTTGTTGAGCATGGCCGATAAGCGCTCGGACTTTTCCACGCTGACCGTGCCCACCAGCACCGGCTGGCCTTCTTTGTTGCGTTTGACGATGTCCTCGACCACCGCTTTGAACTTGGCGGCTTCGCTGGTGTAGATCGTGTCGGTTTGGTCAACGCGCTGCATGGGTTTGTTGGTGGGGATCGGCACCACCCCCAGCTTGTACGTGGAGTGGAACTCCGCCGCCTCAGTCTGGGCAGTACCGGTCATCCCGGAGAGCTTCTTGTATAGGCGGAAGTAGTTCTGCAGGGTGATCGTAGCCAAGGTTTGGTTCTCGGGCTTGATCTCCACCCCTTCTTTGGCCTCAATGGCCTGATGCAGGCCTTCGTTGTACCGACGCCCGGCCAGGATGCGCCCGGTGTGCTCGTCAACGATGAGAATCTCATCGTTGTGGACCACGTACTCCTTGTCGCGGTGGAACAGCTCCTTGGCCCTGATGGCGTTGTTGAGGTAGCCCACCAGCGGGGTGTTCACCGAGTCGTAGAGATTGTCGATGCCCAGCTCGTCCTCCACCAGTTCCACACCCCGGTCGAGCACTCCCACGCTGCGTTTCTTCTCATCCACCTCGTAGTCGCCCTTGCTGATCACTTTCTCACCGCGTTGGGCGTTGGCCAGGTTGGACTCCCCCTTTTCCATCTTGGCCGCGATCCGGGCGAACTCCTCGTACCAGTGGGTGTCACCTTCAGCCGGGCCGGAGATGATCAGTGGAGTCCGCGCCTCGTCGACCAGGATGGAGTCCACCTCGTCGACGATGGCGTAGTAATGCCCCCGCTGCACCATCTCTTCGCGCGACCACGCCATGTTGTCGCGCAGAAAGTCAAACCCGAACTCGTTGTTGGTGCCGTAGGTGATATCGCAGGCGTACTGCTCCCTGCGCTGCGGCGGGGTCATCTGCGACAAGATCACTCCCACGCTCAGGCCCAGGAAGCGGTGGATACGGCCCATCCAGTCGGCGTCGCGTTCGGCCAGATAGTCGTTGACGGTGACGATGTGCACACCCTGCCCTGCCAGCGCGTTGAGGTAGGCAGGCAACGTGGCGACTAGGGTCTTACCTTCACCGGTTTTCATCTCGGCAATGTTGCCCAGGTGCAGTGCGGCGCCTCCCATGATCTGGACGTCATAGTGACGCTGACCCAAGGTGCGCTTGGCGGCCTCGCGCACCACCGCGAATGCCTCAGGCAGCAGATCATCCAGGGCACGCGGGATGTCCTGGGGGTCGAGGTCGGCCAACCGAGCGCGAAACTCCTGGGTCATCTCCTGCAGCTGAACATCAGTCATCGCGGCGAAGTCCTCTTCAATCGCGTTGACCTGCTTGGTGATGCGCGCCAGCTTGCGCAGGGTTTTCCCCTCACCGGCGCGTAGCAGTCGATCCACAATGATGGGCACGATGATCTCCCTGGTAGCAGTGGTGTGATGTCGCGAAGGTCCAGACTATGCGCCCCACCCCGCCCGGGTGTACCCGCACCGGGGCCCCGGGCGTGTACCGTGACAGCACGTGGCTCATTTGCCCTTGCCTGCCTCGCGCGAAAGGCCTGCCCATGACCTCTGCCTCCGACACCCCTGCCCCAGCCCAAGTCAGCGATGTTGACACCCAGTCCGCCCACCTGGGCTATCCCAACGCCCGTCGGGGTCGCCCACTGTCATGGGTTGCCGTCGCGCTGATGATCACCGCCTTTGCCACGGGTGGAGTCGCGCTCACCCTGTGGAACTGGCCTTTGTTTTGGGGCAGCACTGCGGCGTTTCTAGCCGCCGGCATCCTCGCGTTAGCCGGAGGGATCATGCGCGACGTGCACTGAACCCTAGGTTGAGCTGCCGCTAGGAGCTAGCTGCCCAGTGCGCGAATCCGTCGGGCAGGATCACGTCAGCGGCAGTGAGGTCCTGCTCGTCGTTGAACCCGTTGCGCAAACCCAAGCAGGTCATCCCGGCAGCCTTCGCAGCGGCGACCCCATGGGCGGAATCCTCGATGACCACACAATCGCTGGGTTGTACCTGACAACGGCTGGCTGCCAGCAGGAAAATGTCAGGATGAGGCTTGCCGCGCTGCGGGGGAAGGTCCTGGCCGCTAGCAATGGCGCTTATATACGGGCTCAGCTCGAACCGCTGCACCACCAGGTCGATGCTGCTTCTGACCGCCGAGGAGCCAATCGCCATTTTCTTGCCCTGCTCGTGCAGACTGGCCATCAGTTCCCGCACTCCGGGCATGGTAGCGCAGAGATGGCCATACACCCTCAAGGAGATCTGGCGGCGTAAAGCCACATACTCCTCGTAGGAGGCCGTGACCTGGCAATGCTGCTGCAAGACCTGATACGCGCTAGCTCGGCTCAGGCCAATGACCAGTGGATACAGCTGGGGGTCAAAATCGGTGCAGATATTCTGAGCCATCTCAATCCACGGCAGCTTGACGACTTTTTCACTGTCAACGAGCACTCCATCCATGTCGAAGATCACCGCCTGAGCTGCTGCCAGCAGTTCGGAGGCGGTTGCATGGTTGGTCATCACTGACATTCTCCTGACTGGTGAGACTGTGATCATTGGCCATCAATCAACTTTCTCCCCGCATTATCACCTTGGAAGACTGCTGGCAACGTAGACATGGCGCCACGTCGCCCAACAAGAAGGTGCCGGTGGCCACGTCGGTGTTCAACAGCACCACCGGGTGTTGAGCCTTGCTGGCTAAGGCAATCTCGGACAGGGTTCCGGCTTCGGCGTCACCGCGAGCAATCACCACGTCCCAGGAGAGCATGGTGATGGCGTTGCCCACGCTGGTCATTGCCGTGACGATGGCCACATCCACCTTGGGTGCTGCATCATCGGCACTGACCCACGGCAGGATGCCGATCGTCAAGCCCCCAGCCTGATGAGCGCCCACCGCGCCATCACGCCCGCAGGACGACCGCTACTGAGCGTCACCCACCCCCGGCTGGCAATTTCGCGGCCCAACTCCCGCGCCCACCCTAGCGACTGCGCCGAGGCGTCATCTCCACCGCCCATCACTGCCATAACCATCTTGCGCATTGCTGGCTGCCTTTCAGGATGGGTGATTCATCGATGGCGCAGGAGGCTACACCACGATCTACGAACCATTCCTGGCTTCTCGCAGGGCATGCACGTAGTCCTGTGAGCAGTCGTTGTGGAGCTCGTCGTCTACAGCTTGGTGGGTTATTTCACCCACGAGTTCTCGCCGCGGGATGTGCAGGCGGTGCGGGCTGTCGGGGTCACGGAAGGCATTGGCCCTCGTCAGGTGATCGCGGGCCTGGATGTAGCTGCTGAAGTTGACTGCTGCGGTCATATCGTGGACGTAGCGCATGGCCTTAATGAACACACTGGGATCATCGCGGCGCGACAACAGGCGCAGACCGTCGAGGTAATCCTGACGAAACACCGTAGGAACGATGATGCGGCACTGACCCCCGGCGTGCAGTTCGGCGTTCATCATCACCCGCGCTGTGCGGCCATTGCCATCGACGAACGGGTGCACCTCCGCCACCAGAAACGCCACGTAGACAGCACGCTCCCAGGCAGTGTCAAGATGATCACGCAGCTCCAATCCGGCCAGGAGCGTACCCTCCACCAGATCGGGTGCCACGAAATGGGTTTCACCAGCACGGTTTGCTGCCTGCTTGAACTGCCCCGGTGCCGCCTGTGGACGTCCGCCCAGAATGCTGGCGTTACGGTGCCGCAATAGTTGGAGGAACTCCTGGCCGTCCTGGCCGGTCTGGCTCATCTCCTGGGCATCAGCCACCAGGCGGTAGGTGCCCACAATGTCGTGGGCATCGTGCCGACGCTGGGCCGGGATCTTCCCGTCGAACACAATACGAGCGGCTTCGTCCACCTCAAACTCGGTGCCCTCGATGAAATTGGAGAAGTAGGCCTCAAAGAACGGCAGGTACGGCTGTGGCTCAGATCGAGCCGGATGTGACTGGGGGGCAGAAACACGTAAAGCCTGAACCAGAATCTCGAACCGCCGGATACGGCTCTGATCCACCGGCCGACCCTGCCGGCGGGAAGCCAGGGCGCTGGAAGGGTTAGCCTGCGCCGGCTTGGTTCCCAACGCCACCCCAATGGCAGCCTGCAGCGGAGCCAACTGGTGAGCTGTCATGCCCAGCATGGGCGCGAGTTGTTCCACCTCCTGCCGCAATTGGTGCAACCGTTGGCTGCCCTCGCTTTGGCACAGCTGGTCCACCCAATCGCCCAACTCCTCGGTGGTCAGGGTGCGGCGACCTGCCTGGCGGGCCCGCGAGGGCAGGCAGTTCTCGGCCAATCCACGCGGGCCAGAAGCCAAGAACAGGCCGCCAGGAAGGCGGATGTCTTGAGTGGGACCTATTTGCACCGGGGGTGCTCCCCGCCGCACTCGCAGGGTGCAACCGGGCAGTTCCACGGTGCGCGGACGCCCCGAGCGGGCCAGGTACAGCACTGAGCTCACAGGCCCTCCAGAGCGCGCCGACCGGTCCGTGATCACGGCGCCAGGCAACAGTGCGCCGGCAATGGCGAACAGATGCTGGCGCACTATCTGCTCCAGGTCACTGGTGAGGTCGCTGGTGTAAAGGCCAGGCGCCAGGCGACGTAACTGCCCCCGTGCCACACGATCTGCCAGAGTGGAGGCTGGGAGGTCAGCCCTGCCCAGCAGCGGGAGCTCTTTGTCGTTAAACACGTTTCCTCCGCCAAACCCGAAGTTTTATGTACTTAACATACCTTGAGCCGAAGTTTTATGTACTTAACGCTGCTTGCTGAGGTCTCTCCCACTCAAGTGGAGAGGGAAAGCAGCTGCAGGACTGATGACGCCCCGGCATCACCGTCGGCAGGAGACGGTGAGGATGGGTGAGCGGGGAGGGCACTGCTTACGGTTTGGGCAGAGTAATCAGTTGGCCGGGGCGCAGGTGCCCGAAACGGGGAAGGTTGTTGATCTGGGCCAGACGCCAGTCGCGTTCGGGGTCACCAAGGTAATGCAAGGCCACATCACGCAACATCAGCTCACCCTCGGCCACACTGACCTGCTTGTCCAGTGGGCCGCACCCTAATTGCACTCGGGCGGCATAACGGGCAGCCAGGGCGGAGGGTTGGCCCGTGTCGGCCCACTGCTGGGCGCGCACCGGGCTGTTGTAGGAGACCACAGCAATGTTCCAGTTGCCGAAACGCCTGAAAGCGCGGGCGTCGCGTTGGGCCATGTAACGGATCGCGGAATCGACGTTGAAAAACTGCTCCTCGGTCAAATCCGTGTTGTAGGGCACGCTGATCTGCGCGATGCCCAGATCCACGCCGTTGGCTCCCACCGCCGCCGGGTCGAGCACCGATTCCGCCGTGAGGTGGCCGCACAGGATCGGGGCGGGGATGCCCGCAGCGGCAGCCTCCCGCCGGATAGTTGGAGCCAGCAGCGCCCGGGCGTGAGCCATGGTTAACTCCCCCGTAGCGGGCCAGCCGTGATCGGTCTGCCACTGACGCACCACATCGGCGGTGGCCTGATCGTAGCGACCGTGGCGCGGCACATCGAGGTAACCCGCCTCTGCCAGCAACTGCTGCCACGCCAGCACCGCCCAGCGCATCGGGCCAGGCTGGCTACCCTGCAATGGCGTGGTCACCTTGTAGATTGCCAGCACCCCATTGCGCCTCCACAGCGCCCCCTGCGGCGGGTAGACAGGGATCTCGTTACCTGCCACCAGATAAGGGGGCAGAACGAAACCTGACGTGGAGGTTGCCTGACCAGTCACGGTGGGCTGGGGAAGGCCCTGTTCCACTTTGTTCTCGGCTAACCAGGAGATCACCCCCGAGGGGGCCGCAGTACCCGAGCCTGTGGTCGCTAAGGCCGAGGAGGCGGGGGTTGCGGCCAGCAGAACGAGCGCACCCAGCGCGACCGTGACCGCGATGCCGGTGGCGCACACGGCTCGTTGCACTCGGGCCAAACGGAACTGATGTAGGGCAGGTTGGTTCCAAGCCAAGACGATAACCTCCACAGATGCCTGAGAAGATCGGGTCTTCTCAACGCGTTGCTGGGGTGCGCGTCCCGCCCAGTTGCACGGTTCGCGCCGGAACTGCCAAGTCAATGACATTAGCCCGTACTGCATAGAGCGCCGCCTCGGTGCGGCTGCGCACCCGCAGCTTGTCCAAAATGTGGCGCACATGGTTGCGCACGGTGTTCTCGCTAATGAACAAGCGCTCCGCGATCAGACGGTTGGGTAAACCTTCAGCCAGTAACCGCAGCACATCCATCTCGCGGTCGGTGAGCACCTCCACTCCCATGGAGGCAGCAGTAGCGGACTGCGCGATGACCGGGACCAGCGGCGAGGCCGTTGCCGAGCCGGCATGACCCTGCAGCGTCGGCACCAATAACGGAGCCAGCGCCGGGCTCAGTACCGGCTGGCCCGACCACACCGAACGCACGGCGGCAGTGATGTCCTCCAAGCCCACAGCCTTGGACAGGTAGCCATCCACCGCCGTGCCCAAGTGGGCCAGTTTGGAAGCCACGGCCTGCGGTGAAGCATTGTCTGCCGTCATCAACAGGCAGATCTTCAGGCGAGGCAACAGCGTTCGCACCCCAGCCCAGCCCACCCCCACCTGATCCAAACCCGGCAGGTTGATATCGAGCAGTACCACGTCAGGAGCGGTGCCCCGTACGGCTGCGATGGCCTTGCCGTGATCGCCAGCCTCCCCAACGATCTGGAGATCCCGATCCAGGGAAAACGCCACATGCAAGCCCCGGCGAAACACCGGAGCCGCATCGGCCATGACCACGCGGATGGTGCGCCCGCCGCCTGCCGGATAACCCGCAACGGGTCCCATGGGCGGAAGGCCCCGCCGCACTGGCGATGACTGGGAGCCCCCCGCCGCTGCGGTTGGCATCGGACGGGTGGTCGAGGGACCGGTCGGAGCGGGTCGGCCTCGATTGCCCTGCGGATGCGGCTGCCCGGCCGGCGTTGTGGTATTCGTCGGGCGTGTTGGATGACGATCGTCCACGTGCACGTCCTTGTCCCCCCGGCGCGCAAACGCCGCAGTGTCTTTACCGGCGTGTCGAAACGCCTCCCCCTGGTAGTTACGCTAAGTTACCTCAAGCCTGGGGAGGAGATCGCCGGGGGGTCGGACGTTGTCTGGGTTTTTCCTGTGTGCCCCCCTTAGACGCTGCTAGCGGCGGTCTGCAGCCGCAATAAGCCGTAGGAATAGCCGTGCCGGTTGTAGAGCACGCACGGCAGGCCTGAACCAGCCTCCACGAAAAGGTAAAAGTCGTGTCCTACCAACTCCATGGCATAAAGAGCCTCGTCGACGGTCATGGGGGCAGCCTGGTGAGTTTTCTCCCGCAACAGGAAGGGGCCCTCCCCCTGCTGATAGACCCCACCTGAGTCGAGGAGCTGATCATCATCACTAGGTGAGGTATCCACTGCCCCGTTCATCTGTTGCTCACCCTCGGTAAGCAAAGCGGCTAAGTGGGCAGAGGAGGTGGGACCTTGTTTGCCTCGATACTCGTGGTGGCGGCGGCGCTGGTGGGTGCGGCGCAGGCGAATCTGTAGCTTCTGCCACGCCAGATCCAGCGCGGCGATGGGGTCAGCGGAGGCTGCCTCGGCGCGCACGACCGGCCCACGGGTGCGCACGGTCAACTCCACCCGAGCTGCTACGTCGGCCTGACGAGGGTTGGGCTCATGGGTCAGTTCCACATCGACTCGGTGGATTTTGGGGTCAAACTTGGTGATCTTGGACAGTTTCTCTTGCGCCAGGCGACGAAACGTGGGCTTGGCCTCCCCTTGACGGGCACTGACCACCACCTCAACCTCAACAGCAGCCGCATCATCGCCGGCTTCAGCTGGTTCGGGCAGTACAGCCGTGACCGGCTCCTCCAGCTGCGAGGAGTCGGCAGGGGGCGTCTGGACCCCCGGGGGAGTCTTCTGCGGGCGCACCTTCTCGGCGGTGGAGCTACCGCGAGGTGCGCTGGTGGTCATGGAAGGGGTTCGTTGTGCCTGGTGCATCGACGCTTTCCTGCCTCTCCGCTCAAGAGCTCACCTCAGGGTCGAGGGGAGCGCAACCTGCACGAGAACCGCCCGGCCGACCTGGTTTTCGACCCCACACTCGCCTGCTGAGGGCTTAGCAACCTCAGTGTCACTCCACCCTTCTCCTGTTGGCGGGTTGGCCATCTGGACCACCCCTGCAAGGCAGGACTTACCTCTAAGCCGCACCGTGCTCGACCGACAAGAAGTCGTCTTACGTGGACCGTTTTGCCTGCGGCTAGCATCGGCTTGCCTAGTGATCACCACAGTGATCGCTAGGCGCAACCACGGACCCGGGCGGATCCCGTGGGGCTCAGCGTAGGCCATCCCGTTGACATTGGGTAGGCCTGGTTTGTGCCGCCGGACCCTACTGGCGGCGCGGGGTCAGCGCTACTGCGGCTACTGCCAGCGGCTCGACCCCGGCCTGCCGCAGCGCCCGTACCATCTCAGCTGCAGTTGCACCAGTGGTGAGGATGTCATCAACCACGATCACCAGGGCTGTGGCAACCCAGGCCGGAAGCCGCTGCACGCGCAAGGCACCGTGGAGGTTGCCCAACCGCTGCCCACGACTCAAACCTGACTGGTCCTGCACCACCCTGGTGTAGGCCAGCAAGCGGCCGGTGGGCACCCTGCGGATCGCCAACC
The DNA here is from genome assembly GCA_039812585.1 of Actinomycetota bacterium. GTDB lineage: Bacteria > Actinomycetota > Actinomycetes > JBDIAW01 > JBDIAW01 > JBDIAW01. The sequence goes on along the minus strand of JBDIAW010000040.1, from coordinate 9,364 downwards.
CCTGCCTGCGGCACAGCCGGGCCGCACGAGCAGCCAGCAACCCCACCGGGTCGGCGCGTCGAGATCGATAGACCCCTGGCCGCGACGGGGCGCCCACCAACACCACCGGGCGATGGGGCGGGACCTGCTCGCACGCGCTAGCCACTGCAGCAGCCAGCAACACGGCCAGGGCACGCACTCGACGAGGATCATGACTGTCTTTGTGAGCCACCAACGCTTGACGCACGCTGCCTTCATAGCTGGCTGCTACCCAGATCGGCACGCGACTCAGCTCCGTTGCCCGGCTGGTGACCCGCGCCACCCGGGGCTGCCACAGCGGCAAACACGTCGGGCACAGCGCGGGGGTGTCGTGGCTGCGGTCATTGCGCTGAGCCGGCAGCCGCCTCCCGCAGGCCAGGCAGAGAGGCGGCATCACCACCTCGGTCAGGGCGCCAATCACCTCGGCCACCCAAGCAAGCAGAGCTTTGGTCATCCTCCCAGTCTGGCCCGATGCTGCGGCGCTACGAACCGCTATTGACCCGCTGTGGATAACCTGCAAGGCGCTCGCCTGCTGGGGACAACCCCTGCGGCAGTGGTGAGCACCTAGCCGAAGTGTCGGGACAGTTAGCTGCTCAATCGCTCAGCTGCGCCTGCCAACATATTCTCTCCACGTTTAAGCCTGCCCCCAGGTTCCCACAGGAGCAGGTTGAGCCCTACTTCCCCCTTTGAGGGTGCCTAGCCGGGGTAGCTGGGATCGCTGCCGCGACTGGCCCGCTGCCAGGTGGTGCCGGTGGAGCGGTAGAGACGGGCGTTGGTTTGATCGGAGGCCACCATGAGCGGCTGGCCCGGTGCAGCGCTGATCCGATCCGGGGTGAAGGGCAGCGGGTTGCGCTCCTCCAGGGTGAAACCGTCCAGGCCCAGCACGTAGGGTTGGCGCACCGCCCGCGTGGGGGCGGCGATCACCGCCAGAGTATGACTGTCCTGCCACGCCACGTCGGCCACATCGACCAGGTGAGGGGCTATCCGCGTAGCACCCTCCAGACGCGGCTGCCCAGTAGGAGCGCTGCTTTGCTGCAAGGCTGCCACGATGAGCTGATCCTGCTGGTTGACTTGGCACACTAGAGCCACCCGCAGACCGTCGCGGGACACCCGCGCCACCTGCACCGGGCCGGGCAACCCCGTCAGCGGCACGGTCAGCCTGCGGTTATCTGCTGTTATTCCCACCAGCGTGGAACCAGAACGCGAAGCAGGACTCGTGGCAGCCGCCTGATCCAGCACCCAGACCGTGCCGGCACTATCGAAGGAGGGATCTCCCAGGGTGGAGCCGGTGTGACGCAGGCTGAATTGCTCCCCCCCCACCGGACCCACGAAGAGCCGGGTACGCTCCAGGTTCACCCCAGCGACCTGGGTGGCGTCCAACGACAACGCCCCCAAGGCCAAGCTGACCTGCTCCGTACCGGCCAAGCCCTCCAGGGGGGTCCAGTTCTGGTCATCCACCCGGCCCAGGCGCCCCTCCTGCACCGCCAGCAGCGGAAGCGGGGTAGCAAGGGGTACCTCTGCGTTGAAGCGGCGCAGCCCGTCGGGGCTGACCGGCATCCCCTCTCCGGCTGCGACCACGACGCGCGAGCCCAGGCTCACCTGCACCGCGTTGATGGAGGAGACTTGACCCAGCGTGGCCAGCAGTTGGGCCGCCAACAACTGGGGGTCTTCCACAGTGGCGGCGGCCCCGGGCGCAGGATCCAGCTGCACCTGCACCAACCCGGAGGCCTGTTGCACCACCGGTTGGGTCAGGCGCGTCCCGGTTGGTAAGGCGCTGGCCAAACCTTTGCCTAGCCCTGCCCCGGGGCCCTGCACCAACCGAGCAGTCAGCACTTGGGCCAGGGTGGGCACAGCCGGCACCACCACCGGTACCGGCACCACATGGGTGCGGTGAGGGTCGGCGAAGTACACCACAGCGCTGCGGAAGGTGCGCTGGAGTTCATAGCTGGGCAGATACACCCCGTCGGGCAGGGTGTCGATGCGCCACTCCCCACTCGTGCGGGTGTCCTTGACCAATCCCATGCGGATCGAAACTGGCGTGGGGACAGGGAACTGCTGGTAGCTCCACCGATTGTCGATCAGGGCCACCTGTGTACCGCTTAGGGTGATGCTGCGCGTCTGCTCGGCAGGGGTTGCCGAGGAGGTGCTGGCGCTGGGCGGTGTGGTTCCCACCTGCTCCAGCGAGGATTGCACCACGCTGACACCCACCTCCCGCTTCCACCGGCTTTGGGCTGCGGGGGTGAGAAAACGCAGGGCAGTGGGCAGGTTGCCAAAATCGGCGGAGGCTAGCAGGAAGCCTTGCACAATCTCCTCGGGCCCAGCACCTGGGCGTGGAGGAGGGGCCAAACGACGCACGACGGGTTGCTCCACCGCCGCCCCTACCGAACCTGCCCGCTGCACCGGCCCAGACTGGGGCACAGCAGCGCACCCCGCGCTGGACAGCAGGGCCACTGACACCACGAGCAGCAGCAGGGTGTGGGAACGGCTCATGGCTGGCCCTCCTGTGGCTCATCCTCAGCCAGATCACCCTGAGGTGGAGGGTCTGACTCCAATGTCAAGGGCAAGGGGGAGTCGACCCCCAGCTGTTCATGCATCTGATCCATAGTGGTGCCCCGGATACGCGGCAGAGTCATGCGAAACAGCGCTCCCTGACCCAGCTCGCCGCAGACCTGTAGCCACCCTCCATGCAGATGCACATCCTCCAGGGAGATCGACAGCCCTAGGCCGGTGCCCCCAATCGTGCGGGCCCGGGAGGGATCGGCCCGCCAGAAACGATCGAAGACGTGCACCGTGTCAGCAGGGGAAAGCCCGATGCCAAAGTCGCGCACGCTGAGCGCCACTGCGTGGCGGTTAGCCCCCACCCGAACGCAGATGGGTTGGCCCATCCCATGCTCGATGGCATTGGCCACCAGATTGCGGACTACACGCTCAATGCGCCGAGCATCCAGCTCAGCCGTGCAATCAACCGGGCTGGCCTGATCCTCACCCTCCAGTGCAGCAGAAACCACCTCAACGTCAACAACACAGTGATGCTGATGGGCCAGCGGCTCCAAGGAGCGCACCACCCGCTTGGCCAGTAGCGCTACATCAGAAGCATCAGCCTCCAAGACCGCTGCCGCTGCATCGAAACGGCTGATCTCCAGCAAATCAGCCAACAGGGCCTCGAAGTGGTCCAGCTGGTTTTGCATCAGTTGGCTGGAGCGCCGCATCCCCTCATCGAAGGTGTCGCTGCCCTCATGGATGATGTCGGCGGCCATACGTACTGTGGTGAGCGGGGTGCGCAACTCATGGGAGACATCGGAAACGAAACGCCGTTGCAGGCGGGAGAGCTCCTCCAACTGGTGGATTTGGCGTTGCAAACTGGCCGCCATCGTGTTGAATGAGCTGCCCAGCCGGGCTAACTCATCCTCGCCGCGCACCGACATCCGCTCGTGCAACTGCCCAGCGGCCAACCGCTCAGCCGTTCCAGCCGCCTGCTGCACCGGGCGCACCACCTGACGGGCCACCAACCAAGCGACCAGCCCAATGAGCAGCACCAGGGCAACCCCGGTCAGAGCCACCGCCCGCTGCACCGCCGCCAGGGTGCGTTGCTCCTGCGTCAGGGGGAACAGCAGATACAGCTCATAGGCGCCAGCACCGGGCAAATACACCTGTTGCCCGACAGCCAAGCCGGGTACCTGCTCGATCGCTCCGGGGGTGGCCCCAGGGATCGGCATCGACAGGTAGGTCCACCACGGGCCATCCCCCGCCTGCACCCGAGCCCGCAAACCAGAGGGAATATCCTCCCGGGTCAGCACGCCGGAGGGGTAGTCCGGTTGGCTGGCCGAGGAGGTGGCCTCCTGTCCCGAACCTCCCGCAGCCCCCGAGGCCACACTGCCACTGGAGACCAACAGCACATACTGCCCCCCCGCCTGCCCACCGCTGGAGGTCATGCGCTCCAACACCGTGAGCACCACCTGGTCGCGGGAGTCCTGATTGGTGGGGTCGATGAGGCGAAACTGCACCTGAGCCTGGCGGATTCCCGCTGCCTCACTGAAGGCCACCTCCTGCTTGGCGGCCAACAACTCGCTGCGAATGCGGTGCACCAGCAAGGCTCCCACCAACACCCCCACGGCCAAGGACAGGATCATCGTGGCAGCCACCACGCGCGCCAAAATGGAGCGCCTCCACAGCGTGATCAGATGCAGGCGAGGAGGTGATGCCAAGGGGGGTGAGGCGGAGGTGACTGCGCTCACGACGCGGTCGTACCCGCCTTATAGCCCACCCCGCGCACAGTTAACACAATCTCGGGGTTTTCCGGGTCGCGCTCCACTTTGGCGCGTAAGCGTTGCACATGCACGTTGACCAGTCGGGTATCGGCGACATGGCGGTAGCCCCACACCTGTTCGAGCAGTACCTCACGGCTAAACACCTGCCAAGGCTTACGCGCCAGCGCCACCAGTAACTCAAACTCCAGGGGGGTCAGGGAAAGCAGGCTGCCCTCTCGGTGCACCGTGTGGCCGGCCACATCGATCTCCACCGGGCCGATGCGCAGCACCTCAGGCACCGGCTCCTCGGAGCGGCGCAGCCGGGCTTGCACCCGGGCAATGAGCTCCTTGGGTTTAAACGGTTTGGTGATGTAATCATCCGCCCCGGCCTCAAGACCTGCCACCACATCGATAGTGTCGGTACGGGCGGTGAGCATGACGATAGGCACCCCCGATTCAGCGCGGATAAGGCGGCAAATCTGAATGCCATCAAGCCCTGGCAGCATGAGGTCGAGTAGCACAATGTCGGGACGGGCCTCGCGAAAGGCGGTCAGGGCTTGATCGCCCCGGAAGCAGAACACCGCCTCCAGGCCTTCCGATTTGACCACGATACCGATCATCTCGGCCAAAGCCGGGTCGTCATCAACAACGAGTACGCGCCCTTTCACTGGCGTTCTCCCCTCACGACGGCGGTTCGACAACTCCTGCAGCGGCAGCCTAGTACGCAGGAGGGTTTTACTTGCTCTGACACGAGCAGGTGCACTTTTCTGGCACGATGGTCGATGTCACCTGCAGTCCTGAGCAAGGAGCCTTGGCCATGTCCTACCCTGAGCCCCCCAGCCAGCCCCCTCAGCAGGGGTGGAGCAACCCTTGGGGACAGCCCGCCGTGCCACCAAACGGCTCAACCAGCCCCTCAGCAGGTCCGACCGCCCCGGCTGTTCATGCCCCGCCCCCGCCTTGGGCCGGAGCCGCTGAGTTCAAACCCGGCCCCATCCCTTTGCGCCCCTTGTCGATGAGCGAACTACTCGACGGGGCGATCACCGTGGTGCGCACTCACCCCAAGGCCACCTTCGGTCTATCCGCCGTGCTGGCGTTGATTGGCCTGGTCGTCGTGGGGCTGCCGTTGGCGACCCTTGCTCGCTGGGGGTTGAGCTTCGTGCCCTCCAGCACCGACACGGCAGACCCGGACTCCTTGGGGTTGAACTGGGCTGATATCTCCTCCGCCCTCCTGCTGTCGCTACCTGCGTGGATCTGCGGGTTGCTGGCCACGGGAATCCTCACCGCTCTGGTCGGGCAGGCTGTGCTGGGCCGCACTGTGGGGGCAGCGCAAAGCTGGCAAGCGGCCAAACCACGTCTATGGGCGCTGCTGGGGCTCTCATTGCTCCAAGTTCTGGTCAGCACCCTGGCGATTGCTGTGGCACTCACCCCCCTGGGAGTGGGTTTGATCATCGGCCAACCAGCCTTGGCCCTACTGAGCCTGCCCCTGGGGGTGGTGGCAATCGTGGCGCTGATCGGCTTGTCCTGTGTGTTTGCGCTGGCTCCCCCCGTCGTGGTCTTGGAGCAACGCGGGCCCCTCAGCGCCCTGAAACGCACCGTGCGTCTGCTACGCGGTCAGTGGTGGCGCACGTTTGGTATCTGGCTGTTGCTGCAAGTTTTGCTGCAAGTTTTGGGCAGCGTTGTCTCCGTTCCCCTGGGGATCGTCTCAACAGTCATGCAACTGCTGCGCGACACAGGCTCCAGCATGAAGGGGCTGTTTTCCTTCATCTCCGACCTGTTCACCGCCCTGGGCAGCAGCCTGTCCGCCGTGGTGATCTGGCCCTTCGCCGCCGCAGCGATGGCATTGCTCTACCTCGATATGCGCATGCGCCGGGAGGGTCTTGATCTGGTGTTGGACCGAGTGGCGCGGGCAGAGCCAGATGCGCCTGCCGATCCCTACGTGGTGACAGACTCCTCACTGTGACCAGCGTGCTGACGACCTGCTACCTCACTGCGGTGGGGATTGACCGTGACCCCGCAGCTCGGCATGCCCGGGAGGAACTGCTCAAACAGGAGTATCAGTCTCAGCGGCCTGGCCTGATGCAACGATTGCTGCAATGGTTGGGCCACAAAATCCTCGAGGTGATGGCCTCAACCAGCGGCGGAAACCTAGGCCTGGTGATCTTTCTGACCTTGATGCTGGTGGGAGTAGTCGTGGTGGTTGTCATGCTACGCCGGCGCACCCGCCTGGCTGTGCCCTCAACCGGGAAGGCCTTGTTCGACGGACCAGACCAATCCAGCGCCCAGCAGCATCGCGAGCAGGCGCAGCGCTACGCCCGGCAGCACCAATGGGATCTGGCGGTGCGCGAACGCCTCCGAGCCATTGCCCGCCATGTGGAGCAGGCCGGAGTGTTACAACCCCGCCCAGGGCGCACCGCCGAGGAGATCGCCGCTGAAGCTGGAAGGCTGTTCCCCCCCATCAGTGGTGACCTGCGCGTGGCAGTGCGCTGCTTTGAAGACGTGTGGTACGGCCAGCATCAAGCCGGATCGGCTGACTACGCGCTGCTGTGCGAGAAGGACCAGCGCATCAGCGCGCAACGGTGGCGCGCCGAACCGCCTGCGCAGGCATCGACCCCGGTAGGTGTGGCATGACCAATGCTGCGATCACTCCAGTCCAGGCTGCCCCTGCTCCCCCCGGGTGGCAGCAGAACGGGTGGCAGCAGAAACTGCGCCGCATCCGCCGAGCTCACCTCATCATCGCCGCGTTGTGCTTGGCGGCCATTGCGATACTGCTGCTGGCGGGGGGTTCCTCCAACGACCAGCCTTTGGACCCGCAGTCAGCCAGCCCCTCGGGCAGCAAGGCGCTGGCTCAACTCTTGCAGGCCGAGGGGGTGCGTAGCACCAAAACCCGCTCCCTGCAGGAGGTCTTGACCTTAGGCAGCGACACCACGGTGTTGGTGCTGCTCCCTGCCGTTCTGCCCCCTGAACAGGTGGACCAGCTGGCCGCCAGCCGGGCCGACCTGGTGCTGCTTCAACCCGACGGCCCATCCCTGCAGTTAGCTGCTGGCCTGACGATGGGCTTGGCTTCACCACCACTGCTGCGACTGAGCTACGACCCGGGGCCGTGCACGTTGGAGGCTGCGGTTCGGGCCGGGGACGTGGAAGTCGGGCAGGCCGTTGGCTACCTCTCTGAGACGCCGACCCCATCTAACCTTGCGATCGCGCAGTGTTACAGCTTGGGTGAAGCCTCTAGTCAGGGCGGCAACGCCTACCTGGTGACCCAGCTGCGCCACGGTGAACGCAGCGTGACCGTGTTGGGCAGCCCCGACCTCCTGACCAATGACGGCTTGGCACGCAAAGGCAACGCCAGCCTGGCCATGAACCTGCTGGGAGCCAACCCTCACCTGGTGTGGTACCTGCCCGAAATCCCCTTCGGCGCGGGCGATGCCGCCCTGGTGGATCTGCTGCCTGCGGGAGTGCGCTTCGGCATGCTGGCCCTGCTGGTGGCCGCAGTTGTCCTAGCGTTGGTGCGAGGCCGGCGACTGGGACCCGTGGTCATCGAGCCCCTACCGGTCGTGGTGCGCGCTGCGGAGACTGCAGAGGGACGGGCGCGGCTTTACCAGCGCGGCAAATCCCGTGGGCGTGCGGCACAAGCGCTGCGCAGCCAGGCGCGCGCACGGTTGCGACGGCGCTACCAACTGGGCCGCCGCGACGATCCCGCCGCACTGGTGACCGCTCTAGCTCTGCATCAGCCGGATCTACCCCCTGATCAGGCACGATTGCTGGTTGAGGGCCCGGAGCCCACCTCTGACGAGCAATTGGTGGAATTGGCTTTGACCTTGGACCGCCTAGCGGGCCCCTCCTAACGTTGACCTTCCTGCCCCACTCCTTCAACCGTGCAAAGGACCCCACCGTGAGCGAGCACTCTGTCCCCGAGCCACCCCCTGCGCAGGCTAACGCCCCCGACGCCCGGGCGGTGCTCCAGCAGGTGCGCACCGAGATCGGCAAGGCCGTCGTCGGGCAGGACACCGTGGTCACCGGCGTGGTGCTGGCGTTATTGTGCCGGGGTCACGTACTGCTGGAGGGTGTGCCCGGGGTGGCTAAAACCCTGCTGGTGCGAAGCCTCGCAGCGGCACTGAACGTGACCACCGCTCGGGTGCAATTCACCCCCGACCTCATGCCTGCCGATGTGACCGGCTCGTTGATTTATGACACCCGCACCAGCCAGTTCTCTTTCCGCCAGGGGCCGGTGTTCACCAACCTGCTCTTAGCCGATGAGATCAACCGCACCCCTCCCAAAACTCAAGCCGCCTTGCTCGAGGCCATGGAGGAGCGCCAAGTCAGCGTGGAGGGCCAACCCCGACCACTGCCCGAGCCGTTTGTGGTGATCGCCACTCAAAACCCCATCGAGTTCGACGGCACCTACCCGCTGCCGGAGGCCCAGCTTGACCGCTTCCTGCTCAAGCTGACCATGGCCGCACCCCAACGGGACGCCGAGGTGGACATGTTGACCCGTCACATGCGTGGCTTCAACCCGCAGGATCTCGCCTCCGCTGGAGTGCGCGCAGTAGCCAGCGCCCACGACTTGGATACTGCCCGTGCCCAGACCGAGCAGGTGGTGATCTCCGAGCAGGTGGTGGCCTACATCGCCGATGTGTGCCGAGCCACCCGCACCACCCCCTCCGTGTTGGTGGGAGCCTCTCCCCGCGCCAGCGTGGCGCTGCTGCGCACCAGCCGCGCCTGGGCGTGGATGACCGGACGCGACTATGTCACCCCCGACGATGTCAAGGCCCTCGCCTCCGCCACGTTGGGCCACCGCCTACGGCTGCGCCCTGAAGCCGAGTTGGAAGGAGCCTCCACGGCCACGGTCTTGGAGTCGGTTTTGGCCAGCGTCCCCGCGCCGCGATAAATCGGCGGAGGACTTCAGAGGGCACCGACACCACGTTGTGGTTGGTGACGTGAAGGTTCGGGGGTTAGGTTGCACGGCACCTTTCATCGCTTTTCATCGCAGCGCCGGGGGCGATTCCGTTGGGGGTGGTGGGTGTTTAGCGGGTGGTGAGGGTGTGGGCTTCGATGACGGCGAAGCGTTCAGTGGTGCTGGTAGTCATCATGGGCAACTCCCC
>JBDIAW010000039.1:0-21323 GCA_039812585.1 Actinomycetota bacterium | reverse complement strand
TGGTGAGAGGCGCGGTAGGGGAGTCGCTGACCTGTACCCGAGCGTGATAGGTGGCGCTCAGGCGCTGGGAGGTGAGCACCTGCTCAGGGCTGCCGTGGGCCAGCAGGCGGCCCTCGTGCAACAGGGCCACCGCGCCGGCATACGCGGCGGCCTGGTTGAGATCGTGCAGAGCGGTGATCACGGTCAGGCCGTGGAGCAGTCGCAGGCGCTCCAGCAGGTCCAACGCCTGCTGCGCGTGGCCGATGTCCAGCGAGGAGGTGGGCTCGTCGAGCAGCAGGATTTCCGGCTGGCTCACCAGGGCGTGCGCCAGCACAACCCGCTGAGCTTGGCCTCCGGACAGGGTGCTCAGACGACGGCCGGCCAGGGCAGCCAGGTCCAACTCCTCCAGCACGTCAGCCACGGCCCCCCGGTCGGCTTGGCGAGCCCAGCCCGCGACCGCAAAGTGGGGGGTGCGGCCCAGCAGCACGTAGTCGGCCACGCTCATCGAGGCAATCAGGGTGGGCCGTTGCGGCACGTAAGCCACCAGGCGGCTGCGGTGGCGCAAGCCCAAGCGCCCAGTGGGGTGCCCGGCGACCTCCACGGTGCCGCTGTGGGGCACCAGCCCTGCCCACACCCGCAGCAGGGTGGATTTGCCGGCACCGTTAGGACCCACCAGCGCCAGCCATTGGCCCACACCCACGCTCAGCGACACGTCGTGGAGCACGGGTTGCCCGCCCAAGCGGACCCCCACGCGACGGCTCGCCAGCGCAGCAGTGGTGCAGCAGGAGAGGCTCACCGTTCACACCCCTACGTGGCGGCGCAGCACCAGCAGGAAGAACGGAGCTCCCACTAGGGCCGTGACCACCCCGATGGGGATCTCCGCAGGGGACAGGGTGGTGCGGGCCGCGGTGTCGGCGGCGATGGTGAAGGCGGCCCCTGCCAGCGCGCATAGGGGCAGCAGCACGCGGGTGCTGCCCACGCCCAGCAGCAGCCGCAGCGCGTGGGGCACGATGATGCCGATGAACCCGATCAACCCCCCGGCGGCCACCGCCGCACCGGTGAGCACCGTTGCGGCAGCAATCACCAGCAGGCGCACCCGGCGGGCCGGCACCCCCAGGCAGCGTGCCTGGTCATCTCCCAGAGCCAACACGTCCAGCAAACGCCCGCAGGCCAACAGCACACCCGCTCCCACGGCCAGATAAGGGGCGAGCATGCCGGCCAGCGGCCAACTCGCCCCGCCAAACCCTCCGAGGATGAAGCTGTAGATGCGCTGCAACTGGTCCACATGTTGGTGCTGCAGCAGGGTTTGCGCGGCAGTGAGCAGGGCGGTCACGCTGACTCCCGCCAGCAGCAGACTGGCAGGCGCGGGGAGGCCTCCACGGCGGCTGCGACCCAGGGCCACAGTCAGCGCGCTGGCCAGCCCGGCACCGGCGAAGGCCGCCAGGGGGATCGTGGCGGAGGTGGGGCTGTTCACGGTGACCACCGCGACGGTGACCCCCAGCCCGGCCCCTGCCGCCACTCCCAGCAGGTAGGGGTCGGCCAAGGGGTTGGCGAACACCGCCTGGTAGGTGGCTCCGGCCATGGCCAGCGCCGCCCCGACCAGACCGGCGATGATCACACGGGGGGCGCGTAGCTGCCACACCACCGCCTGGTCGCGTTCGCTCAGGCGAGGCAGATGGCCGGTCAGCCCATCGGGCAGCACATCGGCGGCGATCCGCCAGGCGGGGATGGGGATCGGGCCTACCCCCAACCCCACCAGGATCACGACCACGAGCAATACAACCAGTCCGGTCAGCGCCACGGGCCGCAGCCGGTCATAGCCCGCGCGTGCTTCGGCCCCGCTGGTCTGCAGGGCCGGCACCTCGCTGCCCGACAGAGGCCTTGACACCAGTTGGCGGAGAAAGGTCCGTTGATAGACCTCCTGGAGTGTGCTCACGTGGTTAGTGAGCGGTTTGCAGGTGAGTCGCAGCCGCAGCAATCACCTGCGCGGCCTGAACCAGGCGGGGCCCCCAACGGGAGGCCAGGTCGGCCTCGACGGTGATGATGCTGTGCTCGCGGTGACGCACAGCCTCGATGCTGCTCCATCCCGGACGCGCTGCGACCGCAGCAGCCGAGACCGGGTTGGTGAGCACGATGAGCTGAGGATTGGCCTTGATGATGGCTTCGCTGCTCAACGACGGATAGTTGGCGTCGGCTCCTGCAGTCATGGCTGGGTCGGCAATGTTCGCCAAGTGCAGAGTGCGCAGCAGATCACCCATGTAGCTGTTCACTCCGGGGGTGTAGTAGCTGGAGCCGGCCTCTGTCTCCACGTACACGCGCAAGGGCTTGCCGTTGGGCGGGCTCACGGTGGAGGTCAACTGCTCGATGCTCGTCCGCATCGCGGTGGCCGTCAGTTCCGCCTGGGAGGAGTTGCCCGTGACCTGCCCCAGCAGGCGTAGCTGGTCGTAGGCCTGCGCCAACGAGGAGGGGGTGGTCAGTGTGATCACCGGTACCTTTGCATCGCGTAACTGCTGAGTGAGCGAGTTGGGGTCATAGGCCAGCACCACCAGGTCGGGGTTGTAGCTGCGAATGGCCTCTACGTTGGGTTGGTAGCCATCCAGCGCAGTTTTCGGTGCTTGGGGGGGGAAGGTGGATTGCTTGTCCACCGCCACAACCTGCGGCCCCGCGCTGATGGCGAACAGTTGCTCGGTGGCGGTGGGGGAGAGGCTGACGATGCGGCTGGGCTTGGCGGGGATGGTGACCTGGCCTTTGCTGTCGGTCACGGTGAGCGGCCATGTCCCCGCGCCTTGGTTGGCCGTGGAGGTGGTGGATGGGCCCGCCTCTTGGGTGCCGCCACAGGCGACAAGCCCTACCAGCGCCAGAAAAGTGAGGAAAACGCTGAGCAGGTAACGGTTTTTGTTCATAGTCGAGGTTCCTTACAGCCAGGGCGGTAGGAGAATCTCGAAGCGGTGCATGCCTGCAGGAGGTGTCAGTGCACCGGGTCGAGCAACCCTTCTACCGAGAGTTGACATCGAGGCGCAGTGCAGGCGTCCTGGCTTGCTCGGCAGCTGGAGGAAAGACCAGCGCGAGACCACAGTTGCGGGACAGCCTCGGAATCGCACCGAGTTCGCTACCACTGCCCCACCTACCCTACCCGCGCGTCCCCCAACGAGACTGCTCGTCGTCTGCTGGAGTTGGTGTCAGGAATTGCCGTCATTGGCTGCTGTGCTGTGCAGCATGGCCACGCCCCGCAGATATCGCCGCCCAAGCGGTGAGGGGTGACCGGGGCACTATCGAGAAGACTCGGCCTGACGATGGGAAGATCCAGTGATCTTTTGGCACTTTCCGAACCAATGAGGTGCCTGAAGGGTTGAAAACTCAACCACGTTAAGCCTGTGACCCTACCCTCACCCCTGCCCGTCCCCATCCACTCCACCCAGCACATCGTCGGCGTCCACGATGCGGTAGGCGTAGCCCTGTTCGGCCAAGAAGCGTTGGCGGTTAGCGGCAAAGTCCTGATCCACGGTGTCGCGGGCGACGACGGTGTAAAAGCGGGCGCTGCCACCGTCGGCTTTGGGGCGCAGCACCCGACCCAGGCGCTGGGCCTCTTCTTGGCGGGAGCCGAAGGTGCCGCTGGCTTGAATAGCGACGTTGGCTTCGGGCAGGTCGACGGAGAAGTTGGCCACCTTGCTGACGACCAGCAGGCGGATAGCCCCGGTGCGGAACTGCTCGAACAGCTCCTCACGGCGGCGCACCGGGGTGGCTCCGGTGATGCTGGGCGCGTCGAGCAAGCCCGCCAGCTCCTCGATCTGGTCGAGGTACTGCCCGATGACCAGCACTAAATCCTCCGCGTGTCGGCGGGCCAAGGCGGCCACCACGCGTGCTTTAGTGGCAGTGGTGGAGGCCACATGGTAGGCCACGTCAGGCTCGGCAGTGGCCACACGCAGCCGTTCGGCCTCGGTGAGAGTGACCCGCACCTCCACGCAGTCGGCGGGGGCGATGTAGCCCTGGCTTTCCAACTGCTTCCAGGGTGCGTCGTAGCGTTTAGGGCCGATCAGGCAGAACACGTCACCTTCGCGATTGTCCTCGCGCACCAAAGTCGCGGTCAGGCCCAGGCGCCGGCGCGACTGAATGTCGGCGGTGAAGCGGAACACCGGGGCGGGCAACAGATGCACCTCGTCGTAGATGATCAGCCCCCAATCGTGGCCGTCCATGACATCCAGGTGGGGGTATATTCCGCGCCGTTTGACGGTGAGGACCTGGTAGGTGGCGATGGTGACCGGGCGGATCTGCTTGCACTGCCCGGAGTATTCCCCAATCTCGTTCTCGGTGAGGCTGGTGCGGCGCAGCAACTCCGCGCGCCACTGGCGAGCGGCAACCGTGTTGGTGACCAAGATCAGCGTGCAGGCTTGGGCTTGAGCCATTGCCGCTGCTCCTACCAGGGTTTTACCCGCCCCGCAGGGCAGCACCACCACCCCGGAGCCTCCATGCCAGAAGCCTTCGACGGCCAGTCGTTGGTAGTCGCGCAGCGCCCATCCCTGCTCGCGCAAAGCAATGGGGTGGGCCTGGCCGTCGACGTAGCCAGCCAGGTCCTCAGCAGGCCAACCGATCTTCACCAACTGTGACTTGATAGCCCCACGCTGGCTGGGATGTATCACCACGGAGGTGGCGTCGATACGCTGCCCGATCAACCCGGCAATGTGCTTATTGCGTATGACTTGGGTAAAGACGGCCTCGTCATGAGATTCCAGCACCAGCCCATGCACGGGGCTGGCCAGCAGGCGCAGCCGGCCGTAGCGCGACATCGTTTCGGCAATATCCACCAACAGGGCGTGTGGCACAGGGAAACGGCTGTGGCGCAACAACGTGTCGACGACCTGCTCGGCGTCCAACCCGGCGGCGCGGGCGTTCCACAGGCCCAGGTTGGTGATGCGGTAGGTGTGCACGTGTTCGGGGGAGCGCTCCAACTCGGCGAAGGCGGCAATCTCATGGCGGCAGGCGTCTGCGCCGGTGGCGGCAACCTCCAGCAGCAGGGTTTTATCCGACTGCACGATCAGGGCTCCGCTTGGGGGTGGCAGGGGGTCAGGCATGGGTGCCTTTCGTCATGGTCGGTTTGTCTGCGGCGACAGGGGGCTGATTAGGGCAAGTGGGTGAGGGTTACCCATCGCAGCCTATGGAGCGGGTTTATCAAAGGTCTAGCCAAGGTATGGAGATGGTCATCTGGACTGCCCTGGGTGGGCTGGCGGAGCAATCTTGACAGTGAAGGCAGGAGTCCCTCCTGGTTATCACCCCATCAGTACTAGTACCACCCACAACCACACCACCAAGTGAATGAGGAGAACACCATGAACGCAAAAACCTTGCTACGCGCCGGCATTGGCGTCACCACTGCGGTGATCGTCTGTGCTGGAGGTGTGGCTTTCGCTGATGGGATGGACACCACGCCTCCGGCGGGCGAGACCACCCCGCCGCCAACCACCGTGGTGAAGACTCCCGACACAACCACTCCGGACTACTGCTTGCCTGGCAAGGACGGCAAGACGCGCCGCCAGTCCCCGGCTCGTGGAGATGGCAAGATTCTGCCTGAGGGTGCTATGCGCAACACCGAGGTAGCTGCGGCTCGCACCGCCCGCTTCCAGGAGTGGGTCAAGCAGCACCCGGAGCTGGCCAAGAAGCTTGCTGCCCAACGGGCTGCGGTGCACGCCAAGCACGCCCAGATGGGCAATGGGATGGAGAAAGACGGTACGAGCGGCAAGTCCGGCGAGCACGGCCGGTGCATGGAGCACGGCAAGTCCGGCGAGCACGGCAAGTCCGGCGAGCACGGCATGCCCACCTCCAGCACCGACCGGCCCACCAAGGCCCCGATGAGCAAAAGCACCGAGGGCACCAAGCCCACGGTAGGTACCGAAACCGAGTGCACCATGGGCAAAGGTCAGTCCGGCATGGACCATGGCAAGGGTGGTTCGGACCACGGCAAGGGCGGTTCGGGTGGCCTAGCCCCCACCTCGAAGCCGACAGGAACTGAAGGCTAGGCCCTAGCGCGGCTCCCACGACGGCCGGTCCACCTCCAGCGGGAGGGACCGGCCGTCGTGGCCTGTCCGCAGTAGGCAGGCCAGGCCCGTACCCGCAGGGGGGGTCGTCGCATTGACCCGGGTCGCAGAGGCTATTTCACCCGGGTCAATGCGACGACCCCCCTGCCGGTACGGCGGCCACTGCGGTGATGCGGTGCACAGCGAGGCGGTGCTGGCGGTGGGTGTGGGGGCCAGTGGCTTCATAAGCCTGCAGGATCCCGCCTTGCAGCAGTACCGGTTGCACCAGAATCGTGGAGGCAACCCCGTCGGCGTTGACGTAGCCCACCCACACGTGCCGGCCGGTGTGGCAGCACTCGCGCAGCAAACGCAGCAAGGGCCCGGCGGCCAACTGCTGCAATGGGGGGGCGGTGGCGGAGGGTGTAGCGGCGGGGGCCGCCTGCGGGCAGGAGTCTGGCTGCGGCCCCTGCGCGAGCTCCGCACTCCTCCACGCCTGCACGAGTGCGCGCAGGGCTACCGGGCTGGGGCTGGCCACCTCCTGGGGGGCAGGCAGGGTTTGCACCGGGGTAGGGGAGGGTTGCGCGTCGGGGAGAGGGGCTGGTGAGGCAGGAGCCGCCTCATCCTGCCGGTGGCGCTGTAGACGCTGCAGGTCGTCGATGAGGTAGGTCAGCGGTTGGGGCACGGGAGTGCGGGAGAGCTGCTGCAGGAAGGTGTGCAGGTGCTCGGCGGTCATCCCCTCCCGCAAAGCCTGCTCGATACGGGCGGGGGTGAAGCGGTAGAAGGTAGCTACGCTGGTTGACTCCACGTGCGCCAACGCGGCCAGAGTGGCGGCAGCACCGCTGGGCAGGCGCCCGGTGCACAGCGCGGTGAGGTCGCTTTGAATGATCACGTGGTCACTCAGGGGTGGCAGCCAGGGCTCCAACAGTTGCGCGGCGGCCTGCAGCGCCTTCTCCTGGCGACCGGCTGCCTGCTGGCGATGGAGCACCGTCAGCCGCCCCAACACCGATCCTGCCCGAGCCTGCTGGTCGCCGTCGTGGGGCCCAGGGGCGTCGGGCATGGTGGCAGGCGCGTAGGCCGCCTCTATCAACTGCCTGCCAAAGCTGCTGGGCTTAGTCGCGCACAGCAAGCCGAGCCGTTCGGCCTGCTCCACGACCCGCTGCAGGCTGGGCTGGACCTCACCGCTGTAGCGCAGGGGCCACTGCCACCGCAGGCGGTGCTCCAGCTGCACCACATCGCGGGGGGCGGGGTGCTCCAGCAGGCAGCCCAAAACCTCCCGCCGGCGCTGCAGAGCCCCACCCTCGCCCGTGGGGGGTTGCGGCCCGAGCACCCCGGAGGTGGTACCGGTGCCGGGATCGCGGCGCAGGTGCAGCCACGCCCAGGCCAGATGCGCCCACTGCACCTGAGCGGGCAGGTGCATCCAGGTGTCCAGGTGGGAGCTGGCCTGCCACTGCACCGGAGCTGAAGCGGTGGCGCTGACCCGGCTGAGCAGGCCTGCCTGCACCAGCAACTCCAGCAGCAGAGCCACCCACGGCAGCGCTGGGGAGTCGTCCCCGCCGGGCAAGCTGGGTTGCAGGCAACTGGCCAACCGGCGTAGCTCCTTGGAGCCCAGGGCGCCGCTGCGCACTCCGATGACCGGTTGTTGCAGGCACGCCGCAGCAAGTTGCTCGGCTAGGCGCACCAGCTGCCAGGCTGCGGCGGCGGCAGCGGTGTCAAGGCGTTGAGGGTTGGGCGCGAGGCTGCCGATGCCCGGTTCGGGCTGCCATCCAGGCGGGTAGCTCCAGCCGGGAAACACCACCCCGTCAGTCAGGTGCAGCCGAACCTGCAAAGGGACGGCCCCGGTGTGGTTGCTGGTGGGCAGCACCAGCCCTAAAGCCACCAAAACCAGCCACGGCTGGGTGGCCTGCTCTCGGCGGGGGATGGTTCCCGTGCTGGGCAGACGTCCGGGCAGGCGCGGGCAGGGGTGCTCGGTCAGCTTGGTCAGCACCTCCCGCGCCGCAGGGGGCAGGCTGGCCAGCAGGTTCTCCATCACGCGCGGCTGGTCGTAGCGGCGGGCCAGTAAACGCAGTTGGGCTGGCCTGCTGGGAGGGTGAGGAAGGCCCAGGTTATCCAGCAGTTGCCTCAGATCGGAGTTGGCAAGCCCTGTCAGCAGTTGGCTGGCCACCCGGCCCAGCAGAGGGGTCTGCGCCACCGCCTGGCGAAGACCTGCGGGGATCTGCAACGCCTGCGGCGGCCCCCACACCAAGGCCAAGGCGCGCAACTGCTCCAGCGTGTGCTCCAACTGCGCCGGGTCGGGCAGGCCCAAGGCCTGGCTGAGCGCGGCGGTGCTAGCCCCCTGCGGTAGCAGCGCCAAGGTGGCAGCCACCTGAACGGGAGGAGCCGCAAGGGTCCCCAACGCCTGCATGATCTGTCCAGGCTCGCCTACCTGGCGAGCTAGCCAGGCAAGGCTGGAGGGGGCGGGCTGCAACAACTGGGGGCGCAACTGCAGCAACTCCACCACATTCTCATCGCCCCAACAGCGCAGGTGGGTCACCAGCGTGTGGTGGATCTGGGTCTGCCCTGCCTCAGGCAGGTTCAGGTGAGCCACGCAGGCGCCGGGATGCATCCTGCCAGCCTAAGAGGGCGAGACGGAAACTCCTGGTGTCGACAGGGGCAACGCCGAGTAGCTCTTTGGCTGTCACTGGGCTACTAATGTCGTGCGGTATGGGATTTCTTCGTGGCTTGTTCTTCATTGTGCACCTGCTGACGGTGGCTGCGATCTTGTTGATGTGCTTTGTCAACATGGTGCTCAAACGTCCCTACAGCAAAGGTTTGCTGCATTTAGCGCTGACCATGGTGGTCACTGGGGTGCTCCTGGTGGGTGTGACCCTGGGTTTGGATGAACACCTCAATCACCTCAAATTCACCGTGAAGTTTGCCATTCTGTTGGCGATTGTGGCCTTGGTGTGGGTCAACGGTCGACGTGAGCAGGTGGCTCGAGGCTTCTATCCGGCGGTCATCGCACTCACGCTGCTCAACGTGATCATTGCCTATGGCTGGAAGTAGTCACAGCCCTGCCCAGGTGCAGGAGTTGTTGCAGGGGCTTAACCCAGCGCAGCGGCAGGCGGTGCTGCACGAAGGCTCCCCCTTGTTGGTCATAGCCGGGGCGGGCTCGGGCAAAACCCGGGTGCTGACGGCGCGTATCGCCTACCTGATGCTGCAGCGCCACGTGCACCCAGCCAGCATCATGGCTATCACTTTCACCAACAAAGCCGCTGGAGAGATGAAGCAGCGTATTGCCGCCCTGGTGGGGCCTCGGGTCAAGCCGATGTGGGTGAGCACGTTCCACTCCGCCTGTGTGCGGATTTTGCGCCGCGAGGCTGAGCATGTGGGCCTGGGCAACGGCTTCAGCATCTACGACACTGACGATTCCCGGCGCCTGATGGCCCAGGTGGTGGGGCAGTTGCAGCTCGACCCGCGCCAGTTCACCCCTCGCGGGATGTGTGCAGTGGTCAGCAACGCCAAGAACGAGCTGATTGACGAGGAGAGCTTCGCGGCCCGCGCCACCACGGCTACCGAGCAGGCCCACGCCCAGTGCTACCAGCTCTACATGCGGATGTTGCGCCAGGCCAATGCGCTGGACTTTGACGACCTGATCATGACGACGGTCAACATCCTGCAGGCGTTCCCGGCGGTGGCCCGGGAGTACCACCAGCGCTTTGGCCACATCCTGGTCGATGAGTACCAAGACACCAACCACGCCCAATACGTGTTGGTGCGCCTGCTGGCTGGGGCCGGGGAGCACCAGCAGGCGGCGGCCCGCTCCGGGGCTGCCAAGGCGCGGGAGGCTCTGCGCCAGGCCATCGCGGCGGTCACCCCCTCTGCCGACCCCGCGCCGCAGCCTGAGGCTCCGGTCGCGCCCGCCGAGTTGGTGGTAGTGGGGGACGCGGACCAGTCGATCTACGCCTTTCGGGGGGCTACGATCCGTAACATTGTGGCCTTTGAGCAGGACTTTCCTAACGCCAAGACCATTGTGTTGGAGCAGAACTACCGCTCCACGCAAACCATTCTCTCCGCCGCCAATGCGGTGATTGCCCGCAACCCGGATCGGCGACCGAAGAACCTGTGGAGCGACAAGGGCGACGGGGCGCCCATCATCGGCTACGTGGGCGATGATGAGAACGATGAGGCCCAGTTCGTCGCCACCGAGATTGCCCAACTGCTGGCCAGCGGGCAGGGTTATCGCCGCAGCGACATCGCCATTTTCTACCGAACCAACGCCGCCTCCCGGGTGTATGAGGAGATTTTCCTGCGTACCGGGGTGCCCTACCGGGTGATCGGCGGGGTGCGGTTTTACGAGCGGCGTGAGGTGCGCGACGCCCTGGCCTACCTGCGGGTGCTGGTCAACCCGGCCGACACGGTGTCGCTGCGGCGCATCATCAACACCCCCAAGCGCGGCATTGGCGATCGCGCCCTGGAGGTGGTGGCGGCCCACGCCGACCTGCACGGCCTGACCTTCGGCGCGGCCCTGGCCCAGGCCGGTGCGGGCGAGGTTGCGGCCCTGGCCCCCCGCTCGGCCAAGGCCTTCGGGGAGTTCCTGGCTCTGCTCGACGAGCTGCGGGCGCTGGCCGCCGACAACCCTCCCGCCGCCATGGTGGAGCACGTACTGGCCCGCAGCGGCTACTTGGATAGCCTCGCCGCCTCGCAGGACCTGCAGGACGAGTCGCGCCGCGACAACCTAGCCCAGTTGGTGGCCGTGGCCGCCGAGTTCGGGGCGGCCAACCCGGAGGCCACCCTCACCGATTTCGTCGGCACCCTGGCCCTGGTGGCCGACACCGACTCCCTGCCCGACCAACACGGCGGCGACTTGGCCGCTGACTCCACGGGGCCAGACTCTACGGGCGAAGTGGACGAGGGCGGGCAGGTGACGTTGATGACCCTGCACTCGGCCAAGGGCCTGGAGTTCCCGGTGGTGTTCCTCACCGGCATGGAGGAGGGGGTGTTCCCCCACCTGCGCGCCCTGGAGAACCCTGCCGAGCAGCAGGAGGAGCGCCGCCTGGCCTACGTGGGCATCACCCGCGCCCAGCGGCAGCTCTACGTGACCCGCGCCCAGATGCGCACCACCTGGGGGGCGCCCCGTTACAACCCGGCCTCCCGGTTTCTGCAGGAGATCCCCGAGAGCTATCTCGACTGGCGCCGCGAGGGCGCACCTCCGGCGCCCAGCTGCACGCGTGACTACCAGTGGGGAGGCGGGGCCAGCGACGATGTGGACGCCTGGCGCCAACGGGTGCCCGGCCTGGCCGCCCACACCCACCGCCGTGAAGCCTCCACCGCAGGTGGTGGAGGTAGCGCCCTGGCGGTGGTGGAGTTGGCCCCCGGCGACCGGGTCACCCACGACAGCTACGGCCTGGGCACGGTGATTGCCACTGCTGGCACCGGCCGTCAAGCCAGCGCCACCATCGACTTCGGCCAGTCCGGCCAGAAACGTTTACTACTGCGCTACGCACCCGTGGAGAAGTTGTAAGAAGCCTCGTCAATACAACAATTCCCGAGATAAAATCTCGGGAATTGTTGTATATGTCACTTACGGCGTGAGATCGGTAATGCCACGGTTCCTAAACCAGTCAACGGGGTTTTGCCAACCATTGTTGGGCCGGTTCACAGCCCAACCAATGTCGCTGGGTCCTTGATAAATTTCGAAGTGCAGGTGTGCACCCGTGCCAACTCCACTAGCTCCAGAAAGCGCAATGACGGAACCCATTTTCACCAATTGACCCAGGCTGACCTTGATTTCATTAAGGTGGCTATAGCTGGAGTAACTGCCATCGTCATGGAGGAGGGTGACTCGGTAGCCGTAACCATTCATCCAGGAGGCGTAAACCACCTTCCCATCCTGCACGGCTCGCACGTTGGTATTCATTGGGACACCCCAATCAATACCAGCATGGTATTCAGTTTCCCCATTTAGGGTCCGCCATCCAAAACCTGAGGTGATTGGCGTGTCTTTGAGGCGAATAGGCAACTCTGCCACACCTTTAATGCCTCCACGGTTGGGCGCCTTTGCAGTCGCCGATGTTGCTGCTGGAGTCGAGGCCTTCGTGGTGGTCACCGTGGGAGCTTTGGCTCCGGTGGCGGCGCTGCGGGTGGTGCTGCGGCTGGCGCGGTTGTCGGAGGTGAGCACCGAGGCGCCGGTAGGAGCCGTGGTATCGCGCAGTGAGGGGGTGGAGGCGGCCTGCACCTTCAACATCTCGGTGGCGGCGGTCACCATCTCAGGGGTCGGAGCAGAAGCGGGGGCAGCAACGAGTTGAGTCGAGAAGGCTGCCGTGGAGTCCAGAGAGGCAGGTGAGGAAGAGGAGTCAGCTCCGGCGGACTGCACCAGCGGAACGAACGCGGCCGCCATGGCACCAACGGCAAACACCGGTTGGCTGGCGGAGCGTGTGTGTCGCCGGTGGCGACCACGATCGCGGTGACGTTCAGACATTGTGACAACCTCACATAAGGCAACAGAACAAGACGCGTCTTTCGGGTTGACCTCAACCCCCCGGCTGAACGTCTGCGTGGGCGAACCCACCTGAACGTGCAGTTGGTGCGTATCTCGAAGGTAGCCCCGCGTCAGGGGCGGCCATGAACGAATCGCATCGCCTTTGCCATTTCATGAACATGTGTAGAGGCCCCCTTGGGCCTACCACACGAACGGCGTATTAACCGCTACGCACAGTGAGTTTTGAACGGGAAATGACTACCGCCGCTGGTGGTGTCACCCCCGGTGACTAATGTGGCGCAGGCAGCCTCTCGCGCACCGGAGGAAGGACCTTTTCATGGACCTATTCGAGTACCAAGCCCGCGACATGTTCGCCCGCCACGCCATCCCGGTGTTGCCCGGCGCGGTGGCCCGCACGCCAGCGGAGGCGTTGGCGGCCGCCCAGCAGGTAGCTGGCCCGCAGGGGCGGGTGGTCATCAAGGCGCAGGTGAAAACCGGGGGGCGCGGCAAGGCCGGCGGGGTCAAGCTGGCCCAAGGCGAGGCCCAAATAACCGAGGTGGCAAGCCAGATTTTGGGCATGGACATCAAGGGCCACACCGTAGGTCAGGTCATGGTCAGCCCCACCGCCACCATCTTGGAGGAGTACTACTTCTCGGTGCTGCTCGACCGCGCCAACCGCCAGTTCCTGGCCATGGCCTCCACCCAGGGGGGGATGGATATCGAGGAGGTGGCCGCCAAGCATCCTGACCTGCTCGTGCGCCAGCCCGTCGACCCGGCGGTAGGTATCGACGCCGACCTAGCCGCGCAGATCGTGGCGGCAGCCCAGTTCCCCGCTGAGGTCGCTGGTCAGGTGGCTGCGTTGCTGCCGCAGTTGTGGCAACTGTTCGTCGCCGAGGATGCCACCCTGGTGGAGATTAACCCTCTGGCCAAGGTGGAGGACCCGGACGGGGGCGTCACGGTTCGGGCGCTGGATGGCAAGATCACCCTCGATGACAATGCTGCCTTCCGCCACCCCGACCACGCCGATCTGGCCGACTTGGCCAGCACCGACCCGCTGGAGCTACGCGCCAAGCAGCGTGACCTGCACTACGTCAAACTCGACGGCCAGGTGGGGGTCATCGGCAACGGGGCCGGGCTGGTCATGAGCACCCTGGACGTGGTTGCCGGTGCGGGGGAGCGCCACGGGGGGGTGCGCCCGGCCAACTTCCTCGACATTGGCGGCGGGGCCTCCGCCCAGGTCATGGCCGACGGGCTAGAGATCATTATGTCCGACCCAAGTGTGCGATCCATCTTCGTCAACGTCTTTGGTGGGATCACCGCCTGCGACGCGGTGGCCGACGGCATTGTGCAGGCGCTGGATCAGTTGGCGGCGCGCGGGGAACAGGTCACCCGCCCCCTGGTGGTGCGCCTGGACGGCAACAACGCCCCCGCCGGCCGGGAGATCCTGCGCGAAGCCAACCACCCCATGGTCCAGCAGGTGGAGACCATGGACGAAGCCGCCGACCGCGCCGCCGAGTTGGCCGCCGCCTAAACCCCTGTTTGTGTAGAGAAAGGAACCTCCTGTGGCTATCTTCCTTGACAAATCCAGCCGGGTGCTCGTGCAGGGCATGACGGGTTCGGAGGGCAGCAAACACACTGCCCGGATGCTCGCCTGCGGCACCCAGATCGTCGGCGGGGTCACCCCCGGCAAGGGCGGGCAGAGCGTGGAGGTGGAGGGTCACGCGCTGCCGGTGTTCAACAGCGTGGCCGAGGCAGTGCAGGCCACCGGAGCCACCGTCTCGGTGGTGTTTGTGCCTCCGAAGTTCGCCAAATCAGCCGTGCTGGAGGCCATTGACGCGGCCCTGGACCTAGTGGTGGTCATCACCGAGGGCATCCCCGTGCACGACAGCATGGCCTTCGTCAGCCACGCGCTGACAATGTCTACCCCTTCACGGGGTCATACCCGCATAATCGGCCCCAACTGCCCCGGGCTGATCACTCCGGGGCAGTCCAATGTGGGCATCACCCCGGGCTCCATCACCCAACCGGGGCGCATCGGCCTGGTCTCCAAATCCGGCACCCTGACCTACCAGTTGATGTATGAACTGCGCGACGTGGGGTTCTCCACCTGCGTGGGCATTGGCGGGGACCCGATTATCGGCACCACCCACATTGACTGCCTGCAAGCCTTCGAGGCCGACCCGGACACCGACCTGGTGGTGATGATCGGCGAGATTGGGGGCGACGCCGAGGAGCGCGCCGCCGCCTACATCCGCGAGCACATGAGCAAGCCTGTCATTGGCTACGTGGCCGGTTTCACCGCCCCCGAGGGCAAAACCATGGGTCACGCTGGGGCGATTGTCTCTGGCTCCAGTGGTACGGCAGCGGCTAAAAAGCAGGCCTTAGAAACAGTGGGAGTGCGCGTCGGGCGCACCCCCACCGAAACCGCCACCTTGGTCCGCGAACTCCTCGCTGGTGAGAAAATTGTGCGAGAAAGTGTTGCTGGATGACACTTTCTCGCACAATTTCACGGTGGCATCAGTCCATGCAGTAGGCCTGCACTTTGGCGACTCCGATGTAGTCGCCGATGAGTTTGCCGAAGCGCTGCGCGTCGGCTTCGGAGGTAAACAACAGGGCAATCGTGCGGGCGTCGATGTTGTTGATCCGGTCATACGCGGGCACCAGCTTCTCTGCGCCCACCAGACAGCTGAAGTTGATGGCGTTGCTCACGGGGTAGCCCAGAGCGCGCACCGCCTCCTGGGATTGGGCGATGGTCAGGTCCACTCCGTCGGGGGAGTAGGCCACCACGGTGGCCCAGTAGGTACCGCCCTGATGCGGATCGGCCAGGGCAGGCAACCCCGCTGCTGGGGCTTTGCTCAGCGAGGGTAGGACGGTGGTGGTGCGCCCAGCGGAGGGATCAACTGCTGGGCCGGAGGTGTTACCGCTGGGGATGCTAGCCGGGGGAGGAGTGGTTGCGGGGATTAACCCCGACTCCTGGGGGCGCGCAGCGGGGCTGGAGGTAGAGGGGGAGCTGGGCGCAGCCTGGGGCTCCTGCTGGGAGCATCCCGCCACGCCCAGGCTCCCAGCCAGCACCACTAGGACAAGGGCGCTCCAACATTGACGCTTAGTTATCTCCATGTCACCAAGTGTGCCCGATGGGCGTCCTCCGCGCCGCACGCGACTCACCCCCACCCCACTAGTTGACGCCACTGGCGCGCAAACCGGGCAAATCGCCCACGCTAACGCGTGTGGCGTCAACTAGTGGGGTGGGGGCAGGGGTGGGAGCGGGCCGACACGCCGGGCAGGGCGTGGCGTTGAGGGGCCCAAACCGCGACCATGGAGATATGCCTCGCCTCACTCGCCCGCAGAGCAGGGCGCGCACCGTTGTGGCCCCCAAAGCCCAGTCGAGCCCTCGCGTCACTCCCGAACCGGTGGATCCCCACCGGGCGTACCGGATCGGGGTGGCTGCAGCGTTGTGGGCTGGTCTCATGGTCAGCCTCGTGTTCGCAGTGGTGGGCCTGTTGGTGTGGGCCGGCGGGTCCGATCAAGGGCAGGGGCAGTCGTTGGGTTTGGCAGGGGTGGTGCACGTGTGCGCCCAGTGGTGGATGTTGGCCCACGGAGTCGAGCTGCCCACCTGGGCCGGGCAGGCAGTGCAGATCGTGCCCCTGGGGATCCCGCTGGCGGTGGGTGGGCTGATGGTGGTGGCCCTGATGAGCGGGCTGCGCCCGGTGGCCAGCGGCGTGGTGGGCAGCCCCCGTCTGCTCGGGTGCCTCTTGGCGGGAACCAGTGCGGGGTATCTGGCGGTATCGGCGAGCATCGCGGCTCTGGGTGGTCGAGGGGTGGGAGCGTGGGTGCATACCGTGATGGTCAGCGTGGTGATTGCCACGCTGAGCACTACGCTGGCCTGCGGGTGGGTGGCGTTGCGCCAACGCCTGGGCAGCGCGACGGGTTGGTTGCGACGGCTGCTGGCGGTGTCGGTGGGAGCCGCAGGCGCTGTGGCGACTCTGCTAGCCGGTGGGATGGGGTTGGTGACTCTGAGCTTGGCGCTGCACGGTGAACAGGTGCAGGCCAGCGCCCAAACGGCACGCAGCGGGGTGCTCAGCGGGGTGCTGTTTTCGTTGGTGCAGCTGGCTTATCTGCCCACCCTGGGAGTGTGGGCTGCGGCACTGAGCACCGGCCCGGGGTTCGCCCTGGGCTTGGGGACACGAGCCCACCCCTGGAGCTCCACGATCACCGATGTGCCGCTGGTGCCGATCCTGGAGGCCGCCCCTCGCGCGATGCCCTGGTGGGGAGTGGGGCTCATGGCCCTTCCGGTGCTCGCGGGAGCGGTGGCTGCGTGGTTGACCCGCCGCGCCTACCCCGCCGCCCGCCGTCCCTCCCTTTACGCCCTGGCCGCCGCCGCCCTGGCGGGGGTGGGGCTGGCTGCTCTGTGCCTGCCCGCCTCCGGAGCCCTAGCCTCTGGCTACTACGCCACCGTCGGGCCGGTGTGGTGGCAGGTAGGTCTAGCTGCAGCAGCCCAGATGTCCCTGGCTGCCGTGGTGACCTCCGGCTGGTTGCATCGCAAGCGGTTCATCAGGGGGAGGCACCAGCCTGCCTAGGGCTGGCTCGGCTGCTCCCCATGCCGCCAGGTGTGCAGGGCGGTGGCGTGCTCCTGCAGGCTGCGCACGGTCGGTTGCCCACCCAGCAGGGCCTCGATGCCCTGCACTGCGGCGGCCAAAGCCTGCACGGTGGTGAGGATGGGGATGCCAGCGGCGATCGCGGCGGAGCGGATCTCGTAACCGAAACCAGGAGCGGCCCCCTCGGTGGGGGTGTTGACGACCAGGTCCAGCTCGTGAGCGTTGATGCGCTGCACCACGGTGCGTGTGGCGGTGGGGATCCCGCGTGAAGCTCCCCGGGAGGTCAGGTCGGCGGCCTCATCCAGGGTGCGCGGCACGACGGTAACCGGCACTCCATTGCGCCACAACACCTCAGCGGTGCCTTCGGTGGCCCAAATGTCAAACCCCAGGTCGGACAGGCGTTTGGCCGGGAAGATAACCGCCCGCTTGTCGTGGTCGGTCACGGAGAAGAACGCCCGCCCTTTGGTGGGCAGCGTGATGCCGGCTGCGGTCTCGGCCTTGGCGAAGGCGGTGCCAAACGTGGTGTCGATGCCCATCACCTCCCCGGTGGAGCGCATCTCTGGGCCCAGCAGAATGTCCACCGCCGCCCCGGAGGGAGTGCGGAACTTGGTGAACGGCAGCACGGAAGCCTTCACTGCTACCGGAGCGTGAAGCGGCAGCGCCCCCCCATCGCCGGTGGGTGGCAGCAGCCCCTCCGCGCGCAGGTCGGCGATGCTGGAGCCCAACATCACCCTGGCGGCGGCCTTGGCCAGCGGCACGCTGGTGGCTTTGGCGACGAAGGGAACCGTGCGGCTGGCGCGGGGGTTGGCCTCCAGCACGTAGAGCACATCGCCAGACAGGGCGAATTGCACGTTGAGCAGGCCGTTCACGCCCAACCCGGCGGCGATGGCCTGGGTGCTGGCGCGCACTCGGGCCAGCTCTGCCCGGCTCAGCGTCACCGGGGGAGTGACGCAGCTGGAGTCTCCCGAGTGCACCCCGGCCTCCTCCAGGTGCTCCAGGATCGCGCCGACGTAGAGCTCGTGCCCGTCGTAGAGGGCATCCACGTCGATCTCCATAGCGGAGGTGAGGAAGCGGTCGATCAGGATCGGGTGCGCCGGGCTGACCGAGACGGCCTCGCTGACGTAGGCGCGCAGTTGGTCATCGTCGGTGACCACCCGCATCCCGCGCCCGCCCAGGACGAACGAGGGGCGCATCAGCACCGGGTAGCCGATCTCGCGGGCGATCGCCAGGGCTTGCTCGGCGGTGGTGGCGGTGCCGAAGCGGGGGGCGGGCAGGCCCTCCCGGCGCAGCAGCGCGCCGAACGCTCCGCGATCCTCGGCCAGGAAGATGGCAGCGGGGGAGGTTCCGGCCATGGGCACGCCGGCGTCCTCCAAGGCCTGGGCCAGGCGCAGCGGGGTCTGCCCACCGAGCTGAACCAGCACGGCGACCAGGGTGCCAGCGGCCTGCTCGGCGTGCACAATCTCCAGCACGTCTTCGCAGGTGACCGGCTCGAAGTACAGCCGGTCGCTGGTGTCGTAGTCAGTGGAGACAGTCTCGGGGTTGCAGTTGACCATGATCGTCTCGTAGCCGACCTCGGAGAGGGCCAGCGCGGCGTGCACACACGAGTAGTCGAACTCCACACCCTGCCCGATCCGGTTGGGACCGCTGCCCAGGATGATCACCTTGCGACGCTGGCTGGCAGTGATGTCGGAGCAGTCCTCATAGGTGCTGTAGCAGTAGGGAGTGGTCGCGGGGAACTCCCCGGCGCAGGTGTCCACCGTCTTAAACGCCGGGCGTAGGCCGTGGCGCCAGCGCAGCGCGCGTATCTGCTGCTCGGAGGTGTGTGTCAGCGCCCCCAACGCAGCGTCGGAAAACCCGAGCCGCTTGGCCTGTTTGAGCAGCTCAGCGCTCAGTTGCCCTCCGGTGGGTCCGGTGCAGCGGCGCACGGAGGCGGCCAGAGCGTTGAGGCGTTGGATCTGGTGCAGGAACCACGGGTCGATCCCCGTGGCCTGGTAGACCTGCGCGACACTGGCTCCCGCCCATAGCGCCTGCTGCACGGTGCGAAGCCGCCCGTCAGTGGGGCGGGCGGCCTGGGCCAGCAGGGCTTCAACGTCGGGGCCGCTGGAGGGCTGCCACACCGGCCAACTGAACTGCACGTCGGGTTGCTCCAGGCTACGCAGGGCTTTCTGCAGGGCTTCGCAGAACGTACGCCCAATGGCCATGACCTCCCCGACAGCCTGCATGCGGGTAGTCAGGGTGGAGTCGGCGGTGCGGAACTTCTCAAAGGCAAACCGGGGCACCTTGACCACCACGTAGTCCAGCGTCGGCTCGAAACTGGCCGGGGTGCTGCCGGTGATGTCGTTGGGGATCTCGTCCAGGGTGTAGCCCAGGGCCAGTTTGGCGGCAATCTTGGCGATGGGGAAGCCGGTGGCCTTACTGGCCAGCGCCGACGAGCGGGACACGCGGGGGTTCATCTCGATGACGATGACCCGCCCGGTTTGAGGATGGATCGCGAACTGGATGTTGCAGCCTCCGGTGTCCACGCCCACCGCGCGCAGCACCGCGATACCGATGTCACGCAGGCGCTGCTGCTCCTTGTCGGTCAGGGTCATGGCCGGGGCCACCGTGATGGAGTCGCCGGTGTGCACTCCCATCGGGTCAAGGTTTTCGATGGTGCACACCACCACGGCGTTGTCCGCGCGGTCGCGCATGAGCTCCAGTTCGTACTCTTTCCACCCCAGGATGGACTCCTCCAGCAGCACCTGGTTGATGGCGCTGGCTTGCAGCCCGGCCCCGGCAATGGCTCGCAGTTGCTCCGGGTCGTAGGCGATCCCCCCGCCTGCCCCTCCCAAGGTGTAGGCGGGGCGTACCACCACGGGGTAGCCCAGCGCGTCAGCGGCGTCGAGGCACTGCTCCATCGTGGTGGCGGTGATGCTGCGGGCAGACTCCGCGCCCAGCTCAGTGGGCAGGCTGGCAACAATGTCTTTGAACTTCTGTCGATCCTCTCCGGCGCTGATGGCTGCTGCATTGGCACCGATCATCTCCACGCCGTACTGCTCCAGGATGCCGGCGTCGGCCAGCTCCATAGCGATGTTGAGCGCGGTTTGGCCCCCCAGGGTCGGCAGCAGCGCATCAGGGCGCTCCTTGGCGATCACGGCAGTGAGGTAGTCGCGGGTGAGGGGCTCGACGTAGGTGGCGTCGGCGATCTGCGGGTCGGTCATGATGGTGGCCGGGTTGGAGTTCACCAAGCACACACGCAGCCCTTCGGCTTTGAGGGCGCTACAGGCTTGGGTGCCGGAGTAGTCGAACTCCGGGCCCTGCCCAATGACGATCGGGCCCGACCCGATGACGAGGACGCTGTGGATATCGGTGCGCTTGGGCATGGGAACTCCCGCGGGGCTGAGGGGTCAGGGGGCGTAGCGACCGCGCCACAGGCGAGATCTCACCAATTGTACGGGGTTTTGGACTTCCGGGCAGGCGTTAAGGCAAGCACCAAAAAATTGCCCAGAACTGGCCCTGTGGAAAAGTCGGCAGCTCGTCCGTTTGATGGCAAGATAGGGGCCAATGTGGCTTTCCTGCAGGGTTATCCCTCTGGGCATGGTTTGCAGGTTCTGCCCGTTCTCGCCCTGTCCGTTGTGGTTCTTGGAGGAGTTTCATGGCTACTTTTCATCACCGGCTGTCGATCGCGTCGCTGGGGGTGGCCTGCTGTTTGAGCGTTGCTCTGGCCGGGTGCTCCCAGGCAGCCCCCGAGGCCAGCCCGCCCTCCGGCGCCATCCAATCGGCCACCACCATGCCCCCCGTCACCACCCCTATCCCTACCGGAGAGGAAATAAAAAAACAAATCGCGGCACGTTACCAGGCTTATCTGGAGGGGTATGTCCATGCCTCACAATTGAATCCCGTCGAACAAAGAACCTACTTATTGGAGTGGGTATCTCCGCGTGAAAACGAGTACCAAGTCTATTTGCTGGGATTGGCTAGAGATTTAGGAGTCACTCTTTCCAGGGTACCCATACCACGATTGACCTGGCGGGATGTGACTCCTGAAAAAGTAACAGTTCTTGCTTGTCAAGACACTTACAAATTTGACTATATTCAAGGAAAAAGTGGTCCACTTTCCTCTCGTCCAATAAGAAAAGTGGGAAGGTATCTTGTTTTCAAGAAAAACGGTACTGGCCAGTGGATGATTACCGAATTTTCAGATGATGCTCAATACACAGAAAAGGCATGCTCATGAAAATTATGCATCAATCGATTATTGCTCCGATAATTTTTGTGGTCGTCATTTCCTGCTCAGGATTTATG
>JBDIAW010000038.1:0-22682 GCA_039812585.1 Actinomycetota bacterium | reverse complement strand
GGGAGAGGCTGATGGCAGGGGTACCGCTCGTGAGGGAGAGGGCGCGGACGCTCGCATTGCCAAGGGGGTGGAGTCAGGCGCATGCGCAGGAGTGGGCCTGCGCGACCGCTGGAGCGCAGTGGTGGAACGGACCGATGGACCGGTATCGCTGGGTATCAACGATGCAGACCAGGCACGCGGAGCAGGCAAGGGGGGCGAGAGCCACCCCAAGGGATCTTCGTAGCGCTTAAGGGGTTGGGACAGGGGATTATCGGCGCGGAAGGTCAGGGTAAACACCGCCCAGTGCAGGCACTCCTGTGTGGGGCAGTGTGATGGAGAGGGCTCGATGGTCCCTAGCTCCTGTCCAGCTCGGACGGCAGCGCCGACCTGCAGGGGTGAGCTCACCGGTTCGTAGCTGCTGACCACCTGCTCTGCATCGTTGGAGTTTGCGCAATGCAACACAGAGATCACCCCCCGGCTGCCAACCCTGCCGGAGAAGCGCACCACCCCATCGGCTGGCGCCATCACCCGTTGCCCAATGGAGGCGGCACCGTCAACCCCGCGATGGCCAGGCTTCCACGGCTGCTGTGGATCAGAAAGGTCAAAGCTTCGCACCACCCGCAGAGGGCTCACGGGTGGGTGCCAGTCGTGGGGGCAGGTTGGCGGCCTGGGCGAGGAGGCCCAACTGGGCTGAGGACCAGCGAGCATGGCCAGGCTTGCACTGCAGATCAGGACCCCCAGAGCTACCGCCGACAGGGCGCGTCTGGCAAAGGTGATGACGGTCATGCAGCCACCTTGGCTCTCTGTGAAAGGGACCGCAAGAATGATCGAGTGATCTGTGGATCAGGCGGCGCTGATGCCTGCCCTGTGGACAAGGCATCACACCTGAACAGCTCGCGGCTACCGAGGGAAGTCTCAACCCCTCGCGTGATTCATCCACAACAATCGCGGTTCACCCGAGGGGAAAACGACGAGAGAAGCCCTTGGCGGATAGTCGCTGGGGGCGCGTAGACTCACCGGACAGCAGCACTACCCTGACCATCCCCATGAGTTAGGCAGTGCTGACTACGCAAGCCCACCCTCCGCTCCTCAGGGTGCGGTCACGATCATTCGGTGAGCCCCTTCAGGCTGAGCTGATCGTGAGGGCTTCAGGCTCAACCACGCCGGTTGAGATCAAACCGAGCAACGCTGTCAACAAGGACAGCGTCGAAAGGAACGTCTCCATGTCTGTGATCACCATGCGCGCCCTGTTGGAAAACGGGGTCCACTTCGGTCACCGCACTCAACGGTGGAACCCCAAGATGAAGCGGTTCATCTTCGCTGAGCGCAACGGCAACTACATCATTGACCTGCGCCAGTCGGTGGGCTACATCGAGCAGGCTCATGACTTCATCCGCCAGACGGTGGCCAAGGGTGGCACGGTGTTGTTTGTTGGCACTAAAAAGCAAGCCCAGGAATCGGTGGCTGAGCAGGCCACCCGCGTGGGAATGCCCTATGTCAACCAACGCTGGCTAGGCGGGATGCTCACCAACTTCAACACGGTGAACAAACGTCTTCAGCGCCTCAAAGAGCTAGAAGCCATCGACTTTGATGACGTGGCGGGCTCTGGCATGACCAAGAAAGAGTTGCTAGGTCTACAGCGCGAGAAGAACAAGCTAGACAAGACTCTTGGCGGTATCCGTGACATGAACCGCCTTCCCAGTGCCGTGTGGATCGTGGACACCAAGAAGGAACACATTGCCGTCGATGAAGCGCGCAAGCTGGGTATTCCCGTGGTAGCCATCATCGACACCAACTGTGACCCCGATGAAGTGGATTACAAGATTCCTGGTAATGATGACGCGATTCGCTCGGTCAGCTTGCTCTCCCGTGTAGTGGCCGACGCGGTGGCAGCCGGCCTGATGGAGCGCTCCTCCAAAGGTGGCGCTTCCACCACTGCAGCCGAGGCAGGCCAACTGGCCACCGACGAGCCTTTGCCGGAGTGGGAGCAGGAGCTGTTGGCTGGAGAAGGCACCACCGCCCTAGAACCCGTCCAAGAAGCTGACCAGGAGCCCCCATCCACCTCCACCGTTGACCAGACCGAGAAGGCCGCAGCAGCCAGCTAAGGGCTGCGCTACCTGTGACCAACGATGACGCCTAACAGTAAAGGACAATGAAGATGGCGATTGCTGCCACGGAAGTGAAAAAGCTTCGGGAAGCCACCGGAGCAGGGATGATGGATGCCAAGCGCGCCCTTGAAGAAGTGGACGGCGACTTCGACAAAGCGATGGAGTTGCTGCGCGTTAAGGGTGCCACCAAGGCAGCCAAGCGGGGAGCTGAGCGTACTGCGGCTAACGGTTTGGTGGCCACGAGCGGCACGGCGTTGGTGGAGTTGAACTGCGAGACCGATTTTGTGGCCAAGAACGAGACCTTCCAGCAGCTGGGGGCCTGCATCGTCGAGCAGGCTGCTAACTCCAAAGCCACCGACGCCCAGACTTTGGCAGCATCCACTCTGACCGACGGACAAACTGTGCAGCAGGCCGTTGATGCCCAGGCGGCGGTCATTGGCGAGAAGTTGGCGCTGGGTCGTGTGGCAGTCTTCGAGGGCCAGACGCAGTCTTACCTGCATCGCCGTAGCCCCGACCTACCCGCCCAGATCGGCGTGTTGGTGCAATACCAAGGGCAGGACGCTGCGTTGGTGAAGTCGGTAGCGATGCACATTGCCGCCATGGCTCCGCAGTACCTCACCCGCGAGGAGATCCCCGCCGAGGTCATCGAGCAAGAGCGACGCGTGGCAGAGGCCACCTCCCGCGAGGAGGGCAAGCCCGAGCAGGCCATTCCTAAGATCGTCGAGGGCCGCATGAACGGCTTCTACAAAGATGTGGTGCTCACTGAGCAGGCCAGCGCTCACGATCAGTCCATGACGATCGGCACCATGCTGAACAAAGCCGGGGTGAAGGTCACCGCTTTTGCGCGCATTGAGGTGGGCAACTGAGCAGCAAAGCTGGGGGCAGCGTCGGCACCGACCTAACCCCAGCCGTGTCTGCGCGCCCTGCCTACCAGCGGGTGCTCCTCAAACTGTCCGGTGAGGCCTTCGGCGGGGGCCAGGTGGGGGTGGACCCCGACATTGTGCGAAGCATTGCCCAGCAAATCGCTGAGGTGGTTCGCACTGGAGTTCAGGTGTCGATCGTGGTCGGCGGCGGCAACTTTTTCCGGGGCGCCCAACTGCAACAACATGGCTTGGACCGGGCCCGCGCCGATTACATGGGCATGTTGGGAATTGTCATGAATTGCCTTGCGCTGCAAGACTTCTTGGAGAAACAAGGCATCGATACCAGGGTACAAACCGCCATTACTATGGGTCAGATCGCTGAGCCCTACATCCCTCGTCGGGCGATTCGGCACATGGAAAAAGGCCGCGTGGTGATCTTCGGAGCTGGGGTTGGGCTTCCCTACTTCTCTACCGACACCGTGGCTGCTCAGCGGGCACTGGAGATTGGTGCCCAAGTCATCCTCATGGCCAAGAGCGTAGATGGGGTTTACGACGATGACCCGCGCAAAAATCCCCACGCGACCCGGTTCGACACGCTCACTCATCGTGAGGCGTTACAGCGGGGGCTGAAGGTGGCCGATGCCACTGCATTTAGCCTGTGTATGGATAACCGGATGCCGATTGTGGTTTTCGACCTGCTCCAGCAGGGCAACATTGCCAAGGCGGTGCGCGGTGAGCCCATCGGCACTCTGGTCACCCCTGATCAGTGAACCGCGCAGTAGCGTGAAGCAGGGCCAGTCCGCAATCAAGCGAAAGGTGCAGCAGTGATTGAGCAGACGCTTCAAGAGGCTGGGGAGAAAATGGCCAAAGCGGTAGCGGCGGCCAAGGATGATTTCGCCACCATTCGTACTGGAAGAGCTGAGCCGGCTGTATTTGGCAAGCTCATGGTGGAGTACTACGGCACCCCGACTCCTCTGGTGCAGTTGGCTTCCTTTCAAACACCTGACGCCCACATGCTTATCGTCAGCCCGTTTGATAAAACGGCCATGCCCGCGATGGAGAAGGCAATCAGAGAGTCTGATTTTGGCGTGAACCCCACCAATGATGGGGTGGTCATCCGGGTGAGCTTCCCCCCGCTGACCCAAGAGCGGCGCAAGGAGTTCGTCAAACTGGCCAAAGCTAAGTCTGAGGATGCCAAAGTTGCCATTCGCAACGTGCGCCGCCATGCTAAGGACAGTCTGACTGCCCTGGAAAAGGATGGTCAGATCGGAGAGGATGACCTGCGCCGCGCGGAGAAGCAACTCGACGACGTCACCGCCAAACACACCGCCGGCGTGGAGGATTTGCTGAAACGCAAAGAAACTGAGCTGCTCACCCTGTGAGTACCGACCTGTCTAGCCCTCCACCTTCCTCAACGCTGCCCCTACTCATGACTGCCCACCCTCTGCCACCTGCTCCCGCACCTGTCGGTGTGGAGGTCGTGGTTGACACTGGGCTTACGCCCAAGCCTCCTGGTCCCGCAGGACGCGACTTGCCCCGAGCCATCGCGGTAGGTGTGGGCCTGAGTGTGCTCCTGCTCGTTGCTCTGTTCGTCGTCAAGGTGCTCTTTGTGGCGCTGGTGATGGCGGCTGTGGCTATCGGTTTAATGGAGATGGCCACGGCATTGCGCCAGGTGGGGGTGCGTCTGAGTGTGCCCCCGCTGGTGGTGGCCAGCTCCGGTGTGCTCACCGGTGCCTACCTGTGGGGCCCCACTGGAGTGCTCCTGGGGACGGGATTGGGAGCAGTGGGGTGTTTGCTCTGGGTGAACCGGGAGGGGGCGGCGGCCTCCACGCGTAGTGTGGCCCTGTTTGCGTTGTGTTACCTCCCGGTGCTGGCTAGCTTTGCGGTGCTGTTGGTGCGCGAATCTGACGGCCTGCATCGGGTCTTGCTGCTGGTGGCCATCACCGTGGCCAACGACGTGGGCGGTTATGCTAGCGGAGTTCTGTGGGGCAAGCATCCCATTGCAGCTTCGCTGAGCCCCAAGAAGTCATGGGAGGGTGCGCTGGGCTCCCTGATCTGCTGTTTGGTGGTGGCCGTTGGGCTGATGAGGTGGTGGTGGGACCTGGCGTGGTGGCAACCGCTGGTGGTGGCAGTGGTGGTCATGGTGTCCGCCACGATGGGTGATTTTGCTGAGTCCACCATCAAACGCGACCTGGGCGTTAAGGACATGAGCTCCCTATTGCCTGGCCACGGCGGCATCCTCGACCGTTTGGACTCCCTGTTGGTCGCCTCCGCTGTCACCTACCTGCTGTTGTGGATTCTGGGGGTGTGAAGAGCACAGTGAGCACTCCTGAATTGAAGGTGTTCTCCGCCCCGCTGCGCAGACGAGTCAAGCCAGCCCTCCATCTGGCTGACCTGACTGCCGACGCGGTGGTCGAGCAGGTGGTAGCGGCAGGGTTGCCTAAGTTTCGCGCCGACCAACTGTTACGGCACTACTACCAGCATGCGCGGGCAGAGTTGACCGGTGTCAGCGATTTGGCAACCGCCACGGCCGACCTGTTGCAGCAGCGGCTCCTACCCACCCTGATGCAGCGGGTCAGCAGTCAAACCTCTGATGCCCGCACCACGCTGAAAACGGCGTGGCGGATGACTGACGGCGCGTTGGCTGAATCAGTGCTCATGCGCTATCCCGATCGCACGACGGTGTGCGTGTCCAGCCAGGCTGGTTGCGGTATGGCTTGCCCCTTCTGCGCCACTGGTCAGCAGGGCCTGACCCGCAACCTGAGCACTGCCGAAATTGTGGAGCAGGTCCGCCACGCCATCGTGAGTTGTCGCGATGGAAGTCTGGCCGCGTCAGGGCCCGCCCCGACACGGCTGAGCAATATCGTCTTCATGGGTATGGGGGAGCCCCTGGCTAACTACGCTGCAGTGCTGCGGGCTGTGCGTCGCATCACCGCTGCCACCCCGTACGGCTTCGGGATGAGCGCTCGCAGCCTGACGATCTCTACGGTCGGGTTGGTGCCAGGCATTCGCCGGCTGGCCTCTGAAGGGTTGCCGGTGCGTCTGGCTGTCTCTCTACACGCCCCCGACGACGCGCTGCGTGACACGCTGGTTCCGGTGAACACCCGTTGGCCGGTCGCAGAGGTCCTGGATGCGGCCTGGTTTTTCCAGCATTGCACTGGGCGGCGGGTCAGCATCGAATACGCCATGATGCACCAGATCAACGACCAGCAGGTGCGCGCGCACCTGCTGGGGGAGTTGTTGCGTGGCCATCGAGTGCATGTCAACCTGATTCCCCTCAACCCCACCCCGGGGTCGCGTTGGACGGCCAGCGATCCGCAGGTGGAGCAAGAGTTTCAGCGCACCTTAGAAAGCTACGGCCTGCCGGTGACCGTTCGCGACACACGGGGTCGACAGATCGACGCAGCGTGTGGACAGTTGGCTGGCCATATGCAGCAGGAGGGGGGGTAATGAGTGCACGTCCGGTCACCAGATTCTCCCGCGTGGGGTGGTGGCGCAAGGGTTATCGCCCGGAGCAGGTCGATGACTATTTCTCCCGTATCCAAGCGGTGTTGCGTGGAGGGGCCAACTACGCCGAGGTGAACCCAGACGAGGTGCGCTCGGTGAGTTTTGCTATGACGCGCAACGGCTACAGCGCCAAGCAGGTCGACGCCGCCCTGGACCGCATCGAGCTGGATGCTTTGGACCGGGAGCGAGCGATGGCGGTTAACCAGGGTCTGCAGGAGCAGGATGAGGCCCAAGTGGAGTGGGTGCTGCAGATGGTGCGGCGCAAGCGGGGGGAGCGGTTTGCTCGAGCCCCGTGGTGGGGCCGCTACCCCGGCTACGCCATGACTGAGGTGGATGCTTTCTGTGAACGTTTGGCCTCCACGATGCAGGGAGGTCGCGGTCCGGGTCTTCGAGCTGTGCGTCAAATTGAGTTCCGCAGCCAACGCGCAGGGTACAGCGAAGATCAAGTTGACGCTTTCCTCGACGTCGTTGTCGGCATCATGCTGCGTCGACGGTACTAACCAGAATTAATCCTCCGTTCCGCCTATCTGGATCATGTTACTGGTTGACGCTGCTGGCCCATCCACGTCAACCAGTGGGCGCAAAACCGCGAGCAGCGTTAACCAGTCCCGGTTGCAACCGGTTACCCTGGGGTGATTATGCGCGTCCTCATCATGACCCGGGAGTACCCTCCGCACGTCTATGGCGGGGCAGGTGTGCATGTGGAGTTTCTGGTCCACCACCTGCAGCAAAGGCAGGACATGCAGGTTCAGGTGCAATGCTTTGCTGAGTCCGATGCTGACGAGGAACAGCCCGATGCGGTTGAGGCTGGCCTTCCTGAGCCCCGGGCCATCCCCTCCGATCCTCGTCTGCAACAGCCAGGTGTCAACGCCACCTTAGGGGTGATCTCCCGCAATTTGGAGATGGCTGCGATGGCCGGAGCCGAAAAAGCCGAGGTGATCCATTCTCACACCTGGTATACCAACCTGGCGGGGCAGCTGGCCAGTCAGCTCTACGGCATCCCCCACGTGATCACCTCTCACAGCTTGGAGCCTCTGCGCCCGTGGAAAGCCGCCCAGTTGGGTGGGGGGTACGCCGTCTCGGGATGGATCGAGCGTAGCGCTTATGAGCAGGCCGCAGCCGTCATTGCGGTCAGCGAGGGGGTGCGCCGCGACATCCTGCGTTGCTACCCTCGGGTGGACCCTGCCCGGGTTCATGTGGTGACCAATGGAGTGGACACCACCGCTTACAGCCCCGATTACTCCGATGAGGTCCACCGGGTCTGGGGGATCGACACCAGCCGGCCCTACGTGCTGTTCGTCGGCAGGGTAACCCCCCAGAAGGGTTTAGATCACTTGCTGGACATCATTGATCATATTGACCCCTGTGTGCAGATCGTGGTGTCGGTGGGATCTCCTGACACCGATGCGTTGTGGCATGACTGCTTGCGCCGCGTCCAAGACTTGCAGGCTAGCCGGGGAGGGGTGGTGTGGATCGACCAAATGTTGTCTCGCCAGCACCTAGTCCAGCTGTTCAGCCGGGCGGCGGTGTTCGTGTGTCCCTCGATCTACGAGCCGCTGGGCCTGGTCAACTTGGAGGCTATGGCGTGTGGGGTGCCGGTGGTAGCGAGCGCAGTAGGAGGCATCCCGGAGGTGGTGCAGCACGGGCGTACTGGCCTGCTGGTCTCCTACGACCCCGCAGATCCCCAGGCCTACCACCGTGATTTGGCGCAGGCGTTGGGGCAATTGCTGGCTGATCCGGCTCAAGCCCAACAAATGGGTCGTCAGGGCCTCCTGCGGGTGCAGGAAAAGTTCAGTTGGACGAGCAGATCTGAGCAGATTGTGCAGATCTATCGCCAGGTCTTAGACGAACATCCCTCGGCGTTGGGCAGTGTCGTTCAGGGCCGTGACCAGGGTTTCATCGTCCACGAGGGTGTACCCCAGGTGAGGCGCGCTCTTGAGGATGGCCCACCAGTGCCCGGCGAACTTCACTGGACCGGTGGGTAGCTCCGTGGCTGGGAACAGGGGAATGGCCCTTCCCGATCCCAGGTGCTCGTTCATGGCCGCCTCGGAGAGGTGGGGACCCTCCAGCAGGGATTCCACGACCGTCGCAGGATCTTCGTGATGATCATTGAGCTGGATGGGTGCAGGGGGTTGGGTGAGCATTGGGGCGCCATCATTGTGCTGAAAGGGTTTGGGTGCAAAGGAAGCGCGAGGGGATCCGCTGGGGTGGACGGTGGGGCTCTGAGACTGAAAGGAGCCGAACCAAGAGGGGGCGCCGGTGGACATGGTGGCCTTTCCAAAGCAATCGGTGGCGTCAACCACAGCCAGCCGAAACCGGCAAGCCAAGCTGACATCACCACGGGTTCTGCAGAGTATTGTGCCCACCAGAAGCGGCGGTGTGCTGCCCAAATTGAGTAAAAATTTCTCCAGACGATCTCTGAGGTAGGCCATCTCAGGCACAAATAGGTGCGGGAAGGGAATCTCATGCGCACGCTCACGTTGTTGGGCTCCACAGGCTCGATTGGCACCCAAGCACTGGACGTGGTCACTCGCCATCCGCAGCAGTTCCGCGTCCATGCCTTGGCAGCGGGGGGGTCGAACGCTCAAGTGCTGGCTGGGCAGATCCTCGACGTGCGCCCCGAGGTGGTGGGGGTGGCCAACAACCACGTGGCGGCAGCGCTGCCAGATCTGTTGCGGGCTTTGGCTAAAACGCGCGGCCTTACTAGCGGCTCTTGGCATGTGCCGGAGGTGCTGGACGGCCCAGAAGCGGCTGCGCAGATCGCCGCCCTGCCGGTGGACGTCGTGCTCAATGGTCTGTCAGGAGCTGTCGGTCTGCGCCCCACGGTGGCCGCCCTCCAGGCTGGTAACACACTTGCCTTAGCCAATAAGGAGTCGTTGATAATCGGTGGCCGCCTGGTGATCAGCTTGGCCCAGCCAGGGCAGATCATTCCGGTGGACTCCGAGCACAGCGCCTTGGCCCAGGCGTTGCGCGGGGAGGACCGCGCCCAAGTCCATCGGCTGATCCTCACGGCTAGCGGGGGACCCTTCCGGGGCAAGAAGCGTGATCAGTTGCGCAAGGTCACTCCCGCTCAAGCCTTGGCCCATCCGACCTGGTCAATGGGCAAATTGGTGACGATCAACTCCTCCACCCTGATGAATAAGGGGCTGGAGTTGATCGAGGCACATTTGCTGTTCGATGTTCCCTTTGAGCGCATCGATGTGGTGGTGCACCCTCAATCGGTGGTCCACTCGTTGGTGGAGTTTGTTGATGGCTCCACGTTGGCCCAGGCCAGCCCCCCGGACATGCGCATCCCCATCGCTTTGGCGCTGAGTTGGCCGCAGCGTTTGCCTCAGATAGCCCCGGCCTGTGACTGGACTCAAGCGGCCCGCTGGGAGTTTGAACCTCTGGATGAGCAGGCCTTCCCTGCGGTGCGTCTGGCCCGCCAAGCCGGACAAACCGGAGGAATTGCTCCTGCGATCATGAATGCGGCCAATGAGGAGTGTGTGGCGGAGTTTCTGGCTGGGCGCCTGGGGTATTTGGCCATCAGCGAGGTGGTGGATCGGGTTTTACAGGAGTTGGCTCCTACCGGACAAGGGGCTGGGGTGCAGGAATCTGGTGTTTCCTCACGGATACGTCAGAGTGAGGCTGAGTTTGTCGGTAGCGGTGGCCCGGTAGCGCATCCTGACTATCCTGCGGCTGAGTATCCTAAGGATCAGCCCACTCAACCGGTTTACCAAGGCCTGAGTGTGGACGATGTGATGGCAGCGGATGCCCGCGCCCGTCAACGTGCCCGCGAGATGGTCCGCACTCAATAAGCCCCCTGAGGAGTTCCCATGTTGACCACTCTCGGCATTGTGTTACTGGCCCTGGGAATGATCATCTCCATTGCCCTGCACGAGGTGGGCCACCTGATTCCTGCCAAACGGGGCGGGGTCAAATGCACGCAGTACATGATCGGCTTTGGGCCTACCCTGTGGTCACGCCGGCGTGGCGAAACCGAATACGGCATCAAGGCCATCCCCTTGGGTGGTTATGTCCGCATGATTGGCATGTACCCTCCCAAACCCGATGGCAAGCAACGCAGCTCCCGCACGGGGTTTTTCGCCTCCTTGATGGACGAGGCGCGCCAAACCTCTGTTGAGGAAGTCGGGCCTGGTCAGGAGCATCGCGCCTTCTACACCAAGCCGGTGCGTCGCAAGTTGCTGGTGATGTTCGGTGGGCCGGGCGTGAACCTGCTGCTGGCGGCCTTGCTGTTCACGGTGGCCTGGGCGGGGGTGGGCAGAGAGGGCCCCTCCACGGCTATTGGCGCGTTCAGCAAGTGCCAGATCCCAGCTAGTGAAACCCGCACACAATGCCTGGACAGTGACTCGGCTGCTCCGGCTGTTCAGGCAGGTTTGCGCCTGAAAGACACCATTGTGTCCATCAACGGCCAGCAGATCAGTGATTGGGAACAGGTACCCCAGATCGTGCGTGGCTCCCAGGGGCAGCCTCTACAGATGGTGGTGCGAGGGCAGGACAACCAGCAACGCACCCTCACCGTGGTCCCCGTCGTGCAGAAGGACACTGCGGGTCAGCCGGTGCCATTGATCGGTATTGAGCCAGGTCGCCAGATGGTCCGCATGCCGATCGCTGAAGTCCCAGGCACGTTTTGGGACATTGCCAAACGCACCACGGTGGCTGTGGCGTCGGTTCCTCAACGCATGGTGGGGGTGTGGCACGCTGCCTTCAGCGGGGACAAGCGCGATCCTGAGGGACCTGTGGGTGTGGTGGGCGTGTCCCGCCTGGGTGGTGAAGTGGCTGCTGCCAACGATCTGGCGGTGATCATGAAGATATCCATGTTCATCAACCTGTTGGCCAGCCTCAACCTGGCCCTGTTCGTGTTCAATATGGTGCCGTTGTTGCCTCTGGATGGCGGCCACATAGCTGGGGCTCTGTATGAGGGCATCCGCCGCCGCATTGCCGCCTGGCGGCATCGCCCCGATCCGGGGTATGTCGACGTGGTCAAGCTCCTGCCCGTTGCCTACACGGTGGCCGCTCTGCTCATCGGCATGTCCGCCCTCCTGGTCTACGCCGACATCGTCAACCCGTTGAAGCTGCGGGGGTAGCTCACCGCGATCAGTGTGGTGTGCTTGGGCCAGCCCAGTCAGGGTGCAGGTCATGTCGGTGATCCTCCAACCGCTCGAAAGGTTCGGCGCGAGATTCCAGGGCTAGTCACGTCATTGATTCGAATCGGGCATGACCGGACTCTTTGTTGGCACCAGCGCGGGATACTGGAGGCATGACTTCACTCTCTCTAGGAATGCCTGCCCCTGCCCCCAAGCCGTTAGCCCCACGGCGGGCGTGTCGCCAACTCAACGTGGGGGGAGTGCTGGTGGGGGGTGGGGCGCCGGTATCGGTGCAGTCGATGACCACCACCGCCACCACCGACATCAACGCCACTTTGCAGCAGATTGCGCAGCTGACTGCCTCCGGTTGCCAGATTGTGCGGGTGGCGGTGCCCTCCCAAGATGACGCTGATGTGCTGCACATCATCGCCAAGAAGTCCCAGATCCCCGTTATCGCCGATATCCATTTCCAACCCAAGTACGTTTTTGCTGCCATCGACGCCGGGTGCGCTGCGGTGCGGGTCAACCCGGGGAATATCAAACAGTTTGATGACAAGGTGGCCGACATTGCCCGGGTCGCCAAAGACGCTGCGTGCCCAATTCGTATTGGAGTTAATGCCGGGTCGCTGGATAAACGCCTCCTGGAGAAATATGGCAAGGCCACACCCGAAGCATTGGTGGAATCAGCGCTGTGGGAATGCTCCCTGTTTGAAGAGCATGATTTCCGCGACATCAAAATCTCCGTTAAACACCACGACCCCGTCGTGATGGTGCAGGCCTACCGGCTGTTGGCCCAGCGGTGCGACTACCCACTGCACCTGGGGGTTACCGAGGCTGGCCCGACCTTCCAGGGCACGATCAAATCTGCGGTGGCATTTGGAGCGCTGCTCGCTGAGGGCATTGGTGACACCATTCGCGTGTCCCTGTCGGCCCCCCCGGTGGAGGAAGTCAAGGTGGGCACTGCCATTCTGGAGTCGCTGGGCCTACGCCAACGGCGCCTGGAAATCGTGTCGTGTCCCTCCTGCGGGCGCGCTCAGGTTGACGTCTACACGTTGGCCGAACAGGTCACGCAAGCGCTGAAAGACATGACCGTCCCCCTGCGCGTAGCGGTCATGGGCTGTGTGGTCAACGGCCCCGGAGAAGCTCGCGAGGCCGATCTGGGGGTGGCCTCCGGCAACGGTAAGGGGCAGATTTTTGTGCGCGGAGAGGTGATCAAGACAGTGCCAGAGGATCAGATCGTAGCGGTGCTCATTGAGGAAGCTCACCGCCTGGCCGCCACTATGTCGGCCGCTGCGGGTCAGGATGGCGGTGATGGCACTGCGACCCCCGTGGTTAGCGTCGGGTAGTTCGGGCGCCACCGCGACGATGCCAGCGCCGGGCCACGTGGCTGCGGTGATGCCGGAGCAGATGCCTGCGGCGATGGAGGTGCTGCAGCGTGACCCCGTCACCAACGTGGCCATCCTGGGCTGGCTGGAGGCTGCGGGATATGACCTTTCTCGGCTAGGCGCGCAATTATGGGGCGCCTGGGAGGACGGGCAACTGCGCGCGCTGTGCTACGTGGGGGCCAACCTGGTCCCCACGGTGGCCAGCCCGTGGGCGATCCAGACCTTTGCCGGGCAGGCGTTGCAGTGGGGTCGGCGCTGCTCCTCGATCGTGGGGCCGGCGGCAAGCGTGGCTGGGCTGTGGGAGCATCTGGCTCCTGCGTGGGGCCCGGCTCGGCAGGTGCGCCCCCGGCAGCCGGTGATGGTGTTGGAGCAGCCGGTGCAGGTCACCCCCGACCCCCGGGTGCGGTTGGTCACTCCACCGGAGCTGGATGTGTTGCTGCCCGCCGCCGTGGCCATGTTCACTGAGGAGGTGGGGGTCTCCCCCGTGGTCGGGCCGGGCCGCCAAGGGGCGTATCGGGCGCGGGTGGCGCAGCTGATTGCTTGCGGCCATGTCTTTGCCTGGATCGAGGACGGTCAGGTGCTGTTCAAGGCCGAAGTGG
Source organism: Actinomycetota bacterium (assembly GCA_039812585.1). Lineage (GTDB taxonomy): Bacteria > Actinomycetota > Actinomycetes > JBDIAW01 > JBDIAW01 > JBDIAW01. Next base: position 9,154 of record JBDIAW010000038.1, on the reverse strand, counting down.
GAGCTTTGGCCCAACGGGTCGCCCAGATCCAAGGAGTATGGATGGCTCCGGCGTTGCGGGGCCAAGGCTTGGCTGCGGGGTGCATGGCGGCAGTAGCCGAGCTGGTGCAGGTCTTTCTTGCGCCCACTGTCAGTCTGTACGTCAACGACTTCAACACCCCCGCTCGTGCCACCTACCGTCGCGTCGGCTTCCACGACGTCGGCACCGCCATGACGGTGATGCTGTAGGACGGGGTGGTGCGTCGATCGTCAGGGTTGTGTGCCCCCCTCCGAGGCAACGACATGGGCTGCTCATTTGTAGGACCTGACACTGAGGACGACGCAGGTAGGGTTGAGCTTCAGTCATCACGTCAGATGAGGAGCCGCTGATGCTGCGCATGTCCACCCTGTTTGTCCGTACGTTGCGGGATGACCCCAGCGATGCAGAGATCCCCAGCCACAAGCTGTTGGTGCGGGCGGGTTACATCCGTCGGGCAGCGCCGGGAGGGTACACGTGGTTGCCGCTGGGGTGGTTGGTCTATCGCAAGGTGGAGCAGATCGTGCGCCAGGCTATGGATGATGCCGGATTCCAAGAGGTGCACTTTCCGGCGCTGTTGCCCCGCGAGCCCTACGAGGTGACCAACCGCTGGAGCGAGTATGGCGATGGCCTGTTCCGCCTCAAAGACCGTAAGCAGGCGGACTATCTGCTCGCTCCCACGCATGAGGAGATGTTCGCGCTGCTGGTCAAAGACCTGTTCAGCTCCTACAAGGATCTGCCGGTCAGCCTGTATCAGATACAGACCAAATACCGCGATGAGGCGCGGCCCCGGGCGGGGCTGCTGCGCGGGCGTGAGTTCGTGATGAAAGACAGCTACTCCTTCGATGTGGACGATGAGGGTCTGGCCCGCTCCTATGGTCAGCATCGCCAGGCTTACATGAGTCTGTTCGACCGCCTGGGTGTGGACTACGTCATCGTGGCTGCCACCTCGGGGGCGATGGGTGGGTCAGCCAGCGAGGAGTTCCTCGCCAGCTTGCCTATCGGGGAGGACACCTACGTCACCTGCCGCACCTGCGGGTATGCGGCCAACACTGAGGCGGTGCAGGTACCCGTCCCAGCGTCGGTCGATGCCTCTGGGGTGCCCGCACCGCGCGTCGTGGACACTCCGGACACTGCGACGATCACTGCGTTGGTCGAGCTGTTCAACTCCCGTGGTGATCTGCGTCGGTCTGACCGGGCGTGGACAGCCGCCGACACGCTGAAGAACCTGGTGGTGGTGCTCAAACATCCCGATGGGCGCGCTGAACTGTTGGCCATTGGAGTTCCTGGCGACCGCGAGGTGGACATGAAACGCCTGGAGGCGGCGGTCTACCCCGCAGAGGTCGCCGCTGCTACCTCGGAGGATTTCGCCGCCCACCCGCAGTTGGTCGTTGGTTACATCGGCCCCGACGTGTTGGGAGCTGACAAGCCGGCGGCGGTGCGCTACCTGGTGGACCCGCGCGTGGTCACCGGCACGCGCTGGATTACCGGAGCCAACGCCCGTGATCGGCATGTGGTGGACCTGGTGGCCGGGCGTGACTTCACCCCTGATGGGGTCTTGGATGTGGCGGAGGTGCGCGAAGGCGACCCCTGTCCGCAGTGCTTCACGCCGGGTCACCTCAAGGGTGCTCGCCTGGAGATGGCTCGCGGAGTGGAGATCGGTCACATCTTCGCGCTGGGCCGCAAGTATGCCGATGCACTGGGGTTGCGCGTGCTCGACGTCAACGGCAAGCAGATCACTCCGACGATGGGCTCCTATGGGATCGGAGTCTCCCGGTTGGTTGCGGTGCTGGCTGAGGCCAATCACGACCAGCGGGGCTTGGTCTGGCCGCGCCAGGTGGCTCCTGCCGATGTGCATATTGTGGCGGCCGGTAAGGACGCAGCGGTGTTGGCTGCAGCGGAAAAACTGGCGCAAGACCTGCAGAACGCTCACGTGAGTGTGTTGTTCGACGACCGCACGGGGGTCTCTGCTGGCGTGAAGTTCGCCGACGCAGAGTTGCTGGGCATGCCCACAGTCGTTGTGGTCGGTAAGGGTCTGGCTGAGGGAGTGATTGAGGTGCGCGATAGGCGCACTGGCGAGCGCACGGAGCTGCCCGCTGGCGCCGCAGCCTCCATGCTCGCTGAGCTGGTCCGTGCCGAACGTGGGTAATTAACCGGTGGGCAATTGTGCGGTGTGGGGTGCCAAAGTGGGGTTGGGCCGTTAGTCTTATCCCTTGGTGCCAGTGGCCCTACCACGCCAGCTCGGTGTACTACCTACGGACGCACAACCACACAACAGGAGAACAGCCATGGCCGCTTCAGGCGCGAAAGACCTGCCAGCGCTGGGTGATGCTGTGGGGAGACTGATAGAAAAACCCTTGAACAGTAACGGTTTTTTTGTGGAGTCTGTAAGGGTCAGCCCTGCTGGGCAACGCCTGGTGATACGGGTGACCCTCGACGCGACGCAGATCCAGGCTCCACCGCTGAGTCTGGATCAGGTGGCTCAAGCCAGCACGCACATCTCGGAGATCCTGGACGATGATGCGGCGTTTAACGGTCTGATCGGCACCACTGCCTACGTCTTGGAGTGCTCCACCCCTGGGGTGGGTCGCCCACTGACTCAGCTACGCCACTGGCAGCGAGCCCTGGGGCGGCTGGTGCGGGTGGAGCTGACCGATGGTGGCACGATGACCTCCCGTCTGAGCGCCGTCGATGCTCAGCTAGGCCTCACGTTGAGTGACCCAATGGCCACGCTGGAGTGGGATCAGGTGCGTCAAGGTCGGGTCCAGGTGGAGTTTCGCAAGGACAGCGCCGACGAGGAACAACCACCAACCGACGAGACGTTAACCGGTGCAGGACGCAGCCGGGTGGAAGAAGGGGCATAACAGCATGGATATCGACCTGTCAATCTTGCGCTCGCTGGAGCGAGACAAGGGCATCAGCTTCGACAACCTCGTGCAGGCCATCGAGCAAGCCCTGCTGTTGGCTTACCAAAAAACTGAGGGTGCTGCCGCACAGGCGCGGGTGGAGCTCAACCGTAAAACTGGCCACGTGGCGGTATGGGCTATTCACCCCGATGACCAGGGGCTGCCCGCTGGTGCCGAATATGACGACACCCCCCAGGGTTTCGGCAGGATCGCCGCCTCCACGGCCAAACAGCTGATCATGACTCGCTTGCGAGAGGCTGAGGACGACCAGAACTTTGGGGAGTTCAGTGGCAAAGAGGGCGATATTGTCTCAGGAGTCATCCAACAAGGACGTCACCCCAGCGATGTGATGATCAACTTGGGTAAGGTAGAGGGGTTGCTGCCCCAGCACGAACAGGTGCCTGGCGAGCAGTACCCCCATGGCACCCGCATCCGTGCCCTGGTGGCCTCGGTGCGCAAAGGCCCGCGCGGGCCGCAGGTGGTGCTCTCTCGCAGCCACCCCAATCTGGTCAAAAAGCTGTTCGCCCTGGAGGTCCCTGAGGTTGCCGATGGAACGGTGGAGATTGCCTCCATCGCCCGTGAAGCGGGGCACCGGAGCAAGATTGCGGTGCGCTCCACCCGGGAGGGGGTCAACGCCAAGGGGGCGTGCATCGGCCCGATGGGAGCCCGGGTGCGTACGGTGATGTCCGAGCTTGGCGGGGAAAAGATTGACATCGTGGACTTCTCTGACGACCCGGCCACCTTTCTGGCCAGTGCTTTATCTCCCTCCCACGTCAGCCGGGTCTACATTGTGGACCCCGTTGCGCGGGCGGCGCGCATTATTGTGCCCGACTATCAGCTCTCGCTGGCGATCGGCAAGGAGGGGCAGAACGCCCGCCTGGCCGCTCGGCTGACCGGGTGGAGGATCGACATTCGCTCTGATGCCTCCCCAGAGGCGGCCCAGATGGCTGCCCAAGAGGCAGCACACGAGGGGCGCATGACCGTAGATGCGCAGGGTGGGGATGAGGTCGCCACGACCGGCCTGCCCGTGCAGGAGGCCACCCCTGCTCCCCAGACCATGCAGGTTCCCTCTGCGCAAACCTCCCAGGCCTAGAGCAGGGCAATCACTTCACGTGGCAGGCCATGGCGCGCCGAAGGTCAGCGGCAGCTTCTAGGCTGCCATCCGGGTGGGACGCTACAGCGGCTACACCTCCAAAAAACATGCTGGGATAAGGGCGTTGGGTGACGCTCAGCCCGCAGTTTGCTGCTGCTGCGGCCAGCTGCGGATCCTGTTCGTGTTGCACCACCCAAGTGCCGGTTTCGCTAGCGTCGCGTTGTCGCCATCCCACGTGCAGTCGAGGAGCATCCACGGCAGCGGGTAGCGTCTGTCCATCCCTGCAGTAACCCAGCAAAACCTGCAGGAGCGCGGTGGTGATCCGCGCCGAGCCTGGGGTGCCCAACGCCAGTCGCCGCCCGTCGCTGCAGCGCCCTACTAAGGGCGACATATTGGAGGCCAGACGACGCCCCGGTGTCATTGTGTGCAAACCGTGCTTATTGAGCTCAGGTTCACCTAGGGCGTTGTTGAGGATCAGGCCAGTATCGGGCACACATAAACCGTTGCCGTAGCCGATTGAGGAGGTAATCGCACACAGTGTGCCGCTGCTGTCCACAGCTGAGACATGCACGGTGGAGCCGGAGCTGCACAGGCTCTCCAGTCCATACCAGCGGGCCTTGTTCAGCAGCCGCCATCCCTCGCGCTCTAAATCCGAGGCACTGGTGTGGACTTCGTCACGGAAGCTGGCCACGCGGTGGATCAGCGGGATCAAGCCCGCAGCATCAGCGTGGGTGGCAAAGGCCTCCCGCAGCATCAGAGCCAACATCGGCCCGCCCACCGATGGGGGAGGAGGCAGGGCCAACTCCCACCCCCCTACGTCGACCATGATCGGTTCGCGGACTTCTGCTTGATAGGAGGCCAGATCCGCGCAGGTGAGTAGCCCACCGTTCTGCTGGAGGTAGCGCACCATCCGCTGACCTAGACAACCCGTGGACAGCACTGTGATTCCCTGACGAGCAACCAGTTCCAGCGTGTCGGCCAAGTCAGGGTTGGTGGTCAGCTCCCCGGTGCGCAGTGGTTGACCTTCGATCCCCAGGGTCAACCGGTGGGCTTGGGGATCGCGGCCAAACACGGGACCAGCAGTGGCGGCTAGGTAGAGGGCGGTGGCCTGCCCGATGGGGTAACCGGAGCGAGCGGCCGCTACGGCGGGAGCCACGAGCTGCCCCCAGTCGCAGTGGCCATAGTGAGTGCGGGCAGTATCGAGGGCTGCCATGGTGCCGGGCACGGCCACTGCTCCGGCACCCATGATGAGGGTTTTACCCCCTAAGTAGTCCACGTAAACTTCGTCGAGGCCGCCCCCAAAGCGCTCAGGTGCAGCTCCAAGGCCGGGCATCGCTGCGTTGCCGTCGATCACCACAGGTGGGCAGTGGGCAGGCCAGATGGTGACAAAAGTGCTGCCCATGCAAGAGGAGAAACCGATCTCTCCGACGGCGGAGGTGAGGATAGCGGCGATGGCCGCGTCGACAGCGTTACCTCCTTGGGCCACTGTGGTGAAGGCGGCGTCGACACACATCTGGTTGGGAGCAGCCACTGCCAACTGGGCCGGCGGTGCACCCAGAGCGTGGGAAGAGCGGGAACAAGGGCGGCGGTGCTGGGTGGAGCTCATGGTCACCGGCTCAGTCTGCCCTACCTATCCTGGGTTTGAACAGGTTTATCGTGATTGCGTCAGGGGCAGGCAGCTGTGGCGCTGGCCAAGCCGCGTGTGGCCTAACGGTCTTATGTTGATGAGGGGGTAGAGTGTCAGCAGCTAGCCAGCTATCCACACAGCGTGCTGTCTTCGCGCGGGCGCGCCCAGTGCGTACCTGTGTGGGGTGCAAAGCGCGTGCCCCTAAGCCCGACCTGTTGCGGGTTCGGATTCTGCCGAGCACCCCAGATGCGCCGCAGGGTAGGTCAGGAGTGCTCCTGCCCGACCCACGTGGACGAGCAGGAGGACGGGGTGCTTATGTGCACCCTGATCCGGCTTGTGTGGAGCAGGCCGCGCGCCGTGGCGCGTTGGCTCGGGCGCTGAGGGTGTCAGCCCCGGTGGAGATCACGCCGGTGTGGGACTACCTCAAGACCAGCGGGTCTAGCGCTGTGGCAACACCGGTAGGACCCGTAGGACCCGTTACGAGGAAAGCAGGTCGAGAACACCATGGTCACTCGATGAACACGTCAGTGATGACGATGAACGCGACAGTGAACTAACGCTTCCGCGCCTGCCAGGGCTCGGACGCCAGATGAGGAGAGAAGTGGCGAAAGTCCGAGTCCATGAGCTCGCTAAAGAGCTTGGACGTACCAGCAAAGAAGTTTTAGATCAGCTCAAGCAGATGGGGGAGTTTGTCCGCTCTGCCTCCTCAACGGTTGAGCCACCAGTGGTGCGCAAATTGCGCGAGGCGCTGCCTGCCAAAGAAGCTCCAGCGGCCAAAGCTGCCAAGCAACCCGCTGCAGCTCCCCCCGCGCCTCAACCCGCTGCGCCGGCACCTCAGCCCGTAGTTGAGCAAGCCGAACCTGAGCCGATCAGCGCTGCCCCGCAGCCATCTGCTCAGCCCGACGCTGAGCGTGAGCCTGCCGCTGCGGCTCCTACTGACCCTGCCTCTGCTGTTTCAGCCGTGCCAGCGGAGCGGCCTGCACCTCCTCGACCAGCCGGCCCACGCCCGGGTGGACCTCGCCCCGGGAACAACCCCTTTTCCGTTGGGGGTGGCAGCGGGATGGGTCAACGAGCGGCTGGCCCCAGGCCTGGGAACAACCCCTTCAGCGCCAGTGGCACCACAGGGATGGGCAAGCAGCCTCCTGCTGCGGCGGGAGCAGGTGCGGGGGCGCCAGCTGACATGCCGCGTCCGGTGCGCCGCCCGGGGATGAATCCCCGTGACATGGTCGGGCGCCTGGGTGCTCCCCGCCAGGGTGAGGCCCGCACGGGGCGCCCTGGCATGGGCGCTGCCGGTGCTCGAGGCGCCGGTGCGCCAGCAGGCTCGGGTCGGCCCGGCGGTGGGGTGCGGGGTGGTTCGAGCGGCGGACCTCGCCCCGGCGGCCCCGGCGGTGGTATGGCTGCGGGCCCAGGTGGCCGTGGTGGGCGTGGTGGGCGTACGGGCACTGCTGGTGCCTTCGGCCGTGGCGGAGCGGGTGGTCGCTCTCGGGGCCGCAAATCGAAGAAGCAGCGGAAACAAGAGTTTGACAACCTCCAGGCGCCCACCATCGGCGGCGTGCAGGTGCCTCGCGGCAATGGTGCCGTGGTGCGCCTGGCCCGGGGGGCATCGCTGACCGACTTTGCCGAGCGCATTGAGGCCAACCCCGCCTCGCTGGTGACCGTCCTGTTCCACTTAGGAGAGATGGCTACGGCCACCCAATCGTTGGATGAGGAGACCTTCACCCTGTTGGGGTCGGAGTTGGGCTACGAGGTCCATGTGGTCAGCCCGGAGGATGAAGACCGGGAGCTCCTGGAGTCCTTCGATATCGAGGATGACCCCGAGGACGAGCAGGAAAGCCTGCAACCGCGCCCTCCAGTGGTCACGGTCATGGGCCATGTCGATCATGGAAAGACCAAGCTGCTCGATGCGATCCGCCATACCAATGTGCAGGCCAAAGAGGCCGGGGGGATTACGCAGCACATTGGTGCCTACCAGGTGCGCTATAACGAGCGGGCCCTGACCTTCATCGACACCCCAGGTCATGAGGCGTTCACTGCTATGCGTGCCCGAGGGGTGAAGGTCACCGATATTGCCGTGTTGGTGGTGGCTGCTGACGATGGTGTCATGCCCCAGACCATTGAGGCGCTCAACCACGCTCAGGCTGCCGATGTGCCGATTGTGGTCGCGGTGAACAAGGTGGACAAGGAGGGGGCTAACCCCGATCGGATCCGCCAGCAGTTGACCGAGTACAACTTGGTCGCAGAGGAGTATGGCGGCCAGACTCTCTTTGTTGACGTATCAGCCAAACAACGCCTGGGAATCGACGATCTACTGGAGGCGATTCTGCTCACTGCAGATGCCTCCTTGGAGCTGTCGGCCAACCCCGACGCCCCGGCGCGAGGGGCCTCCATCGAAGGGCACCTGGACCGGGGTCGGGGCCCGATCGCCACGGTGTTGGTCCAGCGGGGAACTCTGCACGTGGGGGACTGCTTGGTGGCTGGTACCGCGCATGGACGGGTGCGTGCGATGCTCGATGAGCGCGGTGAGCTGGTTGAGCAGGCCACTCCTTCGCGCCCGGTGCAGGTGTTGGGGTTGACCTCCGTGCCGGGAGCCGGGGACCGGTTCCTGGTCACCGACGACGACCGCACGGCGCGCCAGATTGCTGAGCGGCGTGAGGCTCGGGCGCGTAACGCAGCGATGGCTAAGGCGCGTAAGCGGGTCAGCCTGGAAGACCTCACCAAGATCATGGAGCAAGGGCAGATCGAAACACTCAACCTCATCCTCAAGGGCGATGTCTCCGGTTCGGTGGAGGCTCTGGAGGAGGCCCTGATCAAGATCGACGTGGGTGAGCAGGTGGAGCTGCGCATCATCCACCGTGGGGTGGGTGCGATCAACAAGAGCGACGTCATGCTCGCTTCAGCTTCAGAGGCGATCATCATCGGCTTCAACGTGCGCCCTGAGGGCAAAGTCGGGGAGATGGCCGAGCGTGAAGGCATCGACGTGCGTTTCTACTCGGTGATCTACCAGGCCATCGACGAGGTGGAGGCAGCGCTGAAGGGCCTGCTCAAGCCGGAATTCGAGGAGGCCCAGCTGGGCACCGCGCAGGTTCGGGAGCTGTTCCGCTCCTCCAAGTTCGGCACGATCGCAGGATGTATCGTGCGCTCCGGGGAGATCAAGCGCAACAGCAAAGCCCGCCTGATCCGCAACGGGGTGGTGGTCGCCGACAACCTCAGCGTCACCTCGCTGCGGCGGTTCAAGGACGACGCGACCGAGGTGCGCGAAGGCTTCGAGTGTGGCATCGGGCTGGGCTCGTTTAACGACATCCACCTTGAGGACACCATCGAAACCTTCGAGATGCGCGAGAAACCTCGCTAAGGCTTGACCTCGACCGATGTTCACCGCGATTACCTGGTTTGACCTGCGCATCCGGCGGCTCATAGCCTGAAGGAGAAGCGAGCAGTGGTCTCCTCAATGGTCAAGGGGCTGCACCGTCGGTATGGGGTCAGTGCGGCTGAGGCCGGGCATCTCGATGTGCA
>JBDIAW010000037.1:0-23214 GCA_039812585.1 Actinomycetota bacterium | reverse complement strand
CCGAGCCGTTCACCCGCCTGCTCAACCAGGGCATGGTGATCAAGGACGGGTCGGCGATGAGTAAGTCGCGCGGCAACCTGGTCAAACTCAGCGAGGACGAGGAGCTGGCCACCCACGGGGTGGACGCGGTGCGCCTGACCCTGGTGTTCGCCGGCCCCCCCGAGGACGACATCGACTGGGCCGACGTCTCGGTGGCCGGGGCGGGGAAGTTCCTGGCCCGCGCGTGGCGGCTGGCCGGCGACGTGACCTCCCCGGTGGGGACCCTCGCCAACGGCGGCAACTACGAGTTGCGCCAGGCCACTCATCGGGCCCTGCACGAGGTGACTCAGGCCATCGAGGGGTTGCGGTTCAACGTGGCCGTGGCCCGGATCATGGAGCTGGTCAACTCCACCCGCAAGGTCATCGACGCCGGCGGCAAACCCGGCGGCGCCTCGGCGGCACCAGGCACCGGCGGGGGCGATCCGGCGGTGCGCGAAGCCGTGGAGGCCGTGACGATCATGCTATCGCTGGTGGCCCCCTACACCGCCGAGGACATGTGGGAGCAGTTAGGCCACGCTCCCTGCGTGGCCCGCGCCGGGTGGCCCTGCGTGGATCCAGCGCTGCTGGTGGCCGACTCGGTGACCTGCGTGGTGCAGGTGGGGGGCAAGGTGCGCACTCGCCTGCAGGTGGCCCCCGATATCTCCGAGGATGCGCTGCGAGAGCAAGCCCTGGCCGACGAGGCTGTGGTGCGCGCTCTGGAAGGTCGTGGGGTGCGCACCGTGATTGTGCGTGCCCCCAAGCTGGTCAACATCGTGCCGCAGTAACCTCGGGCCCAGTCCTACTCCACAGGAGGCGTCATGGAAACGTCGGTTCCGGGTGCGACCACTGCTCGCCGGCGTCGGCCAGTGTGGGTGGCGCTGATCCTCGCCCTGGTGGGGGCGCTGTTGGTAGGGGTGGTGGCGTGGGTGGGCCTGCGGGATCGCTCCCCATCGGGCAGTGCTTCACCTTCGGTGTCGGTTCAGGTGAGTTCGGCCAGCTCCATCGTGGCGACCACCACCGTGCCGCAGCCCTCAACCCCTGCCCCCAGTGGAACCTCCCCCTCGGCTCCTGCCTCCCCGCTCGCGACGACGACCGGCACGGGGACCTCCCCGGCCAGCCCGGTTTCGGTGCGGATGGGGGAGCAGTTGGGGTTGTCTATCCCCGGCAACCTGCTCTCCTACGCCAGTCAGGCGGTGCTGGACCGTGACCTCGATCGGGTCAAGGCCAGCGGGATGCGTTGGATTCGGTTCGACATTGTGGCCAATGCCATCAACCTGCAACCGGGCCGCTACGACTGGCCGGTGGTCGACCGGGTGGTGCGCGGTGCTGACCGGCGGGGACTGAAAATCCTGGCTATTCTCACTACATTGCCCACGTGGTGTGTCCCAGCCGGCGCGTGGAAAACTGGCCCGGTCACGCAAGCCCATCGTGACGCCTATGTCACGTTTGCCCGGGCGGTGGCACAGCGCTACCGGGGCATCATCGACGCCTATGAGATTTGGAACGAGCCCAACCTCGACCAGTTCTGGGCACCCACCCCCTCGACACGCGATTACACCGCACTGTTGCGCGCGGTCTACCCGGTACTCAAGCAGGCTGCCCCCGGCACTCCTGTACTCAGCGGCGGGTTGGGTGACGGAGAGTCTCCCGACATCCACCCTGTGCCTTTCCTGCAGGGGATGTACGACCGGGGTGGCAAGGGATTTTTCGATGCGGTGGCTCTGCATCCTTACGCCGATCGCAACCCGGCGGTGACTCCTGGCACCGGGTGGGGGATGAACGAGATAGCACCACTACGGGCCTTGATGGATGCTCGTGGTGATCAGCAGAAACGGTTGTGGGCCACCGAAACTGGCGCTCCTACAGGTGGGGTTGGGTCGGTCTCGCCTCAACGCCAGGCTCAGATGGCCCAGGGGGTGGTCAAACGCTGGTTTGCCTCCCCGCGAGTAGGGCCCCTGTTTTGGTACACCCTCAACGATTATTCCGGTGACGCTAAAGATCCAGAGAACTTCTTCGGGCTTTTCACGCTCAACGGAACCTCCAAACCAGCATGGTGGGTCTTGCGTGCAGCGGCAAGAGAACCAGCTCGTTAGGGGGGTTTAGTTCCTCTGGTGACCAGCCGATGGTGGGGGGAGATGCGTCTGTGCCGGGGGGTGATACTGCAGTGAAGTGGTTGGTCGCTGTGGTAGGAGGCTGCCTGGTGGCTGCAGTTCTTACTGTGGCGCGTACTTCGGGGGCGGGGTTTAGTGCGCAAACGGATAATTCAGGTGATGGGTGGCAGGCAGGTGCAATATCTTTGAGTAATGATGCGCCTTCAGGGTCGGTGGTTTTTTCCGCTTCTGACGGTGCTATTGAACCTGGGGATACAGTGACTAAATGTGTGAATGTCACCTATGCCGGTTCCTGGACAGGTGTCACCAGCGGTGGGGTAGTGAAAACCTACGGTTCCTGGGCGGGGGGTCTAGCTCAATATGCCACGCTGATGGTTGAGCGCGGCTCAGGGGGGGCGACGACGTCATGTTCGGGTTTTACGCTGGAGGGCTCTCCGGTTTGGAAAGGGAAACTGACTGATCTCACCACCAATTTTGCTCAGTACTCTCAAGGGTTTGGTTCATGGATTCCTGTGACAGGCTCTTTGACGAAGACCTATCGGTTGACATTAACGGTCGATATTGTTTCTGCTGCGGCTAATTTGTCGACTACTGGTTCGTTGACGTGGGAGATTCAGCATCCCACTGGTGGGACTGGTTACGCGGATCGTGTGCTGAATGATCTGCCCGCTGCGTATTGGCGCTTCGATGATGGACCGGGTGCCTCGACAGCACGAGAGGCGACCAATCAGTATCCGGGAACCTACGAGGGAAACCCCGACCTGTCAACGACCGGTTGGACTTTATCTGGGTGGAATAACTCTGCCAGTTTTGTTCATGACGGAAACCGCAAATTTTTAGGTGACGGATTGGATAACCGAGTTGTAGTTCCAAGAAACTCTACTTTTTTACCACCAGTCGGGCAGCCTTTTAGTGTGGAGTTTAGTGTTGAGATTACCAGTACCTCCCTTCAGCGGCCCGGAGTTGTCCGTTTAGACGACGCCTCTGGACCTGATGGGTGGTTGGTATATTACTATGTGAACAACAAAGCTTTAAGTTTCAAAAGAAATGCACCCAATGGGGCATACGAATCTTTCACTACGACTAACTCGATTAATCTAGGAGGAAAGTATTTTTGTGTAGCAACTTATGATGGAAATTTAACTGTTAGGTGGTATATCAATGGAAGTCTCAATAATACTACACTTCTTCCTGATCCCTACCCTTCTATGGGAAATGGATTGAACCTTCCTCTGATGTTTGCTAATGGCGATGAGGGGCCCTCGCCCTTAACGATTGACGATATTTCCATTTTCCGCAAAGAGCTGACATCTGCTCAAGTCAGTTCCCATTACTCTGCTCTTGCTTTGGTCTAAACCAGAAACGACCACAGTCACTCAAGCCACCTGAAATTTCTATTGATCACCTGTCTTGAACCAGAAGAAGGATATTCCCCTCCAAAGGGCGATACGCTGGGAGCTGGTCAACCTGGCCCTCATCGTTGGCTTGAGTAATCTTCCCGACTCACCAACAGATTCTCGGAGAGACATTGAGACAGCCATCTGAGAAGATAAGGCTCCAAGGCAAACGTCGTGTCGTTGTCATGATGCTGGTGGTGGTGATGCTCATTGGCGGCATCATTGGGGTAACACTGCTCAAGCAACCTGCTCAACGGGCCTCCGTGGCCCAGCCGGTCAACTCCTCTAGCCTGCCGCATCAGAATCCAGATCCCCTTCCAGACATCACCACTGCAAGGACGAGCGACCATGGATCGGCCAGCCTCACCTCCCCGGCAGTTCTTGCGTCAAGCCCCTCTGCTCCATCGCTGGTCCCCCCTGGGGTCGTTGCTCCTACCGTGGGGGCGAGTGCGGCTCCTGCGGGTGCGGCATCCTCTCCCGATCCTCGCCATTGGGAATTAGTCATGAAAGAGGATTTCGCTAAGCCGGCGGCGCCAGGGCGTTTAAGTCAGGTCTATGGAGATCGGTTTGGAGTTTACGGCCCTTACGCCACGTCGAGTGCAGGATGGTGGCTGCCGGAAAATATCTCAGTACGCGATGGGGTCCTGCGCATGTTCAATGGATATAAAAACGGGCGTCCTACCTCTGCTGGTTTTAGCGTTGACCGTTTGACTCGTGCAGAGAGCGGGAGTGGATTTCTCACCTATGCGCGCAGCGAGGTCCGCGTCCGCGCCGATAATGCCATGCCTGGATATGGATCAGCCATTTTGTGGTGGCCGAAGTACGGTTGGCCAGCAACCGGGGAACTTGACTTTCCTGAAGGGTCTTTCAACGCAGAAGTCCACGCCTATACTCATTTCACCGGAGCCACTTCAGGTGGGGACCAAAGCTCCCACTCGGCCGGAAAAATCTGGGGGAGATGGCACACTTACGTCACCGAATGGACTCCCTCACGAGTGGCCTACTACGTTGACGGCAAGCTGATCGGGCAAGATACCCACCGGATTCCCACCACGCCTTTCACTTTCGCGCTGCAAACCGGAGTGAGCGATAAGGCGCAGATGCCTAGCCGGGCAACGTCGGGAAACTTACTGGTTGACTCCATCACGATCTGGCGGTGGAAAGCTTAAAGGGACCCCTGGGGTTTGTTCGCAACCTCGATGTGGGTGAGGTTGCTGCACCACTGGATCAGCAGCCCAAGAGGCACGTGCACGGGCAGCGCAGGATCGGGTGAAAAAACCACGCTGAATAAGATTTTCTCGGTTTATCCACAGAGCGGACGTTGACGGCAGGGTTGTCCACATCTTCTGGCGAGGGGCTGGGTAGGACCTCCAGCAACGCTAGCGTCACCGGCATGATCGCTGTAAAACGGCTGCATTGGCGGGTGTGGCGCCCTCGCCCGGTGGAGCCGGACTGTGTCGTCACCGCTGCCACCCGACTGCGGGCGGCAGCCCACGGTGCGCTGGAGCCCCCGGTGCGACGTGAGGTGCTGGCGCAGCCTGGCAGTTGCACCATTGAGCTGCCGGCTCTGCCCCCGGTGCCACCTCCTCGAAGGGCACGGGTCAAGCCCACCGTGGTGGTGGGGGTGGTGCTGTGTGTGCTGGCTGGGTTGGGTGCCTCCGGGTGGACCTGGTGGCGGGGGCGCGCCCACGTGGTCCCCATCCCGGTGGTCAGCGCCAGCTCCCCACCGTTGGCAGGCCCGGCTTCCACGCCTGGTTCGACGGCAGGCACGCTCACCGTGCACGTCACCGGGCAAGTACGCCACCCCGGAGTCGTACGGGTCGTAGCCGGTGCCAGGGTGGTGGACGCCGTCGCAGCCGCCGGGGGTGCCTTGCCCAGCGCGGATCTGGACGCTATCAACCTGGCCCGCACACTCAATGACGGTGAGCAGATCAGGGTTGCCCAACCAGGGCAACCGGTGGTGGTTGCCTCAGCTGCGCCAGGCGGGGATGCTCGGGCTGCAGCAGGGCCTCTGGACCTCAACACCGCCACCGTGGAGCAACTGGACACCTTGCCCGGGGTGGGCCCGGTGATGGCACAGCGCATCATCGACTGGCGCACCGAGCATGGACGGTTCACCTCCGTGGAGGAGTTACGCGAGATCAGCGGCGTTGGGGAGCGTAAGTACAGCGACATCGCCTCCAAGGTGCGAGTGTGAGCGGGACGGTAGCTCCTAGCGCCTGGTTGTGGGCAGCTGCCGGGGGAGTGTGGGTGGGGGCCTGGGGCGGTTTGGCCGCTGGAGGGGACCTGCTGCGCCGTGACCTGCCCTTGGCGGCGGGGGTGGCGTTGACTGCCGGGTGGGCCTTGTGGCGCTGCCGCTTCACCCGTCGACGCCTAGCTGGGCTGCTGGCGCTGGGCCTGGTGTGTGCGGCGCTGTCCTGGGTGTCGGCGGCGCTTCGGGTCGCTCCCCAGCGCACTGGGCCGGTAGTGCAGTGGGCGCAGCAGCAGGCTCAGGTGCGGCTGCAAGCAGTGGTGGTGGGCGATCCGCAACGGGTGCGACCCGCACCTGGCAAGCAGGCCGCAAAGGGGTGGTCCGACCCGGCCCCCTACTGGAGCCTGCCAGTGCGCCTGGAGCAGATCAGCGCTCGGGGGCAGAGCTATCGCGTTCGGAGCACCGTGTTGGTGGTGGTAAAGGAGTCGCTGCTGCGCCAGGGCAATTCCACGCCGCTGCTTCCTGGACAACCGGTGCTGCTGCGCGGAGGCCTGAGCCCCTCGCGCTCCGCCCACGGCCCGCCCGTGCTGCACGCAACCCAGCTGCGCGTACAGGGGCAACCGGGGCTGGTGAACCGCCTGGCCGGGCATTTGCGCCACGGGCTGCGCGAGGCGGCGAGCGTACTGCCCGCCCCGGAGCGGGGATTGCTGCCCGGCTTAGTGGTGGGCGATGAGAGTGGGATCTCCGATGCTCAAGCCGCCGACTTCCAGACTGCGGGTATGACCCACCTGACCGCTGTCTCTGGAGCGAACTGTGTGCTGGTCATCGGGGCGGTGCTGGCGCTGCTGCGTCTGGTGGGAGCTCCCCGCCGCGCCGATCCGTGGCTGGCGTTGGTGGTGCTGGTGGGTTTCGTGGTGCTCGCTCGCCCCCAGCCCAGCGTGCTGCGCGCGGCGGTCATGGCGGGCTTGAGTCTGCTCTGTTTGGCCGGAGCCCGAGCCCGGCCGGTGGCAACCGCACTTGCTTTCGCCATCGTGGGTCTGCTGGTGGTGCAGCCGCAGCTGGCGCGCTCCTACGGATTCGCCCTCTCGGTGGCTGCCACTGCGGGCATCATCGCCTGGGCCCATCGGTGGCATCAGCAGTGGAGTGCGCGTTTCCCGCGCCTGCCGGCTCCCCTGGTGCAGGCCACGGCGGTCACCGTGGCAGCAGGGCTGGCGTGTGCTCCGATCCTGGTGCTGCTCACCCCCCGGTTGAGTCTGGTGAGCATCCCCGCCAACGTGATCGCTGCTGCCTGCGTGGGCCCAGCCACTCTGGTCGGGTTCGCCGCTTTGGTGGTGGCCCCGCTCAGCCTGACGGTGGCGCAGGGCTTGGCCTGGTGCGCCTGGCTGCCGTGCACGGTGATGGTGCACACGGCTTCGATGGCTGCCCGTGTGCCCGGAGCAACCCTGCCCTGGGTGGGGGGAGTGGCGGGGATGCTGGGGTTGGCTCTGCTCATCGTGGTGATGCTGTGGCTGGCCTCCAGCGCCAGCAGCACCCACCGCCGCTGGGCGGCGGGGATTGTGGCTGCAGCGGTGGTCGGGGTGGTCATAGCTGCGCTGCTGCCTCGGCTGTTACCCCGTCCAGCTGCTATCAGCGATTGGGTGGTGGTGGCTTGCGATGTGGGGCAGGGAGACGGGTTGCTGCTCCGCAGCGGCCCGCACTCCGCCGTGATCGTGGACACTGGACCTGACCCGGCCATAATGCGGCGTTGCCTGGACCGTCTGGGGATTACTCAGGTGCCACTGGTGGTGCTCACCCACCTGCATGCCGACCACGTCGGTGGCCTGGCTGGGGTACTAGAGGGCCGTCACGTGCAACACATCTGGACCAACCCCCTGCCCTACCCCGCCAGCGGGCAGATACAGCTCACCCAGTTAGCTGCCAGGCGAGGGGTGCCGGTGGAGGTGGTGAGTCGGGGCCAGCAGGCCCACATCGCCGCCGTGCGTCTGCACGTAGTATGGCCCAGCGCTACGGCCCCGCAAGCCCGGCAGGCGGCCACCGAGGGAGCAGATGGCTCGGCCACCAACAACGCCAGCTTGGTCATGGCGGCCACGGTACAGCCCGCCGATGGAGGTCACGCAGTCAGCGTGGCCCTCATGGCAGACACCGAGCCGCTGGCCCAACAGCAATTAGGTCCCGCCTTGCTGGCGGCATTTCCCACCGGAGGCGCTGACGTGCTCAAGGTGGCCCACCACGGCTCAGCCCATCAGGACTTTGCGCTGCTGCGCGCCCTCAAGCCACGTATCGCCTTGGTCAGTTGCGGGGCAGATAACGACTACGGCCACCCCTCTGCCGTCACGGTGCAGGCCCTCGCCGCGCAGGCAGCCACCCTTGCCCGCACCGACCAGCAACACACACTGGTGGTCACCAGCACCAACTCCACCCTGCATCTGACCGGATACGGTTAGGCCGCGTCTGCCCGCAGAGCGGCCAGCTGCACCAAGGTGCGTTCCAAGGCGTAGGCGGGGTCGGTGCCAGCCCCTTTGATGGCGGCGTCGGCCTGGGCTACCTGAGCCAGGGCGGCTGCAATGGTGGCTGGAGTCCACCCCCGGGCCAGGCGGCGCAGCTGCTCCACTTTCCACGTGGGCACGCCGGCGGGGGAGCTGCCTGCGGGGGCACTAGCCACCGCAACCAGCATGCGCACCGCGCTGGCCAGCGCTGAAACAATGAGCACCGGGTCGGTGCCGCATTGCAACGCCCAACGCAGTTGCTCCAGGGCTGGACCAGGCCGACCTTCCAGGGCCCTATCGGCCACAGCGAACCCGGTGACCTCAGCACGACCGGTGTAATACTGCTGCACGGTGTCCATGTCGATCAGGCCGTTGGTGTCGGCTACGAGCTGATCCACAGCGCCGGCCAGCGCGCGCAGGTCGGCACCCACCGCATCGAGCAGGTACTCCACGGCTTCGTCAGTGGCGCGGCGGTGGTGGGCGCGAAACTCCTGATGCAGGAAGCGCAGTTTGTCTCGGCGGGTTTTGATCGAGGAGCATTCCACTGTGGCGACGTGTGGCAGTTTGCTCAACGTATCGACCAGCTTCTTGCCCGTGTTGGCTTTCTGATGCAGCACCACGTGCATCTGGTCGGCAGGGGTCTGGCCCAGGGTCACCAACTGTTCTGCCGCTGCCTCAGCAGCATCGGCCAATGAGGTCACCACCAGTACGTTGACCGTGGGGAACAGGGTGGGAGCTAGCAGGTGGTCCCACAGCTCAAGGGTTAACTCCGCACCAAGATGCTCATGGAGCACCACCTCGGCCCCCCAGCGCTCTGCCAGGTTCTCGGCGTGGGTGATGACAGCCCGGGTGGCCCGCTCCACCAGCAGGTCCTCCCCACCAGTGAGGATAGTCAACGTGGCTGTCATGATGACCTTTCCTCGGGCAGGGGTGCAACTGGGGTTCAGCTTAGGCGGGCACCCTCGCCAGGTGTTGGCCATGATCTGGTCAAGCCCTCAGTTGATCATTGTTCAGCCCGATATTCTGAAGTTTCTTCTCCACTACTAGGAGTGATCATGCCCCCTGGTTCTGCCCACCCCCTGGGGTCTGGTCGGGATGCCCGGACCTGGCTGCATCGCCGAGGGGTGGTGGCGGTGATCGCGGTGGTGGTGGCTGGTGCTGCGGTTCTGATCTGGGCGCGCTGGCCGCGTAGCGAGCACACCCAGGCGGTGCAGCTGCAAGACTCAACGGTCCAGACCCCCACAGATGTGCCCACGGGCTCAGTGACGAGGGCAACCGAGGCAATGGTGCCGCCGGAACAGACACCCTTACCGGGCCAGGATTGGACTCCAGGCGGGGGCAACGCTGCTGGCGTGCCGGCGGGTCAGCTCGCTTTGAGGGCCACCCCTGTGCAGTGGGGCGGGGGCTTTGTGACGGGGATCTCCACGGTGGCCGGGCAGATCTCCATTCGCACCGATGTGGGCGGGGCCTACCGATGGAACCCGGCCACCAACAGCTGGGTGCAACTGATGAGCCCCAACGGGTTGGGCGCCGGGGTGAGTACTGCCAGCGTGCTGGCGCTCGCGGCCACACCGGGGCAGATGATGGCAGCGGTGGGCACCGGTGATAACGGTCATTTGATCACCTCCACCAATCAGGGGGCGAGCTGGACAACCGTGGGTTCCCAGCTCTACGTTCACGGCAACGATGAGGATCGTTACGGTGGTTCCCGCATGGCCTCCTGGGGTAAGGGGGGCCTGGGTTTCGTCTTTGGCAGCCAGAAGAATGGGCTGCTGGCCACCAAGGCTGATGGATCGGTGACGCCGTTGGCGTTGCCAGGGGTCTTGCCCACTGCCGATGTGGGGGCGGTGGCTGTCGGCGCCGGCCAGCTGGTCGTGGGGGTCAACGGCGCAGGGCTGTACCGCAGCACCGATGGCACGACCTTCAGCCAGATCTCCTCGATCACAGCGCAGCGTTATGTCAAGCTGGTTCCCACCTCCGCTGGTACCTATGTCACCACCGGGTCGGTGACTGAAGGCAATGGTGCGCAGCTGAAGGTGGTTCGCCCCGGCGGGGCGGTGACTCCCCTCAACGGTGGGTGGCAGTGGGTGAGTGCTTACGATGCCAGCCCCGACGGGCAGCGGCTGATCGTGCTCGACGGTGGAGACCTGGCGCGGGATGTGTACCTGAGTACCAACGGGGGAGCCAGCTGGACCAAACGTACCGCCAGCCACGCCTCCACGGGCGGGTCGTGGGCGCGGGTGATGACCCGAGAGAGTGGGCTCAGCGTGGGAGACGTGGCCTGGGACAGCACCAACCCCAGCTTGGCACGGTTGGCTGAGGGCTCCGGGATGTGGGAAATCCGCGGCATCGGCACCGCCGACGTGCAGTACCGCTGGGCGTCGACGGGGATCCGCGAGTTGTGCGCCAACGACCTGGCTGTCACCTCCCAGGGCATCGTAGAGGCCCACTGGGACCGCCCGGTGTTCCTTAACCGGGGCACAGGCGAACCGCAACAGGTGATGACCACCCGTTTCAACTCTGCCTGGGCGGTGGCCACCGCGCCCAACGACCCCAACGTGGTGGTGGCCATTGTCGATGACCGCAGATACTGCTGCACCGAGGATGGGCTGCAGAAGCAGAGTTCCCTCTCCACCGACGGCGGGTCGACCTGGACTCGGTTTGCCAGTCTGCGCAATGGCAGCGCGCCCGAGCAGTTGCGTTTTGGCACGGTGGCGGTGGGGATGGCTCCCAACCCGACGTTGCTGTGGGAGTCGGGTAACGATTCTGGGACGTGGCGCTCCACGGACCAGGGCGCAACCTGGACTCAGGTGGCGGGCAAGACCGGCCACTTTGCCTACTGGCTCAACCGGCACACGCTGATTGCCGACCCCAACACCCGGGGGAAGTTCTGGTGGTATCAGGGCGATGGGTTGAAGGTCTCCACTGATGACGGGCGCAGCTGGTCGGCGGTGGCCAGTGCTGCCCCACCCGAGGGCTGGGCCACCATCTGGGCGGCGCGGCTGAACGCTTTTGCCGGCCAGCCAGGCACGCTGCTGCTGTCCTCGGGCAACCTGGAAGGCGTCGGGGCGCGCCACTGGCTGACCCGCGACGGGGGAAGGACGTGGAGAGAACTGACCGGCGCCAAGGGCCGCCCCTACATCGCGGTGCTCAAGCGGGGCAACGGTTTTGGCCTGCTCTCACCGTGGAGCCCACCGCAGGGCAGGTGTACTACTCCCCGGATCTGGGGGCCAGTTGGAAGGCCCTGTCCCAGGCCCGAGTGGGCTACCAGCCCAGCCCGATCAACGATGTGGTGGTGCGGCCCGGTGCGACCCCCTCCACGGCACGCCTGGCGGTGGCCTACGGGGGCAACACGGTCACCACCGTGGACATTGCTCTGCCCTAGTGACAGCCAAGGCTATTTCTCGCCGATCACGACCCGCATGATTTCGGCGAAAGCGGTGGTTCCGGGGGTGGTGACGCTGGAGTGGCCGGCGGGTCCGTGCAAGCGTTGCCCCACCTGATGGCCGTGCAAGGGTTGCTCCCACACCCCGGCGTTGAGAGTGATGATGCCGCGCAGGTCGCCAGGGTCGATACCTCGGTTCACCATGTGCAGCCCGGAGGTCAGGCGGTGCGCCAACCCGTGGGGTAGGCGCAACACCAGCCGGTGCACGGTGTGCGCCCAGGCGATGTAGTCCCCCGGCACGCTCAGGCAGTAGCGGCGCACCTGCCGGGGTCGCCCGTGGTGGTCGTGGCTGGCGTAGTCCTCCACCCGCGCCACCCCCGGCCCTGACCCGGCGGAGGCGGCGTGAATGATGCGATCCGCCCGCACTCCTCGTTTGTCCGCTGCCCCCACAATCACCCCTCCGTAGGAGTGCCCCACCAGGATCACCTCACACCCGGCAGGAAGGGGCAGGCCATCGATGAAGTCGCACAAGGGCGCAGCAGCTAGCCCCGCATAGTGAGCCAACGGCGACTGGTTGGCAAAGCCCTGAGGGAAATCCGCCCCCATCCAGGCAATGGCGGCGGTGCGGCCGCTGGGTTCGGCACGCACCACGTCGGCGGCAAAACCGGCAGGCATGTGAAAGCCCCGGGCTGTCGTTCCGGTGCCCGGTACCAGGATGACCAGGCGTTGGGTCTGCTCGTCCAGCCGCCCACACAGTTCCACCGCGCGCCCGTTGCCGTGGGGGTCGAACTGCAGCAATTGCCGCGGCCAACCGGTGTGATTGGGCACGGCGGGGCCGGGCTGATGCAACATCGACTCGTAGACCCGGATGCGGGTGCGCAGGTCGTCGCGGGCAATCGCGGGCAGTTGCCCGGGTAGCGCCCACAGAGAGCTGAGGTTTTCCCGCCGTGACCAGGCGGTGCGCAGCCAGACGCGCACCCTGCTCCATAGGCGGGCCGGATGAGCCGTCAAGCTGTTGCGCAGCAAGCGTTCAAAGCGTAGGTCCTCCCGGCGGGCATCAATGAGGGCGGCGCGTACCAGCAAACGGTTGGCCTGCACGCGAGCCGCTACGGGGGCACCGGGGCAAGGCCCGACTATCCCTGGCCACAGCAGGGCCCATCTCATCCACTCTTCAGGTGTGCAGCTCGTGGTGGGTGCTGTCAGCGCTTGCTGCAACTGCACCGGGGCGTCGGTGGGGGTGTGAGCCCGCGTCAGCAGCAGCCCCACTCCAGGATTGGTGGTGAGCAGATGGTGGAGGGCTCTTACTGGGGTAGGCGACCAGTCGTCAGCTCCCAGAACGCTGCGTAGGTGCTTAGCCCCCCTGGGGGTTTCTGGTTGGGCCAAGCGCCACCGTTGTGCGTCCAGAGTGGGGGTACTCCAGCAGGGCAGCCACGTGGAAAGGCAGGGATTCTCACTGGTGGGTAGCAAGTCGGCAGCGTGGTGGATGCGCTCGCGCACGCTGTGCTCCGCGCAGGTGAGCAGCTCGATCATGGCTCGTAGTTGGTGGCGTTGGGCGGAGGTCAGGTTGTCCCCTCGCTCCCACAGGCCACGCTGAGGGAGGTGACGGCCTGTCTCGTCACCATCGGTGAGAGGGCGGGCAGAGCGCAGCAGTTGTACGATCTGCGGGTGCCACTGGTGGTGCAGCTCGTTCAAATCGACGATGGCATCACGCACGAGCACCACCGCGTCACGCATGGTGCTCAGCGGCCCCACGCAGTGTGTGAGTGACATCAACGGGTCCTCGGCAGGCAGGCGCATCAGGGTGGCAAGGTCGCTCACCCACTGATCCCAGGCTGCCAGGCGCTCGTGCAGCTTCCCGACGGTCTCATCCAAGCGGGTGGCACCCTCCCGAATCCAACGGGGGATTTCCAGTGTGGTGCCAGTGGCAGAGGTGGTGGGCAGGTCACCAACGGGCCGGTGCAGTCTGCGCGAGGACGCGGAGGATGCCGTGAGGGGAGCACTCCCTACCCTGTCGTTCTGGCTCTCCAGGCACCCAGCGATGGCATCAGGTTCGCTGGCCAGCAGAGTCAAGGCCTGGGCCAGGTCAGCCACAACCACGCTGAGAGAAGCGCCAAAGTCATAGAGTGCTGTAGAGCTACTTAACCCGGGCAGATCGGCCAAGGTTTGCACGGCCTCCGGGGGCCCAAAAGGATCGCTGCCGCCCCAGGTGTGGAGCCGAGCCAGCACATCCACCCACGAGTCGGGCAGCGTTGGTTGCACCCCACCCGAGGTCATGGTGGAGGGAGTTTATTTGGCGCTGTCCGCGTGATTGACCAGCGCGGCCAAGCCTGACTTGCGGTTAGCAGCCTGGTTTTTGTGAATTACACCTTTGCTCACGGCTTTATCGAGCTGCCGGTTGGCGCTGGCCAGCAAGGCGTTCGCCTCGTCGGTTTGGCCAGCGGAGACAGCCTCGCGCACCCGGCGCACGTAGGTCTTCAAAGCAGATTTGACGGATTTGTTGCGCTCGTGGCGCTTCTCGTTCTGCCGGTTACGCTTGATCTGCGATGTGATGTTCGCCACGGAAGTCTGCCTCTACCACTTTCTCGGGTCACCACACAGGTGACAGTCGCCAGGTTGGATGCACGTTAAGCACACGCCTCGTTGGTCAATGCTACCAGCGTCAGGCTAGCCGCAACGATCAGATCACCGGTAGACACGCAGGGTCTCATCGGTGGCGATGACGACGGCTCCGGCAAAGATCTGAAAGTCACTCACCCGACCAATGGAAAAGCTAGTGATCTGCTCACCCTTGATCGTGTTCATGATCGACAGGTCGGTGTTGTCCCCACTGCGCAGGGCAGCGAAAATGAGCTTGTCTTTAGCGTCAATGATTTCAGTGGTGACCTGCAACTGCTTAGGCCAGCGGGAGGAGCCATCACTGATGGCGTAGGCCTGCATGTGTTTTTCCTGGGGGTAAATCACCGTTCCGGTACCGGCATCGACGACGAAGTTCGGGGTATGGCTAGAGGAACTAGAGGAGGAGGATGTGTCGGGTTTGATGGTCCACATTTGCTTGCCGCTCCCCAGGTCCAAGCCCACAATGCGTGGCACACTGCTCTCATAGGTTTTTTCGACATTGGTGAGCACTGCCTGCCCGATGATGACCCGATTACCGGCAATGACCACCTTGCCGTTGGGGTTGACGTTGGTTTGATCTGCTTGGCTGGTTCGGTCACCATCGGTGGCCGTGGGGACCTGCCACAGCAGGGTGCCTTTCTTTTCGTCCAAAGCGGCCACGTAGCCAACTGTTTGGCTGATCTGAGCCGTGACTACCACAGTGGATTCGCCCAGGTCTGCGTTGAGGAAGCGGGCCGGGTGATCGCTGCGCTCCCAATCGGAGACGGTTGATTTCTTCTGCTCCTCGCTCAGTTTTCGGTCGATCAGGTTACGCCAACGCACGGTGCCGGTACGAGTGTCTAAACCAGTGATAGCTGCCGGGGTGAGCACCACCACAGTCTGGTTATTCATGGTCACCCCCAGCACACGCTCGGGCTCGTTGTTATCCACGTTGACTTGCAGACAGTCATAGCGCCACAGCTGCTGACCATCGGCAGCATTGAGAGCCACAATGTCGGTGCGAATCCGGGCCGGGGTGGTCCCTTGCTGAGGCATCGACACATCATCGGCGTAGACGATGGTGCTGGTGCGTCGCACTCCCGGCCCAGGGCTGTCACTGGCCAACACCAAGGGGTTGGAGGTGGGCTTGTCCGCCCAGATCTCCCGCCCCGTGCTGGCATCCATCCCGCTGAGTTGGTAGTCGCGGGAGGAGCCCCGGGCACCGTGCAGGACAGCGAACATGCCGCTGCCGGCAACCACGGAGCGGTAGCCGCTGACCTCCACGGTCCACACCGGGTTAGGGTCGGGTTTCTCCGGCACCACCACCCCGTACATCACGGCAGCAGAGGATTCCCGGACGGAGGAATTGGTGACGGTTTCGGGTTGCTTGCCCACCCCACAGGCGGCCAGGCTCAGGATCAGGGCGCTGAAGAGGGCAGCGTTGGGCAGCACGCGAGGGGTGAGGCGATGGGTGAAACGCATGGATCAACGGTACCCTGAGCAGTCGGTCGTTGGGGGCTAAGTCGCCGGCAATCCCTCAACAGGTGCAGACGTGGCAGAAAGTACAGGTGGGTCGAGTGAGTCACTCCTCCAATGGTCCTGGGTCCAGGCAGCCCAGTCTGGATCCCGGCCACAGCCCGGCCTCGCGGATTCGCAACTTCTGCATCATTGCCCACATTGACCACGGGAAATCCACCCTGGCTGACAGAATGCTGGGCATCACCGGGGTGCTTTCGGAACGCCAAGCCCGCGCGCAGTACCTCGATCGCATGGACATTGAGCGCGAACGAGGCATCACCATCAAGAGTCAGGCCGTGCGTCTGCCTTGGACTGGGCTGGATGGCCAGCCCTACGTGCTCAACATGATCGACACTCCCGGACATGTGGACTTCACCTACGAGGTCTCGCGCTCCTTGGCGGCCTGCGAGGGGGCGGTGCTGCTGGTTGATGCGGCTCAGGGCATTGAGGCGCAAACCTTGGCCAACCTCTATCTGGCGATGGAGAACGACCTGACCATCGTGCCGGTCCTGAACAAGATCGACCTGCCTGCAGCACAGCCGGACAAATACGCCGCAGAGGTGGCCGGCATTGTGGGATGCGAGGTTGATGAGGTGCTACGGGTCAGTGCCAAGACCGGCCAGGGAGTGCCCGAAGTGCTGCACCGCATCATCCAGCAGGTGCCTGCTCCCACCGGCGTGGCTCAAGCCCCGGCGCGGGCCCTGATTTTTGACTCCGTGTACGACGCCTACCGGGGTGTGGTCACCTATGTGCGGGTGGTTGACGGGACGTTGACCCAACGTCAACGCATCCTCATGATGTCGACCAAGGCCACCCACGAATTGCTCGAGGTGGGGGTGATTTCTCCCGAGCCGGTGCCAGTGCCAAGCCTTGGGGTGGGGGAGGTGGGCTACCTCATCACTGGGGTGAAGGACGTGCGTCAGTCACGGGTCGGGGACACCATCACCTTGGCCAGTGCTGCGGCCACGACGGCACTGACTGGCTATAAGGACCCCAAACCGATGGTGTTTGCTGGCCTCTACCCGCTGGACGGTTCGGATTTCCCTCTGCTGCGTGAGGCCTTGGACAAGCTCCAACTCAACGATGCCGCGCTGGTGTATGAACCCGAAACTTCTGCAGCGTTGGGTTTTGGCTATCGGTGTGGATTTTTGGGGTTATTGCATCTGGAGATTGTTCGAGAGCGGCTGGAGCGCGAATTTAATCTCGACCTGATTTCCACCGCGCCTAATGTGGTGTATCGGGTGCAGGTTGAGGACGGCCGCGAGTTCATTGTCACTAACCCCAGTGAGTTTCCCACAGGTAAAGTCGCACAGATTCATGAACCGGTGATTCGTGCCACTGTCTTGTCGCCCAGTGAGTATATTGGTGCGATTATGGAGTTGTGCCAATCTCGGAGGGGAACGCTGGGAGGCATGGATTATCTCTCGCCCGAGAGGGTAGAAATACGTTATACTCTGCCTTTAGCCGAGATTGTCTATGATTTTTTTGACCAGCTCAAGTCGAAAACCCGTGGATTCGCCTCCTTGGATTATGAAATTGATGGTGAGCAGCAAGCTGATCTGGTTAAAGTGGATATTCTGCTTCATGGGGAACCGGTCGATGCTTTTTCTGCTATCGTGCATAAGGAAAAGGCGTATGCTTACGGCGTGCAATTAGCGACCCGTCTGCGGGAGTTGATTCCGCGTCAACAATTCGAGGTCCCTATTCAAGCGGCGATCGGCTCTCGCGTTATTGCTCGCGAAACTGTGCGTGCCATGCGTAAAGATGTGCTGGCTAAATGCTACGGCGGTGACATCACCCGTAAACGCAAACTGCTGGAAAAACAAAAAGAGGGCAAGAAGCGCATGAAAATGGTGGGACGTGTGGAGGTGCCCCAAGAGGCCTTCATTGCAGCGCTGTCCGCCACCCGCCCTGCAGCAGATAGCAGCAAAGGGGAGAAGTGACGGGGGAAGTCTGCCTGTCCTGACGGTGCTGCTGGACCTGGACGTCTAATCTCACCGGTATGCCAGGTCAGTTGCCGCTGGGGGAGCCCGCGCCGCCCGATGGGCGGGTGCCCCAGGGGTTGTCGCAGGCCGCCGCGCTGCGACCCCTATCGGCTTACGTGCACATACCGTTTTGCGCCAGCCGGTGCGGGTACTGCGACTTCACCACCTATACCCCCGCAGAGCTGGGTGAACACGGCGCCCATCAGCCCTATGTGCAGGCGCTGCTGCAGGAGATGCTGTTGGCCCGGCGGGTGGTACCGGACACACCACCGCTACAGAGCGTGTTCGTCGGTGGAGGGACTCCAACCCTGCTGCCGGTGGCTCAGTTGGGGCGAATCCTTGAGCACCTGCGGCAGACGTTTGGCCTGGCAGCCGATGCGGAGGTCACCACCGAGGCCAACCCCGAAACCCTCACCCCGGCCTACCTCGAGGCGTTGCTGCAGGCGGGGTTCACGCGGATCTCCCTGGGGATGCAGAGTGCAGCACCTCACGTCTTAGCGGTGTTGCAGCGTCAGCACACTCCTGGCCAGGCGGTGCGGGCGGCGCAGATGGCCCGTCAGGCTGGGTTCGCCCACGTCAATCTCGATCTGATCTATGGCAGCCCGGGGGAGTCTGATACCGACTGGCAGCGCAGCCTGGAACAGACAGTAGGCGCCGGGGTGGATCACCTCAGCGCCTACAGCCTCATCGTGGAACCCGGCACCCGCCTGGCTGCCCAGATCCGGCGGGGGGAGCTGGCCGCGCCCACACCGGACGTGCTGGCCGATCGCTACGAACAGGCCGAGAAGTTCTTATCTGCTAACGGTTTCTTGTGGTACGAGGTGTCCAACTGGGCGCGCGAGGATAGCCCGGGGGCCCAGTGCCGTCACAACCTGGCCTACTGGCGCGGGGACAACTGGTGGGGGTTTGGCACCGGTGCGCACAGCCACCTAGGTCAAGCCCCCAGCGCCGGGCAGCCCAGCGCGCTGCGATGGTGGAATGTGCGTCACCCCCGCGACTACGCCGCCCGCCTGGCCGCTGGGCACAGCCCCGCCGCCGGTCGGGAACTGCTAGGCCCGGGGGAGATCTCCACCGAACACCTGATGCTGGGGCTACGCCTGGCCTCGGGTCTGCCGGTGCCGCCGGGGAGGGACTCCACGGCAGCGCGTTGGGCCGGGGAGGGTCTGGTTGAACCCGCTGGTCTAGCCGAGGGCAGGTTGGTGCTCACCGTGCGAGGCAGACTGCTGGCCGATGCGTTGGTGCGCGACCTGCTCGACGAGCCTAGTTGATCAATCCCGCGCCTCTGCTCGGTGGCGACCCAGGAAGGGCAGCGCCAGGCGGAAGCGGTAGTACTCCCCTTCCATGGCCGCAAAACCGGCCCGGATCGTGGCGATGAAGTAGTAGGCCATCCACAGGGCGGCCCCGGCCAGCAACCCCAAGACCAGGGCAACGGTTCCCGCAGTCAGGCCGGTGGGCAGCAGGGAGTTGTCCCAGTTCCAGCTGGCCGCAGCCCCCACGCCACCCAGCACGGCCACCCCTGCGGCGATGGCCGCCAGTGCCATCAGCAGATAGGTGGTGAGGTTGAGGTTGATGCTTTGCTGGCTGTGGTGGCGCACCAAGGGGCGCTCCCCCCGTAGGAGCAACGTGATGATCGGCGCGATGATCCCCAAGGCAAACCAGGCGGCCACAAAGCACCCCAGGTGGGCTGCCATCGCCAGGTTCATGTCCATGCGGGTGGGCGCGTCGGGGTCGGTCAGGGTGGAGTCAGCGGGGGAGTGCACAACCTCCACACTGAGCTTGCGCGCCCCTACAGGTGCAGCAGGAGCGACCGGCAGCCCCGCAGCGGAGTGGACCGGAAACTCCGCAGTGGTTTCGCGCTCGTCAGGAGCAGCAGATGCAGAATCGGGGGCGGGGGTCGCAGCAGCCATGACCTCAGTATGGCAACGACCACCGAGGCATGTCTGCTCAACAGGTGTTTGTCGGTGTGGCTGAGCTACAGCTCCCAGGCCCAGCCGTCAACAACGCGTTCACGATGGGGTGGGTTGTTTGGGTTGCCTGCAAAGCGTTGGCGGGTTGTGGGGG
Source organism: Actinomycetota bacterium (assembly GCA_039812585.1). Classification (GTDB taxonomy): domain Bacteria; phylum Actinomycetota; class Actinomycetes; order JBDIAW01; family JBDIAW01; genus JBDIAW01. The sequence goes on along the minus strand of JBDIAW010000037.1, from coordinate 3,467 downwards.
AGTCTGCCTGGTGGGCGTGGTGTCAACCGCAGGAGTGCCGGGCAGGCCATCCACATCGCGCAGTGGGTGCGACTCGAGCCGGTCTGCCTGCAGGTGCGCAATGGAGCGCATGAGCAGCGCGACCTTGGCGGGGCTGCGCAGGAGGTGTTCGGGTTCGCGCCTGGACTGGTACTGCGCCAGCCCCACCATGAGGACGGGCTCGTGGCCAGCCCGCGTGATGACCACCTCTTCGGCATCGTCGATGACACCGCCACAGATCGAGGCGAGGCTGTGTCGGGCCTGGGTGAAATTGACGGTTTCATGATGCCCCTCGGTTTCCGATCAATGGACGTTTTCTGTACAGAAGCCGGTGGGGTGCTGGCCATGGGCCATACTGCTCGGGGCAGGGAACTTCTCCCCCAACTGGGGCGTCAGGGAAGGGTGAGTGTGGTGATGATGGCTGCGCCCGACTGCCCCACGCAGGCAGGGGCCAGCGAGCAGCGGCGGGCGTTTGAGGCGTTTTACGCCGAGTCCGCGCCTGCCATCCTGCGCCAAATGCTGGTTGTAACCGGCCAGACAGCCGAGGCCCAAGACTGCGTGCAGGAGGCTTACGCCCGGGCCTGGCAGCGTTGGGCCAGCGTTGGGGCGTTGGACAACCCAGCGGGGTGGGTGCGTCAGGTGGCCTACCGGTGTGCGGTCAGCCGGTGGCGCAAAGCCACCAACCGCCTCCAGGCCCATTTTCGGGAGGCTCACCGACCACCCGAGCCGGATCTCACTGCCGAGGTGGTCTCGCTCATGGCGGCCCTGCGTCTGCTGCCCACCCAACAGCGGGAGGTCATCGCCCTGTTCCACCTGGCCGACCTGCCGCTGGAGGAGGTAGCCCGCACGCTGGGGGTGCCGGTGAACACGGTGAAAACCCGTCTGCTGCGGGGCCGGGCGACGCTACGGCAGGCGTTGGGGGACCGAGGCGACGACGCAGAGGCAGGGTGGTGAGATGAGAACCAGTTCTGATGCGGCTCATGAGGCGGGCCCAGGGGCTCTGGAGCGGGCGTTGGGTCAGTTGCGTCAGGCCGACGTGGCGGGTCATACCCCCACCACCGAGGCCGTCTATGCCCGCACCCAGCAGCGGCGGCGACATCAGCAGGCGGTGCGCTCAGGCGCTGTCGCGATGCTGGCAGTGACGTTAGTGTGCGGCGTGGTGTGGGGGGTGGCCCACCGGCAACAGTCCTCGCTGCCGACGGCCACATCGGCCTCGGAGCCGGTGGAAGCTGACTCTCGCCCTCACCCGTCGGCGGCGGTGCAGTCCGGCTCGCCGGCGCTGGCGGCTGCTCCTGCCCCTGCGTTGTCTACTCCAGAGGGCGCGTCGGTGATCGCCCCCCAGTGGAGCGTGGGCTTAGGCCCGGCTTCTGCGGTGGTCGCCGTCCCCCAGGCGGTGGTGCTGGCCGGCTCTCGCCTGGTGTGCCGAGAAGCCCAGACGGGGGCGCTGCGGTGGCAGCACCCCCTGGCAGTGCGGGCGATGGCCAGCAGTGTGACCTCGACGGGCGCGCAGGGGCCAGCGACGGTGGTGGCAGTGACCTCCACCCAGGTGGTGGGCTTTGACGCGGCCCGGGGGCAGCAGCGGTGGCAGCATCCGCTGGCAGCGGATGCTGCAGGTCCTTGGCAGGTGCTCCTCAGCGGAGGGCTCGCAGTGGTGGTGGCCGGCCCGAATCTGGTGGTGCTGCAGACCTCCACCGGCCAGGTGCGGTGGCAGACCACTGTGACCCACCTGCCCGCAGCTACCCATGCGGCGCGGTGGGAGCAGGTGGCCGTTCAGGACGGACGGCTGGTTGCCACGGTCAGCCTGGAACCTGAGCGCACCTTGCTGGTCGGCTGGTCACTGGCCTCAGCCAACCCGCGCTGGTCACGGGAGTTCCCCGGCTCCCCGCAGGGCGTGGGCCTGGCAGGTGACCAAGTGTTCCTGATGATGCAGGCTGCCCCGCCCACCCTCCATCGGATGCTGACCGCCACCGGTACTGAGCTGAGGTCGCAACGTCTGGCTCCGGGCAGGGTCACTGGCTGGGCGGTGGATGCGGCCAGCGACACCGTGCTGGTGGGCGTGGGAGCCCACCTGTCGGCCTACCGTGCCAGCACCGGCCAACTGGTCTGGGAACGTGACCAGGTGCAGGAGGTCCGCACTGCCGCCGGGACCGCCTACCTGCGCCAGGGTTCGCAGGTGCAGGTTGTGGACCTCAGGAGCTCCAACTCATCAGGGGTCATCACCCTGCCCCCAGGTCAGCCCACCACCCTGCACCCACTCGGCAACGCCCTGGTGGTCACCACTGCCACCAGCGCCACCCTTTACCCACAGTAAGAGTCCTGAGACTTCGACGCTTTGTCGGGATGCTCACCGGTGGCAGTGCTGAACTCAACTTGTTCGTACAATGCATGTTGTTGTGAGTAGTACCGAGCCCATTCTTTGTCTCCGTAGGAGAAGTGCCACCATTCTCCGTCAAATGGCGCAAACCCGACTTGCATCATCACCCGCCGGAGAAGCTGTCTATTCTCCCAGGCCGTGCGGGATACGAAGGGGGAAAAGGTGAAAGAGTTTTCCCTGAAATCCCACAAGGATGTTCCCATATCGCAGGGTTGTCCGGCCTGAGTTAACGTGAGATCTACTGCCGCCCCAGCAGGATGCCCTGCTACCTCGGGAACCGCGATAATGCGATGGGTAGCCTCCATCAGTTTTGCTGCGTCGTAGTAATGCGAAGCCAGCCTGGCCTTTTGCTCAGCGAAGAGTTTCCGTTGCACAGAAAGCGGGCGGTACCCATACACAACATGTAACTTGCGGTCATATTTGTTAACTATCTCTGCAGCGTTTGCCAAAAGGCATGCTACCTGAGCTCGTACATAAATAGACCCACCCGTAAACTCCGCCATCAGTGGGTCGATATGCGCAAAAGTTATACCCTCGACCGATGAAATCGGCACCAGTGGTTCACCGTTATCAAGAGCAGGAACTTGGGCATAATCTGAGTAGGTGAGCATTTTGTCGGCTAAACAGGCGTAGACTGTCTTCCTGGTTATCGATAACATCCGCGTACCACCTCTTGGGCTGAAGATTGAAGAACGGTGTTGGCAGTATTAGGAGCTGACGAATTCTGTTGTTTGTGCCGTGAAACTGAAACTCGCGTCAGTAAACAATCAGGCTTGAAAGGAAACGGTCCATCGTAAAGAATCTTGACAGCACCCCCTATGGTCACACTTTGACGTGAATCTGCAGTGACCGTGATAACTCCACCGCTGGGTTGAATAACGTCGGTGCGCAGTGTGAATGTTGACCTATTGAGTTGACTGAAGAACCCCCGGCTTCGGGTGAGAAGTTGGGAGATTCCAATGGCTGCAGAACCGCTTCCACATGCCGTTTCATCAAACATTGAGGGTTATTCTAAACTCTTTTCGTAGAAGTATAGAGCTCTTACTGTTTTGAAGGCTTGGGGGTATGTTCTCAA
>JBDIAW010000036.1:0-23539 GCA_039812585.1 Actinomycetota bacterium | reverse complement strand
GGTGCGCCGATGAGCAGCAACTCACCGAGGGTGTTGCTGCTCAACGCCTCCTACGAGCCGCTGTGTGTGATCTCTGCGCGGCGGGCTGTTGTGCTGGTGCTGCTGGGCAAAGCGGTGGGAGTGGAGAACTCCGGTCTTCGTCTGCACAGTGCCACCGCCGCCGTGGAACTGCCCCTGGTGGTGCGGTTGGTGCGCTACGTCAAGGTGCCCTACTCCCACCAGGTGCCCCTGACCCGACGGGCGCTGTTTGCCCGCGATGCTGGCTTGTGTGCCTATTGCGGGCGTGCGGCCACCACGATCGACCACATTGTGCCGCGTTCGCGTGGGGGTGCACACACGTGGGACAACGTGGTCTCCGCCTGCGCCCGATGCAACCAGGCCAAGGCCGACCGCGCTCTGGCCGAGCTGGGCTGGACCCTACGGGTGCGGCCCGCCCCGCCCAGCGGTTGCTCCTGGAGAGTCCTGCGTGGGACGCCCTCCCACCCGCAGTGGGAGTCCTACCTCACCCCCGCTGCCTAACCCGGTGGGGGTGAGGGCTCGGTGCCAGGCGCTACGGTTAGGCCCGTGAGTGAGCCTCTGGATGACCTGATCGGTGATGACCTGGCCCTGCGTGCCCAAACGTTGGGAGTGGATACGCAGTTCCTCGACTGGTGTGACCAGATGCAGCAGGTGGATCCTCGGACGGTGCATCAAGTGGTGCAGATCCTGCAGGAGGGGCTGCAGCCTGGGCAGGAATTGGGGTTGCCGCCCTGTGTGGTGATGCGCCAAGACCAGCCCGCCCGCCTGCCGCTGTCGCAGACTCCTACCAGTGCGCATGTGCACTGCTTCGACGGGCGTCAGATTCCGGTCACCATTCTGCAAACCCAGCCGGAGCTGGTGCTCCCGTTGGATCTGCCTTTGGGGGATCACACCCTGATGGTGGAGCATGACGGGCACTACGTGGAGGTTGCTCTAGCGGTATGCCCCACGCGTGAAGCAAGTGAGGCGTTGCTGCCTGAGCCTGGCCAGTGGGGGATTTGGGTGCAGCTGTACGCGGTGCGTAGCGCCACGAGTTGGGGTCACGGGGACCTGGCGGATGCGCGCACCCTGGCTGAGCACGCGGCCACCCAATGGGGGGCTGACTTTCTTTTACTCAACCCCTTGCATGCTCCAGGGCCCGGGCCAGTTGTTGCTGACTCTCCGTATTTGCCCAGCTCAAGACGGTATTTTAGCCCACTCTACTTGCCCATCGAAGCGTTGCCGGAGTATGAGCAAGCGCCTCCTGCCGTGCGCGAGCGCATCGCGGAGCTGGCCCAGCCCTGCCAAGCCCGCAACCACACCACCGAGCTGATCGACCGCAGCCTGGTATGGCAGGCCAAGCGGGAGGCGTTGCTGCTGCTGCACCACCTGCCAGCCGCACCGACCCGCGAGCAGGCCTTCGCTGACTACTGCGCCACTGAGGGTGAGGATTTGCGTGACTTCGCCCTGTGGTGTGCGCTGACCGATGAACTCCAAGGCCCGTGGCAAAGTTGGCCTGCGCCGTTGCGTCAGCGCGACCCACACGCCCTCTCGATCGCTCATGAGCAGCATGCAGCTTCGGTGCGTTTCTACAGCTGGGTGCAATGGCTGATGCAAGAGCAGTTGCAGCTCACCCAACAGGTGGCGCGCCAGGCTGGTATGCGTCTGGGCATCATCCATGACCTAGCGGTGGGAGCAGGTTTCGACAGCGCCGACGCCTGGGCGTGGCAGGATGTGCTGGCCACAGGCGCCAGTGTGGGAGCTCCCCCCGATGCGTTTAACCAACTCGGTCAGGACTGGTCGCAGCCCCCGTGGCGCCCGCAAGCATTAGCGCAAGTCGCCTATCGGCCCTACCGAGCGTTGTTGCGGGCGGTACTTCGGGTGGGAGCAGGAGTGCGTATCGACCACATCTTGGGCCTTTTCCGCCTGTGGTGGGTCCCGCAAGGATGTCAGGCCTCGCACGGCACTTATGTGCACTACGACAGCGAGGCGATGTTGGCCCTGCTCGCGCTGGAGGCCTACTATGCGGGAAGTTTGGTGGTGGGGGAAGACCTGGGCAATGTGGGAGCAGGGGTGCGGGCCCGGCTAGCCGACCACGCCTTACTGGGGACCTCATTGCTGTGGTTTGAGGTCAAAGACGGCCACCCCAAACCTGCTCAACAGTGGAGGGAGCTGTCTATGGCCACTGTGGGCACCCACGACCTGCCACCCACGGCGGGGTTTATCACAGGGGAGCACATCCGGGTTCGCGACCAGCTGCACCTGCTCACCCAGCCGGTGGGGCAGGAGTGGGAGCAGTTACGCCAAGGGTTGCAGCGCTGGGTGCAGGTGATGCAGAACAGTGGCGCACTGCAACCGGGGGCGGTGGACCTTCCCGCAGACCTGGCAACCACCCCGCTACCCTGGCAGCAGGTGCAGGAGTTGATCCTGGGATTACACCGCTTCCTTGCCCAAACCCCTGCCCGTCTGATAGGTGTGGGCCTGTCGGATTTGGCCGCAGACCGCAACATGATCAATCAGCCTGGTACTTACCAGGAGTACCCCAATTGGCGCGTGCCACTGGCGGGAAGCGATGGGAAGGTTCTGGCGTTAGAAGACCTGCTGCGCCTACCCTGGGCCGAACAGGTGGTGCATGCGGTGACCCATTAGCGTGCAGCCACCGGCGTCATCCCCCAGTCCGAAGGGAACCTTGTATGAGCACTCCTCTGGCCGTCGCCGTTTTCGTGGGTCTGCCGTTGTTGCTGTTTGCGGTGATCAGCCTGGTGGTGTGGGCTGGGTGCGAGGTGGGGGCCGCCCGTCGAGGCTCCCACCTGTCTCACGACCAGGCAAGCCGCTCCGAGGACGCTGCTGGGAGCTCCTCTGCAGCGTGGTGGGGCGTCGCTGACCAGACCACTGCCGCACAGTAACGATCAACCTGCACCCCAGCTCCCAGGGCTGTATCCCACCCGACTAACCCTGGCGATCAAACTCCTGCACCCGCAAAGCGCGTCGAACCCCGTCTTGGGCCTCGCGGAGCAACCGACGCAGGGAGGCCGGGCTCTCGGGGTGTTGAGCCATCCACTCATCGGTCATGTCTAGAGTCTGCGTGTCGATACTCAAACTTGGGTAGAGCCCGGTGATGAGGTTTTGTGCTGTGTCGTTGGTACGGGTTTTCCATACCTGATCGATGGTGCTGAAGTACTCCTGCCGGTAGCCCGAGATCAGCTCGCGTTGGTGGACAGGAGCAAACCCTGCGATCATGGCGTTGCGGATGGAGTTGGGCAGGTCATCGTTGCTGATCAGTTCATCCCACGTTTCACGCTTGGCTTGCGGTGTGGGCAGTGCGGCGCGGGCTGTGGCAGCGTGGCGTTGCCCGGTGGCTGTGTCGTCGCGAGCTAATTCCTCGTCGATGGCAGTAGCAGGTAAGTATCCGTAGCTGACCAGGCTGTGCAGCAGCCCCCAGCGCAGGTCGGTGTCGACCACTAACCCGGGCAGGCGCAGGCGCCCGATCAGAACGTTGTGTACCACCTGCTGGTGGTCGCGACTGCGAGCAAGGCCTGCAAAAGCACGCATGAGCTGCAGTTGCGCGTCACTACCCGCTTGCGCCTGTTGGAGTGCGCTCCAGAAAGTGTCAGCTAACGCAGCGGTAGCCTGCTCTTGTCGTGCAGGGTCGATGTAGAGGGCAGCACACAACTCCCCTTGACGGAGCAGGGAGCGAAGCATTGCACTGTCGTGCTCTCGGACAATGCCGTGGGTGATCAACGTGAGGTAGTCACTGGCGCGAAGCTCGGCATCGCGGGTCATGTCCCAGGCTGCGCTCCAACACAACACCCTGGCCAGATCGTCATCGATGTGGTTGATGCTCTCGATCAGTGTGTTCATCGAGCGCTGGTCGAAACGAATTTTGGCGTAGGCTAGGTCTTGATCATTGAGTAGAAGGAGATCCGGCTGGACCTGCCCCACCATTTGCGGTAGCTCGGTGTGCTGCCCACTGACGCAGGCCTCAATGCTGTCTTGGCAGGTGATGACCCCTGTCGTGACATCTCGGTGGTAGAGCCCCAGGCGCAGCTGGTGATCACGCCACACCTGGGTGTGGTCGGCTGGGACTTGAGCAGCCTGTTGGATGAGGGTAAAGCGGGTGTAGCGCAGCACACCTTGGGCATCGGGTTCCACATCGCAGTCAGCACGCAGGGTGGTAATGCCACTGGTCTGCAACCACTGACGGGCCCAGGCTTGCATGTCTTTGCCGCATGCTTTCTCCAGGTGCGCCAACAAGTCGGCCAGGGTGGCATTTCCCCAGGCATAAGAGGTGAAGTAGTGATGAATGCCGTGAAAGAACTGCTCCCTGCCCACCCAAGACACCAACTGTTTGAGCACCGCTGCGCCTTTGGCATAGGTGATGCCATCAAAGTTGACTTCTACGTCTTCCAGGTCATTGATGTCGGCCACGATGGGGTGGGTGCTGGGGAGTTGATCCTGCCGACAGGCCCAGGTTTTTTCAACGTTGGCAAAAGTGGTCCAGCCATTGGTCCACCGTGTGGCCTCTACTTGGCATAGGACGCTGGCAAAGGTAGCAAAGGACTCGTTCAGCCACAGATCGTCCCACCAGCGCATCGTAACCAGATCACCGAACCACATGTGCGCTAATTCGTGCAGTACGGTTTCTGCACGCCGTTCGATAAACGCTTCGGTGACTTTTGAACGCTCGACGTAGTCCTCCAAAATTGTTACACATCCGGCGTTTTCCATGGCGCCTGCATTAAATTCTGGAACAAATATTTGGTCGTATTTCTCAAAGGGATAGGGGACGTGGAAGAGGTTTTCAAAAAACTCAAATCCTTGTTGGGTGACCAGCAGCATCTCTTGCGTGTTGAGAAATTGGCGCAGGGATGACCTGCAGTAGACCCCTAGGGGTACCTGCCGGCCGTTGGAGTCGGTGTAGGTGGCTGTGGCGCCTTCGTAGGGGCCAGCCACCACTGCGGTGACGTAGCTGGCCAGTGCGGGGGTGGGGGAGAAATCCCATCGCGCCACCCCCTCGCGCACCGGAGTGGGTACAGAGGTCGGGCTGACGGAGAATACTTGCCAATGCGCTGGAGCGGTGACGCTAAAGGTGTAGCTTGCTTTGAGGTCGGGTTGGTCGAAGACGGCAAACATGCGCCTGGCGTCTGCTACCTCGAACTGGGTGTAGAGATACACCTCGCCATCAGCTGGGTCGACAAAGCGATGCACCCCCTCTCCGGTGTTCATGTAGGGGCAGGTTCCCGTGACTGTCAAGGTGTTGACTGCAGCCAAGTGAGCCACCTGAATGCGGGTGCCGTCGTAAACCTGGGCTGGGTCCAACAGCTGGCCGTTGAGGCTGATGAGCTCCGGTTGAGCACCGACCCAGTCGATGAAGCTGGACCATCCAGGTTGATTGCAGCGGAAGGTCACAGTGGTGTGGGAACCAAAACGCTGATCACCTGCGGTGAAATCCACCTGCACTTGATAGGAATCCACGCTCAGGTGTGCAGCTCGTTCGGCAGCCTCGTCTCGGGTGAGGTTCATTCCGGGCACTATGGATAACTCCTTGAGGTCGGTGGGCGTTCGGGCACCAGTGTGACATGACCGAAGGTGATCAACTTTTTGGCCACCTGGACATGCATATGGTCAACGCCACGCATGAGCATGAGCTTGCCTGCAGGCCGCAAATGTCACCCCAGCAGGAGGCTCTAGCGCGGGGTGGCAAAGACCTGGGTCCAGTAAAGACGCCCTCTGGGGTCGGCAGCTACTCCCACGCCGATTTGGGTGAAGTCACAGGTGAGGATATTGGCTTTATGGCCAGGGCTTGCCATCCACGCCTGCATCACCTCGGCAGCGCTGGGGTAGCCGTAGGCCACGTTTTCCCCCACCCGCGACCACTGGTAACCCGCTGCGCTGACCCGATCCGACACTTGGCTACCTCCGGCACCCTCGTGGCTCATGCCGTGGGTGGTTTGCCACACCGAGTGGGCCTGCGCCACCTGGGTGAGCACGGGTGATGGACGCACTGCTGGACACTGGGCTGCGGCGCGCTGCTGGTTGACCAAGCTGATCATTGACCCAGTGGCAAGGCTGGGGCTGGGGCTGGAGGAAGGGGCCGTCCGCTTGCGCGGTCGGGTGCTGGAGGAAGAACGGGGCGGCAAGGGACTTGTGGCTGAGCTGCTCTGGCTGCTGGATGCCGTGGGGGTGGGGGTGGGGGTGGGGGTGGCGTTGGTGCTGGTGGGTGTGCTGGTGCTGGTGGGGGTGCTGGTGGTCGCTATCGGCCCAGTGCCCTGCCCAAGCGGTACAGAATCAGGCTGAGAAGGCGGGTGGTGAAAACTCCACAGCACAAGGCCAAACACCAATGTCCCTAGTAGTCCGGCCAGGAACAGGGTGCGGCGTGGTGGGGGGTGAGCCACAGCAAGTGTCCTCTCCACGAGTGACAGTCTGCGATCGAGATTAACTCTCTCTCGGCGGAGGTCCAGACGAGTTTCCCCCCTATTGACCTTCTTCAGGATCTATCCTGACCTGCGTGATGGGGTTTTTGCGCCTGGTGAGTGCTCGTGGGGCTGGGGTGGCCTTTGCTAGCGCCTTCGTGGCCCGTCTGCCGGTGTCCATGGTCCCTATTGGCATGGTGGTGATGGTGGCCCAGGTGAGGGGCTCCTATGCGCTGGCGGGGATGGTGACTGCTGCGTTCACTGTAGGGGCGGCAGCTGGCACTCCGCTCTGGGGTGCATGGACTGATCGGTGGGGGCAGCTACGGGTCGTGCTGCCCGCCTGCCTGGGAAGTGCGGCAGCGTTGGTGGTCTTCACCCTGGCGGTGCCCTCGGCAGTCCTGGCCATCTGGCTGGTGCTGGGGGCAGCTGTGGTGGGCCTGTGGCGTCCTCCGGTTGCGGCGGCTATGCGGGCGTGTTGGCGCGAGGTGGCGCGCGGGCCGGCGGAGCTGCACGCGGCCTACTGTTTGGAGGCGGTCGTCGGAGAAGTGGTGTTCATCACCGGCCCAATGCTGATCTCCCTGGTGGTGCTCACCGGCTGGGCGGGAGCTCCCCTGCTGGTTGCTGCGGCCTGCCAGGCAGGGGGAGGGGTGGTCTTCTGCCTCACACGCGTCTCTCGCAACTGGCGCTATCGGCCACTAGATCTGCCCCAGCAGCAGGTGCCTAGCTGGAGGCGGGGGCGCTCCCCGGTACGGCAGGCAGGAGTGTTGGCGGTGCTGCTGGTTAGCGCCACGTTGGGTGTGGGGTTTGGCGTGTTCAACACTGCGCTGACGGCCAGCGCAACTGCGGTGTTTGGTCGCCCCCATTTGGTAGGAGTCCTTTTTGCCGCCGTTGCTGGGGGTAGTGCTGTGGGCGGTTTGCTCTACGGTGCGCGTCGTTGGCCAGGGCAGGACCGTCGCCGCCTGGTGGTGTCGCTGGCTGGTTTCAGCGGCGGGCTAGGGGTATTGGCGCTGCTGTTCACCCTCCCCGGCCCTGGTTTGGCGGTCACTGCGCTAGTGCTGGTGCTCATGGGCTTGCCCATTGCTGCCGGGCTGGTCATGCGCGCCAACTTGGTCGATGCCCATGCCAGCCCTGACCGTCTCACCGAGGCCCAGTCGTGGCTCAGTACGGCCCACTCCTGCGGGAGTGCCTTGGGAGCGCTGTGGGCAGGTTTGCTCCTCGATGCTCACGGCGTTGCTGCGGCCATGGCGGCAGCGGGAGGCGCTGTAGCGCTGGCGATGGGGCTTTGCCTGGCGTCGCAGCGGGTCTGGAGTAACGAACCGGCCGCACGGGAGGTGCTGGAGCTTGCCGATGGTGTTCACCCGTTGGTGGTGGACGTGCGGGAGGGGCCAGTGGCTCAGCGAGCTTGAGCCGTAGGAAGCTGGCTGCGCTGCACCCAGTCCAGCAGATGCTCACAACAGGTGCGGACCTGGGCAAAAACCTCGGCAAAAACGTGGTCGGCCTCATAGTAGGGGTCGGTGACATCCGCCTGGCCACCCTCGGGTGAGGGTGGCTGCGACTGCTCCACGGCTCGCTCGAAGCTACGCAGCAGATAGATCGGGGTGCTGGCTTCTGCCTGGTGGGCTAGGCGTTGCAGGTCTCGCAGATGGCTGCGATCCAGGGCAATGATCAGATCGCGTTGCTCCAGCCAGTGCGCCTCGATGCGCCTGGCCCGATGCTGGCTCCCGTCAAGTCCCGCCTGGGTCAGCAGCGCCAGCCCACGTGGGTCGGCAGGCTCCCCTTGGTGCCAGCTTCCTGTCCCTGCCGAGTCCACCTGCACCTGGGCGGTTAGCCCCCGCTGAGCTATCAGGTCGCGCATGAGCACGTCAGCCACGGCGGAGCGGCAAATGTTGCCGGTGCAGACGAAACAGATCCGGTAAGGCTTATTCATGGGCCCTATGGTGGCCGATAACGGCCCGGTTCGCCAAACTCACCGGCGCGGGTGTGGTGGACGCCAGCCTTCAGGCCTGGCAGGATCACCCTTATGCGCATTCACTTAGGCTGCGACCACGCAGGGTTCGCGTTGAAGCAACATTTGCTTCCTCAGTTGCAACGCTGGGGCCACGAGCCGGTGGACCACGGGCCGAACCGTTTCGATGCCGCCGATGATTACCCTCCTTACATCCTGGCCACAGCGGTCGCGGTTGCGCGTGACCCGGGCAGCCTTGGCATCGTCATCGGCGGTTCCGGCAATGGGGAGCAGATGGCGGCGAACAAGGTAGCCGGTGTGCGAGCCGCGTTGGTGTGGAACGAGTTCACTGCCAAGGCCGCCCGGGAGCACAACAATGCCCAGATCATCAGTCTGGGAGCCCGTTTACACTCCCTGCAGGAGGCCAGTGGTCTGGTCGAGATCTTCCTGTCTACCCCGTTCTCTGAGGACCCCCGGCACCTCCGACGCCTGGCGATGATCGCCGACTATGAACGCACCGGCACGGTACCTGCAGGGGGCTGATCGGGCAATCGGGTGGCTGGTACTGGCCGGGTCGACTACGCTGGAGGTTCACGTGTTCATGCGGATGTAGCTCAATGGCAGAGCCCTAGCCTTCCAAGCTAGCCATGCGGGTTCGATTCCCGTCATCCGCTCCAGGTCAAATCGCCTGATCGAGGCGGGCTGTAGCGCAGTTTGGTAGCGCACCTGCTTTGGGAGCAGGGGGTCGCAGGTTCAAATCCTGTCAGCCCGACTTTGTGCTGTCTCATGCGGTTGTGGCGACTGCCCAACTCACGCAGTCGATGTTGTGCTTGGTGAAGTTGGTAGTTGCCGGGGAGAAGGCCACCAGACGCGGTCTTTCGTCCGTGGTCCTACCGCCTGGTTCAGCGAAGCGACTGGTTGAGGGAGCGGTAGCTGGGTCGCTAGGCTAGGCGAGCATGATGACCTCCGCGCTGCCTCCTCACAGCCTCACCGATGGCCAGAGCCTGCCGGCGATCGGATTGGGTACCTACGCCCTCAATGGCCAGGAGGGGTTGCGGGCCATGCTCACCGCCGTGGAGGTGGGGTACCGGCTATTCGATAGTGCGGTCAACTATGGCAACGAAGCGGAGGTAGGCCTGCTCGTCCGTCAGTGTGGTCTGCCCCGCGAGCAGATCGCGGTCACCACTAAGGTGCCGGGGCGCGAGCACTCCACTGCACCTGCATGTGTGGAGAACAGCCTGCGCACTATGGGCTTGGACTACCTCGACTTGGTGCTGATTCACTGGCCTAACCCCAGTCAGGATCGCTATGTCACCGCCTGGGAGGGGTTGATCCAGGCGCAACAACGTGGGTTGGTGCGCAGCATCGGCGTGAGCAATTTCACCCCTGTGCACCTCGAGCGCATCATCACGTCCACGGGGGTACCTCCGGTGGTGAACCAGATCGAGGTGCATCCGTGGTTTCCCAACCTGACAGTGCACCAATTCAACCAGCGTAAGGGCATCCTCACCCAGGCCTGGTCGCCGCTGGGCAAGCGCAACGCTCCCTTCGCCCAGCCGCCGGTGGCTCAGGCAGCGCACCGGCTAGGGGTCAGCCCCGCTCAGGTGCTCCTGCGCTGGCACGTGCAGCTGGGCACACTCCCGCTGCCCAAATCGGCCCAACAACAGCGGCAACGCGACAACTTTGATGTGGCGAGGTTCAGCTTGGACGACGAGCAGATGCAGGCCATCACCGCTCTGGGGCGACCCGAGGGCCGGCTGTTTGGAGGCGACCCTGATCTCCACGAGGAGATGTAGCCAGTAGAGTGGGCGCAGACCCCAGCTAGAGGAGAAAGCACACATGAAAACTGAGGTAGAAACCCTCAATCCCACTCGGGTGCGTCTGTCCGTTGCAGTGCCCTTCGAAGATCTGCAGCCCAGCCTTGAGGCTGCCTATCAGCGCATCAGCCAGAACGCCAACATTCCCGGCTTCCGTAAAGGCAAGGTGCCGCACAGCCTGATCGACCAGCGGTTTGGGCGCGCCGCCGTGTTAGAAGACGCGGTGAACAACGCCTTGCCCCGCATTTACGGTCGAGCAGTGGAGCAGTCGCAGGTCGAACCGCTCGGTCAGCCGGAAGTGGAGATCACCGAAGTGCCCGATCCGCAGCAGGGTGGGGAGCTAAAGTTCACCGCCGCAGTTGATGTGCGTCCCAGCTTTGAGATCCCTACCATCAGCGACATCGAGATCACTGTGGAGGCCGATGACGTCAACGACTCTGCGGTGGACGCCCAGATCGAGGCGCTGCGGGCTCGGTTCGGCACAGTCAAACCTGTGGAGCGGGCAGCGCAAAAAGGCGACTTCCTCACCATCGATCTGGCAGCCAGGGTCGATGGCCAGGATGTGGAGGACTTGTCCTCCCGAGGCTTGTCCTACGAGATCGGCAGCGGCGCGCTGCTGGAGGGCCTGGATGAGGCCTTGATCGGACTGAGTAAAGCAGAGTCAGCCACCTTCCCCACCACGCTGGTGGGTGGTGAACACGCTGGCAAGCAAGCACAGGTCAGCGTTACAGCCGTGGCGATCCGCGAACGAGAGCTGCCTGAGCTCGACGACGACTTTGCCCAAATGGCCAGCGAGTTCGACACGGTGCAGGAATTGCGCGAGGACGTGCGGGTGCGTTTGGGGCGGGCTCGCACGGTGGAGCAGGTGCGCCAAGCCCGGGACAAGGTGTTGGAGCAAGCGCTGAGCAAGGTGGAGATCCCCGTCCCCGATGGTGCGGTGCAAGCTGAGATCCACTCTCGTCACCACGCATTGGAGCGGCAGTTGGAGATGGCGGGGATCACCAAACAGCACTACCTGCAGTCAGAAAGTCAGAGTGAAGACGCCTTCGACCAAGAGTTGGCCGATGGCGCTCGCGATGTGGTGAAGGCTCAACTGTTGCTAGACGCCATTGTCAAGCAGGAAAGTTTCGATATCGACCAGAATGAGCTGACCGAGCATCTGATCCGTCGGTCGCTGGACCTAGGGATGAACCCCCAGGAGTTTGCCGAGGCGGTCATGGAAAACCAGCAAATGCCGGTGCTCGTGAGCGAAATCCTGCGCGCCAAGGCCCTGACATGGATGGTGCACCAAGCCAAGGTCACCGATCAGAAGGGTGAGGTGCTCGACCTGGAGCAGGCCGCCCAAACTGAGGCTAGCGCTGTGGCCGCTGGTGACGTGGAGGAGTAAACCGGCGGAATACACCCGGCCCCAGCCATGGTTGTCAGACCCAGGCGATACCCTCTATCCAGTCAATCCCGACCAGCCGGTCACAAAGGAGAGTTGCGCGCGATGAGCACCCCCAGCCTTGATGGAGCCAGCCCACGCCTTGCTGCTTCGGCAGGCATGAACCTGGATGATCAGGTGTTTAACCGCCTGCTTAAAGAGAGGATCATTTTCCTGGGGTCGCAGGTTGAGGACTCCATGGCCAACGCCATCTGTGCCCAGATGCTGTTGCTGGCTGCTGAGGACCCTGAGCGTGATATCTACCTCTATATCAATTCTCCCGGGGGATCGGTCTCGGCAGGGATGGCGATCTATGACACCATGCAGTTTGTCAAGAACGATGTGGCCACGGTGGCGATGGGGTTGGCTGCCTCCATGGGTCAGTTCTTGCTCTCAGCCGGAGCTGCAGGTAAGCGTTACGCCACGCCACACGCGCGCATCATGATGCACCAGCCCTCGGGCGGCATCGGAGGAACGGCCTCGGACATTGCCATCCAGGCTGAGCAGATGCTCTACACCAAACGCAAGATGGCCGAGTTGATCGCCGAACACACGGGGCAGACCTACGAGCAGATCGAGGCCGATTCTGACCGTGACCGTTGGTTCACCGCCGAGGAGGCTAAGGATTACGGCTTCGTCGATCAAGTGGTGCGTAGCGCCCATCAGGTCGATGGCGCGGGGGGCACCAGCGGTGCTGTCACCGGCTCCTCAGCGAAGTAAGCCAGCCTCGACCCGCCATCCGTCCGCCGACTCGACCTCCTGGAGCTCCGATGAACCTCGCCGCCCACTCCGCCAGCTTTGCCCCCCAGTCGCGTTACGTGCTACCGGTCATTGAGGAGCGCACCAGCTACGGCTACAAACGCCTGGATCCCTACACCAAGCTCTACGAGGAGCGCATCATCTTCCTCGGCCAGGCCATTGATGACACCATCGCCAACGACGTGATCTCCCAGCTGATCGTGCTGGAGTCGCAGGACCCTGATCGCGACATCCTCATGTACATCAACTCGCCAGGTGGCTCATTCACGGCGCTGACCGCCATCTATGACACGATGCAGTTCGTGAAAAGCCCCATCCAGACCTATTGCATGGGGCAGGCGGCCTCGGCCGCAGCAGTACTGCTGGCGGCAGGTGCAGAGGGGAAACGTTTTGCTCTGCCCAATGCTCGGGTGCTGATTCACCAGCCCTATTCCGAGGGTGGAGGTCAAGGCTCTGACATCGAAATCCAAGCCCGGGAGATCCTGCGGATGCGCTCCTGGTTGGAGGAAACCCTGTCGCAGCACTGTCACCGCGAGGTGGAGTTGGTCCGTAAAGACATTGAACGTGACAAGATCCTCACGGCTGATGATGCACTGGCCTATGGGGTGGTGGACAAAGTCCTTGGCACCCGCAAGGCTGGGTAGATATTGCCAGAGTCTTTAGCCTCTAAGCACCGGGGCGAACAGGCCTAAAACGGGCAGATTGAGGGAAAATTACCTGAGCCTGGCCACGGCTTTTATTTACTAGGTGCACGCGGATGCCTACAGCCTGTACCGTACGTGGAAGCGCAATAGTGACGGTGGGTGGAAGTGGAGGACCGGTGATGGCACGCCTGGGTGACGGTGATCTGCTCAAATGTTCTTTCTGTGGAAAAAGTCAAAAGCAGGTGAAAAAACTCATCGCTGGTCCCGGCGTCTACATCTGCGATGAGTGCATTGAGCTGTGTAACGAGATCATCGAGGAGGAGTTACACGAAAATACTGATCTGGGCTGGCAGGATTTGCCGAAACCCAAGGAGATTTTCGACTTTCTCGACCAGTATGTCATCGGCCAGGATGCGGCGAAAAAGGCTCTGTCTGTAGCGGTCTATAACCACTACAAGCGAGTGCAGGCCGGGGACACCAAGGCCGCGTTGCGGTCAAAATCTGCTAAGGGCGAAGCAAGTGTGGAGTTGGCTAAATCCAACATTTTGCTGCTGGGCCCGACTGGGTGTGGCAAAACGTTGCTGGCTCAGACCTTGGCGCGGATGCTCAATGTTCCTTTTGCCATTGCTGATGCCACCGCCCTGACTGAGGCTGGCTACGTGGGCGAAGATGTGGAGAACATCTTGCTCAAGCTCATCCAGGCCGCCGACTACGACGTGAAGAAGGCCGAAACTGGCATCATCTACATCGACGAGGTTGACAAGATCGCCCGAAAGTCCGAGAACCCCTCGATCACCCGCGACGTGTCGGGGGAGGGAGTGCAACAAGCTCTCCTAAAGATCTTGGAGGGCACGGTCGCTTCGGTACCTCCTCAGGGAGGGCGTAAGCACCCGCATCAGGAGTTCATCCAGATTGACACCACCAACGTGCTGTTCATTGTTGGCGGGGCATTTGCCGGCCTCGAGCGCATCATTGAGGCCCGCGCGGGGGCTAAAGGATTGGGTTTTGGAGCACAACTACGCACCAAGGCGGACCTGGAGTCAGAGAACATCTTTTCCCAGGTTTTGCCTGAGGATTTGTTGAAGTTCGGCATGATCCCGGAGTTCATTGGTCGCCTGCCGGTGATCTCCACGGTCGAACACCTGGATCGGGAGGCACTGATCCGCATCCTCACTCAGCCACGCAACGCCCTCATCAAGCAGTACGAGCACCTGTTTGACCTTGACGGCGTGGAGTTGGAGTTCACCGACGACGCCCTGGAGGCTGTGGCTGACCAGGCGGTGCTGCGGGGGACCGGAGCCCGAGGCTTGCGCGCGATCCTGGAGGAGGTGTTGCTGTCGGTGATGTACGACGTGCCCTCACGCAAAGACGTGGCCCGCTGCGTGATCACCGGTGAGGTGGTCCTGGACAACGTCAACCCCACCCTGATCCCGCGTGTTGCCGCCGCCCCCGCCCGCCGCGTCCGCCGGGAAAAGTCCGCCTAGTCGCAAAGTCTGGGAAAGCGCTGCCTCGGCTCACTTTCCCAGACTTTTATCCGACCTAGCGTGGTTGATAGCGCAGTAGATCAGCAGGCTGGCACTCTAATTCGCGGCACAGTGCGCTCAGGGTGGTGAAGCGTATGGCCCGAGCGCGACCATTCTTGAGCACCGACAGGTTGGCCAGGGTGACCCCGACTCTTGAAGCCAGCTCGGTCAACGTCAGCCCCCGTTGTGTCAGCAGCGCCTCGAGGGTGACGCTAATGTCGTGAGGCTCAGGGTCGCAAAGTTGCGGGTGGGTGCCTTCAGCCGCGTGCACTTCGGGCTTCACACCACGCCTCCTAGCTCTTCGACGGCGCTGTCTCGTTCGGTGCGTAGTGCTGCCCCTCGGCGGAATACTTCGGCGATCATGCCGATGACGATGCCGACTAAGGCAGGGGTCAAGCTGGTCTGAGCAGACGAGATCAGGTGTTCCCGTAACTCGGGGCGGTCGAGCAGATGCAACGTCACCAGTCCGTTCACGCCTTGTTGGAGCGTCCCACCTACTCCGATGGCCAGGCTCACTCCTAGTACCCTGGCGTAGTTGGCGGTGGTGAAGACTGGTCCGCGAGAGAGGCTACGTGCGACCATCAACAGCAACACGACGACCAGAAGTCCCACTAACTCGCTGATCAGTTCTGGCAGGGTGGCGAGCAGGCGCTGTCCAAAGCCCAGCTCAGATAGTGCGATAGTCACCGTGCGGGGGTCAGTCAGGGCTACTCCATTGCCTAAGTCTAGGACGGTGGCGGGGTTGGTGGGTTTGACTTCTGCCACCAAGTGCGATCCGGTAGAGCTGCAGTGCTGTGTGCTGCCGCCCATGCCGACAGTGATGCTGTCAGGGATACAGGTGTCTCGGGCGACGCCGAAAAGGGTGACAGCCATGGCCGCACAAATGGCCAATCCAACCATGATGAGCAACCCCTCGACCAGCCTTTGTTCACTGGTGGACCAGCGGTTCAATCGGCTCCAGGCCTTACTCAGGTTCATCGGTCCTCCTCGAGAAGTGATCTATCGATAGTCGATACATTGATTAACGATAACATCGATAGTCGATATGTCAAGCAGTCGAGGGCTATTCGGGGGGCTATGCCACAAAAGTCCTAAGTCAGGCCACAAGCCTTACACACTGGATGGGTGCCTGTTCAACGCTGCCCGGGTCGGCCCGGTCCTTCCTCCAGGGAAGCGGCAGCCATTGCGGCGGCTACTGCGCCCGACCGGGACCGCTACGTCGACGCGTTGCGGGTTTCCTGCCTGTTGGTGGTCGCCCTGGGGCATTGGCTGATGGGAGCGCTGACCCCGCAGGGGCAGGTTACTAACACCCTGGATCAACTGCGGTGGCTGCAACCGGCCACGTGGATTTTGCAGGTTATGGCGGTGTTTTTTCTAGTCGGTGGGGTGGCCCCACGCCTACACGTTGAGCCGTCACCCGGTGGCTGAAAAAGGTCGGGTGCAGCGACCTGGAGCCTACGCGGCTTTTATCCGTGCCCGTGCAGTCCGCCTGTTGCGGCCCGCAGGAGTCTATGTGGCGGTGTGGGTGACGATCGGACTGTTCGCTCACCTCATGGGCTGGGCCGATCGAGGGCTGGGCCAGACGGTGTTGGGACTGTGCACCCAGCTGCTGTGGTTCCTGGGCGTCTACCTAGGGATCGCTGGCCTGGCTCCGTTGATGTTCCGGCTGCACCGTCGCATCGGGGCCAGTGCGGTCGTGGGGTTGGTCGCCGTGGCCGTGGTGGTGGACGTGGTGCGTCTCACCGTGCCCGG
Source organism: Actinomycetota bacterium (assembly GCA_039812585.1). Lineage (GTDB taxonomy): Bacteria > Actinomycetota > Actinomycetes > JBDIAW01 > JBDIAW01 > JBDIAW01. Next base: position 7,266 of record JBDIAW010000036.1, on the reverse strand, counting down.
GTTGAGTGCCCTGGGAGTGGTGAACTTTGCCGCTGTGTGGCTGGCCATCCACCAACTCGGCTTCTGCTGGAGGGATGGTCAACTGCATCGGGCTCATGCGTTGTGGTTGGCGGGATTGTCTGCGGCCTGCTTGGTGGGGTTGGTCACGTATGGCCCCTACCCGGTGAGCATGGTGGGGATGCCGGGCGATTCCATGTCCAACATGACCCCGCCCTCCCTGGCGTTGCTCAGTCAAGGCTTCATGCTCGTAGGGTTGGTGGTGTGGCTGCGGCCTTACGGGGAGCGTCTGCTTGCTCGCCCCGCCGTGTGGCGCGTGGTCATGCTCGGTGGCCGCGTGGCGATGACGGTTTACCTCTGGCATTTGAGCGCATTGTTCCTGCTCATCTCGCTGATGCGTTGGCTTGAGGTGGAGTTGCCCACGGTCGGCAGTTTGGCATGGTGGATCTCCCGGCCGGTGTGGATCGTCAGCCTGGTGGTACTGACGGCCGGATTGGTGGCGGTTTTTGTGCGCTTTGACTCCGGCGTGCGCCCAGCCCCCTGCCCCTGCGCTCGATGGCGCGATGCGATCACAGCGGTCAGCCTGGTCGCTCTCGTCGCCGGAGTGTTCGGCATTGCTGTCACCGGAGTCGACCTGCTGCGCAACCACTCCACGCCTCTGCTAGGCCTGCCCATCACCCCAGTCGTGGCGGTGGGGGTCTTAGGGGTGGGAGCTGTGGGGCTAGCGGTTGCAGGGAGAGGCCACATACGCATGAATGGCCGGAGCCACTGAGTAGAGAGCGTCATCCTCCTTCGTCTCCGCTCAGTAGATCGCAAGGGAGAAATCAGGTTCCTCGTGTCGTTACCTGGTGGTAGCCGAGACGGTCTGGCAGGCCCCTGGGTAGCTCACTCAAAACGGTAGTGCCGAAGTAACACAGGTGCCACAACAGCGCCCATGTCTGAGGTCGGATGAAGAGAAATGCGTGTCAGAACGCTAGAGAATGGGTAGCTCGTGCAGAGCGAGGTGAATCCTTCACCGTAATAGTATCTGGCCGCCCCGCTGTCGTTTCAGACCCGGTACGCCAACGCCAGTGGCGCACCTGGGAGGAGATAGCGGGTATTGCCGCTCTTCCCTCAGTGATGGACTGGTCCAGTGACGCAGAATGCTTCGATGACAGTGTGAGAGATCCGTGACAGAAAGGTAGGGAATCTTGGCTGCTGAATGGCAATGAAGTGGTCATTTGGCGCGTGGGCGCACTACGGATCTTTTCGTTGCCGCAACTGCTCACACCCACGATGCGGTTGTCTACACCCGAAGCGTTGAGGATTTTCAGGGCTTGGGAAAACACATCAGAGTCCTGGAACCGTAGAGACTTCTTTGCACCCGGGGGCACAACCAATCGCGGGGAGCCTGAGGCGGACACTAAGCTTTTCAAGATGACTGCGGATCCTCACCCTCCTGCTTTGCCTGCTGCTTACGACCCTCAAACCAGCGAGCCTGATATCTACGACAGCTGGCTTCGGCAGGGGGTTTTCACTGCCGATGCGGGCAGCGACAAGCTGATGTTCTCCATCGTGATCCCACCGCCGAATGTGACCGGTTCGCTGCATCTGGGGCACACGTTTGAGCACACCATGATGGACGCGCTGGCCCGCCGCCGCCGGATGCAGGGCTACGAAGCATTGTGGCTGCCGGGGATGGACCATGCGGGCATCGCCACGCAAAACGTGGTGGAGCGCCACCTGGCCCAAGGGGGGCTGTCGCGCCACGATCTGGGGCGGGAAAAGTTCGTGGAGCGCACCTGGCAGTGGAAACAGGAGTATGGAGGCAAAATCCTCGATCAGATGCGCCGTTTTGGGGTGGGGGTCGATTGGTCACGTGAACGTTTCACCATGGATGAGGGCCTGTCACAAGCAGTGCTGACCATCTTTAAAAACCTCTACGACGATGGGCTGATCTACCGGGCCGAGCGCATCATCAACTGGTGCCCCCGCTGTCAAACCGCCCTCTCAGATGCCGAGGTGGATCACAGCGATGACGATGGAGAGTTAGTCAGCATCCGCTACGGCCAAGGGGAGAGCTCCATCGTGGTGGCCACCACCCGGGCCGAGACCATGCTGGGGGACACTGCTGTGGCGGTGCATCCCGATGACCAGCGTTACCGACACCTGGTCGGCACTGTGGTGGAGTTGCCGCTGACCGATCGCAGCATCCCCGTCATCGCCGACGCTCACGTTGACCCACAGTTTGGCACTGGGGCGGTCAAGGTGACTCCAGCGCACGATCCCAACGACTTCGCTATCGGGCAGCGCCACGGGCTGGCGATGCCCACCATCATGGACGAGCGGGGGGTCATCACCGTCCCCGGCCCGTTCGAGGGCCTGGACCGCTTCGAGGCCCGCCCGGCCATCGTGGCAGCGTTGCGCGAACAGGGCCGCATTGTGGCGGAGAAACGGCCCTATGTGCATGCAGTGGGGCACTGCTCCCGCTGCAACACCACGGTGGAGCCCCGCTTGTCGCTGCAGTGGTTTGTCAAGGTGGCTCCACTGGCTGCTGCTGCAGGGGTCGCTGTGCGCGATGGCCGAGTCGGCATTCACCCACCGGAGATGGCGGGGCGCTATTTCGACTGGATTGACAATCTGCATGACTGGTGCATCAGCCGCCAGCTGTGGTGGGGGCATCGGATTCCGGTGTGGTATGGGCCGGATGGACAGGTGCGTTGCGTGGGTCCGGGGGAGCAGCCTCCAACCGAGCCGGGCTGGCGTCAGGACGAGGATGTGTTGGACACCTGGTTCTCCTCGGCGCTGTGGCCATTCTCCACCTTGGGCTGGCCACAAAAAACTGTTGATTTGCAACGGTTTTATCCCACCAGCGTGTTGGTGACCGGCTATGACATCCTGTTTTTTTGGGTGGTACGCATGATGCTGTTCGGTCTGTATGCGATGGGCCGCACTCAGCGGCAGGCCGATGGCTCGGTGACAGTGGATGCCGATGCCAGTCCGACAGCAGTGCCGTTCCAGCAGGTGGTGCTGCACGGGTTGGTGCGCGACCAGTACGGCAAGAAAATGTCTAAATCCGGCGGCAACGCAGTGGACCCCTTGGCGTGGATCGGTACTTACGGCAGTGATGCGTTGCGCTTCACCTTGGCCCGAGGAGCTAACCCAGGTGCCGATGCTCCCATCAGCGAGGAGTGGGTCAAAGGCAGCCGCAATTTCTGCAACAAGCTGTTCAACGCCACCCGCTTCGCCTTGAGCCATGATGCTCGGGTGCCTGCGGTGGGGGCGTTGGCCGACCGGGGGCGCCTGAGCTTGCCGCAGCGCTGGATCCTGCAACGGCTGGACGTGTGCGTGGCGGAAGTGAACGCAGCGTTGGACGCCTATGAATTTGCCCGGGCGGCCAACGCGGCCTACCACTTTGTGTGGGACGAGCTGTGCGATTGGTATGTGGAGTTGGCCAAACAGGAGTTAGCCGGGCCAGACCACCAAGCCGACGATGCCCGCTTGGTGTTGGGTCAAGTGTTCGACGTGATGTTGCGTCTGCTGCACCCGCTGTTGCCCTTCGTCACAGAGCAGCTGTGGATGACCCTGACGGGCCAGCCCACGGTAGTGACCGCCCAGTGGCCGACGTGCCAAGGAGCTGCCGACCAAACCGGCGCGGAAAACTCCATGACCCACCTACAGAACCTGGTCACCCAGGTGCGCCGCTTCCGCTCCGACCAAGGGTTGCGCGACCGGCAGCGGGTGCCTGCACGGCTGGTCGGGTTGGAGCAGACCGATCTGGCGGCCTATGAGCACCAGGTGCGGGCCTTAACCTGGCTGGCTGTGCCCACTGGGCAAGACGCTGCTGAGGATTTCACCTCCACGGCCAGTGTGGCAGTCAGCATCGGCACCCACCCCGTGACCGTGGAGTTGGACCTAGCCGGCACTGTGGATGTGGCGGCCGAGCGTGCCCGCATCGCCAAGGACTTGGCCGCTGCTCGCACAGAGCAGCAGCAGGTGCAGGCCAAACTGGGCAACTCGGAGTTCCTGGCCAAGGCCCCATCGCAGGTGGTGGAGAAGATACGAGCCCGAGCGGCAGCAGCTCAAGCCGACATCGACCGCCTGCAAGCGCAACACCATGCGCTGGGGGGGCCTGAGCAGGAGCGGTCTACTGCTTGACCTCGAACGAGTCCACCAACTGCTGTTGCAAGCCGGGGTGCTTACTCCAAAAGTCGGTGAGGTCGTAGATCAGGTACGTGTGGGTATGGGCAGGGGTAAAGATCACCGCACACCATCCGCTGATTGGTTGATGTCTACGGTTGGTGCAAGTGAACTGATAACGAAAACCAGCCGAGGTGGCGGTATTGAGGGGCTGGGGGGTGAGGGAGTAGGCGGTGTCTGTGTCACAGCCCGCCCCGGTCAAGTCGTCGTTAGGTGGGGCCGGGGTTGAGTAGTCAGTGCGGAGCAGGTCGTCACGAGCTTGTTGGATCTGCTGCTGGGTAGCCACCTGCTCATCGACGCGCAGCGTGTAGCCGAACCCCCCGAAACCACGGGACTTAGGCTCCTCAATGTAGTCAGCGGTAGGGCCCACGGCCGTGGAACTGTACACGTTGGGGCGTAGTTGTTGCTGGCGCACGGTGTCCCACCGTTTGATGGTGAGGAAGCTCGCTTTGCCGCTAGTAGGGGTAAACAGTGAGGTTTCGGCCTGCTGCGCCTGCTCTTTGCGGGTTTCATCGATCGCGACTTTCACGCCCCACCCAATGAGGCCGATGACCAGCAGCCCGATGACCAACAAGACTGCGGCTCCGATTGCTAAACCAATCCACAGGCCCTTGTTGGATTTCTTTGGTGCGACCGGGGTGAGGTGGCTCAGGGGCGGAGGGGGACCGGCAGGGGGCTGCCACCCTGCCAGTGGTGGCGGGGGAGTCGGGGTCTGAGGAGCAAGAGGGGGATCGCTGGGAATGCTCATGGCAGCCTTTGCAGGAGGAGGAGAGGGCAATCTCCCCACTAGCCTAGAGCAGAGCGTGAACGTCTGTGTCGGTTTTGCCTCAAGCGCAGATACGGTTGTGCTGCCACATTCTCTGTCGTAAGGAGCTGTCCGCTTGAGCCACCATCCATCCACCGATCTGCCCACCGCTGACCCAGCGTTGGCACAGGCTTTAGCGCGTGTTGAGCAGGCCATTCTGGCCCGCACACCCGAGCATCAGATCAGCCCGACGTTGCACCGCGTCCAGACGTTGGCCGACCTGCTCGGCCACCCCCAACGGGCTTGCCCGGTGATCCAGATCACCGGCACCAACGGTAAAACCAGCACTGCGCGGATGATCGAGTCACTGTTGCGCAGCTTCGGCCTCAAGACGGGGTTGTTCACCAGCCCTCATCTGCAGTCGATGCGTGAACGCATCTGCCTGGATGGTGTGCCAGTGGATCCGCAGCGATTCGTTGATGCCTACGAGCAGCTCGAGCCCTACCTGGCCCTGGTGGATGCCCAACAGGGGCAGGATGAAACTCCCCTGACCTACTTTGAGGTGCTCACCGGATTGGCGTATGCAATTTTTGCGGATGTCCCGGTGGATGTGGCAGTGGTGGAGGTGGGTATGGGGGGCAGCTGGGATGCCACCAGCATTGCTGATGTTCAAGTTGCAGTGCTCACTCCCATTGACATTGACCACACGGCTTATTTGGGCTGCACCGTTGAGCAGATAGCCACCGAAAAGGCAGGCATCATCAAGCCCGAGGCGGTGGCTATCATCGGCCACCAGCTCCCTGAGGCAATGGCGGTTATTGCCCGGCGCGCTGTGGCAGTGGACGCTACGGTGGCCCGCCAAGGCAGCGAGTTTGCTGTGCTGGAGCGCACCCTGGCCGTGGGTGGCCAAATGGTGAGCTTGCAAGGGTTGGGTGGGGTCTATGACCAGGTGCACCTGCGTTTGCACGGGGCCCATCAAGCCGACAACGCCGCCTGTGCGTTGGCTGCGGTAGAGGCGTTCTTTGGCGCGGGCAGCCAGCGTCAACTCAACCTGGAGACCGTGCGCGCCGGCTTGGCCCAGGCCACCTCTCCGGGACGTTTGGAGGTGGTGCGCACCGCTCCGACGGTGCTGCTGGACGCCGCTCACAACCCGGCAGGAGCCCGGGCCACCGCAGCGGCGCTGGCCGAGGCATTCACCCTCTCCCGCCTGGTGGGAGTCATCGGGTGTATGGCCGACAAAGACGTCGAGGGGATCCTGGAAGCCTTCGAGCCGGTGCTGGCTCACGTAGTGCTCACCCAAGCCGCCACCCCCCGGGCCATGCCTGCCCCCCAACTGGCCCAGCTAGCGCAGAAGATTTTCGGTGAGGAGCGGGTCAGCGTTGTTGCTGGCTTGGATGATGCCTTGGCAGCCGCAGTCGAGCTAGCTGAGCAGGAGGGTCCCTTCGGATCGGCAACAGTGCTGGTCAGCGGCTCTATCGTCACCGTGGGTCAGGCACGCCAACTGCTGCAGGGGCAGGCGTGAGCACCGGCAGCTGGCAGCAGGCTCACCCCGCTCGGGTGCACCGATTACGCCGCCTGATCTGCTCGACTGTGTTGGTAGCTCAAGCGCTGGTGGTGTTTTTCGCCGCTCTCGTGGCCATGCGCTTGAGCTCGATCCCCGGCCCGATCCTGGCGCTGGCAACCGCCACGCTGGTGCTGGGCTGCTTGTTGCTCGCCGGGTTGATGGGTCGACCGTGGGCAGTGCTGGCCGGCAGTGTGTGGCAAGGAGTATGCCTGGCCTGCTCGGTGGTATTGCCAGCGTTTGCCCTGCTCATGGTGATATTCGTCGGGTTGTGGGTGGCGGGTTTGCTGGTGGTGCGTCACATCGCTGCGACTGCGGTGCCCACGACGCACTAGGTTGGGGGCATGACTATTCAACGCACCCTGGTTCTGATCAAACCCGACGCCGTGTCCCGTGGCCTGGCCGGAGCTGTCCTGGCCCGCTATGAGCAGCGCGGACTGCGCATCGTGGCGATGGACCTGCGCACGATCGATGCTGCAACCGCTGATCGTCACTACGTCGAGCACGTGGAAAAGGCCTGGTACCCAGAATTGCGATCGTTTATTACCTCCGGCCCAGCCGTGGCCTTGGTGCTGGAGGGAGATGAGGCTGTCTCGGCGGTGCGCACGATGAACGGGGCTACCGACGCCCGGGCTGCTGATCCTGGCAGCATCCGCGGAGACTGGGGTCTGTCCAACCAGGCCAACCTGGTCCACGCCTCCGACAGCCCCGAATCCGCCACCCGCGAGCTCAGCATTTTCTTCCCCACCCTCCAGCCCTAACCTCCCTCCGTTCACCGTGGGGT
>JBDIAW010000035.1:0-23908 GCA_039812585.1 Actinomycetota bacterium | reverse complement strand
GCCGAACGCGACGCCGACGCCGACATCACCTGAGCCGTCGAAGACAACTCACCCGACGCCCGCGACAACTCATTCGCACTGGATTCGATGTCTCGTATGGCCGCACCGAAGTGTTCACCCACCGTGTTGACCGCCTGGGCAATTTGGCCAGTCTCATCTTTGGTGGATTGCAACATACGGGCGTTGAGCTTGCCCTGTGCCAACTTCTGCAGCACAACCACCGCTTGTCCTAATGGGCGCGATACCAGACGGCCCAACAACCAAGCAAATAACAACCCCAGCACAATGGCGCATACCAGCAAGGTAATGATCAGCATGCGGGACTGCTTATAAGAATTGTTACCCTTATCCATCGACTGCTGCGCCGCCTTGAGCTCAATATCACGCAACTGCGTCAGATCTTCCAAGGCTTTAGTGGAGGTTTGGGCGATGCTCAGCAAGGACTCTTTGAACTTGGTAATGTCGTTGGCTCGAGAAACAGGAATCACGACGGTGTCGCGCGCCTGGCGCCACTGCGTCAACTGAGCATTAAAGTCATCCCGCGCCGCTTCACGACCGGTCATGTCCGTTGAAGTGTAATGCTGCCACGCTTGATCGATGAGCCGGTCGTTCTCGGCAATCTTGGCGTCCACGGCCGGCTTACCCTCAGGGGCAGTAATCCCGTGGGTAAAGATCAAACGGCGAGCCTCTTGGAATTGCACCCCTACTATACCCAGGTCAGCTATAGGCTTCAGGTTGTTATCCCGCAGATCAAAGGCACGTTGATTTGCTGCACCTAACTGCACTAGCGCTAATACGGTGATGGTTGTCATCAACGCCAATAACACTAAGACCCCGGCCATGAACTTCTGAGCAGCCTTCAAGTTGAGGAAGGTGGCTAACACACGATTGCGGGAACGTGGGAGTGCGGAGGTGTTCGACACGAGGGATCCTTTCAAAACGGTTCTGTATCGGAGGTCAACGGTTATTGGGCATCTGCGGTGCGGTCTACATCAAGTGCCATGAGCAGGCGGCCATCCAGTTTGTAAGAGCCCCGGATAAACTCTCGACGCTGCCCGGCCAAGGTGTCCGGAGGGGGTTCGAAGGAGCTATCATCCACATCGATCACTCCGCCAATCACATCGACCAAAAAGGCCATAGCCTCGCCTTTGACGCGCACCACGACATTCATCGGGTCTTTGCCCTGGGCGCGTTCGGGAAGACCCAGCACCGTGCGAATATCTAGAGCGGTCACCACCTGACCACGTAGGTTGATCAACCCTGCAATCGCTGGTGGCGCGGAAGGCACCGGAGTGCACAGCTGAGCGCGCAAGACCTCCTGCACGCGCTCCACCTCCAGGCCATACCACTGGTCGGCCAAAGTGAACGTGGCGTATTGCGTCGTCGTCATCGTGCCTCCTACCGCATCTCGTGTTCATAAACCTGGTCCAGACCCTCTACCGTGTCAGAGTCGCTGAAGTCAGCAAAGCGCGGGTCTGCAGCTAAAATGGCCTGACGTACATCGAGCAACTCGGTGACTCGATCCTGAATGACCGCCGAACCGGTGATCGCCCCCAGGTTTTCACTTGTCCGAGAACGCACCGCGTCCTCAACGATGTCAAGGATTTCGTCGACCACCACCGCAGCAGTCTTGCCACGCTCGGAATAGACCACCACCGGCCAACTATCGGCTTCGGTCTGGCTATAGCTGCCCAGCATTTCAGCCAAACGCATGACCGGGATGATCTGACCGCGATATTGGGTCACTTCGCGTCCGCCTGAACGCTCGATAGCGGTCGCGGCGAACTCCTCCAGGCGGGTGACCATGCCCAACGGGATCGCCACGCGATGCCCGCCAGCAGCCACCACGAGCAGACGCTCGTTATCCCTGCCGGCAGCAGCCTCGACCTCAGCGCTGGTCTCCTGGGCGATGAGTCGCTCCAGCGTTTCGGTGTGACTACGGCGTGAGAGAGCCTGCACGTCGAGGATCAAGGCCACACGACCATCGCCCAGAATCGTGGCACCGGCGTAAAGACCGATGTTTTTCAGCTGGGCACCGAGAGACTTGACCACAATTTCCTCAGTGTTGAGCACTCGGTCGACCACCAAGCCGAACTTGCGATCATCGGCCTGTAGCACGGCCAAGTACGCCGGGCCCTGCCGTTGGATCTGCGGCAAGCCCAACACCTCATCCAGGTACACCAGGGGCAGAAGTTTGCCGCGCAGGCGATACACTGGGGCTCCCCCGACATACTCCACCCGCGCCTTGCCGCTGCCTTCCTGAGAGGAGCGTCCCTCCTCGTCGAGGGGTTCACCGTCATCGAGGAACACCAATTCCTGCATGCTGACCTGCGGGATTGCATACCGCTCCCCCCGGCACTCCACCGTCAGGGCTGGCACTATCGCTAAGGTCAGCGGGATGGTCAGCCGGGTTGTGGTGCCACGGCCGAAGGTGGAGTCCAGCTCCACACTCCCGCCGATCGCCTCGATGTTGGTGCGCACCACGTCCATGCCCACGCCACGCCCAGAGATGTTGCTCACAGTCTCTGCTGTGGAGAAACCAGGCTTGAACACCAGATCCACAATGTCGCGCTCACTCATGCGGGCCAACTGATCCTGTGTGATTAAGCGACGCTCGAGAGCTTTGGCGCTGACTTTTTGAGTGTTGATGCCTCCCCCGTCATCGCTGACCTCAATGACCACTTGGCCGCTTTGGTGATAGGCACGCAGCGTCAGGGTGCCGGTTCGAGGCTTGCCTGCTTCGGATCGCTGCTGCGGAGCTTCAATGCCGTGATCACAGCTGTTACGCACAATGTGCGTCAGCGGATCCTTGATCGCCTCCAACAACGTGCGGTCAAGCTCGGTATCCCGACCCACCATGACCAGCTCGATCTGCTTGCCCACACTGTGCGCCAGATCGCGCACCACTCTAGGTAATTTGGCCCAAAGATGATCGATAGGCTGCATGCGGGTTTTCATCACACCCTCTTGCAGCTCGCTGGCGATGAGGTTGAGCCGCTGAGTGGAGCGGATCAACGTCGTGTCCTGCAGATGCGCGGCGTAGCTGACCACCTGGTTTCGAGTGAGAACCAGCTCTCCAACCAGACGCATCAAGGTATCGAGCAAATCCACATCCACGCGGATGGTGCTATCAGCCACTGCACGGCGTGGGCCCTGGTCGCCCTCCCCGGCCTGCTTATCGGCGAGTTTGTCGGGGGCCTCTTCACGGACCTGTTCGACGGCTTTGTCGGGGGCGGCTTGGGCGGTCGTTTGGGCAGGGATCACAGCGCTTACCTCCAGTTGGACAGGCTCGACAGTTGCCGCCGACTCTTGCCTTTGCTGCTGCCGTGCAGAGGCTTTAGCGCCTTTTGTTGTCTTGGGTTTTGCCGCTTTCGTTGAAGCTGGTTTGGCTTCTTTTACGGGCTTAATGTCCTGTGCGCTAGCCCCCGCGACCCTCTGTTGCTCTCCATCGGGATTGTTCAGGCACTCGGTGATCACCTCCACCACGGGTTGCACATCCAGATCGCCCTCTCCACCGGTGTTTTCGATCGAGTCGAGCAGGCTGCGCACCGCATCCACCATCTTGAGCAGCACGTCGGTGGTGATTGGAGTCATCTGCCGCTCACCGTCGCGCAGCCGGCTCAGTAGGTTCTCCCCCACGTGAGTCACCGACTCCAGCTTGTTGAAGGCTAGGAATCCACTGGTGCCCTTGATGGTGTGGATTGTGCGGAAGATGCTGGACAGCAACTCCCGCGAACCCGGATCGCGCTCCAGAGCCACCAGATCTCGATCTAACTGATCAAGGTTCTCCAGGCTTTCCACCAGGAACTCTTGGACAATTTCGTCCATACCCTCCACAGGCCACCTCCGCCGACACCCAAGGCTGTTTGGCAGACAATCGGCTACCCGCTCACCCACATGAGCCTTTCCCGCCACCGGCCCGTCGCATTGGGGTTGTCGCAGTGGCCCGGGTGATTACGCCTGTTTCACCCGGGCCACTGCGACAACCCCTGGCGCCCGGGGCCTGGCGCCGGGGGCCGGGGTCGGGCGGGGGGCCGGGGGCCGGGTGAGGTCGTTGGGGGAAGATGTACCTCTCAGGGAGCGCACAACTCCAGCACCGCCGCGCCGTAGCGGTCGAGTTTGACCTTGCCCACTCCAGGGATGGCCAGGAGGGCTTGGTCGGTGGTGGGGACAGCCTCGGCGATAGCAATCAGAGTGGCGTCGGTGAAGACGACAAAGGCAGGAACACTGTCGGCGGTGGAGCGTTGCAGACGCCAAGCGCGTAGGCGTTCGTAGAGAGCTTGGTCGTAGGTGGCGGGGCAGGTGTCGCAACGGCCAATCTTGCGCTGAGCAGCAGTGGAGAGCGGCTGGTGACAAGTACGGCAAGCGACCAGAAGGCGTTGCCGCTGCTCGGTTTTCTTCGCACGAGTCGGGATCGTGTCTTCCCCCGTGCCCCACTGACCCTGCACCTGGCGGGGAGCCACACCCAGCACGAATCGGGAGCGACGGCGTCCCGGTCGCCACCCCGGTTGCTGCCCCTGTTTGGCTGGGGTGCGAGCCCGAGCCCAGGACAAACCCACCCACTGTCGGGCGCGGGTGAGCCCCACGTAGAACAGGCGCCGCTCCTCTTCGATCTGCTCCGCCGTGCTGGCATAGGCAATCGGCAGGTTGCCCTCCACCAGCCCGGGCAGGAACACCACAGGCCACTCCAACCCCTTGGCTGCGTGCAGACTGGCGATCGTGACCCCCTCCACCACCGGCTCGTGGCTGGCAGCAGCGCGGCGTTCCAACTCCGTCACCAAGCCGGTCAGGCCAATACCGGGGTGCGTCGAGGCCAGCTCAGCCGACACTTCCACCACCGCGCGCAGAGACTCCCAGCGCTCGCGGGCATTCAGGCCGCTGGGAGGGTTCTCGCTCAGGCCAACAGGACGCAAAGTGGCACTGACCAAATGCGGCAGGTCAGCAACGTAATCTCCCGCCCCTCCGATTTTGGCGGCCGATTTCAACATCACCACCGCCTCACGTACCTGCGGACGGTCGAAAAACCGCTGACCCCCACGAACCACACAGGGCAACCCAACTTGGGCCAAGGCCTGCTCAAAGGCTTGCGTGGAGGCGTTGACCCGCACCAAAATCGCCACCTCTCGAGGTCGCACCCCCCCCGCCACCAGCTGGGCGATCTGCTGCGCGACCCCTTCAGCCTCGGCCAGTTCATCGGGATACTCCACGAACCCCGGCTTGTCGAACCCAGGCAAGGCGGCCACACCGGGATGCACCTGGTGCTGATGGGGTTGCAACTGCATCGGCGGCACTGGTGGGCTGCCAGGCTGGGAGATCTCGCTGTCCATCCGGCTGAGCACCGCATTGGCCAAACCCACTATCGCCGGGCAGGAGCGGTAATTGCGCACCAGGCGCACCACCGTGGCGTGGGGGAACTGCTGACGAAACTGCGCCAAAGAATCGGCCTGCGCCCCCGCGAAAGAGTAGATGGTCTGCGCCGCGTCACCCACAACGCATACGCTGTCACGCCCCCCCAGCCAGAGGGTGAGGAGCTGCTGCTGGACTGGGCTGACGTCCTGATACTCATCAACCACAAAATGGCGATAGCGGGCACGAACCCTGGCAGCTACTTCCGGGCGCTGGCCCAGCAGACCCACCATGAGCACCAACACATCCTCAAAATCGATCACGTTGGTCTCGCGTTTGAGCTGCTCATAGGTCTGCATGAGGGCAACCATCGCCTCCCCGCTCGCCCCTGCCACTGGTGCCCTGGCAGCCCCGCGAGCCGCTTGGGGGTACTGCTGGGGGGTCAGCAGGCGCACCTTGGCCCACTCGATCTCCGCCGCCAAATCCCGCACCGCTGTCTTGTCGGTGGGCAGCTTCTGCTTGCTCGCCGCCCGCGCCACCAAGGAAGCTTTGGCCGCCACCACCTGCGGCATCGGACCGCCAATACAACGAGGCCAGAAGTACTGCAACTGCCGTAATGCCGCCGAGTGGAACGTGCGGGTCGTGACCTGCCCCACTGCCAGAGCATGCAATCGGGCGCGCATCTCATCGGCCGCCTTGGTCGTGAAGGTCAACGCCAACACTTGGTGGGGGTCCAGCACCCCAGTCAGCACCCCATAAGCCAACCGGGCCGTAATCGCCCGAGTCTTACCCGTGCCTGCCCCAGCCATCACACACACCGGCCCAGTCAACGCCTGCGCCACCTGGCGCTGTTGAGGATCAAGCCCGCCCAGGATCGCCTCCGGGCTGGGGGTACTGGGCAACGCAGGAGTCAGACTGGGCGGGCTAACGGTGAGGGGCACTCTTCACAGTCTGCCGGAAGCTGCGAAAAGTAGCGACGGGGCTGTGGACAGCACGCGGGAGAAACACCAAACGTGCCCATCTAAAAGCGTAACCCTGCTCGTCGGTAACGTTGAGATTTCTTTTCCCATCTGCACCGAACGGTGCAGATATCAAGCGAGATTGCACCAGTACTTTTGGGCCTCCAGGAAGCACCAAATGACCCCGCGTAAGTAGCGCTATGTATTCTGCTTGAAAATATCCAGCATCACGAGGAAATTCAAGTTTCTTGATATCGTGAGGCGAAACTTTCACAGTTCGCTTACCAGAGAAAAAAGCTTTTAAATGCTTTAATTCACTAAAGTTATTTACCGTGAACTGAATAACAGTTCCCTCGACACCAAAAAAGACTAGGGGGATTTTCCCTCGCAGTACATTGGTCAACCCCGGTTGTAAGAAAAATACTGTTCCTACCGTCGTGGTGGATCCTGCGACATGCTCTGTCTGAGGAAAGTCGATCACAATGGTAAATCCACACTGACCAGCAGCATTGATAATCTCATTACTAGTATGCAAACTTTTCGCGACCACGCTTGGAGGCGGTACTTTGGCTGTCAGTGTCATGACAATCTGCTTTCGAGAATAATTTATGGTTTCCTCAGCAAGGCTAGAACTGCATCAGATAGTACCAAGCAACCCTCCTACTCGAGGTCGTTTCACTCGCAAAAAACAACGGCGCTTTCTTGCGTGCTCGACTGACATGGAACACTGGGAGGATGCGAGACATCACTGATGCCAATGCCTCCCCTGCAACGCCCGCCGTGACCATGTACACCACGACGTGGTGCGGGTATTGCGTCCGGTTGAAGGCCCAGATGCAGCGAGCCGGGATCGACTACACCGAGATCGACATCGAGACCCAACCCGAGGCCGCCGAGGTGGTAGCCCGCGCCAACAACGGCAACCACACGGTTCCTACCCTCATCTTCACCGACGGCACCGCTATGACCAACCCCTCCCTAGCCCAGGTGCAAACCAAGCTGAGGGGTGAGTAGACCCACGGTTCTAGGGCTGCTCGTCAGTGAGTAGGGCAATCAGCTCCGGTTCGGACATCGGCGTGGCGGAGATGGTGGTGTTGGTGGCCACCTCGTGGAAGGCGGCGCGGATTTTCTCCAGCGGGGTGCCAGTGAGGCGGTGCCAAGCCAGCCGGTAGATGGCTAGTTGAGCGTGGCATAGCTGGACCTGCCGGTCATTTCCACGAGGAACCGAACCGGTTTTCCAGTCGATGATCTCTACCAAACCCTGCGGATCATCGGTGTAGACGGCGTCGATACGGCCTCGCAGCACTAGGGGGCCAATCGTGCACTCGAAGGGTAGCTCTTGATACGCCGGGCGACGTTGCGCCCATATGCTGGCCTGGAAGGCCCGCTGCAGGCTAGGCAGGTCGGTGGCGCAGTCGGATGGGTCAACGCCCTCGGAGATGTCCAGGGGTGGATCGGTCGTCTCGTCGGAGAAGGTCTCGTGGTGATCGATATCCTCACTCAGGTCAAGATCGAGCAATGCCTGTTCAATGCCAGGCAACTGCTGTTGCCGACCCCACACCTGCTCCACCCAAGCGTGAAAATCGACACCGACCTGGGCTGCGCTACCGGTGCGAGGAGGTTGAGGCATCGGGCGTGCGACGACGGCAGTGAAAGCGAGCCGGTTCTTTGCGCGTGCCAAGGCCGTATGGACCCCTAACAGGTCAGGGGAAAGCTCCGGCTGCCCCGACTCGCCCTGCTCTGCACGCGCACGGCGAGCCAGGAGATCCTCCACCGTGTGCTGCCACTGCTGCACCAAGGGGCTGCAAGGGGGGCAGAGGGGGGTGGGATGGGCCAGCTGGGCGCTCACCAGGGCAGCAGCCTCCATCGTCTGCTGCTGATGCCCATTCACCGGTTGCGGCCACGGGTGGGGCTGCTGATCCGGGGACTCAGCCAGCGGGTTCACAGCATCAAGCGCGGGGGGCGGCTGCCACACCGCGACAGTGCCGCAATCAGGGTGCTGCCTCACCACGTCATGCACCAGCTGCAGCACCACCGAAGGGCCGTTGGGCTTGAGCACCCCCGGCTTCCACCACCACCCGCTACACACCAACAGCTGCCGGGGGCGGGTCAAAGCCACGTACGCCAGGCGCCACTCCTGCTCTATCTGGCGATCAGTGCACGCTTGGATGAAGTCCTTGACCTGCGCGGCAACCTGTTTGAGGGTCGAACTGGAGGAAAGGTCTAAGCGCGGAAGCTCCTGCCGATCCCCCCGCAGCTCGAAGGGCAGACTGCGGGCGGTTTTCACCCAACAACCCACCGATTTTCCGGTGGAGGGAAACACTTTCTCGCTCATCCCCACCACGAAAACCGCATCCCACTCCAAGCCCTTGGCGGCATGGATGGTCATCAACGCCACGCTGCCACGGGCGCAGTCCTGGCTCGCGCCGGCTGCCTCACTGGGGGCGGGATCATCCTCGGCGTCGGCCAACTGCAGGCCCCGCTCCTGCTCCACAGCAGCCTGCAGATAGGCCAACCAAGCACTCAAGCCCATGTCTGAGCCCCATGCGGCACCCACACCCGCCGCCGCGTCAGCACTCAACTGGGCGGCGAAATCCCCCGCCTGCGCCACCAAAGCAGCCAAGTGAGCCCGAGCGCTGGCCGGGCCGCTATCGCCAGCAGCAAGCACGACCTCCACATCCACATGCAGCTGCCGGATCACCACCCCCACCAGATCGGGCAGCCACATCCCCACCTGGGCGCGCAAACGGCGCAACAACCGGGCCAAAGACTGCACCCGAGCCAAACCCACGGCAGAAAACCCCGCAGCCTCAGCAGGCAGCGGGTCGCACAGCAGCTCGTCTACGGCCTCAACCAGGCTGGGCTGCACCTGATCGGCACCTGCTCCGCAGTCCCCCTCCAGCCGTGCCAGACGCTTGGCCAGCACAGCTAGGGCCACCAAGTCGCGGGGGCCGATCGCCCAGCGTGGGCCTACCAGCAAGCGAGTCAGGGCATCTCCAGCCAGCGGATCCACCACAACCCGCAACGTGGACACCACATCAGCCACCTCCGGCTGGACCAACAACCCTCCCAAACCCACGATGTGACAAGGCACCCCCCGCGCCCGCAAAGCCGCCGCCACCGGAGTTAAACCGGCCCGCACCCGCGCCAACACCGCCACCTCATCCCACGCCACACCGTCAGGCCCCCCCAGGGCGGCAATGTCCGCCGCGACCTGTTCAGCCTCCTGCGCAGCCGTAGCGAACAAGCTGACCCGAACCTCCCCCACCCCCTGTGCCCCGGCAGCCGCCCGCAAACCGCGATGAGTTACCCCCTCCACTGCCGGCGCAGAACCGGTAGCGGGGGAGATTTGCGTGGCCACCTCGTTAGCGACCGTGAGAATGTGCTCGGCGTTGCGAAAACTGGTGGTCAACTCGCAGACCAGCGGCGCCTGACCCGGCTGCACTGTGGGGAAGTCCATGCCGAACCGTTCCAGATTGCCCGCGCTGGCCCCCCGCCAGCCATAGATCGACTGCCGAGGGTCACCCACCGCTGTCACCGGATGGCCACCGCCGAACAGGTGCACCAACAGCTGACGTTGAGCCTCACCGGTGTCCTGGTACTCATCGAGCAGAACCACCGCGAAGCGTTGCCGCGCCTGCACACCCACCTGAGGTACCCCACGCGCGATCCGAGCCGCCCAGGCCACCTGGTCTGGAAAGTCCAACACCTGCAACTGCTGCTTACGCTGGGCAAACTCCACCACCAGCGGCAACAGTTGCTCCCGCCGGCGCATCACCGTGCGCCAGTCCCGCACCGGTCGAGGCTCCCCTCGCGGGGAACCACTGGGCAGGCCAGCCAACAACTGCTCCCACCCCTGAGCGTCGCGCTGCACCTGGGCAGGGTCAACCAGATGCTCGGCCAGCTCCCCCGCCAGAGCCAAGGCGTCGGCCACCACCGTTTCCGCGCTGGTGGCCACATCCGGCATGGGGCCTTCGTAGGCCGCGCTGATCTGCTGCATCAACTGCCAGCGCTGCGCCTGCCCGATCAGGCGGGTCGAAGGCTCCACCCCCACCACCATGCCGTGCTGGGTCACCACATCCGCCGCGAAGCTGTGGTAGGTGGCCACCGTGGGCGAGCCCTGCTGCAACGCCGGGCCAACCGAGTCAGGCACTGCGTCAGGATGAGCAGCGATCGCGTGGCGCAGCCGCCGGAGCAGGCCATCAATGCGGCTGGTGAGCTCCCCCGCCGCTTTGCGGGTGAAGGTTAAACCCAGCACTTGATCAGGCTCGACCAAACCGTTAGCGACCAGCCACGCCACCCGCAGGCCCATCGTTTGGGTCTTGCCCGACCCGGCTCCAGCGATCACCACACAAGGGCGTAAATCAGCCTCGATAGCGGCGGTTTGCTCCGGCGTCGGGCGGTGAGACAAGCCGAGCAGCCCAGCCAGCTCGGCACTGCCCATCAGGGGCCTGCAGGTGTGAGGCGAGCTCATAGCAGACCCCCCTCACCCAGCCCCAGCATGGCCGGCTGATCATAGGCGGGGCACCACAACCTGACCGGGCAGGTACGGCAAGTGCTATTACGCACCGCCGGGAACTGCCCACCAGCGATCCCCTGAGCGGTCTGGGCGAGCATCTGGTAGGGCCAACGCGGGTCGGTAGAACTGGCTAGGGACGGTTGGGACTGCTCCTTGGCCACGCCAGTAGCTCCCGCCCCTGGACCAACCTGCACCAACATCGCCCCACCAGGGGTGGTCAGGCCGGGCCTATTCGACTCAAAACCGCCCTCCTGCACCGCCAGTTGGTACATCCCCAGTTGCGGATGGTCTTTCACCTCAGCTGCACTCGGGGCAGTGCCACCGGTCTTCACGTCTACCACCAGAGCCTTGCCTTGCGCGTCACGTTCCAACCGGTCCACTCGACCCCGCACCACTGCTGTTCCCACCTGCACCGAGAAGGGCAGCTCGGTGCCTACCAGTAGGGAAGGGTCTCGGGAGCGGATCCACCCCCGCAAACGCTGGAAGGCTTGCTCAGCCTGCTCACGCTGAGCCCGCCCCGCCCAACCCGTCCTCCACGGCACCGAGGCCAAGGCCTGATCCAACACCTGCCGCACTTGCTGCTCGCCATCGGGTTGAGCCAGCAACTCATCGGCCACCGCAGCCACCGCATGCAAGGCTGTGCCCAGGTGCAAGGCGTGCAGGCTCTGCGCTGGGCGGGCCCCAATCGACTCAGCCAACCAGCGCAACGGGCAGCGCTGGAAGGCCTCCACAGTGGAGGGAGACACCACCACCGGCACCTGCGGGTCCGGTTGCAAGGGGCGGGAGTCGCTGAGCCGATGCGCTGCATACCAGTGCGCGGGGTGGGCCGCGCCGATCCCCTGCTGGGCCAGGCGAGCCAACAACCCCGCCAAGGCAGCGGCGTCCGCTGGTGAGTCAGTGCCCTCACCGGCAGGGTCAGGCCGCTGTGCCCGCACCAACGCCTGGCGCAGCTGGGCCACCACCGTGGAGGGGTCCGGGGCCAACTCCAACGATTGACAGGAGCGCCCCGCCTGGCGCCCACTACCCGACACCACCTGCTCCTGGTCGCTGCCTGGGCTGGACTGCAGATCGTCGAGGAAACGACTGGGACGCTCCTGAGCGGCCTGGTTGTCCACGGCGGTGACCACCGTCATGGCGCTGGCTCGGGTGAGGGCCAAAGTGAACAGGCGCCGCTCCTGCTGCACCACCGCACGACGCAACCCCGCCGTGAAGCTGCCAGCGTCAGTGCTGTGCAGCTGCCCGCTGGCCGCCGCCAACAACCACGACGCATCCAGCAAAGACTGGGCGGGGCGAGTGTCGGGCCAGCACGACCGATTGGCCTCCACCACGTGCACGACCGACCACTGGCGACCCACGCAGCCGTGGGCAGTCACCACAGTCACCGCGTCGGGCGCCAGCCCGCCGCCCACTCCCACCGATCCGTTACTTGAGCGGGGCAAACGCAGACGCTTGACTTTCTCCACCCACAGCGGTAGCTGGGTCAGCGCAGGAGCCGGGCCATGGTCGCGCGCCAGAGCGAAGATCTCCACAGCCGCGTCCAGACTGTGATGGGCTGCCTGGGCCGCCCATAACGCATCACCGGGGCGGACCTGGGTGGCGGTCTGTAACCGGACCGCCACCCCACTTGCAGACCACAGTTGCCACAACACCTGCTCTACGCTGGCGCCCTGTTGGGCCACTTGCGCCGCACCACGCACCAGCTGCCTGACCTGGCTCACCAGCGGCGGAGGCTCACCCTGCCCTTCCCCTGCCTGGGTGAACACTGCTTGCAGACCCGTGGTGGAGTTGCCTTGCCGCAACGACCAGATCTGCACTCTGCGTAACGCCAAGGCATCAGCACCCACCAAGGGGCTGGTCAGAATCGCCCGCAAGGCGGCCTCATCGGGCCATTGGGACACCTCATCCCCGGCCACCGCCCAGCGGGCCAGATCCACCAACACCTCCACCACCGGGTGGGCCAAGGGGGAACTGGTCAAGGGTTGGCCGGTCGAAGGGATGGCCGCCGCCGCCAAAACCTGGCGAGCCTGAGCTAACTGCGCCCGCCGTCTGGCCACCACCGCCATCTGCCTCCACTCCAAGCCCTGCTGGTGACAGGCGCGCAGATGACCCACCAGGACAGCCCACTGCTCATCGGCGCTGCTCATCACCTGCACGTGAAGACGACCCTGACCCCGGCCCTGCATAGCTGGGCGGGAGGTCAGCGGCGCCACGGCCTGCGCCGCCGAGGCATTGAGTCGGTAGCTGGAGGGCAGCACGAGCCGTCGAGTGGGCAACCCCCACAAGTCCTGTACCTGCGCCCCGGCGAATGCGACCGCACCCCGGAAAGCGTCCACCGCCTGGTCTGGATCGGCGAAGGCCACCACCGGAATGCCCGGGTGAGCCAATAAACGCAAGAGTTGCCACCCTGCAGCGTCCACCGCTTGAGCATCGTCAACCACTAATGCGGCTAAGCGCTGCCGCTGAGCCTGGAGCACCTGCGGGTGTTGCTGCCACGTACGCACTAGCAGCGGCACCACCTGAGCCAGCGGGTAGTGGTGCGGGTGGGCGAGGGCACGCACTTGCTCGGTCTGTTGGGCAAAACGCGCCAACCCGGCCCACAGAGGGTGAGCATGCCGCTGAGCCAACCTGGCAATGTCACTGGCCCCCACCCCAGCCTGGGCGCACCGGGCTAGCACATCGCGAACCTGTTGGGCGAAGGCCGGCGAGCGCAGCGCCGGTTGGATTTCACGCGGCCAGCGCAGCAATTGCTCGACGGCTGGCGCAGGCACGGCCTCGTCGCACAACACCGCCGCATCGGCCTGGGCGTCACCCTGGAGCAGTTGGCGCACGAAACGGTCATAGTCAGACGCAGGCAGGGCATGGACTGGGGGCAGGCCCAGCAGGTGCCGTGCCTGACCCAGGCAGTCCACCGCGAACCCGTGCAGGGTGCGCACCACCGGGGCAGTGAAGGCTCGGGTGCTGCGTCGGCTGACGTGCGTGGCTAGCGCTCTGGCCAAGGGTTGTCGGGCGGCTAGTCCCACCACTGGGCACTGCCCTACACCCGTGCCGACATCAACACTGGCCACCAGTCGACTCAGGATCTCCACCGCTATGGAGGTCTTCCCGCTGCCCGGGCCTCCCACAACCAGCAAGCCCCCTGGCCGGCATCCAGCCTCCACTGCTGCCTGTTGGGCAGCGTCTAGCCGCACAGTCGCGAGAGAAGGAGGTGAGCTCACCCTCTGATTTCACCACCTGCCTGCGACAAAACCACGATGCCAGACAGGAGCAGCTGCCTTAGTGGGCAGCAGCTACCCTGGCAGGGAGCAGGCGTGCACCCTGCCAGACCAACCCAAGGAGAGCCGCTGTGGAAGTGAAGATCGGAGTTCAACACGCCGCCCGGGAGCTGAGCCTGGAGACCAGTGCTACGTCAGAGCAGATCAACACGATGGTCACCGAGGCTCTGTCGGGCAAGCAGCCGTTGCTCAGCCTGGAGGACGAACGGGGCCGCCAAGTACTTATCCCCACCGACAAACTGGCTTACGTGGAGATCGGCGAACCAGAATCACGTCGGGTCGGCTTCGGCGCAATGTAGCCCGCGCCCACCTGGGCTACCTGCCGGGCGGTCTGGACATCTGTTCCAAGGCCGCCTCCCCGGCGGATACTCCCCCACGCTACGAGGCAGGTGAACGCCACCACGAGCGCCACCAGACGCATCGCCCCCACATCATGGCCGATCACCCGGGAGCCCAGCCCATAACCGGCGCTAATCACCATGGCCACCACCTCCGCCCCCAGCGCTTGGACGGAACCCACCGTAGCCCGCGCCGAGCCGGTCATGCACTCCTGCAGGCTGTTGTGTGCCAGCACCTGAGACAGTTTGATCACAGCCTGGTAAGTGACCACCCCCGCTAGCGCCACCGGCAGGCTGGCCCAACTGGTGATCAATACCAGCAGCATCAGCCCCACGACCAATAACAGGTTGCGCGTCAAAGACAGGTGTGGCCACCGGCGTGCCATCATCGTCAACGCCGTGGAGATCACCAATACTGTCACCAACACAAGGGGAACCCATTGAGTACCTAGCCCCAGCGCGCGGTAATACAACGGGGGGAACTCCTCTAACCCCGCGCCCACCCCACACACCAATGCTGTCATCACCACCACTAGACGAAGCTGAGGATGACTGCGTAGCTGGCCCATCGCGTGTTTTAACGCCCCTGGACGCACTTCGTGGTGACGTTGTCCTGCGGTAGTTTCCGGCGGTAAGGCCACCACGCTCAGCCCTGACAAACCCGCCATAATCGCACTAACGATCAACAAGGTCACATATCCACTGGGGCCGACCACACTGGCGCTGATGAACGCCACCACCTGCCCCACCAAGCCGGCGGCCTCAGCCCGAAAATAAACCCGCGCAAACATCGGGCTGCATCCTGCAGCCGCCAACTCGTCGTACACGTAAGCCTGGAAACACCCTGACTGGAGGGAGTAGCCCACTCCCCACAACACGAACCCCAGCAGAAACCCCGCGAACACCGGCCACAGCCACCAAGACACGAACGCTAATCCGGTCAGCAACGGGGAGCACCCCAACACCACGCGGCGAGATAAACGGTCACCCAGCACCCCAGTTGGCACCTCAGCCACCATGGCCACCGCGATCCAGACGAGGAAAAGCACGCTGATCGCTGCGGTGCTTAAACCTCCCCGGTCAGCAAACATCACGGCGTACAAGGGATAAATGGGAAAACACTCGCTGAAAAATTTATAGACCACCACCATGATGGCCAGTCGGCGCGGGGGCTGGTAGTGCGACGACACGCTCATCCACTCTCCTGCGCACACCCAGCCATGGTCTTAACCTGTGAGGTCCTCGCCAACCATCTGGCGAGGACCTCACAGGTACTTCACTGATCGGATCTTAGCGCACCCGCACCGGGCTGGTGAGGACCTGCTGGATGGCCAGGCCGCCAGTGGTGGAGGCGTTGACCCGCACGGTCAACGCGGTGGTGGCAGCCAGCTTAGGCAGCGCCAAAGAGGCTGAGCGCTTGCCAGTCATGGTCACCGGAACTGCCACCCAGGACTTGCCCCCATCGCGGCTGAGATCCACCGTCAACCCAGTCACGTCCTGCTGCGGGCCATAGGGGTTAGACAGCGTCAGACTGCCCGTGGAGCCGATGAGCTCGTTGCGCAGACTCACCGGTAGCTTCCACTGTGCCTCTAACAGCGGCAGCGGCACCTGCCGGTTGGGGTCCTCACTGGCGGAGGGGAAGCTCCACGTCGTGTCAGCCCGATAACCGTTAGTGGGCAGGCCCACCTGGTAGCGCAGTTGGAAGGCTCCCGGGCCCTGCGGCACCGGCACCACGGCGGCGGGGGTTTGGGCACTGCCGACCTGCTTGCCGTCCTTGCGCACGGTGTAGACGGTGGTGATGGGCTGGTCAGGGTTGTCGTTAGCCTGCACGAAACCGTTGAGCACCGGATGTCCCCCACCATCGGCAAAGACCGGCACGTTGAGGTAGAGGGTGTTCCCGCTGCGGGTGGCTACTCGAGGGGGCTGGCCGTCCAGACGAGGCTCCCAGTGGTTGTAGGAGGCAGGCTGCTGCCATAACCCCGACATCCAGCGCTGCTGGCCGACCTGACCAGCTTTGGTGGAGTCCACTGACACGGTGATGTATTGCCCCCCCTCTTGCGGGTAGACGTTAGCGAGGTGAGCCCACGTCCCCGGGTCGGAGTACTCCCACCACTGGGTCCCCTCTCGGCTCTGTGCGCTTATCAGCAGGGTGAAGCGCTCATACCCAGGGACAACAGCTGCAACGCCAGCGGACGCGAAGTCGTAACGGGACACTCCTGGCACCAGACCCAGACTGTGCAGGGTGCGACTCATCCGCTGCTGGCGAGCTTGATCCACCACCAGGCGCGGAGAGGGGAAACCATCCTTAGTGATCCACACAGTGTTGTACGAGGGTGACTGGGTGGGGTTGAACTGGAGGGTGGCCTGTTTGCTAGCGAGCAGCAGCGCGGCTTCAGCAGCAGTCACCGTAAAGGCAGCCGGCCGCCGGTCAGAGTTGTCCTCCGGGGAAACAGGGACCGCCCAGGATTGATTGCTGTCATTAGCAAAGAGCACCATCGCCGCACCCTCCTGCACCGCGTTTATGTAGGCCATCTGGGCAGGCATTGGGGAACGATGGACGACAGCAATCGCCCCGGCGACGTGAGCATCGGCAAACCGCTGAGCGGTTCCGGTGCCCACATCCTTAACTGGCAGGGTTTTCTTGCCCGTTAACGAAGGGGAGTCGATCATCTGGTAGGCGTTGATCCGTTCCTGGCCTGGAGTCGTGAAACGCAACGGGGGGGTTTGCAACCGGGAGGTGAGCATGGTCTCCACGCGGGCCTGGCTGGGCTTGTCGAAGGGTTGCACTGCCACCTGCTCAAAGTCGGTCACCGCAAAGAGGCCTTGGTGGAACGATTGCCCGGCCTCGTCTCGACCCTTGATCACCAGTGTGGTGAGGGCGCTCTGGGTGAGCTTGCCTTCAGCGCTCACCCTGATCGGGGTGCTGGCCTTGCCGTCGAAGACCACACTCACATCGCTGGTCACGTCCAGTTGCGGCAAGACGCGCCAGTGGTAGCGCAAAGGATCCAGACCTGCCGACATGGTGGCCCATACACTCGAGAGCCAATAGGTGCCTTCGGGAACATCGGTGAGGCGCACGACGCCATCCGGCTCCACCTGGGTACCGATGGGCACCTGATATCCCCGTTGATAGTTGGCCAGATCCAGCATCTGGGGGGCCACCATGGAGGCGGGCAGCCCCGACTCATCGAGGAACTTCATCGTGACTGTGTGAGAGCGCGGTTTGACCTGGACCTGAAAAGCGATGCCGTCGGGGCGGTCCACAGCGGCATTGGCTTGCACGGGGGTCGCGACCACTTCACCGCCGTAGTAGCCGGGGCCGGAGAGGGCGCCCGGGCGCACCGTCAGGGTGGCGTTAGCCCGCCCACCTGCGGGCACCGTGATCATCGAAGGAGTGACGCTAGCCAGCGCCCGCGGGGTGGCCGGGTCGTTGTCCAGGCTCAAAGCCAAGTTCACCGCCGTGGTGGAGGTGTTGGCCCAGGTCAGCGTGCGCGTCACCGGCGGGGTCTGCCGATTCAGGGAGTAGCTACCCGCGTCCACTGTAGAGGTCAAGGGCACCACCACATCCGCAGCTGCGGCGGGGATGTTCACCAACCCCCCACCCTGCATCCGCACCGACTCGTCCGGGTTGGTCACTGCCGTGCCCACCAGCGCCGCCTTGACCTGCGCCGGGGTCCATGAGGGGTGAGCCTGGCGGACCAGGGCAGCAGCACCAGCAACCTGCGGGGTAGCCATGGAAGTCCCCGACATCGACAAGAAAGGGCCTTGGCAAGGCTCGGGCTGCATGGTGGTGGTGCAGGCGGAAATGATGTCCACACCGGGCGCGGTGATCTCTGGCTTGATGCCCGGCCCATACTGCCTGCCATAGCTGGAGAAGGGCGCCAACGCTCCCCGCGCGTCCACCGCACCCACGGTCAACGCCTGGTCAGCCATGCCAGGCGAGCCGACGGTTCCCTGGCCAGCATTGCCCGCCGCCACCACAAACAAGCTGCCAGTACTGGCAGTCAGTCGATCAACCATCACCGACATAGGGTCATTCTCAAACATCACGAACCCACCTAGGCTCATGGAGACAACGCTGGCTTTTTTGGTTTGAGCCGCCCACTGCATCCCCGCCATAATGTCGGATTCAAACCCGCCACCGTTATCGTCGAGCACCTTGCCGTTAAGGATTTTGGCCTCGTAGGCAACCCCGCGCCGCTGGGTCGGGGCTACCTTGCCGGCACCAGCTGCCAGGGCTGCCACGTGGGTGCCATGCCCCATGTGATCTCCACTATCAGCCGACATCATGGCAAAGGTTTGGCTGTCGGCCACTTTGCCTTTCAGGTCCGGGTGGTTGGGGTCAACTCCGGTGTCGAGAACCGCTATGGTGGTTCCCTTACCGGTCAGTTTGGCTTGCCAGGCCTGAGGTGCTCCCATCTGGGTGAGATTGGTGTCCCATCCCGAGGCAGCCGGAAAACTGGCTGCTGCTTGGCCCGACCGCTGCTCGGGACTCAGTTGCACGGCCCGATCCAGCCACATCGTGCTCGGAGCCACCTGACGCAAAGTCTGCTGCATTCGTTCAGGCCCAGACGCCGCCGCCGAGGCCACACTGCGGTGAGCTTGAACCAGGCTGGCCCCCACGCGGCGCGCTTGAGCCAGCGTGAGGGTTTGCGCCCGCGCGTCGATCCCTGCCAGAGAGGTGGAGTTGCCTGCGGTGGAGGCGGCACTGAGCTGGCGACCCACCGTGGAGTTTGAGTTACCCGCCGTGATCACCCTCAGCGACCCAGAGCGACCCAGACGGGCCAGCCGGTCTTGCTGAGCGGCCAACGCCTGGACGTCGAACAGCGACCAGTCCAACACCCGTGGCACCAATCCGAGCATGTCGTTGGGCACGATGTGCAGACGCCCATTCCTGGTGCTGGTGAAGGCCCCGTGGGGGCGCCGGGTCGGGTCAGGTAGGAAGGTCAGGCCTGCCTGACCATCGCCGGTGACGATGACCTGGTCACCGGTGATCAACGTCAGGGTTCGTGAGGGACCGATAGCAGTTGGGGAGGCTGCTTCTGGGGTGGGCGTGGCGGCTGCGTCGACGCGCCCGCTACTTAACCCCGTTACCAGCAGCAGCAGCGCTATCACTGTCGCCATGAGGACCACCCAGCGCTGAGGTGATATCCCCCGCATCAACCGGCCCAGTGGGCCGCCGCCTAAAGCCATCATTTGATGATTCACTACTGCTCCCTCCACCGTGGGCTTTTGCCGGTCGTAGCAAAAACTCCAGGGGAAGTATGTCGAATGCGATGCCACCTCGGTGAGCAGAATGCCTCATCACATCGGCAGCGTCTCACATGTTGTGCCCTTCGCCCTTGATAGCCGTTGGGAGGGAACCTTTCAGCCAATTCCCGAAATGGGGCACTTGCACTTCTCTATGAGTTCTTTGGTGGAGGATCATCGCTGGTGCTGTGACAGGCACGATTGCGTAATGCCTCGACATAATCTGCTGGAGCGCCAGCCACCTCGGCGGCATCGGCTAAAACTCCGATATACCAAGCGGAGGGAAGCCCTCCCTCGTAATCATCGAGCACGTATACCCAGGCAGCCACCTCCCCATCGAGGGTTTGCACGCGCACCCGGATTTTGCGATGCCAGCCCAGCTCACCGCCCTCCCAGATATCAAGAGCTTTCTCATCGGCGGGGGTCAAATCGTAAAGCGCGACGAAAACCTGCTCATCGTCAGCCTCAACGAGGGTGGCCAGTGCCCCACCATTCCACCCCAGCTGCTCCCCCCCGAAGGTCAGCCGCCACCCCTGTACCCAGCCGGTACCTGCCTGGGGAGAGTGGGGGGCCCGCTCCAGCATGCGCCGGGGGTCCATGTTTCCGCCATAAGCCGCATAGAGAACCACAACTGACCACTGTAAAGGCTGGCACCCGCACCCGCCCTCATCGACCCGCGATGCCACCCACCCGTCCTACAACGCAGGTCGCCATCACCACAAGGGGTGATCTCTGCTGGAGGGCGCAGAAAAACCACCCCTTGGTCTATCTGCTAACGCACCGTAGGAGTACGGCGCACGAAGTAAGAGCTGCGGAGGGCCTGCCCCAGAGCGCCGATAGCGGCTGCGTCGTGATGCAACTCACCCCAGGAGCCGCTGGAGTAGTAGGTCAGGTAAGTCACTTGAGGAAACTTGGGCAGTTGAGCGGGAATATCGCGCAACCACTGGGGGCGGCGTGCGTCGGGGACGCTCCCGAACTCCCCTAAGCCGTAGGGCAGATTCTTGGCGGTGGGGTCCACCGCATCGAGCATGCCCCCCTGCAGCGCGCGGTACATGGGGGTCACAATGTCGCTGAACGTGCGCCAATTGCTCGCGGTGGAGTTGTAGGGGTCCCAGGTGATGATGTTGACGTAGCCCTTACCTGGCCAGAGGTCGCGAAAGACCTGCTGCTTGTCGGGGTATTTGGCCATCCAACCCGACCAGGTGATGGCCCACACCACATTGGTGACCCCCAGCGCACGGAAGCGGTTGACGATGTAGCGATAGCTGGCGGCAAACTCTGCAGAGGTGCCGGCAGCTTGGCGTTGGGTGTTGGAGCCTCCCACATCCTTGGCGTCATCAGCCTCAGCATTGAAGTCGATCATGTAGATGGCTCCAGAATCTTTCACTCGCTGGGCCACCGTATCGATATAGCGATCCAACATACCGCCCAAAATCTGGGCATAGGTCCACATTTTCCGCTGTTGATGGCTGTGGGAGTCATAGGCGTTGACCGCAGGGGCCGGCTGCACCGATGAGTCGTAGCCACCGTTATAAGACATGGTTTCCCACGTCACGTGCACCAAACGGCCACCCGCCGCCAAGGCTTGATCCTCGGCATTGGGCCAGAGTTGGTTGGCGTTGAAGTCCTTGTAACGCCGCGCCGCGCCGAACTGCTGTCCAGTTTTGGCTTCCAACGTGCGAATGTCTCCCCCTGAGGAGATCCACATGCCAAAAAGCGCCCCTTGCCCCCGTGCGGGTAGTACCTGAGCCACAGCTGCAGCATTGTTGGCCGGGTAAACACCGGGGCCAGAAGGACGCGAAGAGGTGCTAGACGCGCTGGATGGCACGGAGGAAGAAGTTGCTGCACTCGATGTGCCAGACGCAGTAGTCAGTGGTGAGGAGGGTTGCTCGAAGGACTGCGTGGGCACCTGGGTGATCGGCGTGACCGGGCCAGATTGATGCTCACCACGCGGGGAAAGCTTCACCACCACCGCAGCGATCACCAGAATCGGCACCAAGCTCGCCGCCAAGATCACTGGGACTCTGCGGCGAAACCAGGGCAGTTGTGTCTGCGAAGGGAAGCCGGCATAGCCACGAGAGGGGGGAGTTAGACCTGGAGCAGGCACAGAACTACTACCGGGGGGCGGGGCGGGGAACTGATCAGACACACGGCTCATCATCTCCTATCACCAGTCAAGATCACAGGTGGGCCCAAGCTCTGCGACCTGTTTGTGACCGTCCCTGACACCTCAACATCCCGGCAGGCGCGTAGAGAACACACCAGCGTTCAGCGTGGCATCGCCCCACGTGTTGCCATGCTGGTCAAGACGCACGGCTTGACCATCCGACCAGTAACCCCCCCACGTCGAGCCATCCCCTTGCAGCCACGAGCGCGCGATGGCCCGGTTACCCACAATGTTGATATCGGTTGGGGTTGAGTTGATCCCCATGACGAAAACCCCCACTTGAGTTTTACTGGCCGCCGTCGCGCCGGCGGCATAGACAGCGTTGCCCGTCACGGTGATGTTGCGGCCTCCCACCACGCCAATGCCGGCGTTAGGTGTTAAGACCACCGCGTTGTTTTTCACGTGGATAAACCCTCCCCCATAGTCTCCGGTCATAATGCCCGACCCACTGGTGGAGTCACCTCCGCGAATCTTGTTGCAGGCAATGAGAATGGGGGCACTAGCACTGCCAGAGGAGGAAAACATGTTGATGTGGTCCTCGTAATGAGTAGTACGGGTGGCCAGATTTTTGTCACTGATATTGCCCACAATGCGACTCTGCCCACTCCCGCCGTTGACCTTGTCAAACTGAATCATTTGCCCGCGCGGCATGGGACCCAGCACATTCCACACCGTGTTGTTTTCGAAAATGATGGGGTGCATCGCACCCACGGCATAGACCCCGGAGGCCACGTCATGAATGCGATTACCGCTTATGGTGACCGCAGTGGCTTTGGCTTGGATGAGGATGCCCACCTGCGGACTTGCCGCTGCGCAGGGCCCGATTTGGTTGCCCACGATCGTGACGTGGGAGACGTTGGCCGGCACGATCACACAAGGCCCCTTGGTGGTGCTGATGCGCAAGCCGGAGATCCGCTGCCCACTGCGAGCTACCACCGGCCCGCTGGGTCGTAAGGCCGCAGTCGTGATCGTAGCCGACTGCGCAGAGGGTGAAGTGTGCACTGTCGATGGCACCTGGTCAGAGGGACTGGAGGGCAGGCTGGCTGAGGAGGTGGCCGGACTGGGCACAGAGCTGGACGGCGAGGAGATAACTGTTGGAGTCTGGGTCGTGGCCCCTTGACACCCCGCCATCAACACCCCCAACATCACCAGCAGGGCACCTCCCGCCCGGTGCACACTGTGAACCATGATCGCTCTTCCTTTCGCAGCTGTTGCCTGCGTCAGTCCACGGTATTACTCCCCAGAACAGGTCGGGTGAAGCCAGTGGTGGACAGCTTGACCCCGTGCAAGAAATGATTGCCCGTTACCACCAGACCGGGGTTGCTGACTCCCTCGCCGCCCACACGGGGCACCCCGTCACCTGGATGCCCTGCACCAGCGTCGAAGGTATTGCCCGTAATCGTCACGTTATCGGTGGCCACCTTGACCATCCACTCCCTGGTGGGGCTGACCGGTGACCACGCCCCGGGCCGGTACTGAACCGTATTGGTGGCGATGCGAGTGCGTTTGACCCCCTTGTTGCCGGTGGAATAGGTGAGAAACGCGACCCGTACGCCGGCATCGCCTGCGGCGGGATGATCGTAGATGATGGTGTTACCGATCGCCTCGAAGCCGGTGCCAGGGTCTTGGGAGTCCACCGCGATACCGGTAGTGGTATTGATCACCTGGTTGGACACGATGGAGGCGTAACCGGCGTTAGACCAGATCGAGATGCCCAACCCGGCGCGTTCAATGAGGTTGTGGGCGATCTGCGCCGGTTGGGCGAAGCCAGGGCGCGCACTGTTGACAATCACCGCAGTGCCTGTTCCCACTAACGTGGAGTTTTGAGTGATGGTATTACCCACAACTGTGGTGCCATTGCCAGTGGTTTCAATGCCATACATCTCATAATCGTCAATGTCATTGTTCTGCACGGTTTGGCTGATTCCCACTGCTGAAATGGCAAATCCTGCATCGGCGGAGTTCACCCCAGGTTTACTGGGCTCTTCCGGTTTGAGGGTGTAGCTCTGCGCGCGTCGCTGGCGGGGTGAGGGTCAAGGTCTTCGCAGGATGGAGGT